>JAXMBB010000004.1:0-374006 GCA_046350135.1 Gemmataceae bacterium
AGCGAGTGTCGAGACCGTCGAAGCCGAGGTGAAGTACCTGCCCAAGATGCAGAAGGAAATCGACGTCGAAACCGGCCGCAAGGTGGTGAGGTTCATCGACGCGTTAGACGACCACGACGATGTGCAGAACGTCCACACCGACGCGATCTTGACGGAGGAGATGAGTGCGGAATAAGCGAGACTGACTCCGTGTTCGGAACGGCTTGTCAAAACTCACGGCACAGACCCGAGGGCGACCAGCAACGCCCGCATCGGCGATCGCCCGCTATCCAGAACTGATGGTCTCGTAGGGTCGCCCACAAGCCCGCCGGGGTGCCCCCGGCGGCTCGTTGGTCCGTCTCACGAGAACTGATAGATCCCCGGCAGCGGGGTGCTCATCGCGGGCGGGGCGGATGCCATGTCGTACTTCGCCGGGGCGAGGTTCTGCTTCGAGTTCATCATGTCCTTCCACGTCAGCCGCTTGCCCGAGTAGGCGGCTTCGCGGGCCATCAGCGCCATGAGCGTGCTGTGGGCGGCGCTCTCGCCGTCGTTCACGAGCTTGCCCGAGCGGATGCCGGCGAACAGTTCGTCGTGCTCCACCTGATACATGTCCTTGTACGATTCGTCGCCGAGTTCCCATGCCGGGCCGCCGGTCGGGTTCACGGTGTGCTTCATGAGTTGGGCCGTGCCCTTCGTGCCCATCACGTAGTCGTTCACGTCGCCGGTGCACTGGCCCATCTGGCGGCACGTGGAGAAGAGCCGGGCGCCGTTCTTGTACTCGAACGCCACGGAGAAGTGGTCATAGATGTGGCCGAACTTCGCGTCCGTTCGCACTTGCCGGCCGCCGACGCCGGTGCAGGCGATCGGCATCTCGCCCTTGAACACCCACGAGGCCTTGTCGAAGTTGTGGCAGTGCTGCTCGACGATGAAGTCGCCGCTGAGCCACGTGAAGTAGTACCAGTTGCGCATCTGATACTCCATGTCCGTCCATTCGGGCTTGGAGCCGCGGTGCCAGATCGGGCTGGTGAGATAAGTGATGTGCATGGCGGCGACGTCGCCGATCATGCCGCCGTGGATGCGCTTCACCGTTTCGCGCTTGCCGAGGTCGTAGCGGTAGCAGAAGCCGGAACAAAGGCTGACGTTCCGCTCCTTGGCGAGCTTCGCGGTTTCCATCACGGAGCGAACGCCGGTCGCATCCACGGCCACCGGCTTCTCGCAGAACACATGCTTGCCGGCCTCGATGGCGGCTTTCAGATGCATGGGGCGGAAGCCCGGCGGCGTGCACAGCAGCACCACGTCCACGCCGCTGTTCAGCAGTTTGTTGAACCCCTCGAACCCGTCGAACTTCTTGTCCGGGGTCACGTCGATCTTGCCAGCGATGTCCTTGATGTTCTTGAGTTCGCGGAGGCTGTCGTCGAGGCGGTCCATGAACGCGTCGCACATGGCGACGAGCTTCACGTTGGGATCGGCCCGCAAGGCTTGCTTGGCGGCACCGGTGCCGCGGCCGCCGCAACCCACGAGCCCGACGCGGAGCGTGTCGTTGCCCGCGGCGTAGGCGCCGGGCAGCAGCACGGCTCCGCTCGCCACGCCGGCCGCGGAAGATTTCAGGAAGCTGCGACGCGTCGATTCGCCATTCATGGTCGGATTCCTGGAGAGGAGTGACTGTGGTGCTATTGTGCACGAATCGGGCGGAAGAAGCCACGGAAATCGAGTCTCCGACACGAACCCGTTCGTGGGGATTGTGGCGAATCGCTGCGGAGTGTACTCTGAGCCGACTCTCCAATCGAACCCACGGGCGTACATGGCTTCCGCGAACGTCTCGCACACGAAGATCCTCGGCGGGTTGGTCCTCGGCGCGGCCGCGGGTTGCACCGCGTACGCGCTGGTGGACGCCGGAACGATCCCCGCGCAGCCCGTGGATTGGATCGTGAAGTACCTCGCCAAGCCGGCCGGAGAGATCTTCCTGCATCTGCTCTTCCTCGCGATCATCCCGCTCGTGTTCGCTTCGCTCGCACTCGGCGTCACGCGGCTCGGCGGCACCGCCAACGTCGGCCGCGTCGGCATCAAGACCATCGGCTACTTCCTCGTCACCACGGCGTTCGCCGCCGTGATCGGGCTCACGATGGTGAACGTGATCAAGCCCGGGCACGCCGCCGGCCCGGAACTCCGCGACAAACTCATGGCCGAGTACAAGAAAGAGGCGGACGAGAAGCTCGAGGAGGCCAAGAAGCAGAAGAAGGAATTCGGCATCGACACGTTCGTGAACATCGTGCCCGCGAACCCGTTCAAGATGCTCCTCGACAAGGACATGCTCGCCATCGTGTTCACGGCCCTGCTCACGGGCTTCGCCTTGACACGCATCGAACCGCACCGCTCCGCGGCCGTCATCAACTTGCTCGAAGGCATCAGCCTGCTCACGGAGGTGATCATCCGTTGGGCGATGGCGTTGGCCCCGTACGCGGTGTTCGCGCTGCTGTTCTCCACCACCGCAAAACTCGGCTACACGCTGCTCGTCTCGCTCGGCGCCTTCGTGCTCACGGTGCTCGGCGGGCTCGCGATCCACCAGTTCCTCGTGCTGCCGCTCCTCGTGAAGTTTCTCGGCGGGATGTCGCCGATCGAGTTCTTCAAGAAGGCCCGGCTCACGATGCTCACGGCGTTCAGCACGAGTTCGTCGAGCGCCACGCTGCCGACGGCGATCCAGTGTGCGGAAGAGGACCTCGGCGTGCCGAAGGACGTGTCCAACTTCGTGTTGCCGCTCTCCGCCTCGATGAACCACAACGGCACCGCGCTCTTCGAATCGGTGACCGTGCTGTTCCTCGCCCAAGCCTTCGGCGTGACGCTGGACACCGAACAGCAGATCATTGCTTTGGTGCTGTGCATCCTGACGGCGAGCGGCATGGCCGGCGTGCCGGGCGGCTCGCTGCCGCTGATCGGGCTGATCCTCGTGCAGTTCAACGTGCCGGCCGGCGGGATCGCGCTCGTGATCAGCGGACCGCCTGCTGGACATGTGCCGCACCACGGTAGGAGCATGACGGCGGACCTCACCCGGCGGTGTTCGTGGCGCTCGGAGCGAGAAGAAGCGGGCCTCGTCGGCCTCCGGTTAGGCCAAGATGTCCTTCACCACTTCGCCGTGGATGTCCGTAAGGCGGAAGTTGCGGCCGGCGTGTTTGTACGTCAGCTTGAGGTGGTCGAGGCCGAGCAGGTGCAGCATCGTCGCGTGCAGGTCGTGGAAGTGCACCTTCTTCTCCACCGAGTAGTAGCCGTACTCGTCGGTGGAGCCGTGGCTGATGCCGGGCTTCACGCCGCCGCCGGCGAGGAACATCGTGAACGCGTGCGGATTGTGGTCGCGGCCGTTCGTGCCCTGCGCCACCGGCGTGCGGCCGAACTCCCCGCCCCACAGCACCAGCGTGTCCTTCAACAAATCACGCCGCTTCAGATCGGCGAGCAGGCCCGCGATGGGCTTGTCCACTTCCTTCGCGTTCTTGGTATGGTCGTTCTTCAGGTTCTCGTGCTGGTCCCACTTATAACTGTGCGTGCATTGCACGAAGCGGACGCCGGCCTCGACGAAGCGGCGAGCCATGAGGCATTGCCGGCCGAAGTTCGCCGTCGCGGGATCATCGAGGCCGTAGAGCTTCTTCGTCTCGTCGGATTCCTTCGAGAGGTCCTGCAGGGCCGGTGCGGCGGACTGCATGCGGAACGCCATTTCGAATGATTGAATGCGGCCGTCCAGTTCCGGGTCGGTGGTGCGGCTCAAGTCCGCGAGCAGATCGAGTTCGAGCCGCTGCTGATCGCGCGGCGTGGTGCCCTTCACAAACGGCACGCCGACCTGATCGGAGGGCGTACCGGCGTTCCCGAGCGGCGTGGCTTGGTAAATCGCAGGCAGGAACGCGGACGAATAGTTGTTCACCCCGCCGTGGGTGAGCGTAGGGCAGATGGTGATGAAGGCGGGGAGGTCGCGATTCTCGGTGCCGAGGCCGTACGCCACCCACGAGCCCATCGCGGGCCGCACGAACGTGTCCGACCCGGTGTGCAGTTCGAGGAGCGCCCCGCCGTGCCGCGAGTTCGACCCGTGCATCGACTTGATGAAGCAGAGATCGTCTACGCGGGTGGCGATGTGCGGGAACAGTTCCGAAACCCACGCCCCGCTTTGGCCGTGCTGCTTGAACTTGAACGGCGACTGCAGCAGGTTGCCGGTGCCTCCGGACACGACACGCGGCTTCGGGAACGGCAACGGCTTGCCATTGTCCGCGATCAGCTTCGGTTTGTAGTCGAAGGTGTCGACTTGGCTCGGCCCGCCGTGCATGAAGAGAAAGATGACGCGCTTCGCCTTCGCAGGAAAGTGCGGGGCCTTGGGTGCGAGCGGATCGGCGGGCTTCTCCGCGGCGGTGAGCAGGTCCGCCAGTGCGAGCAGGCCGAACCCGCAAGCCGTGGATCGGAACAATTCGCGTCGTGTCGGCATGAGGGAAATGATACCTCGCGGGAGGTGCGAAGGTGAAGCGTTTTCGCTTCCGGTTTGCTTGAGTCTTCGCGATAACTCCGCTTCCAAACCTGCGGGGCCGATACTATACTCATATTCACACTGGACAGGTGTTTCACTCCGGAACCGGAGGCCGGCCATGGCGGATGAATCGCTGACGGACAAACAGAAGAAGATCTACAACTTCATCCGCAAGCACATCGAAGGAAAGGGCTACCCGCCTGCAATCCGCGACATCTGCGACGAATTCTCGATTTCGTCTCCGAACGGCGTGATGTGCCACCTGAAGGCGCTGGAGAAGAAGGGATTCATCAACCGCGTCACCAAGCACAAGAACAAGCAGAAGGCACAGGCTCGCGGCATCACGATCCCGGGCGTGTCCGCGGGCGGGTTCAGCCTGCCGCTCCGCGGCGTCGTCGCTGCCGGCCGCGCCATCGAAGCCGCGGACACCGACGACCGCCTCGAGTTCCGCGACCTCTTCGACAAGGAAGACCTCTACGTGGTGAAGGTCCGCGGCACCTCCATGATCGACGGGCAGATCGCCGACGGCGATTACGTCGTGATCCGCCCCACCGAGACGGCGGAGAACGGCCAGAAAGTGGTGGCGATGGTGGACCGTGCGATGACGCTCAAGAAATTCCATCGGCGGCAGAACCAGATCCGGCTCGAACCGATGAACAGCGAGATGGAGCCGATCCTCGTGGATCCCGAAAAGCAGGACGTTCGCATCCTCGGCGTGCTGGCCGGCGTCATCCGCAAGTGTTGATGCAGTTGCCGGCTGAACGCGCCGGCGGCGACCGGCCGAAACGAGCTTCGGCGTGCTCGCTCCACGGGCTGGCCTGCCGTTGGTCGCACATCGACTCCCTTCCAATGTTCCACGCTCGCCCGGGAAGGATTCGTCTTTTCCCGGATTGCCGGAGTTGCTACAACCGCCGCCGCGGGTTCCCACTGCGCGCCGGGAAGGATTCCCTCGTGTACAAGCTGCTGCTCTGCCTCCGCTATCTCCAGACGCGCTACCTCGCGTTCATCTGCATCGTCTCCGTGATGCTCGGCGTCGCCACGCTCATCGTCGTCAACTCCGTGATGAGCGGCTTCTCCACGAAGCTGAAGGACCGCATGCACGGCATGGTGTCCGACGTGGTGATGGATACCGCCCGCATGGACGGATTCGTGAAGACGGACAAGGAAGGTTATCCGCTCGTGGATCCGGCCACGGGGCAACAGATTCCGCTCTCGCCGGAGGAAATCCAAGCGATGATCGCGGCCAGCCCGGTCGCGGACAAGATCGCCGCCGTTACGCCGACCATCGAAGTCTTCGCCATCCTGCAATTCGAATACCGCGGGCAGATGATGACCAAGCCGGTGCGCGTCATCGCCATCGATCCGGAAAGCCGCACGGCGATCGGCGGTTTCTCCGAGTTCCTTGTGCGGCAGCAGGGTTCGCCGAACCCGAATTTCGATCTGACGCCGGAGGCGCAGCAACGCCTCGAATGGAAGCAGAAGCGATTCGAGAAGCAGGAGCCGCTCAAGCTGCCGACGCTGCCCGGCGCGCTTCCCGAACCGGACATGAAAGGCGGGCTGCCCGCCGTGGAGGCGAAGCCCGCCGGCATCATCCCCGGCTACACCATCGCCCACATGCGGTTCCGCAACGACTCCGGCCAAACGGTGGAAGAAGCCGTGTTGAAGCCCGGCGACGACGTGACCATCACCACCATCGGCGGCGGCGACTTCAAGCCCGTGTGGGGCACCTTCATCGTCTCCGATTACATCAAGACGGAGATGAGCGAGTACGACCAGGGCATCGTGTACGTGCCGCTCGAAAACTTCCAGAAGATCCGCGGCATGACCGGCCGCTGCACGTCGGTGCAACTCAAGCTGAAGAACTACGACAAGGACAAGCTCGCCGTCACGAACGAGCTCCGCAAGCTGTTCATCCCCGAATCGGGGATCGAAGTGGCGACATGGGAGGAACGGCAGGGGCCCCTCCTGGCCGCGATCGACGTCGAACGCGGCATCCTGAACCTGCTGCTGTTCATGATCGTCGGCGTCGCCGGGTTCAGCATCCTCGCGATCTTCACGATGATCGTGTCCGAGAAGTACCGCGACATCGGCATCCTCAAATCGCTCGGCGCGTCGAGCCGCGGCGTGATGGCGATCTTCCTCGGTTACGGTCTGATGCTCGGCACCGTGGGCTGCGCCGCGGGCACGCTGCTCGGGTTGTGGTTCACCCGCAACATCAACGAGATCGAGATGCAACTCACGCGGATCACCGGCTCGGCGGTCTTCCCGCGCGACGTGTACTACTTCAAGGAAATCCCGACGAATCTGGAGCCGGTGAACATCGCGGCGGTGAACGCCGGCGCACTGTTGATCGCGGTGATGTTCAGCCTGCTGCCCGCGTACCGGGCCTCGCGACTGCATCCGGTACGTGCGCTGCGGTTCGAGTGAGATTCAACCGTAGGGTGGGTCGAAGTCTGCGCAGCAGACGAGGCCCACCGTGAGCGTCCACCGGTGGGCCTCGCGTGCTGCGCACGCTTCGACCCACCCTACAAGATTGTTTCGTCCAGGTTTTCACACATGCTCCGAGCCGAGAATCTCTGCAAGACATATCACCGGCATGCGGTGAAAGTGCCGGTGCTCCACGGTCTGAACCTCGAGGTTCGCACCGGGGAGTTCCTGAGCATCGTCGGTGCGTCCGGCTCCGGCAAGAGCACGCTGCTGCACCTGCTCGGCACTCTCGACGAGCCCGATTCCGGCGCGGTGTATCTCGATGGCACCCGCATCGACAACCTGCCCGCCAAGCAACGCGACGCGCTCCGCAACCGCACCTTCGGGCACATCTTCCAGTTCTACCACCTGCTGCCGGAACTCACGACGCTGCACAACGTGTTGATGCCGGCGTACATCGCGCACAGCACGTGGGACTGGTTGAAGACACGCGGCAAGTGGAAGAAGCGAGCCATGGACCTGCTGGACCGCGTGGGCCTGAGCCACCGCCTGAAGCACCGCCCGCGCGAACTCTCCGGCGGCGAGATGCAGCGGGCCGCGGTCGCCCGTTCGCTGCTGATGAACCCGCGCGTGCTCCTCGCCGACGAACCCACCGGCAATCTCGACGCCGCCACCGGCGGCGAGATCGTGAAACTCCTCCGCGACATCAACCGCGACGAAGGCGTGACCATCGTGATGGTGACGCACAACTTGGAGATCGTGCATGCCACCGACCGCGTGGTGAAGATGATCGGAGGCGTCGTGACGGACGACTCCAAAAGGTACGTCCCGCGCCGAGTTGATGGCGGTCTGAACGTCACCGATTAGCCGCGACGCGGAGTCCGCGGAGCGGAACGCGGATGCGCCGGCGATGCCGCGGACTTCGCGTCGCGGCTAAACTAGTTTCATGTCGCTCGTCTGGATTAACGGCCAACTCGTGGACAAGTCCGAGGCGAAGATCAGCGTCTTCGACCACGGCTTCCTCTACGGCGACGGCGTGTGGGAACACTTCCGCGCGTTTAACGGGAAGTTGTTTCGACCGGAAGATGGCCTCGTGCCACTCATTGGCTACAGCCTGTTCCGTCACGATGACTTGATCGCCGCAATTGGCCGGACACTCGAAGCCAACAATCGACGTGAGGGGTACGTTCGGGTGATTGTGACCCGCGGAGTCGGCACCATCGGACCGGATCCTCGGAAACTGGACGCTCAAGTCATCATCATTGCCGAAGAGTATCGTCCGTTTCCGGAAGAGTTGTATAAGAGCGGGCTGCAGGTTGTGTCTTGCCGATTATGGTTCTCGACTTTGTCCGCATTTCCTAATCGCACTCTTGGTCAGTGGCACATACTGATTGCGAAGCAGCATGCGCTGGAACACGGGTGTCTGGATTCAGTCCTCATCGACAGGGACGATCTCCTCGGCTATTGCACCGAAGGCGACATCTACATCGTGCAGTCCGGCATCATCCGAGCATCTTCTGGTCTGAGTCGAGATCAGGCATTTGCGCGCGGATTCCATATCGACATCCATCGCATACAAGGTTTTCCGGCTGCCACTCGCCAACTGAGCCTCACTGATCTCCACGCGGCCGACGAGGTCTTCCTTGCCGGCACCTCCTGCGGCGTCATCGGCATTGTGCAGATCGACGGCAAACCCATCGGCAGCGGCACCGAAGGCCCGATCACCAAGCGAATCCGAGAGGCCTACCGCAAGCTCACGCGCGGCGAAGCATAGAATGTCCCCATGGGAGGCCCGCCATGATCACGCTTCAACGCATCTTGGTTCCGACCGATTTCAGCGAGAACTCGAACCGCGCCGTCCGCTACGCGGCTGAACTTGCCGAGAAGTTCCAATCGGAACTCGTGTTCCTCCATGTGGTGCAGGACTTGGCGCTCGTGCTGCCCGATGCCGTGATGCCGACGCCGGTCGCCACGCCGAACTTGGACGACATGATCGCCTCCGCGAAGACCGGCATCGCGAACCTCGTGTCGTCGCTCAACCTCACCAAGCTGAACCCGAAGGCGGAAGTGCGGGTCGGCTCGCCCTGCGACCGAGATCGTGTCCGCGGCCAGCGACCTGAAGGCGGACCTGTTGTGCATCAGCACGCACGGCCGCACCGGATTGGCGCATCTGCTGCTCGGCAGCGTCGCCAAGAAGATCATCCGCCATGCCCCGTGCCCCGTGTTGACCGTGCCGCCCGATCAAAGGCGAGCGGGGGGCGTAAGCCCCCTGATGGCTCCACCGTCCGCCAGACCTCCATCAGGGGCTGACGCCCCCCGCTCGCCATGATTTCCAAACGCGATCGACTGATAGCGATCCTTGCGGAGATGCCGGGGGTCGCGGTCGCGTTCAGCGGCGGCATCGATTCCACCGTCGTCGCCAGGCGCAGCGCTGGCACTGGGCGAGAAGGCAATCGCGATCACGGCGGACAGTCCGAGCGTGCCGCGGAGCGAACTCGCCACCGCACGCGAACTCGCTGCGATCATCGGCATCCGCCACGAGATCGTGAACACCGCCGAGTTCGACAACCCGGACTACCTCAAGAACGGCGGCGACCGCTGCTTCCATTGCAAGGACGAACTCTATTCGCGGATCGAAACGCTTCTCCCGCAACTTGGCGCGCCGATCATGGTGAGCGGTGCGAACCTCGACGACCGCGGCGACTACCGCCCCGGGCTCACCGCCGCCGCGGATCACGGCGTGCGGCATCCGCTGCAGGAAGCCGGGTTCACCAAAGCCGATGTGCGCGAACTCGCTCGCCACTGGAACCTGCCGACATGGGACAAGCCGGCGTCGCCGTGCCTCTCGTCGCGGCTCGCACCGGGGCTCGCGGTCACGCCGGAACGCACGAAACGCATTGAAGACGCCGAGACGTATTTGCGTTCGCTCGGGCTGCGGGAGTGCCGCGTCCGCTATCATGAAGGCGACCTCGCCCGCATCGAAGTGCCGTTGGACGAATTGCCGCGATTCGCGAGCCCGGAGTCGCGGATGAATCTCTCCCGCGAACTTCACCGCCTCGGTTTCAAGTTCGTCACGCTGGATTTGGATGGCTTCCGCTCCGGCAGCTTGAACGAACTCGTACCGCTGGAATTGAAGTCGCGTTATGCGTCTTGACCCTCTCCCCGCTGGGGAGAGGTGGTTTACGACCGGCGAATGCCGGTCCTCCAAAACCGGGTGAAGAGCGGAGCTTCGAAAACTTAACCAGCCCCTCACCCGCCGTTCCGATGCATGCCATCGGAGCGGCGACCTCTCCCAACAGGGAGAGGTGGAAAGCAGGAGCCACTCCATGAAACCGCTCCCCGCTGCGCAGGCCTTGGACCAGTTCTTCCTCGACGCCCGCGCCCGCCTCTTGGATCTCGCCGCAATCCTGGACCGCGTCGACCGCGGCGAAGGTGCTGCAAACGATCCGCGTCTCGGGCGCATCCACGAGGCCCTTCGAGCGATCCAGGAAAAAGGACCCGGCCGGGCCGCCGCCATTCAGCGCATCTTCTCGCTCGAATACGATGAATCTTGGCCGAAGCCGAAGCCGCGCTTCTGACCTCTCACCGATTGGGACTCACCATGCCGATCACGTTGGGTTGCCCGTCGTGCGGGAAGCGGTTCCGGGCGCGGGAAGAATCGTCCGGGAAAAAGGTGAAGTGCCCGTTCTGCCAAGCGGCGGTTCCGGTTCCGTCCGCGGAGCAAGCGCATGCGGCGGGCGGGCCGACGGAAGCGTTGCCGGCTTCGGGCGGGCCGTCGCCGATGGGCACTCTCAGCTTCTCGCCTCCGCCCCCGCCGGCGGCACCGGTTCCCTCCGCCAGCCCGGCCGCTTGGGGGGCGCAGGCGCGGCCCACGGCGTTGGAAGCACCGATCCCGTTCCAAGCTCCGGAGCCCGCTCCGATCCACCGGCCTGTGCCGATCGCTCCCATGCCGTCGCGACCCGCTCGCCCCGCACGTACCACCGAAGAAACCAACTCCGCCGCGTGGATGAAGTGCCGTAGCGGACTCGGCAAGGTCATGATCGGCCTCTTCTGGTTCTCGCTCCTCGGTTTCATCCCGATCGGGAAGATCGTCTATGAACGCAGCGTCGGCCCGCTTCCGACCGGCGAGAGCGCGGAGTGGTTCAAGATCGAGGGGGTGCTCAACACGCCCGGGGAGAACGCGGTTTCGCTCACGAAGTCCGAGGCGATCGA
Organism: Gemmataceae bacterium; assembly: GCA_046350135.1. Taxonomy (GTDB): domain Bacteria; phylum Planctomycetota; class Planctomycetia; order Gemmatales; family Gemmataceae; genus Urbifossiella. The sequence goes on from JAXMBB010000004.1 coordinate 11,117, forward strand.
CCTGCTGGCGTTCGGCGTACCGGTGCTGCTCGGCGGCTTGTCGCTCACATTCGGCCGCGTCGCGGCCGGCGCCGCTCCGCGGAACAGCGGGGCCAAGGGGCTGTTCGCGTTCAGCGGGCTGCTCACGTTGGTGGCGCTCGCCGGCGGCATCACGGTCGTGGTGTGCAAGCGGGGCGCGTACAACGAAGTGGCTGGCTACGCGTGGTGGGCGGCCGTGCTGGGTACGTGCATCGCGGAGTTCTGGTTCCTGATCGGCCTCGTGGCCGCCGGGGCTGCGTTGCGGCGACCCGCCACGGTACGCGCCGCCGGCTTGCACGCGTTCTGCATCGGCGTCGGCGTCGCGCTGTACTTCTTCGGATGGGATCTGATGCTGGAGAAACTCGGCCCCCAGATCGGCCGCCCGAAGCAGCCCGAAGCCGGTTCCGATTGGTTGCTCTATGAAGCATCCGCTCTGCTGCTCGGTTGGTTGATCCTGATCGGCGGTGCCTGGCGAACCGTCAGCGGTGTCCGCGCGGCGATCGACGACTACGCTCGCGAATAAAATCCAACCTCTCCGGCCGCCCAGGCGTGCCGGCTCACCCCGGAGTCTCCATGCGTTTCTTCCTTCCCACGCTCGGCCTCGCGGCCTTCTTCACCATGAGTGCTGCCGACTCTTCCGCGGCCGACAAGCCCGCCGCCCGCCTCTACGAGATGCGGGTCTACTATGCCGCCCCCGGCAAGCTGGACGCACTCAACGCCCGCTTCCGCGACCACACCGTGAAGCTCTTCGAGAAGCACGGCATGGAAAACGTCGGCTACTTCGTGCCGACCGGCGAGAACAAAGAGGGCAAGCTCGTGTACTTCCTCAGCTACCCGGATAAAGCGGCTCGCGACAAGTCGTGGAAGGACTTCCTGGCCGATCCGGAGTGGAAGAAGGCCGCCGCCGATTCCGAGAAGGACGGCAAGATCCTCGCGAAGATCGAGTACAAGTTCCTCACCGCCACCGAATACTCGCCGCTGCTGAAGATCGCCAAGACCGGCGACCGCGTGTTCGAACTTCGCACCTACACCGCGACGAAAGGCAACCTCGGCGGGCTGGACGACCGGTTCAAGAACCACACGATCAAGCTCTTCGAGAAGCACGGGATGAGCAATCTGATCTACTGGCACTTGGCCGCGACCGAGAAGGACGCGGACAAGATGCTCGTCTACCTGCTCGCCCACAAGAGCGAGGATGCCGCGAAGAAGTCGTTCGACGCGTTCCGCATGGATCCGGACTGGGTCGCGGCCCGCAAGGCGAGCGAAGAGAAGGCCGGCGGTTCTCTCACGGAAGCGAAGGGCGGAGTGGTTTCGGAGTTCCTCAAGCCGACGGATTACTCGCCGCTGAAGTAGTCCTCGTAGGGCGGGTCGAGGCTTTGCGAGCCCGCCGTGCGACCGCAAACACTCGCGGCGGGGCTCGTGTGTCAAAGCCTCCGCTCGACTCGCCCGACAGAAACATGCGGAGTCGCACCATGTCCTCCCTCCTACTCGCCGCGCTCACCTTCGGCGCGGATGCGCCATCCTTCTTCACCCCGCCCAAGGAATTCGCCGCGGACTTCGGCGGGTACCCTTCGCCGCTGCTCTTCGACGACGGCACGCCGGTGAAGACGCCCGCGGACTGGCGGAAGCGGCGTGAGGAGATCCTCAAGTACTGGCACGGCGCGATGGGGGAATGGCCGCCGCTCATCGCGAAGCCCAAGCTCGAGATCGTGAAGACGGAACAGCGCGACACTGTCGCCCAGCACGCGATCCGGATCGAGACCGCGCCCGGCCGTATCGTGGACGATGCCTATCTGCTCATTCCCGAAGGCAAGGGCCCGTTCCCGGCCGTGGTCGTCGTCTTCTACGAAGCCAACACCGGCATCGGGAAGGGCAAGGCGGAGCATCGCGACTTCGCTATCGCACTCGCGAAGCGCGGCTTCGTCACGCTCTCGCTCGGCGGCGCACCCGAGACGTACTACCCGAATCAGAAGGAATGCAAGATTCAGCCGCTCTCGTTTCACGCCTACGAAGCCGCGAACTGCCGCACGGCGCTGGCCAACCGGCCGGACGTGGACGCGAAGCGCATCGGCATCGTCGGCCACTCGTACGGCGGCAAGTGGGCCATGTTCGCCTCGTGCCTGCACGAGCCGTTCGCCTGCGCCGCGTGGTCGGACCCCGGCATCGTCTTCGACGAGAATCGCGGCAACGTGAACTACTGGGAGAAGTGGTACCTCGGATTCGACCCCGAGTTGAAGGAGCAGCGGAAGCCCGGCATCCCCAGCGAGAAGAACCCGCGCACCGGCCCGTACAAGAAGATGATGGCCGACAAGCGAGACCTGCACGAACTGCACGCACTCATGGCCCCGCGTCCGTTCCTCGTCTCCGGTGGCAGCGAGGACCTCGCCGAACGGTGGAAGCCGCTGAACCATTCGATCGCGGTGAACAAGTTGCTCGGTGCGGAGAACCGCGTCGCGCTCACCCTCCGCCCCGGCCACTCGCCCACCGCCGAATCCAACGAACAGATGTACGGCTTCTTCGAGAGCGTGTTGAAGCCGAATTAATTCGCGTTTTGCATCCAACCCCGGGGCCGATTATGTTTCGCATCGCCATCCTCGCCGCGCTCGCATTCGCCCCTTGCGTTTCGGCCCAAGACAAGCCGCTCACCCGGATCGCGTTCGGCTCGTGCGCGGATCAGGACAAGCCGCTGCCGATCTTCGACACCATCGCCGCCGCCAAGCCGGATCTCCTCCTGCTGCTCGGCGACAACATCTACGCGGACCTCGACAAGTCCCGCAAAGTGACGGCGGAGGTGATCCGCGAGAAGTACGACACGCTCGCCAAGCTGCCCGGATGGCGGAAGCTTCACGCCGCATGTCCCATCCTGGCCACATGGGACGACCACGACCTCGGCAAGAACGACGGCGGAGCGGACTTCCCGCTGAAGGTCGAATCGCAGAAGCTGTTCCTCGATTTCTTCGGCGCGGCCGCGGACGATCCGCGCCGCAAGCAGGAGGGCGTGTATTCGTCCAAAATCATCGGCCCGCCGGGGAAACGCGTGCAAGTGATCCTGCTGGACACCCGCTTCCACCGCAGTGCCTTGAAGAAGGCTCCGTTCGATCCGGTGAACAAGATCGCGGGGTATCTGCCGAACACCGACCCGGACGCGACGCAACTCGGTGCGGAACAGTGGAAGTGGCTCGAGGCCGAACTCAAGAAGCCCGCGGAAGTGCGGCTGCTCTGCTCCTCGATCCAAGTGGTGGCGGACGAACATCCTTTTGAAAAGTGGGCCAACCTGCCGCTCGAACGCAACCGGTTGTACAAGGCGATCCGCGATGCGAAGGCCGAGGGCGTGGTGATCCTCAGCGGCGACCGCCACCTCGCGGAGATCTCGCTCGACAACAAGTCCGTCGGGTATCCGCTGTACGATGTCACGTCGAGCGGGCTGAACCAAGGCTCGAAGGGCTGGCGGGCCCCGGAGAAGAACTCGCACCGGGTGGCCGGCATGCCCTACGGCGACAATTTCGGCATGGTGCTGGTCGATTGGTCCGGAGACGACCCGCGGCTCACGCTGCAGATTCGCGACGAAGACGGTGACACGACGTGCGGCGCAAAGGTGCGGCTGAGCACGTTGCGGAGCACCGGCGTGGTCGCAGTCGATCCGCCCGCAATGCCGCTGCCCGAAGGCGTGATCTCCCCCGCGGATGCCGCCAAGAGGGTCGGCGAGAAGGTGACGGTCCAATTCGCCGTGCTCTCCACCGGCGGCACGTCCAACATCTACTTGAACTCGAACAAGAGCTTCCGCGCGAAGGAGAACTTCGCCGTGGTGTTGACTCCCAAGGCGAAGACCGGCAAGTGGGAGAAGGCGACCGGCGACACGTTCAAGGACAAGATCATTCGAGCGACCGGCACGGTGAAGTTGTTCAAGGACGCCCCGCAACTCGACATCACGGACGCGAGCCAATTGGAAATCCTCGAGGCGAAATGAAGATCGACCTCAACGCCGATCTCGGCGAAGGCGCGGGGTTCGACGCCGCCCTGATGCCGCTCATCACCAGCGCGAACGTGTGCTGCGGAAAGCATGCCGGCGGGCCGGACGAAATCCGCGACACGCTGGCACTCGCGAACTCCCACGGCGTCGCGGTCGGGGCGCATCCGGGTTACAACGACCGGGAACACTTCGGCCGCCTTGAGATGCACCTCGGTTCGAATGAACTCAGGGAACTGCTGCGGTCTCAGATCGCCGCGATCCCGGATGCAAGATACGTCAAGGCCCATGGAGCACTGTACAACCAGGCGTGCCGCGACGACGCCGTCGCGGGGAGCATCGCGGAAGTTGCCGCCAAGCGGGGTCTGCCCGTGGTCGGGTTGCCGGGTTCGCGACTGGCCGCGGCTGCGGCCCGCTTCGGCGCGCCGTTCGTCGCCGAGGGGTTCGCCGACCGCCGCTATCGCGAGGACGGTTCCTTGGTGCCCCGAAACGAGCCCGAGGCGTTCGTCCACGATCCGGCCGAAGCGGTGCGGCAGGTCGAACGATTGATCCGCGACCGCGGCATCCGCACGGTGTGCATTCACGGCGACAACCCGCAAGCGATCGAGTTCGCCGCCGCCGTCCGCCAAGCCCTGCTCGATGCCGGGTTCCACTTATGTCCCTTCGCCTGATTCATCCCGGCTTGCTCTCTCTGCTCGTGGACGCGGGGCGGACGCGATGGCGGTCTCTCGGAGTGCCGCTGGGCGGTGCCGCGGACCGATCCGCACTCGCCATCGGCAACGCACTCGTCGGCAATTCGCCGGCCGCGCCCGCACTCGAGTTCACGCTCGCCGGGCCGACACTCGAGGCGATCGACCCCGCGGCCTGCGCGATCTTCGGCGCACCGTTCACTTGCACGATCAACGGGAAGCCCGGCCCGGACGCAGGAACGACCTTCACTCTGGATCCGGGCGACGTCCTGAAGATCGGCGGCACGGCGAGCGGCGCCCGCGGGTATCTCTGCGTGGCGGGCGGATTCGATGCGGCGGAAACCCTCGGCAGTTGCTCCAGCTTGGAACCGCTTGCCGCGGGTGAAGAGTTGGCTTGTTCCGCGAGTCGCTGCGAGCCGCGCGGCCTCGGATTCGCCGCGCTGCCTCACGACAGTTCATTGCGCGTGCTGAACGGCCCGCAACGCGATTGGTTCGATGATTCGTTCTTTCAGCATGAATATGAAGTATCTCCGGCGAGCAACCGGATGGGGGTGCGTCTCACGGGGGAACCGCTGACACGAAGCCCGGGTGAACTCGCGTCCGAAGCGGTCGCCCCCGGTGCGGTGCAGATCACGAATGACGGCCGTCCCGTGATCCTCGGCGTGGATGGTCAGACCATCGGCGGCTACCCGAAGATCGCCCACGTGATCCGTGCCGACGTGGACCGCGTAGGCCGGCTTCGCCCCGGCGAGCGCGTGCGGTTCATCGCGGTGAACGAAACCGACGCGGAGCGGCTCGCGACGGAGCGTGCGGAAACGATTCGCGGGTGGCTCGCGCGGCTGCGGGCCGCGGACCGCGAACCGTTGCGGCTCACTGAAACTCGTAGCCGATCTGGAAGCTGACGCGGTCGCCGGGAAGCCGGCGGATGTTCGTGATGTACACGGGCAGGCCGCCGCCCAGTTGGCTCTTGCTGCTCGGCGTCGTGTACGGCGTGAACGAACTGTTCGCCTTGGTCGGGAACGGCACCTCCGTGAGGAAGCTGCGCGGACCCTCCGCCCCTTGCACGCCGTGCGACTCCTCCAGCACCGGGCGGTTGTTCACCACCCGCCAGATCAGCAACCCGCCTGCGGGCAGCGATTGATCGAACCCCTTGCGGGCGCGGTTCTCCAGCAGGAAGTACTCGGTGCCGTCCGCCCGCACCATCACCTTTACGCACTGCGCAGGGTCGTCTTCGATCGGATCGAGGATCAGCTTCTGGGGCACGCGCGGGTCCACGATCTTCGGCTTGATCCACCCCAACATCTCCTTGCTCCAAGCCCCGAAGTGCTGCGGTTGGCCGTTCGGCTGCTGGTTGGACATGGCATCCCACACCCACGCTCCCTCGGAGCCCGGCAACTCCGGCCGCGCGTACAAGTCCGGCAGGCCGAGCATGTGCCCGAACTCGTGGCAGAACACGCTGATGTCCGTCATGCGGTTGCCGCCCTCCTGCACGATGAAGTAAGGCCAGCGCTTGCCGGTCGCCTTGTGTTGCACGTTGGCCCGGTGCGGCCAGTAAAGCCCGCCGCGGGTCGTTTGCACGCGACCGCCGGCGTACAGGAAGAAGATTCCGTCGTAGTCTTTCAGCGAGTCCTTGCCGTTGGCATCCGCGTACTTGTCGAGCGCCTCGGTGAGCAGGTTGAGCTTTTCGCCGCTGTCCGTGCCACTGCCCGTGGAATACTCGGCCCGCTTCTTCTTCACCTCCACCCAGCCGATGAACTTGCCGTCGATCTTGAACTTGCCGCTGCTGATTTCCTTGAAGTAATCCTGCATGCTGCCGTGGACGGTGTCGCCGGTGGCGGACTTCCCGGTGTACGTCCCGGTGCTGAACATGGACGCTTCCCAGTCGGAGTCCTTGATCTTCGGGTTGTGCTTCACGTCCGGATACTCGACGCCCAAGATCGCGAGCTTGTAGCTCGGCTTGTTCCAATAGCCGGGAAGGCGGTCGTCCCACCCGCGGCCGCCGAGTCCGATGCCGCCCTCCGGCACGAGCGTGACGCGGGCCTCTTCGCGCTTCCCGTTGCGTTCGAGCAGCAACTCGACGACGTCGCCGGGGCGGCGGGTCGCCATCAGTTCGCGGAACGCATCGGGGCCGGGCACGTCCCGGCCGTCCACCTTCTGGATCACGTCGCCGACCTTCACGCCGCCCTTCGCGGCCGGCATGTCCGTGGTCACGGCGTCCACCTTCGTGCCCGTGCCCTTGGGCGATGCCTCGATGACATTGATGCCCATGACCGCCCGCGGTCCCGCGTTCTTCGGCTGCGTCACGGGATTGAGGACGGCGCACCGCTCGAGTTGATTCCCGTTGCGGACGATGCAGATCGTCACGGATTCGCCGGCGAGTCGGGCGCGAAGAAGATCCCGTGCCTCAGCATCGGTCGTGACGGCGGCACCGTCCAGCTTCACGATCACGTCGCCGTCCCTGAGCCCCGCGTCGTCTGCGGGGGAATCGCGTTCCACGGCATCGATCACGGGGCGGTGCTGCGAATCGCCGCGGACCACGATCCCGAGATATCCCGCCGCGACGGGCACGGAGCGGAAAGACTTCGGATCCGCAGGAACGGCCTGCGAGAGCGGAACGTATCCCGCCAAGGAATGGTGCGGGGCCGGTGCCACCGGCGTGGGCAACCGTCGGGGCGGCGGTGCGAGTTCAGGCGCGTCCTGAGCGGCGGCGGTGCCGATCAACGCCGCGGCGAGCACGGCCGCGGGCGCGAGGCGGAAGCGTGTCATGGCGGTGAGTCCGATTCGGTGCGAGAGGTTGATGGCAACTTTACTCCACGCACCGACGCGAAGCAACGAGCGAGTCGCGATCACTCGCCGTTGGCGGCCACCACGCCCGCCTTGCGTTGTGCGGTACGGGTCACGTCCATGACGCGCCCGGTTTCATCCAGCGCCAGATGGAAGCGTTCTTCGCCTTGAAGCCGGTGCAGCGTGAGGTGGAACTCTTGGCTCAGGCTGGCGAGAAACGGCAACTTCTCCGGCGGCCGCGGAGCACGGAGCCGGCCCCACGAACCGTCCCCGAGGTACAGCACGCCGTTGTCGTTCGCGAGACCGCCCACGAGGGGCTTCGTGCGCTTGAAGGTGTGATCGTGATGCTCCAGCACCACCGGCACTCGGTACTTCTCGAACAGCGGCACCCAGTGTTTGCGGTTCGCTTCACCGGTGCCGGCGGAGAGGAAAACGCTCTCCCAACGACGGGCCGTGGGGTACGCCGGAACGTGGTTCACGATCATCGTGTGCGGATGGTCGCGCCGTTCCTTCAGTTTCTTGTCGAGCCAATCGGTCTGGTCCCCCGCGATGGCGGACGTGTGACCGGTATCGAGCAGCACTAAGCTGAGGTACTGGCCGAAGTCCAGAGTGGCGTAGCCGGTGTCGGTGAAGAGCCCGTCGAAGAGCGAGTAGAAGAACGGGGCCTTTTCACGCTTCGTGGTGTAACCGCCTTCGACTTCATGGTTGCCGAGGCAGGCGAGCATCGGAATCAGTCGGCCGTCGCGGCCGATCATCGTCTTCGAGTAGTTCTTCAGGAACGCGAGGTGCGTAGAGACGGACTTGCCGTTCTCGTAGGCGAGGTCGCCGCCGATCACGGCGAACGCGGGGTCCTGCCGGGCGGCTTGGATGTTGTTCGCCACCGTGTGCGGGTTCACTCCGCAGTCGCCGCCGGAGATGAAGCTGATCGCGTCCGTCGCCTTCGCGGGCATGGTGCGGAAGCGATAGAGCGGCGATTCCTTGCCGATCCGGAACTGGTAGTCCGTGCCCGGTTGCAGGCCGGTGAGTTCCGCGCGGTACACCTTGAAATCGCTGAGAGGGTACGGCTTCTCTTTGGTGACAGCCGCACGCCAACCCGCGGAGACGCTCGCCGCCGCGGCACCGACTCCAGTCGCGAGTTCCTTGGAGAACACGGGCGAGAGCGGGCGAAAGTACACTTTCGTGTCCGTCGTTTCCCCCTTCGTACCGACCCACTGAACGGCCATGGTCGTGGTGGGATCGCGAAACCACGTCAGGAACAACGTGGTGGGTTGAAAGAGAGCATCGTCCGGCAGGTTCTTGGGCAGCAGTGCCGCAGGCTGCGCGGGGAGTGTCTGTGCGGCGGCGAGGCCGAGGGACGTGCCGAGGAAGGCACGGCGCGAGGAGAGGGACACGGGCAGCTCCGGCGAAACAGGCGTGGGTGCGGCTGGCAGGCCGCGGCGAGTAGCACCAGCATACCAGATGCCCGGCCCGGTGAAAGCGAATTGCCCCGGCCTGCTACCGTTTCTTGCGGAAGAGCGTGTCCATGATGCCGCGCTTGATGATACCGACGATGGCGGTACCCATGGAGCGGGCCGCGCTTTTCACAAAGCCCATCACGATGCTGTCTTTCTTCGAGCCGCCCTTGGCCGACGCTTTCGCTTCGGCCTCGGCCTCTTTCTCGGCCCGCTTCTTCTCGAACTCCGCCCGTTTGGCCGCAGCCTCGGCATCCGCCTTCTCGCCATTGTCCGCCGCCACCTTGCCCTTGAGGATCTCGTACGCGGATTCGCGGTCGATCATCTTGTCGTAGACGCCGGCCACCACGGAGGCGGCGATCACGGCCTTCCGCTGCTCCGGCGTGATCGGCCCGATCAGCGTGCCCGGCGGCACGATCAACGCCCGCTCCACGATCCCCGGCGTGCCCTTCTCATCCAAGAACGACACGAGCGCCTCCCCGACCGCGAGTTGCGTGATGACTTCTTCCGTATCCAAGTTCGGATTTTGGCGGAAGGTCTGGGCCGCGGCACTCACGGCTTTCTTGTCCCGCGGGGTGAACGCCCGCAGGGCGTGCTGCACGCGGTTGCCCAATTGCGCGAGCACGGTGTCCGGCACGTCCAGCGGGTTCTGCGTGACGAAGTACACGCCCACGCCCTTCGAGCGGATCAGCCGCACGACCTGTTCGATCTTCTCGAGCAATGCCTTCGGCGCGTCGTTGAACAACAGGTGCGCCTCATCGAAGAAGAAGACGATCTTCGGCTTCTCGATGTCGCCCACTTCCGGGAGTTGCTCGAACAGTTCGGCCAGCATCCACAGCAGAAACGTGGCGTAGAGCCGCGGCGACTGCAGCAGCTTGTCCGCGGCCAGGATGTTGATGACGCCGCGGCCCTTCTCGCCGGTCTGGAGGAAGTCCATGATGTTGAGCGCGGGCTCGCCGAAGAACGAGTCGCCGCCCTGTTCCTCGATGCGGAGCAGGGCGCGTTGGATGGCGCCGACGCTGGCCGGGCTCACGTTCCCGTACTCGGCGGAGAGTTCCTTCGCGATCGTGCTCACATGCTGGAGCATCGCGCGGAGGTCCTTCAAATCGAGAAGCAGAAGGCCGTTGTCGTCCGCCACCTTGAACGTGATGGTGAGCACGCCGGATTGCGTCTCGTTGAGTTCGAGCAACCGCGAGAGCAGCAGCGGTCCCATTTCGCTGATCGTGGTGCGAACCGGGTGACCCTGTTCGCCGAATACGTCCCAGAACACGGTGGGGCAGCCGGCGAACTCGAAGCCCTCTTTCAGGCCCAGTTCTTCGACTCGCTTTGCGACCTTGGCATTGGCCGCGCTTCCCGGTTGGCACAGGCCCGAGAGATCGCCTTTGATGTCCGCGAGGAACACGGGCACACCCTGCCGGCTGAACGCTTCCGCGAGCCGCTGCAGCGTCACGCTCTTGCCCGTGCCGGTGGCCCCGGCGACGAGCCCGTGCCGATTCGCCATTGCGGGGAGAAGTGCGAGATCGTGCGATCCTTTGCCGACAAGCAGGGGCTCCGCCATGATCCACCTGGAAGAACGTGTTGGAAACTCCGATCAGTTTACGGCTTTCCGGCCTTCGCGCGATCGAAGAGCGGCCCGAGCACCGCGGCGGGCAGGAACTTGGAGAGGTCGCCGCCGAGGCCCGCGATCTGCCGCAGGAGCGAACTGCTGACGTGCGAGTATTCCTCTTTCGCCATGAGGAACACGGTCTCGATTCCGGGGTCGAGATTGAGGTTCATGAGGGACATGGCGAACTCGTTCTCCATGTCCGACGTGGTGCGGATGCCGCGGAGCATGACGCCGGCGCGGACGCCGCGGACGAACTGCACGGCGAGCCCGGTGAACGGCTTCACTTCCACGTTGCCGAACTCGCGGGTCACCGCTTCGACGAGTTGCACGCGTTCCTCGATGGAGAACAGCGGCGACTTGTCCGGATTGATGCCGACACCGACCACGAGTTTCTCGTAGAGCCGGCTGCCGCGGGAAATGATGTCCAGGTGCCCGAGGTGTACGGGGTCGAAAGTACCGGTGTACACGGCCACACGGGGATTGAGAAATTGGTCGGGCATGGCGGCCTCATTCTTGTAGGGCGGGTCGAGGCTTTGCGAGCCCCGCCGGGGCGCGCAATTGCTCACGGCGGGGCTCGCAAAGCCTCGACCCGCCCTACGAAATCACTCGAATCAATTTCTCGATTTCTTCCATCGTGTTATAAGCATGCGGGCTGACCCGCAAACGGCCGCCGCGGAAGTTCACAATGATGCCCGCCTCGCGGCATATCTTCACGATCACCTCGGGCGGCACGCGCGGTTTCTCCATCGAAACGATGCCGGATCTTTCGTTCGGTTCGCGGCTGCTGAAGACTGTAAGCCCGGCTCTCGCCGCGTTCTCACACAGATGATCGGTCAGTTCCAGCACGCGGTCGCGGACGTTCTCGATGCCGGCTTCCAGCAGCAAATCGAGGCTCGCGCCGAACGCGTGGATGCCGGGCAGATTCAACGCGCCGCCCTCGAAGCGGCCGCCGTGAGGCTTCAGTTTGAAGTCGATGGTGGAATACTGGAACGGCCGCACCACGCTGTGCGCCCCGACGCCGATGGGATGCAAACGTTCCACCCACTCGCGGCGCACGTAGCCGATGCCGGCGCCTTCCGGGCCGAGCAGCCACTTGTGGCCGTCCGCAGCCAGCGCGTCGATCGGCGTTCGCTGCACATCGAGCGGAAAGACACCGAGTCCTTGGATTGCGTCCACGAAGAAGAAGACGCCCTTCTCGCGGCAGAGTGCTCCGAGTGCGTCGAGGTCGTTGCGGAAGCCGGAAGCGAACTCGACGAACGACACGGCGAGCACGCGGGTGCGCTCGTCCATCGCGGCGCGGAGGTCGTCGATATGCACGCGGTTGCCGCGGCTCGGCACGCGGCGGACTTCCACGCCGCGCGATGCGAGGTTCATCCAAGGGTACTGGTTCGCGGGATACTCCTCGGCGGGCAGAACGACGTTGTCGCCGGGTTGCCACGGGAATCCTTCCGCGACGATGCCGATGCCGTGCGTCGTGTTCGGCACGAAGAACACATCGTCCACGCTCGGCGCGTTGATGAGTTTCGCGGATCGCGAACGGACGTGCGCGACGCGGGCGACTTGTTCGCGGATCGCGGCGATGCCGTTCTCCGCGAGGCTGTTGCCGTATTCGTTCAGCGCGGCGACCGCGACATCGGGCAGCGGAGCGACCGCGGCGTGGTCCAGGAACACCCACCGGCGCGTCACGGGAAAATGCGATCGAAATGCGGACCAATCCATGGCGTGATTCTGTCACAGCACGCCAAGCGAATCCAGTTCGGTGCGAAACTCCGCAACGGAACCAGACAATCCCGGATTCGGCAAGCGCACGGGCCCGCAATCGACGCTGCGGGCGCGGAGGGCTTCCTTCGCCGCAGCCAGGAATCCGAATTGGATCATCAGTGCGATGAGCTTCACGGATTTGAACTGCTCCGCGCGGGCCGTGGCGAGGTTGCCGGCCGCCACCGCATCGATGATTCGCCGGTACAGCGGGGCCGCGAAGTTGTAGGTGCTGCCGACCGCGCCCTTCGCACCGAGCACGAGCGCAGCCATGAGGAACTCGTCGAAGCCCCATACGACGTCGAACTTGCCGCCGCCGTGGTTTATGAGTTGTTGGAAGGCCATGAGATCCGAGTTGGTGAACTTCAGGCCGGCGAACGTGGGGATGCTCTTCTCCGCGACGCCGATGAACTCCGGCATCGGCAGGCTCACACCGGTCATGTGCGGGATGTCGTAGAAGTAGAACGGCGTGGCGGGGGCGGACGCGGCGAGGGCCGCACACCACTCCGCGAGTTGGCTCGCCGTCTTCGGCTTCACATAGTTCGGGGCCACGGTGGCGATCGCAGCCGCGCCGTGCTTTTCCGCATGGCGTGCGAGTTCGGTCGCATCCGCCAACGCGTTCGCCCCGACATGCACGACGACCCGCAACTTCGTGCCGCGCGTCGCCTCGCACCAGCGGCCGGTCAGGGCCATGCGTTCCGCGGTGGAGAGGGAACTGAATTCGCCGGTGGTTCCTCCGACGAATGCGGCCGAAACGCCGTCCTTCAAGCACAATGCGACCTGCTGCTCCACGACCGCGAGGTTCAAGCTGCCGCTCGCATCGAAGGGCGTGAGCACGGCGGGAACGAGGCCGATCAACGGTTCGGGCACGTCACTTCTCCAGGGCCGCCTTCACCAGTGCGGTCCATTTGTCATATCCGGCCGGGCTCATGTGGAGGCCGTCCTTCACGAACAATTCGGGAATCGGCTTTCCGTCCGCCCCGAGCATGCCGGGCACGGTGTCCACGTAGCCGAGCAGCGGGTCCGACTCGGCGAGCTTCCTCACGAGCGCGTTGGCTTTCTTCTGCACGTCGAACTTGTCCCAACGGGCAATGCTCGGCTTGACCGGCAGCCACAGGATGCGGCACTTCGGCAGATCTTTTCGCAGCGCATCGCGGAAGGCCCGGAAGTCGATCTCCACCTGCTCGGCGGTGCGGCCGCCGGCGATGTCGTTGTCCCCCGCGTAGAAGACGATCGTGGCCGGCTTGAACGGCGTGACGAGCCGCGGCACGAAGTGCGTGCATTCGCGGATCTGCGACCCGCCGAACCCCGAGTTCAGATAGGCTTTCTCGGGGAAGGACTTCTTCAAGTCCCAGAGTCGGATGCTGGAACTGCCGTAGAAGAGGACGCCGCCGGGCGCGGGCTTCGCTTCCGCAAGCCGCTTTTCGATCCCGGCGACTTCCTTCTCCCACTTCGTGAACGGGTCCGCGTCCTTCGGTTGAACGACGCAGAGGAGCAGGATGGGCAGCATCGGAGGCTCCGGGGATCAGTTCCAGTGTTTGTACGAGGGCTCCAACCGGTGTGCGGATCGCGGCTCGTTTTCATAGTCAATCCCCGCCACTCCCGGAGGCTGCCATGGTCCGTCCGCTCCTGATCGCGATCGCAAGCGTGCTTGCCGCGACCCCGCTGCCCGCCGCCGAAACGAAGCGGCCGAACATCGTCTTCATCCTTGCCGACGATCTCGGCTACGGCGACCTCGGCTGCTACGGGCAGAAGAGGTTCGCCACACCCAACATCGACCGGCTCGCGGCCGAGGGAATGCGCTTCACCCGGCACTACTCCGGGTGCAACGTGTGCGCGCCGTCCCGCTGCGTACTGATGTCCGGGTTGCACACCGGGCACGCGGTGATCCGCGACAACCGTCAGGCTCCGGGGTTCCCCGAAGGACAGACTCCGGTTCCCGCCAACTCGCTGCCGCTGCCCGAACGACTGCACGCGAGCGGGTACGTGCTCGGCGGGTTCGGCAAGTGGGGGCTCGGGCCCGTCGGCAGCACCGGCGATCCGCTCAAGCACGGCTTCGATCGCTGGTTCGGGTACAACTGCCAAGCCGTCGCCCATAACTACTACCCGACGCAACTGTGGAACGACGACAAGCCGTTCCCGCTGAAGAACCCGAAGTTCGCCGCGCACCAGAAGCTGCCGGCGGACGCCGACCCGAAGGATCCGAAGAGTTACGAACCGTTCCGCGGCAACGAGTACGCTCCGGACGTGATCGGCGAGAAGGCCCGCGAGTTCGTCCGCGCGAACCGGGCGAAGCCGTTCTTCCTTTACTACCCGACCACGGTGCCTCACCTCGCGCTTCAAGTTCCCGAGGACTCGCTGAAGCCGTTCCACGGCAAGTTCCCGGAGAAACCGTACCTCGGGGGGAGCGGCTACCTTCCGCACCCGCAACCACGGGCCGCCTACGCCGCCATGATCAGTCGCATGGATCGCGACGTCGGCAAGTTGCTCGAGCTGCTCGCGGAGTTGAAACTCGACGACGACACCATTGTGATCTTCACCAGCGACAACGGCCCGCTCTACGACCAACTTGGCGGCACGGACGACGCGTTCTTCAACAGCGCGGGCGGGCTCCGCGGCCGGAAGGGCTCCTTCTACGAAGGCGGCTTCCGCGTGCCGTGCCTCGTCCGCTGGCCGGGCCGGGTGGCCAAGGGAGGTGTTTCGGACCGCGTGACGGGGTTCGAGGATTGGCTGCCGACGCTGTTCGAAGCTGCGGGATTGAAGGAGAAGATTCCCGCCAAGTTGGATGGCATCAGCTTCTTGCCGACGCTCGAAGGGGCGAAGCAGGAGCCGCGGGCATTCCTCTATCGGGAGAGCCCCGGCTACGGCGGTCAGCAGTGCGTGCTTGCCGGCCCGTGGAAAGCAATCCGCCGCAACCTGCATCCGGGGGCCAAGGCCAAGGAACAGGGTGCGATGCCGCTCGAGCTGTACGATTTGTCCACGGATCCGGCGGAGTCTCGCGATGTGGCGAAACTGCATCCGGACATCGCCGCCCGGATGCAAGCATTGCTGGACCGCGAGCACGTGAAGTCGGAATTGTTCCCGCTCCGCGCGGTCGACGAAAAGAAATGAATCGCGGCGGCAGGCGCGAGCCCGCCGCCGACTGCCGATCACTTCTTCTTCGGTTCTTCCTTCTTCGGTTCTTCCTTCTTCGGCTCGGCGTCCGGCGGAAGGGCGGCCTTGAGCAGCGTGCCATTTGTGCCGTTGTACACACGGACGACGCCGTCCTCGCCGCCGGAAGCGACCACGTTGCCGTCCGTGCTCGCGCTGATGCAGTAGAGGAAGTCCGTGGCACCGGCGAACTGCCGCATGTTGCTGCCGTTCTCGGCGTTCCACATGCGGGCGCTCGCGTCGCCGGACACGGTGAGGAATTGCGGTGTCTTCCCCACGAAGAACAACTGCGTGACCTGCTTCGTGTGGCCGGGCATGTCGCGGAGCTTCTCGCCCTTCTCGTAGTCCCACACCTTCACGAAGTTGTCCGCCCCGCAGGAGGCGATCTTCTTGCCGTCCGGCGTCCAGCCAACCCCCATGACGTGGTGCGTGTGCCCTTCGAAGGATTTCACGAACTTGCCGCCGGGCACCTCGAACACCTTCACGAACTTGTCCGCGGAGCAGGACGCGAGCAGCTTGCCGTCCGGCGAGAATGCGACACCGAAGACCGTGTCGGAGTGTGCGTTCTTCACTTCGCCCAGCGGCTTGCCTGCGGCATCGAACAATTTGATTTCGCCGTCTTCGGTGGGGGCTCCCCCGCCGGTGGCGAACTTGGTGCCGTCCGCGGACCACGCGATGGCACACACGCGATCAGCGAACGGGCCGGGCTTGTCGCCTTCGGCGCGAATGCGGGCCTTCGGCTCCGCCTTCGCGATATCCCACAGGGTCAGTTCCTGGAAACTCCCGGTGGCGAGGGTCTTGCCGTCCGGGGCGAAGGCCATGGATTCCACGAGCGAGATGTGGGCCGCCTTCGGATCCTTGCCGGATGTCGTCTTCAGAGTCGTGTCGATCAGCGACTTCGCGTACACCCAGTCATCCTTCTTCGGGGTGCCCTTCTTGGCGTCCGCAGGTTCGGACTTCAGTTCGAAGAGATGCACTTGGTTGCCGCGGCTGGCGGCGACGAGTTTGCCGTCCGGCGCGACCGCAACCGCCCGCACGGGCTTCACGAGCGCGGGCGGCAGGTCGATCACGATCTTCCGCTTCGCGCGGGCCATCGTCGGCATCTTCGCGCCTTCGTCGATCCACAGCTTGAGCAGGCTGAGTTCCTGCGACGTGAGCGGTTCCTCGCTCTTCGGCGGCATGATCGGCTTCTTCTGCCGGCTGCAGAACAGGAACAGGTTGCTCTCGGCGGACTTGCCGGGTACGACCGCCGCGCCGCGCTTGCCGCCTTTCATCACGCCGGCGTACGTGCTCATGTCGAATTTCGCCTCGATGATGCTGCCGGAGTGGCAGACCAGGCACTTGTTCTCGAAGATCGGCTCGATGTCCTTGGAGTACTCCACAGGCTCCTTCCGCTTGAGATCCACGGTGGGGATCACGGGAAGGTCCTTGGGGTCCTTCTTCTCTTGGGTCGGCGCGACGCCGGACACCGCGAGCGCGACAGCCAGCGTGAGGAACGCGAGGGAACGCATGAGGAAACTCCTGGTAGGGCGGGTCGAGGCTTTGCGAGCCCCGCCGGCTTCGCTGTCGTGCCGCGGCGGGGCTCGCGTCGCAAAGCCGACGCTCGACCCGCCCCACGGTTACTTCTTCTTGTCCGCCGGAGCGATGGTGAAGTTCACCTTCGTCTCGTGGTTGATCGGGTACTTCTTGTCGTAGGTCGCACTCAGTTGAATCGTGCCGGCGATCGCGCCGGGCTTGGCATCGGCCGCGGCCTTGAACACCAACTTCGCCTCGTCCTTGCCCGCGGGCACGATCACCTCCGCCACGGTGATGCCAGTCGCATCCTTCGCGGCGGGAACGAACGTCAACTTGTATTAACCGGCGAAGTCGTATTGCCGTTCGATCTTGATCGGCACTTCCACCATGGTACCGGCCTTGATCACGTTGTTCGGGATCGGCCCGGCGGTGAACTTCGCCACGCTCGTCGGGATCACCGTGATCTCGACGGGTTCGGTGAACGCACTGGCGGGCAGGTTCGTCTTGGCGGGCTTCGCGGCCATCGGGTCGCGCGTGAAGCCGACCTGCGAGTCGCCCCGCAGCACCACCGAATACACGCCCGGCGGCGCGGTGGACTTCACATCGATGGTCACGGTCACGTCCGGCTTCGCCATCGTGGGTTGGGCCGCGACCGCCATCGTGAGCGGCGCCTGCTGCGCGTTCGGCATCATCGGCTCGGGCACGAGCGTGACATTCGGCTTCTCGGTTCCGATCCAAGACGCCTTCACCGGCAGCGTGATCTTGTCGCCCTGCTTCACCACGAGCGGGCCGTTCGCCTTGTCTTCCTTGCCGGTCGCGGGCTTGATGATCGCGGTCGCGGGATCGGCCGCCACTTTGAAGAAGGCCTTCTCCGGGCGGACGGACAACACCAGCGATTGCGTGAGACGCGACACCACGGGGATGTTCTGCCCCGGTTGCGTGCCCCACACCACGGACGACGGCCGCGCTTCGCGCACGAGTGCCGTACCGTTCGGCAGCGTGGCAGTGGCCTTCACCGTGATCGCTCCCGTGAATGCCGCGGCGGAGGGACCGACGTTCAACACCAGCGTGCCCCAGCGGGTGCCGGGACCGATCACGGTCGGCTTGGCAGTCACTCCCGCGGGCAGCCCCTCGGCCATCAGCGTGATCGGGCCGTTGAAGCCGTCCATCCGGTGAACGAACACTTCGTACGCCTCGGTGCCGTCCTGCCGGGCCGAGGAACCGGTGTGGTAGCTCTTCGCGTACGGTTTCACGATGGCGCGGAAGTCGGGCTTGGCGGGGCCGACACGGAGGCGGTACGCCGTGGCCGGGCCCCAGATGAACGTCGACTCGCGGCAGCCGACCGCGATCAGGAATTTGCCGTCGGCGTTCGCCGTGAACTTGTACGCGGGCGGATCGCCGGAGCGGTTGTAGAACTCGGTCGGGTGCAGGTTGATGTTCTGCCCGTCCGTCTCGTCGTCGATTTCGCCCGAGATGTCCGCCATCTTCGACATCGGCGTCTTGGGATCGGCCGGCGAGTACACGTTGAAGTAGAAGTCCGCCGCGCGGCCGTTCCGTTCCGCCGTCACTTCGATGTACAGCACGTCGCCTTTCTTCGCCTCGAAGCCGTACCAATCGCGTTCACCCTTCTTGTGGATCATCGCGCCGACTTCGCACGGCACAGCCAAGGCTTCGGGGGCGTCCGGTTTGGTGCCGCCTTCGCTCTTCTTCACCACGAGCTTTTCGCGGGTGAAGTACACGGGCACGCCGTTCGACGTTCCGCCCGGCCCCTTCACGCTGTACTCGAAACCGTCCTGCAGCGCGGTTGCGGGGTCGATGCGGTCGCGGATCGCCAATCGTTGCGCGGCGAGCGGATCGGCCGGCGGCGTGATCGTCACCGTCGCCTTGTCCAGCGGCTTGCCGTCGATCTGGAATCCGGACGGCGTGCCGTTCGGGAGGTTGCGGCCGTACAGGGTCACCGCCGTCGGCTTGCCGGGTTCGATGGCCGGCGGGTAGACCGCGTCGATCCACGGGGCGGTGCTGATCGTGAGGCGGTAGGCGTAGTCCGCGCCGCCCGCGAGGTAGGTGAATTCGAAGAGCCGCACGAGATAGTCGCCGTCTTCGGGAAGCGTGAGGTCGGCGAGAGCGTCCGCCTCGCGATAGTTGCGGTTCAGAGCCAGCTTGCGGCCGGAGAGCGAGAAGATCTCGATCATCGGCTTCACCTTGCTGTCCAGGCTCGACGCACGGCACGACACCAGCACGCGTTGCCCCTTCTTCCCGGTGAACAGCGTGTAGTCCACGTCCGTGCCGGCGGAGATCACGCCGTTGATGGTGGTGCCGATGTCCACCTTCTGGGCTTCGGGTACGTCGTTGTTCGGTTCCTTCTCGGCCACTTCGGGGAACTCGCCGACGGCGAACGCCCGCGGGTTGCTCACGCCCCACTTGTTCACCACGCGGAGGTCGTAGTTCCCGAGCGGCACCGCCGCATCGACCGTGATCTTGAACTTGAACGGCCCGGTCGGCGGAATCACCGGTGCCTTCGGCGGCGGGTCTTTCTTCTTGGGATCGGCCTTGGGAGGCTCCGGCGGCAAGTATTCGCCTTTGATGCCGGGATGAGAGAAGAGCAACCCCGTGGGTTCGTCCAGATCGAAGCCGGTGATGCTGACTTCGACCGAGGTGCCGGCCTTGGCCCCGCCAGGGAACACATTGTTGATTCGCGGCGTGGGCAAGCCGGGCGGCGGCGGTTGCTGCTGCGCATCCGCGTTCGAGGCGAGCATCCACAGTGCGAATGCAGCGAGGCCGAATGCGAGCCGTCGCATGGGAGTCTCCGGAATGGCGGCAGGCGGGCTGCGGGGAACGGGCCAAGCCCGTGGTTCGGCAGGATGAGATGATCCTAAGTGGAATCCGCGGAGCGGTCAAGTGGGCGAAACCGCCCACTCCGCGCCGGCGAACGCGGCTTGACTTCCACGCGGCTCCTCGCCATAAGCCCGGCTCGGACCCATGCGTCAGGGAAGCCATTCCGTGAGTCGCAGCGCACCGCCCGTGGCGTACCGCACTTCGCGCGGGCGGCTGTTCGTCGGCAAGGCCGAGGAACTGCTCGCCGGCGCGGGGCTGGAGGCATTCCGCGGCAAGGTGCAACTCGTGTTCACCTCGCCGCCGTTCCCGCTGCTGCGGAAGAAGAAATACGGCAACCTCTCCGGCGATGCATACGCCACATGGCTGGCCGGCCTCGCCGAACCGCTCGCGAAACTGCTCACGCCGCGCGGTTCCATCGTGATCGAACTCGGCAACGGGTGGAACCCCGGCACGCCGACCGTCTCCACCGTCGGGATCAAGGCGCTTCTCGCGTTCCAGGAAGCCGCGAACCTGCACCTGTGCCAAGAGTTCATCTGCTACAACCCGGCGCGGCTGCCGACGCCGGCCGAGTGGGTCGCGGTCCGCCGCACCCGCGTGAAGGACGCTTTCACCCGCGTGTGGTGGCTCTCGCCGAACCCGGACCCGAAGGCGGACAATCGCCGCGTACTCACCGAGTACAGCGAGGCGATGCGGAAGCTGTTGAAGAAGGGCACTTACACCGGCGGGAAGCGGCCGAGCGAACATTCGATCGGAGCCGGGTCGTTCCTCACGAACAACGGCGGCGCGATCCCGCCGAACGTGCTGGTACCGCCCGAAGAGCACCTTGAACCGCAGGCCGTGCTGCCGATCGCCAACACCGCCAGCATGAACGGCTACCACGCCCTCTGCCGCGAGAAGGGCCTGCCGCGGCATCCCGCGCTCATGCCCGAGGCGCTGGTCGAGTTCTTCGTGAAGTTCCTGACGGATGAGAACGACCTCGTGCTGGACCCGTTCGCGGGCAGCAACACGACCGGCTCCGTGGCGGAGCGCCTCGGCCGCGAATGGATCGGCATCGAGGCGGACGAAGCTTATGCGATCAATTCCCAAGTTCGATTTGCAGCGTGATTTCTTGTAGGGCGGGTCGAGGCTTTGCGAGCCCCGCCGTGCGACCTCAACCGCTCTGGGCGGGGCTCGCGTCGCAAAGCCTCCGCTCGACCCGCCCTACGGTTGAATCTCACATTTCCAACTTCCACGAGCCGCGATACGGGCGGCTCAGCATCTTGCTCGCCTCGGCGTCGTCGAGGATCAATTCCTTCGCCGGATCCCACTTCAGCTTCTCGCGGCCGAGACGCATCGCGATGTTGCCCAAGTGAGCGATCGTGATCGAACGATGCGCCGTCTCCACCGGGGCCACGGTTTCCTTCCGCGAGAGCACGCAATCCAGGAAGTTGCCGTAGTGGTTCTTGCTCTCGTAGAGGTGAATCTCGTTCTCGCCGATCTTCGAATCGAGGATCTTCTTGTCGCTGGCGTCGTGGCGGCCGCGGTCGGCCGAGACCCAGCCGTCGCTGCCTTCCCAGCGCACGCCCATCTTCTCCTTGCTGGAGACGATCATCTTCACTCCGTCGGCGTAGATCGCTTCAAAGGAATAATCGGTGGCCGTGTTCCACAGTTCGTCCTTGGGGAAGCTCGCCTTCGCGTTGCGAATCTCGACCGGGCCGGTGTGTTCCGTGCCGAGCCCCCACTGGGCGCAGTCCGGATGGTGGCCGCCCCAATCCGTGACCTGCCCGCCGGAGTAGTCGTAGATCCAGCGGAAGTTCACGTGGCAGCGGGCGGGTGCGTACACGGCCTCCGGCGCGGGCCCGAGCCACATCTCGTAATCGAAGCCCTTCGGCACCGGCTCCGCCTTCTTGCGGTCGCCCGTCTTGCCGTAATCGGGGCGGCCGGCGGGCAGGCCGACCTTCACCGTATGAACCTTGCCGATGCGGCCGTTGCGGACCAGTTCGCACGCGCGGCGGAAGTTGTAATCCGAACGCTGCTGGCTGCCGGTCTGGAACACGCGATTGTGCTTCTTCACCGCGTCGCTCATCGCGCGGCCTTCGGCGATGGTCAGCGAGAGCGGCTTCTGGCAGTAGATGTCCTTGCCGGCCTTCGCCGCCATCACCACCGGGATCGCGTGCCAGTGGTCCGGCGTGCTGACGATCACCACGTCAATGTCCTTGCGGGCGAGCAGTTCGCGGAAGTCCACGTAGGTGTCGCAGCCCTTGTACGTGCCGGACTTCTTCTCGGCGGCGTACTTCGCCTCCACGAGCCGTTTGGCGGGTTCGCGGCCCGCGGTTCCGCCATTCCAGTAACCGCCGCTCTCGGTGTTCACATCGCAGACGGCGACGACTTGGGCACGCGGGTCGTTCAGAAAGCTCTTGATGTCGTTGAGGCCCATGTTGCCGCAGCCGATGGCACCGACGCGGATGCGTTCGGAGGCGGCGGGCTTGTCGTCGCGGCCGAGCGCGGCCGCGGAAATGATCGTGGGTGCAGTGACGCTGAGAAAGCGGCGGCGGGAGAGACGCATGACGGGCTCCGCAGGGTCGAGGACATTGTCGATGGAGGGTTGGGAGCCGAAGCCGTCAGGCGAAGATTTCCTTCACCACGGTTCCGCCCTTCACGTCGGTGAGTTTCATTTCACGGCCGGCGTAGTTGTATGTCAGCTTCTCGTGGTCCAGTCCGAGCAGGTGCAGGATCGTTGCGTGCCAGTCGTGGATGTGCACCTTCCCGCTGACCGCCTCGAAGCCGTACTCATCCGTGGAGCCGTAGCGCAGGC
Source organism: Gemmataceae bacterium (assembly GCA_046350135.1). Lineage (GTDB taxonomy): Bacteria > Planctomycetota > Planctomycetia > Gemmatales > Gemmataceae > Urbifossiella. Next base: position 33,684 of record JAXMBB010000004.1, read on the forward strand.
CGCCCTTCACGCCGCCTCCGGCCATCCACATGGAGAAGCCCTTGGCGTTGTGATCGCGGCCGTTGCCGTTCTGCGCGGTGGGCGTGCGGCCGAACTCGCCGCCCCACAGCACGAGCGTGTCCTTCAGCAGGTCGCGCTGCTTCAGGTCCGCGAGCAACCCGGCGATCGGCTTGTCAATCGATGTGCACCGCGTGGGGAGTGCCTCGGAGAGATTTTGGTGATGGTCCCAGCCGCCGGCGGTGATCTCGACGAAGCGCACACCGGCTTCCACGAACTTGCGGGCCAGCAGGCACTGCCGGCCGAACCCGGCGGTTGGCCCGCTGAGTCCATACAGGTCTTGGGTCGCCTTCGTTTCCTTGGAGGTGTCGAGCAGCTTCGGCAACTCGGCCTGCATGCGGAACGCGAGTTCGTAGCTCTCGATCATGCCTTCGATGCCGGCCGCGTCGCCGCCGCCTTCGAGAGCGTTCTTGTTGAGCGATTGCAGGAAGTCCAGTTGCACGCGCTGCGTGCCCGCGCTGCGGCTCGGGTTCTTGAGGTTGGACACTTGCGGTTCGCCGCCGCCGCCGAAGCGGTTCATGCCGATCTTCGTGCCCTGATAAATGGCGGGAAGGAACGAACTGCCGTAGTTGGCGGAGCCGCCGTTGTTGCTCGGCGGCGACAGCGTGATGAACCCCGGCAGGTTCGCGTTCTCGGTGCCGAGCCCGTACAGGCTCCACGCGCCGAGGCTCGGCCGCGGGAACTGGAAGATGCCGCAGTGCATCTGCAGGAAGGCCTGTGCGTGGTTCGGCAGGTCGGTGTGCATGCCGTTGAGCACGCAGAGGTCGTCCGCGTGCTTGGCGAGTTCGGGGAAGAGATCGCTGATCGGCAGGCCGCTCTTGCCTCGCGGCTTGAACTCCCACTGCGAGCCGAGCAGCTTCGCACCGCCGAATCGGCCCTTCGTGTACGGCTTGTCGGTGTCCGCCTGGAGCTTGGGTTTGTGGTCGAAGGTGTCCACGTGGCTGGGCGCGCCTTCCATGCAGAGGAAGATGACGCGTTTGGCCTTGGCCGGGAAGTGGGTCGCCTTCGGGGCGAGCGGCCCTTTGCCGACCTCGGCCGCGTGAGCGGCCTGTTCGTGGGCCATCGCGCTGAACGCGAGCCACCCGAACCCGGACGCGGTGGATTGCAGCAGATGACGACGTGTGAACATGGGAACCTCAATCGTGTTCGAGTGTCTCGCGAAACCGCAAGCGGCACGCGCCGCTTGGGGGTTCCGCGGCAGAGTGATCATTTCCGATACTGAAACTCCGCGCTGCCCAGCATCGCTTGGGCGAAGGCGGCCCAGGTTTCGCGCTCGAGGAGGCGGTTCGGGGTGCGGTCCTTCTTTGCCGCGGCGCGGTACGCGTCGAGGAACTCGCCGGCGGCTTTCAACTCCTTCTCCACCGGCGGGCGGCCGAAGAACAGCAGGTACGCCGCGCGGATGCGCTCGGTGTCGGTCGTCGTGTCCTTCATCACCTTCTCGGCGGCGTACTCCGAGGCCCGCAGCATGAACGGGCTGTTCAGCAGGTAGAGGCTCTGCGCCGGCACGGTGGTGATCGGCCGCTCGGCCACCACAAGGCTCGGGTCCGCGGCGTCGAACAGGGAGAGAGATTCCGGCAGGTTGTCCCGCACCACGGGGAGGTACACGGAACGCTGGCTGTTCCGCGGGTCGTTGATGGCGTTGATGACTGGGCCGCCGGCGCGGGGGCCGGTGGTCGGACCTTCACCCTGCTTCGCGACGAACGAACCGACCGGTGCTTTGGGATTGAGCAGGCCGCTGACGGCGAGCGTGGAATCACGGAGGGCCTCGGCGTCGAGTCGACGCGGCGTCATCCGCCAGATCAAGTCGTTCTCCGGATCAATGAAATGCGGATTGCGGATTTCGGAATGCGGAATGCCAAAGAGTGTCATCTTCTTCGATTCCGCATTCCGAGTTCCGAACTCCGAATTGGAAGCGAGTTGATAGGCGTGGCTGAGCATCACCTTGCGGATGAGCTTCTTCACGGACCAGCCGTCTTCGATGAGCGTGAGGGCGAGGTGGTCCAGCAGTGCGGGGTTGCTCGGAGGCTGGCCCGCGGCGCCGAAGTTGTCCGGAGTCGGCACGATGCCGCGGCCGAAGAGATGCAGCCAGACGCGGTTCGCTTCCACGCGGGCGGTCAGCGGGTTGTTCTTGGACGCGATCCAATTCGCGAGTTCGAGCCGGCCGCTCTCGTTGCCGCGGATCTTGGTGGAAGAGGACATCACTTGCAGGAAGCCGCGGGGCACGATGTCGCCGGGCTTGTCCACTTCACCGCGGACGTAAAGCGGACTGTCCGCGATGGTGCGGGTGCCGCCGAATGTGAATCCGCCGAAGCCGGGGCCCTTCGGCTGGAACGGGCGGTTCGCACCGGCGGGTTTGTCGCGCACGCCCATCGCTTCGAGCTTCGGCGTACCGTCCGCGTCGTAGTCCGCGAGCTTCGCCTGAAGCAGCGAGATTTGGCCGTTCGCGAACAGCCGTTGGATCTGTTGATCGGCCTTCATCTCCTTGATGCTCGTCTGGAATGTCTCGATCTGGCCTTCGATCCGTTTCCGCTCCGCGTCGGTAAGCTTGTCGTTCGCGGACGGTGCGCTGTCCTTGGGCAGGTTGAGCAGCGGAGCCGGGCGGTTCGCGTTGATGAAGCGCACCGTGCCGTAGCACGTCTCGGTGCTGCGGAAGATGCCGGCGAGAGCGTAGTAATCTTTCTGCGGAATCGGATCGAACTTGTGATCGTGGCAGCGGGCGCACGCGGCGGTGATGCCGAGGAACGCCTGGGTCGTCACGTCCAGTTGTTCATCTGCGGTGTCGAGTTCGAACTGGATGCCGTTGCGTTCGTTGAGCGTCTTCGGGCCGATGGCGAGGAACCCGGTGGCGATCAGCCGCTCGGCCTTCACCTTGGGATCGTCCGACGGCATCAAGTCCCCGGCGAGTTGTTCCTTGATGAACTGGTCGTACGGCTTGTCGCTGTTGAAGGCGGCGATGACGTAGTCGCGGTACCGCCACGCGTGCGGGTAGTTGAAGTTCACCGTGCGGCCGGTTGTTTCGGCGTAGCGGGCGATGTCCAGCCAGTGGCGGCCCCAACGCTCGCCGAAGTGCGGCGACGCGAGCAGGCGGTCCACAACCTTCGCAAACGCTTCCGGCGAACTGTCCGCGACGAACGCTTCGACTTCATCGCCGGTCGGCGGCAGGCCGATGAGGTCGATGTACGCCCGGCGAATGAGGGTGCGTTTGTCCGCGTCGCCGACCGGCGTCAGCCCTTTCTTTTTGAGGCCGTCGAGAATCAATGCGTCGATCGGGGAACGCACCCAATCGCTCTTCAGATCCGGGATCGCGGGCTTCTTCGGAGCTTGGAACGCCCAGAACTGCTTGCCTTTCTCGATGTCGATCTCGTGCTTAGCCACCTTGCCGCCACTGCGGGGATCGGGGGCACCCATCTTCACCCACGCTTCAAAGTCCGCGATCACGTGGTCCGGCAGCTTCTGCTTGGGCGGCATCGCAATCGATTCGTCCTTGTGCCGCATCGCTTTGATGAGCAGGCTGCGATCCGGGTTGCCGGGCACGATGGACGCGCCGCTCTCGCCGCCCTTCCGCACGCCCTCACGCGTGTCCAAGTACAACTCGGCCTTCACCTTCTCGGCATCGGAGGAGTGGCACTTCTGGCAGTGGTCCACCAGCACGGGGCGAATTTTCTTCTCGAAGAAGGCCAACTGCTCGGCTGTGGGCTTGTCGTTGAAGACGGCCGCGGCTCCCTTCACCGGCTCGTCGATTTTCTCCTTCTTGTCCTTCTTCTTCCCGAGGTCCATCAGTTCCTTGAACTGGTCCGGCGTGAGGAAACCCTTGTTCTTCGTGTCGGCCTTCTCGAACACTTTCTTCGCCAAGTCCGGGTTGTCCTTGAGCTTGCCGCCTTTCGTGACGAGTTTCAGGAACTCATCCTGCGAAAGCTTCCCGTCCTTGTTCGCGTCACCGAATTTGAAGAGTTGTTCCGGGTCGGGCTGGGCGCCGGCGAATTGCGCGGCCAAGATTGCACCGAGGAACAGGGCGGCGGCGGTGACGATTCGAGACATGGCGACGTTCCGCGGGAAGGGACTGGCTTTCAATCTAAACCCGGATCGGTTGCGAGGGCATCGCTTCTCATCCGGTTTTAAAGGATACCCGCGAGCCGGGCCGCGGGTTTCGTCAGGAAACGAGCAGTGAATCGTCCGGATGCGGCCGGCGAGTACGAAACGATCAGCGCGTGGAGGTGGAAGTGACGTTTCTGAGCGCCCAGCCGATGCCGGCTGCGAGCAGGCCGAGGATCGCAGCGGCAGCCGCGGCGCGGCCATAACCTGCGTCGGAATCCGATTCGCTCTCTGCGGCCGACGGCCCCTTCTCGATCAATTCATTGCCACCGTCCGAGCGTTTCTTCAACTCGAACGCGTCGAACAACTCGCCGGTCGCATCACGCGATTCGTAGCTCAGCCGGTCGCCGTTCACGCGGACGAGTTGGTACAGTTGGCGGCCTTCCCCTTTGCGCACCATCCACGTCAGATCGCCCACGCTGTAGTTCTTCGGCCCGCTCACCGACACGCAGTACACCGTACCGCGTTCCGTATGCACCTGCCCGCCGGCGAGCGTGTTATCGTCCCGCATCAGGCCGCTGCGGCCGTACGTGTGGTCGTGCCCTTGCAGCACCAAATCCACACCCTTCGGAGCGCGATCGAACACCGGCCGCCACGCGTCCCGGATGCTCTTGTTGTCCCGGTTCTTGAGCGGGGAATAGATCGGCCGGTGGAACGCGACGACGGTCCAGCGGTTCGGGTTGCTCGCGAGCAAGCCTTCGAGCCACGCGGCCTGTTCGTTCACTTTCTCCTCGGTGTTCATCGCGATGAATCGAACGCCCTGATAGTCGAAGGTGTACGCCGTCTCTTCCAAGCCGGGCGGGCCGTTCTCCGGCAGCGCGAACTGGGCCCGCCAATGCGGGTCCACGGTCTTCGCGTACTCGTGGTTGCCCGGCACGGGTGCGCTCGGCACCATGCCGTTGATCCAGCCGCCGGCGCGGTGCCACTCGCCCCACTGCGCGTCATCGTCCCGGTTGTTGATCAAGTCGCCGGCGTGCACGATGAACCGCGCTTTCGGCATATCCGAGAACGCGCCGCGCGCCACGCGAGACCAATGGCTTTTGAGGTCGTTCTGCGCGTCCCCGAAGTAGATGAAGCCGAATGCCTCCGGGCGGTCCGCCGCGGTTTCGAACTGGAACCATTCGCTCCAGTTCTGCCGGCCGTCGCCGACGCGGTACACGTACTTCGTCTTTGCTCGCAGATTGGTGAAGTTCGCGGAATGGTAGTGGGCGTCGTTGAGGCCGGTCTTCAGGAGTTGGGTGCGGGCGCGGATGCGGGCGGGTTTGCCGCCCTGCGCGAACTTCGGCCCGCCTTCCGAAAGCGCGATCTCGGCGAACCCCTCGCCGATCTCGGTGCTCGTCCGCCACGTCACGGCCTGCGTGGTCGCGGGGTCCGAGGCGAACGTGAGGATCACGCGATCCGGATACACGCCGGGGGCGTGCGTGCGGACTTCGAGATCGCGACGGGCTTTCTCTTCCGCTGTGGGGATCGGCCGCGGCTGCGGAGCGACCTCTTGGCCGAGGGAAAGGGCGGCGACGGCCGCGCCGAGTGCGATCGCCGCGCCGAGGGTCGTGCGGAGGGGGCGAGTCATGGGGTGAATCACGGTGCGGAGTGCGAGCAGGTGTATGGACGTTACCGCACGGGTGGCGGGTTGTCCACCGGCGAAGCCGGTTTCACGGGGGGAGGCTCCTGCCGAGCCGCAAACGCTCACGGCTCGGCAGGAGCCTCGCCCTCCCGATTCGGAATCACAGCAACCGCTCCCGCTTCCGCAGCAGCCATTCACCGACGAGGGCGAAAAACAACAGCCCGAACACGGCGGGGTGGTTCCACAGGGCGAGCGGCGGCCGTGAGTCGTTCAACTCGACGGGTTCCAAGTCCCGCAGGTCGTCGAACACTTTCTCGGCGGTGTCCAGCGTGTAGAAGCCGCCGTGCGAGATGCCCGCGGCCGCGACCAACGCCTGCCGGTTCATGTCCAGCCGTTCGCGCTCGGTCGGCGGCGGCAGCACCTTCGCCTCGGCCCGCGGCGGGTTCGGCCCCGCGTCCGGTTCCACCAGCGTGAAGCGGTACACCGCCTCCGGCGTTCGCGTCAGCACGCCCTCGAACTCCGCACGCTCGCCCTTCACCCGCGTGAGCAGCAAGTCCTGCGATTCGACTTCGCCCATGCCCGGCGTGCCGTCCGCGTTCGGCAGCGGTGTGCGCTGCACCTGCACGCGCACTACTGTGCCTTCGGGTGGGGCGGGCGCGTCGTCCGGGAAGCGGACTTTCACGGTGATGCGGTCGTCGCGGCGGTACGGGCCGCCGCCGTCCTTCAGCTTCAACTCGACCTTGCCGCGGCGGGCGCGGGCCAGCACGCGAACCGCCTGCAACCAGAACTTGTTGAACTGCTCTTCGTCGGTGCGGAAACGCCACCGCCACGTTTCGTCGAAGCCGAGGAAGATCACGCGGCCCGCGCCCACGAACTGCTGCAACGCGAGCGGGTGCTGCTCGCGGCCGCCCTCGGCGGGTTTGTCCTTGTGAACGGCAAGAACTTCTGCCGCGGGTTTACGCTTGTACCCGGTCGCGTGCCAGAACAGCGGTTGCAGCCGGTTCCAGATGCGATCCGATTCCGCGGGGTCGGAGTGGAAGCGGAAGAGCGGATGCGCGCGGCCCGCGGGCGTGAGGTGCGGGCGGTACGACTCGATGATCGGGTTCTCTTCGGACGTCGGCTTCGGAGGCGGACCCTCGTTCGGCACGATCGGCATCACGTCCGCCAGTGGCGTGTCCGCGAACGCGGCCGGGCTGAAGTGTTCCCCTGCGACGAACAACATGCCGCCGCCTTTCATCTTCACGAAGTCCGCAAGATCCTGCAGGGCGCGGGTGGAACGCGGCAACTGCTTCGGGTCGAAGTCCCCCAGGATCACGACGTCGTACTCGAAGAGTTGGTCCTTCGTGGGGAAGTCCGCGAGGGCGGACTTGTCCGTCTCGGCCCAGCCGCGCGAAGCCCCGAGCAGCACGCTCTTCAACTCGATGGACTTGTTCCCGGCCACGCGTTCGGATTCGCGTTCCATCAGCACCTTGGCGTAGCGGAAGTCGTAGCGCGGGTCGCCTTCCACGAACAGCACGCGGGCCCGCTTCGCGTCCACCACCGTGATCCGGCGTTCAATGCGGTTGTTCGTCGTGTCAGCTTCGCCCGCGATCGGCGGCACTTCCATCACGAGAGTCTTTTCGCCGACCTCGGTCGGCGTCCAACTCACCTTCGCGGCCGCGCCGTCCTCGGTGGGCACGGCGGAGACGCGGCCGCGCTCCACGAGCCCGCTCGGCAACTTCTCGTAGAGCGAAACCGGCACCGAATCCGGGGGGACGGCCCCGCGCGAACTCAGCCGCGCCTGGAAATCCAGAGTGTCCCCGCGGGCCACGACTTCCTCGAAGATCGGATCCGAGAGCCGCACATCGGGCACGACCCACGGGTCGCCCATGCCCACAAGGTACAGCGGGACGTTCGCCGTCTTCGCGGCATCGGGCAGTTCGAGGCCGGACGTGGTGACGCCGTCCGTGAACAGGATGATGGCGGCGAGCGAGCCGCCTTGGTAGGAGCGGACCACGGCCTCCACGCCGTCGCCGAGGCGTGATGAATCGCCTTCGGGTTGCAAGCCGAGCATCGCGTCGCGAGTCGCGGCGATGTCCTTGTCTTCGGTCGCGCTGCCGACGAGCCGCGTCTGCGAATCGACTGCGTAGATGTGGACTTTGACCCGTTTCTCGTGCAACAACTTCTCGAGCCAGTCCGCGTCCTTGCGGGCGAGCAGCAACTGCGCCAGCTTCAGGCGGTGCGGTTTCGGCAGGTTCACGCTGCCGGCGAGTTGCTCCGCCTTCGCCCGCACCGCCGGATCGCGGAAGTCGTCCGCGGTCGCCATGCTGGCGGACGTGTCGAGCAGGATCACGACCTCGGGCCAGCCCTCGCGTTTGAAGATGACCTTCTGCTGAGAGAGCACCACGAACAGCGCGAGCAAGAACGCGGAGGTGCGAAGCGTGACGGGCAGCAGCGTGCGGCGCAGCCCGCCGGCCACGGCCCGTTCACGAAGATAGGTGCCGAGTGCGATGGCGAAGCAACCCGCACCCATCGCGGCCACGATGAGCCAGTCGGTCTGCGAATCTCGGACGAACACGGACGTGCGTTCCGGCACGAAGCGGTCGTTCTCGCCGGGCGGCGTCGGCGCCTGATCGAGCGCCCAGTTCACGGCCGCCTCCGCCTGATGCTTCCACTCCGTTGGAAGGAAGCCGAAGTAGTTGCCGGTGCGATCGGCTCGGATCACGATCGCGAGCGCGGCAAGCAGGATCAGAATGAGTGCGATCGCAATCGCGTTGCCGAGAAGGCGGAAGATCGGGTGGCGTTCCACGGGGCGGGCCGAGATCCCCGGAGCGCGGGACGGGCCGAGTTGGCACGCGAGCACCAGTTCCCACAACATGATGCCGACGACCAGCAGCACGACCCAGCGGGCGATGGTCGGTCCGTGCGGTTGCGGCGTGCTGACGAAACTCACGCCGCCGTCCGCGGTGCGGGCTTCGCCGAGTTCGTTCACGATCTGGATCGCACCGACGGGCTTGAACTCGGCGGGCTCGGCACGGCGCAGATCGAACTCGTTCCCGCCGGACGGTGACGCTTCGGGCGGATTCACGGCGAACACGCGGTCCCGCTGCTCGCCCGCGCCCAAGCGATACAACCCGGCGAAATTCGTGTCCGGAAAGCGGGCGGTGCCGACTTCGTCGCGGAGCGCAATGGGGAGTTTCGCAGTGATGCCGTCCGGGCCGATCAACTCCGCGTTCAGGCCCGCGGTCGCGGGCGGGAAAAACTCTTCGAGCAAGTCGCCGACGCGAATGGTATGACGGTCCGGGTTGGTGGATGCGAAACGAAGCACTTCATGCACGAAGGGCAGGAAGCTAGGCAGCACCGCCCAATCCGTCCATTCCTGGTTGAAGGTGCTGGTGTACACCAGCACGCGGCCGCGGTGCCGACTCCACTCCACGACTGCGGCGTCCGGCTTGCGGCTCGGATCGGCGGGCGCGTTCGCGGGAACGAAGGAAAGAATGCGGCGGGCGCGGCCGTCGGCCGGGGCGTCGATCTTCACATAAGTGCGGAACGGAACCGTGGCCAGACCCGCGCGGGCGTTGTCGTCGCGGAACGCGAGCAACGGCGGCCTGCGATACTCCGCTTCGTCCGCGAAGAGGCGGAAGCCGGGATCGTCCGGCTTCGCAGCGGCTATGGCCGTGATCGGCCCGGGGAGGATTCCGTTGCCTTCGTTGAAGAGCAACTTGTTGTAGTTGTCCTTCGCGGCGAAGGCGTTCGGGCCGAGGCCGATCACGACGCCGCCGCCACGTTTCAGGTGCGATTCCAACTTGCCGACCATCGCAACGGTGAGTGCGGGCACGTCGCACAGGAAGATGCACTCCGCGCCGGCGGGGTCGCCCAAGTCCGGATTCGCGAAGTCGGTCGGCGAAAGGATCCAGCGGTCGTCCGGGTTCTCGGGCCACTTCGCGCCGGGGCGGTGCAGCCTCGCCGGGGTCTCGCTCGGTTTCGCGCCCGGCGGCACGAGCGACCGAGCGAGATGCTCGCCGGCTCGCCGCAGGCGTTCGGCTTCGCCCTTCTTGCCGTCCACAATCATGGCGTGCAGGCCGGCCCGCACATCGACTGCGAGCGAACGCACATCATCCGCGGGAAGTTCGTCTCCGTCCGCGAGTTTCACTTGGACGACGTGCAAACCGCGGTTGATGAAGCCGGTTCGCGTGCCTTCCAAGTTGAACGTGACGGCCGACACGCCGCCCGCGGGCACGGCATCGATCGTCCGCGTTTCGACAGCCACGAGAGAATCGGCGCCCGTGGCCGACGGTCGGCCGAGGAGCAGTTCCACCCGAACGAGCCGCTTCTCGCTCTTGCCGTGGTTCTGAACCGTGGCCGTGACCGTGGCCGGCGCGTCCACCAGCGGCAGCGGATCCGCGAGGGCGAGATCGGAGATCGCGAGGTTGTCCACATCGGCCTTGGCCACGTCCACGATGACGACTTCGGCCGCGCCCTTGCCTTCCTTCCCTTTCAGAATCTGCGTCCAAGCTTCGGGCACGGGGGCATCCGTCGTCGGCAGCGAACTCGCCCATGCGGAGCGTTGCAGATCCGTGAAGAACGTGACTTGCCGGCGCGGGTACGACCGCGGAGAACGGGCCAACGCATCGGCGATGAGCGGCAACGCGGGCGCGGTGTCCGCCGCGGCGTGTGTCGGCTTCAGCTTGCCGAGTTCCTTCAGCACCTTGTCGTGCGCGTTGGACGGGCCCGGCACGATCACCTGCGGCGACGCGCCCACGTAGATGATGCTGTACCCGTCCCCGTTGTTCCCGCGCTGGATCAGTTCCTCGGCGGCGGCGACGGCGCGTTCGAATCGCGTTCGGCCGTCGTCCGTGCGCGTCGTCATGCTGAGCGAGCCGTCGATCACGAGCACGTGATGCGTGCGCGGAACGGACGAGATCGATTCGAGCTTGCCCGGCTGGATGCGCTGCCAGACGCTCTCGGCCCACGGTGAGACCGCGAGCATGGCGAGCAGGGGCAGCAGCAAGGCGAGTGTGCGGAGAACGAGGAGCAGCCACTGGTCGATGCGACGCTTGTGGCGGCGTTCGGCCGCGACCAGGAAGCGGATCGCCGCCCACGGCACGATCTGGTAGCGCTTGCGGAACAGCAGGTGAATGAGCAACGGGGCCGCGACGGCGGCGGCCGCCGCCCCCGCCGCCAACTCGGGACCGAACACGGCGAACAAGGGGTGCATCATGAAGCGGCCGCAGGTGCGAGAGGCACGACTTCTTCATTTATAACGGAGGACTGCGGGCGAAGCGAGTACTGCGACGGAGTCGCCCGGTTCTCAGTCCACGTAGAGAAACGCCGCCGAATTCAGGACGGCGTGGCAGTAGGTGGCCAAGGCCTTGAACTCGGCCGCGTCGCGGTCGCCGGGTCGGGCCGCCTCCCATTCGTCCGCGAATTGCAGGAGTGCGGCGCGGGCCAACTTCTCCTCTTCGGTGGTCGGCGAGCGGCCGAGCGCGATCAGCGAGACGGCGAGAATCTGGCGGCCGGGGTCGTTGCCCGCCTCGCGGCGGATCCGCTTCGCGAAATCGGCGCCGAGTTGTTCCACCGCGGCGTTGTTCAGCAGATGCAGCGCTTGCGGCGCGACGGTCGAATCACGCCGCTCGATGCAGTTCGGGTTCATCTGCGGGAAGTCGAATGCTTCGAGGTGCGTCGGCACCTGCTTTCGCGTCTGCTTCACGTAGATCATCCGCCGCAGGCCGGAGGGCGACACCAGGCCGTCCTTGCGAACCTGTACCGCGTCCGCCGGGCCGCCACGGGTCTCGTCCAACTTGCCCGCCACGAACAGCAACGAATCGTACAGCGACTCGGCGTCGAGCCGCGTCATGGGCATGCGAGAGATCAGGCGGTTCGCGGGGTCCGCCTTCGCGAGTTCCGGCGTAAGCGTGGAGCCCTGCCGATAGGCGGCACTGGTCATGATCAGCCGGTGCATCGCCTTCATGCTCCCGCCGCTTTTCACGAACTGGACGGCCAGCCAATCCAGCAACTCGGGATGACTCGGGGGCGAGCCGGTCTTTCCGAAGTTGCCCAGCGTGGACACGATGCCGGTGCCGAAGTGATGCTTCCAGATGCGGTTGATCGCGACTCGCGCCGTGAGCGGATGGTCGGGCTTGGTCAGCCATTTCGCGAAGGCCAGACGTCGACCCGTGGACTTGGCACCGGGCCACGGAGGCTGCACGTCGAACGGGGTCTTGCCGTCCGTGAGTACGGACGGCACGCCGGGGCCGACGAGTTTGCCGGTGTTGTTCGGGTCGCCGCGGCGATAGATGTACGTGGGCGACGGCTCGCCGCGATCCCACACGGCTTGGATCTTCGGCTCCGGCGGACGCTGCGAATCGATCGAGCGGATGCGGGCCTCCGCCGCGTCCTGTTCTTTCTTGAACGCGGGATCGGCCTGATGAATCGCGGCGCGCTCGGGACGCAGTTGCGACTCGAACTTCAACGCGAGGTACGTCTGGATCACGTTCCGCTGCGCAGCCGGTGTGAGCAGCATGGAGCGAAGATCATCCCGCAACGGCGCAGGCAGCTTGAGAATGCGTTCCTCGGCGAGCTTCGCCGCGATCGCGTTCGACTTCGCTTCCAGTGGCGCGCGGATGGCTTCGATTTGCTTCAGGAACACGGCATCGGCCGCGAGATACGCATTGCGCTCCGTTGCGGCCACATGGTTCAGAAACCGCGGCGGTTGCACGTCCATGCTCTCGGGGCCGATGCCGGGGCGGATGTCCGGCTTCAGCCAGTCGTACTCGTCGAGCGCGCCCTGGAACACCGCCTTGAGGCGGTAGTAATCGCGGTGCGGGATCGGATCGAATTTGTGCGTGTGGCAGCGGGCGCACTTCAGCGTGAGGCCCATCACTGCGGAACCGAGCACGTCGATTTCATCCGCGATCACGTCGATGCGGTCGGGGATCGTCCCGGTGATGTTCGCCCACGTCGCGTCCGGCGCCATCTTCAGGAACGCGGTGGCGACGAGATTGTCCGCGATCGCCGGGGTGATTTCCTTGGCGTTCGCGTAGTCCGCGAGTTCATCCCCGGCGAGTTGCTCCAGGAGGAAGCGGTCGTACGGCTTGTCCGCGTTGAAGCTGCGGACGACGTAATCGCGGTATCGCCAAGCGTATGGCCGCGGCAAATCCTGTTCGCGCTTGCCTTCGGAGTCCGCGTAGCCAGCAGCGTCCAGCCAGTAGCGGCCCCAGCGTTCGCCGTATCGCGGTGACGCGAGCAACTTGTCGATCACCTTCTCCCACGCGTTCGGCGACGTGTCCCCGAGGAATTCCTTCACCTCGGCCGGCGTCGGTGGCAAGCCGGTGAGGTCGAAGTGGGCGCGGCGGAGCAGGGTGGTCTTCTCCGCTTCGGCCGAGAACGACAGGCCGCGAGTTTCGAGTTTCTTCAAGAGAAAGTTGTCGATCGCGTTGCGCACCGCGGCTTCACGCTTCACCGCGGGCGGCTTCGCCGCGACCGGCGGTTTGAACGACCAGAAGTCGCGATCCTTGTCCGAGACCAACGGATCGGGTGATGTCGTGGCCACATCCGGTGTGATGCTCGCTTCCGGCGCGCCGGCTGCGATCCACTTTGAGAGCGTGTCCAGTTCGCTCGGCTCCACCGGCTTCACGCATGCCTCCACCAACCGATTCGGCGGCGGCATCTGATCGGCCGTGATCCTCTTGATGAGCGTGCTCTCGGCCGGCTTTCCCGGCACGATCGCGGGGCCGGACTGGCCGCCCTTCAGCATCGCAGCCTTGGTGCGAAGATCGAGCTTGGCCTCCTGAAGGAACCGGCCGTGGCATGCGGTGCAGCGGCGGAGCATGATCGGGATCACATCGTGCTGGTTCAACGGTTGCTCGGCGACCACATCCGCTTTGCCGGGTTTGGCGCCGGCTTCGATCCAGTTGTGAAGGAGCTTCACTTCCGCCGGCGCCAGCTTGCTCTTGTCGCCGGGCGGCATCGCGCCCGTGTGGACCTGTTCATACAGCGGGCTCTTCTCGGCCTTGCCAGCGACCACGACCGGCCCGTTCTCTGAACCTTTCGCAAGGCCCGCGAACGTCGTCAGATTCAGTTCCGCTTTCGCGGACTTCTCGTTGTGGCACTTCGCGCACTTGGCTTGCAGCAGCGGGCGGATGTCGTCGAACGTCGGCTCCGCGGCGAGGGCCGGAAGCGAGACTGCCAGCAGGAACGATGAGAGGGTGAATCGCATGTCGGGTTCCGTCTATCGTCCCGTGATGCGGCGCAGTGTCAACCCTCGAAATCCGACCGATGACGAGATACTCTGGCTGAATGCCGGAAGTCGATCCCCCACCGCTGCCATTCGGCACGGGCGAATGGCAACTCGACGCCGAGATCGTGGAAGCGGTCGTCGAGGAGGACGCGCCGCCGGCGGTGCTGGAGTTCCCGCGACTCGTTCCGCAGAAGCCGGCTCCCGTTGCGGAGAAGGAATCTCCGCCGCCGCCCGAGCAGATTATCGAGGCGATGTTGTTCCTCGGCGGGCATCCGCTCACCTGCGATGTCGCGCGGCGATCCATCCGCGGCCTCACGCCCGAACACTTCCAAGACGCGGTGGACGCTCTCAATCGTCGGTATCGGAAACATGGTCGGCCGTACGTGATCCAGCCGCGCGACGACGGCTTCGTGCTGGCGATCCTCGCACCGTTCCGCCCGCTGCGGGAGAAACTCTTCGGCGGCCCGCGCGAAGCGCGACTCAACCAAGCCGCAATCGACGTGCTGTCCGTGGTGGCGTACCGGCAACCGGTGGGGAAGTCCGAGATCGACGCGATCCGCGGCACGGACTCGGGCGGCACGCTGCGGCAACTGGTGCGATTCGGGCTGATCGCGGTGCAGCACCGCGCGGATGCGGAGAACCGCGAGGTGCGCTACGGCACCACGCGGCGTTTCCTGACGACCTTCGGCTTGGGCGGCCTCGACGAACTGCCGCGACTTGGCGAAACGGCCCCGGTGTGAATCAACCGAAGAAGTCCGCCACCTTGCAAGTGAAGCCCGGAAGCACGTCCCCTCCGGTGATCGTCTCGTTCTCGTCGAGTTCGGTTCCTCGCATGGAACCGGCGTACACGGTGACGATGCGAATCTCCGGATCGACGATCCAAACCAGCTTCACGCCGCTCGACACATAGTCTTGAAGCTTCTCCCGAACCGCCTTCTTGCGATCGTCGGGAGACAGCACTTCCACGGCGATGTCGGGAACGGACTCGAAGTAGCCATCCGGCAGGACCGGCTCGCGTGCAATGGACCAAAAGGCAACGTCGGCACCCCGAAGTGTGTCAGGATCGCGTTCGATGATCACTCCCGTGTCGTTCGTTGTCACCCAACCGAACTTGGCCGAGTAGACGAAGTTGCCGAGAATCCTAGCGATGTGCTGGCAGATGATCCCGTGTCGGGCTTTGGGTGGTGGCATCGTGATTACCTTCCCGCGGACGAGTTCCTGTTGCGAACCATCCGCCGGTTCGGGATACTTCTCGAACTCCTCGATCGTCACGAGTTCGGTCAATGTCGCCGGCATGCGATCACTCCACATCGAGAAGCCGCGAACGGCTTCGTCCATTCAGGATAGCCCGCCACATCGCGAAGACGCAAGCGTGTTGCGTCACACCTTCACCCACTGGTTGCTCTTGGCAGAAGACAGGATCGCGTCCAGCACGGCCTGCGTTTCCAGTGCGTCCTTGAAGGTCGGGCTTGCGGGAGTGCCCGATTCGAGCCCGGCGATGAAGTCCGCAATCTGGTGCGTGAAGCTGCAGTCGTAGCCGACCGCGAGGCCGGGCACCCACCACTTGTCCATGTACGGGTGCTCGCCGCCGTTGTCGGTGACGTGGATGGACTTCCAGCCGCGGATCTTGCCGTCGTCCTTGTAGTCGAACATCTGCAGGCGGTGCAGGTCGTGGAGATCCCACGCGAGGCTCGCCTTCTCGCCGTTGATTTCAAACGTGTACAGGGCCTTGTGGCCGCGGGCGTAGCGGGTGCTCTCGAAGTTCGCCAGCGAGCCGTTCGCAAACTTGCCCATGAAGATGCAAGCATCGTCGATGCCGACCTTTTCCACCTTGCCGGTGACCGTGTGCTTGCGTTCCTTCACGAAGGTCTCGGTGAGGGCGCAGATGTCGGTCATGCCGCCGTTCAGCCAGATGGCGGTGTCGATGCAGTGGGCGAGGAGATCGCCGCTCACGCCGCTGCCGGCCGCGGCCACGTCCAACCGCCACAGTCCGTTGCCGCCCTGCGGCAGGTCGGCGTTGATCGTCCAGTCCTGGAGGAACTTCGCGCGGTAGTGGAAGATCTTGCCGAGGCGGCCTTCCTCGATCAGTTTCTTGGCGAGCGTGACCGCCGGGATGCGGCGATAGTTGTACCAGACCATGTTCGGCACTTTGGCCTTCTCCACGGCCGCGACCATTTCCTTGCCTTCGGCCACATTCATGGCCAGCGGCTTCTCGCAGAGGATCATCTTGCCCGCCTGCGCCGCCGCGATGGCGATCTCCTTGTGCAGGTTGTTCGGCGTGCAAATGTCCACCGCGTCGATATCCTTGCGGTCGAGCAGCTTCCGCCAGTCGGTTTCAATCGACTCGTAACCCCACTGGTCGGCGAACGCCTGGATCGTGTCCTTGTTGCGGGCGCACGCAGCCTTCAGCACCACCTTGTGCTGCGAGGGGAAGAACTGCCCGACTTGCTTGTACGCGTTTGAGTGGGCCCGGCCCATGAAGCCGTATCCGATCATGCCGATGCGCAGTTCCTTCGTGGTCATGTGCGTCTCCGGGAGAAAATCGTTCGATAGGCACAAATACGAAAAAACCGCCGGCGCATCGGCCGGCGGTTCCGAATTCATTCTCGCATCGATCACTTCTGATTGACCTTCGTCTTCACGTCCACCGGGGCCGCGCCGACGAGCTTGCCGGCCTTCTCGCTCACGGTGTTCGCCAAGAGGCCGCTCGGGTCGCAGCCGTATGCGATGCTCACGATCTTCCCGCCCTTGCCGATCAGATAGTTCGTGGGCATCGTCTTCGTCTGGAACACATCCCACGACTTGCCCTTCTCGTCCACGGCGTAGAGCACGTCGATCTTCTTGTCCTTGGCGTACTTGGCCATCTTGGCGTCCGGTTCCTTGAACACGTACAGGCTCGTGAGCCCCTTGCCCTTGTACGATTCGCTCAGTTGCTGGAAGTACGCGAGTTCCTTGTCGCAGCCGGAGCACCCGCACGTGAGGCGGACCAGCACCGGCCCCTTTTCGGTGAGTTCGGCGAGGTCCACGACCTTGCCCGTGGCGTCCTTGATCTTGAAGTCCGGAGCTTGCGCGCCGATGGCGATGCGGGCGCGCGGCATGGGGGCGGGTTCGGCCGCGTTGGCCGACAAGGCGAGACAGGCGATGAGGAGCGAGGCGGGCAGTCGCATGGGCTCTCCCGGTGGGATGCGGGCGTGCGGCGGAGCGTGCCGACACCCTGAAGTCCCGCTAGGCTACCACAGCCATCCAACGAGGTCCAGCAATGACCGGAACAAAAGCAATCAAGACCGCGCTCGAAGCCACGGGGCATCTCTTCACCAACCCGCTGAACGATCTCAGTGACGCGGACCTGCTCGTGCGGCCCGTCCCCGGCGCAAACCACATTGCGTGGCAGATCGGGCACATCATCACGTCCGAAATCGGTCTCGTCACCAGCCAGATCCCGGACGCGAAGTTCCCGGAACTTCCCACAGGATTCAAAGACACCCACGGGATGAAGCAAACCGGTGCGGACACGGGGGCGTTCCTCACGAAGGCCGAATACGTGGATCTGTTCAACAAGACTCGAGCCGCCACGATTGCGGCCGTGGAGAAGCTGACGGACGCGGACCTCGACAAGCCGACCTCCGGCAACATGGCCGCGATGGCACCCACGCTCGGGGCGTGGCTGCTGCTCGTCTCGAACCACACGCTGATGCACGGCAGCCAGTTCTCCGTGGTGCGACGGAAGCTCGGGAAACCCGTGCTCTTTTGAAGTCTTGGCGACTCCCCGCTCCGTCTTACAATGTGTGTTTCGCCTCCGGGTGCGGCTTCGGCCGCCCGACTGATGCACGGCCCGCCGCCCGGCGGCCCGGATCGCAGGTCGCCGGAGCCGACACTCTCACCGGCCGCACCGCGGCCAAAGGCGTTCCATGTCCCTCGGTTTGCTCGGCTACAAAGTCGCGATGACTCAGATGTTCACCGAAAACGGCGCGGTCGAACCCGTGACCGTGATCCAACTCGGGCCGTGCCCCGTGCTGCAGATCCGCCATCCTTCGGCCAAGGAAGGCGACAAGGAAGTCGCGAAGGACGGCTACGCCGCGGTGCAGATCGGGTTCAAGGACAAGCCGCGCCGCAACGCCACGCGTCCGGAGCAGGGCCACGTCGCCGCCAACCTCAAGAGCAAGCGGAAGGACGCCCGCCAGAAGGCCGGCGTGAAACTGCCTCCGAAGGCGGACGTGGAGCCGCAACGCCACATCCGCGAGTTCCGGTTGGACAAAGGCGCCGGCTTCGTGGACCTGAAGAGCGTGAAGGCCGATGCCGCCCAGGCGAGCATGAAGGTGGAGCGCATCCGCGCCACCGGCGACGCGAAGAAGCCGTTCGAAGCCTACACCGAAGACCTCACCGTGAAGGTGGGCGACGTGCTCAAGGTCGGCGACGTGTTCAAGGACATTCTCGCGGTGGACGTGATCGGCACCTCGAAGGGGCGCGGCACGCAGGGTGTGATGAAGCGGCACGGGTTCGCGGGCTTGCCGGCCGCCCACGGTGCCAAGAAGGTTCACCGCCAGGCGGGTTCCACGTCGTCGCTCGCCTCCAACCGTGGTAGCGGCCGACCGAAGAAGGGCCTCCGTCGCGCCGGCCGTTACGGCAACACCCAAATCACGGTCCGCAACCTCGCGGTGGTCAAGATCGACGCCGAGAACAACCTCATCATGGTCCGCGGCGGCATCCCCGGCCATCCGGGTGCGTTGGTCATGGTCCGCCCGACGAACAAGGCCGGCGCCGGTTCGCCCAAGGCCAAGACCCGCAAGCAGGAAGCCGTCGCCAAGAAGAAGTAACACGCTTGCGTGTTAGCGGAGACCACGCATGACCGCCGCCGAAATCGCGGGAATTCTCGAAGCGCAGTTCGGGGCCGCGATCACCGCGAAGAACTTGGACGGGATCGATCCGTGCGTCACGGTCGATCCCGCCAACCTCGTTGCAGTCTGCAGGTTCCTCCGCGACGATTCGCGACTCAAGTTCGAGATGCTCAACGATATCACCGGCGTCGATTACCTCGAGCCGGACGTGAAGAAAGCTCCGAAGGCCGGCTTCGAACCCCATCTCGAAGTGCTGTATCACCTGTCCAGCTTCACGTTCCCCGGCCGCCGATTCAAGCTGAAGGTGACGCTGCCGCGTTGGAAGAATGACACTGCGGGCGAACTTCCCGAAGTGCCGTCCGTCAGCACTGTGTGGCGGGCCGCGGATTGGCACGAACGCGAAGCCTTCGATCTCGTCGGCATCAACTTCACCGGCCACCCGGACCCGCGCCGTATCCTCATGGCGGACGACTGGGTCGGCCATCCGCTCCGCAAAGACTTCGAATATCCCCTCGAATATCACGGCATCCGCTGCCGCTGAGCTCCGTTTTCACTGCATTTCACCGATTCTCGACGCCCCTCGCCATAAATAGCACTTGTCCGCTGCACTCTCGTGCGTATAAATAGGACAACTGCTATACGCTTTCGGGAAAGGAGGATCGCGTGACGCTTCTGAGCCGCAAGGCGGACTACGCCCTCCTCATTCTTTCGCACCTGTACGAAAGCGAATCCGGCGGCACGGCCCGCGCCATCAGCGAGAAGTTCGGCATCAGCCGGGCGTTCGTCGCGAACATCCTGAAGGAATTGTGTCAGAAGGGATTCGTGGCCAGCCACCGCGGCGTGAAGGGCGGCTACTCGCTCGCCCGCCCCGCGGACAGCGTTTCGCTCGCCGAGTTGCTTGAATCCCTCGAAGACGGCTTCCGGCTCACGATGTGCAGCGAAGAAGACCACGACTGCGGCTTCGGTTCCACCTGCACCGTGAAGGGGCCGATGGCCGCGGTCCACCGCCGCATCATGGACGTGCTCAACGGCGTGACGTTGGCCGAGATTTTCGACCCGCGGGCGCCGAAGCCGTTCGGGTTGAATGTGATCAGCAACGGCGGTTGCTGTTCCAACAAGATGGCGATCGCGAACTGAACGAAGGACACGACGATGGTGACGACGCCGATTTACATGGACAACAACTCGACGACGCGGGTCGATCCGCGCGTGGTCGAGGCGATGCTGCCGTACTTCACGGAAAAGTACGGGAACGCCGCCAGCCGCAGCCACTCATACGGCTGGGAAGCGGAAGCGGCCGTGGAGGAAGCCCGCGACCAGATCGCGAACCTGATCAACGCGTCCGGCAAGGAGATCATCTTCACCAGCGGCGCGACCGAGAGCAACAACCTGGCCATCAAGGGTGTTGCCGCGATGTACAAGAAGAAGGGCAACCACATCATCACGCAGGCGACGGAGCACAAGGCCGTGCTCGACACCTGCAAGCGGCTCGAGAAGGACGGCTGCCAGATCACCTACTTGCCCGTGGACAAGTTCGGCATGGTTCACGCCGAACAGGTGAAGGCTGCGATTACGGACAAGACGATCCTCGTGTCGATCATGGCGGCGAACAACGAGATCGGCACGGTTCAGCCGATCAAGGCCATCGGCAAGCTGTGCAAGGAGAAGGGAATTCTCTTCCACACGGACGCGGTGCAGGCCGTCGGCAAGCTGCCGATCGATGTCGAAGACATGGGCATCGACCTGCTGAGCCTCACGGCCCACAAGATTTACGGGCCGAAGGGCATCGGGGCGCTGTACGTCCGCAAGAAGGATCCGCGCGTGCGGCTGGAGCCGATGATCGACGGCGGCGGGCACGAACGCGGCATGCGGTCCGGCACGCTGCCCGTGCCCATGATCGTGGGCTTGGGTGAAGCGTGCGACATCGCGATGCGTGAGATGGAGACCGAATCCGCTCGCACGTTCAAGCTCCGGGAACGGCTCCGCAAAGGCATCATGGATCGGCTCACGGACACGTATCTGAACGGCCATCCGACCGACCGCCTGCCCGGCAACGCGAACATTTCCTTCGCCTACGTGGAAGGCGAGGGCATGATGATGGGTATCAAGGATGTGGCGGTTTCAAGCGGCTCGGCCTGCACGAGTGCGAGCTTGGAGCCGAGCTACGTGCTGCGGGCCCTCGGCGTCGGCGACGAACTGGCCCACTCGAGCATCCGCTTCGGCATCGGTCGCTTCAACACGGAAGCCGAGGTCGACTACGTGATCGATCACGTGGTGAACGAAGTGAACCGGCTGCGGGAAATGTCCCCGCTGTACGAAATGGTGCAGCAGGGCATCGACATCACGAAGATCGAATGGGCGGCCCACTGAACAACAAAGGAGTTCTTCCATGCCATACAGCGACAAGGTCCTGGACCACTACAACAAGCCGCGCAACGTCGGCTCGTTCGATGCGAAGAGCCTCAACGTCGGCACCGGGCTCGTCGGCGCGCCCGAGTGCGGCGACGTGATGAAGTTGCAGATCCTCGTGAACCCGGACACCGGCGTGATCGAGGACGCGAAGTTCAAGACGTTCGGCTGCGGTTCCGCCATCGCCTCCTCGAGCCTCGCCACCGAATGGCTCAAGGGCAAGACCGTGGACGAAGCCATGGGCATCAAGAACACAGCCATCGTGGAAGAACTGGCGCTGCCGCCGGTGAAGGTGCACTGCTCCGTGCTCGCGGAAGACGCGATCAAGGCCGCAATCAAGAACTACCAGGAAAAGAACGACTCCGCCCAACCCGCGGAGCAGGGCGAACTCGTCGGCGCGAGCGCCTGAACCGAACTGCGATCCTTCGCCCTCCAACATTCACCCACACCGAGGATTCATTCATGGCCACCGCTGTTGCGAACGAACCGAAGACCGGGACCTGCGGGCTTGGCATCAAGGATGCCGCTCCCGCCGTCGCGCCGCTCACCGTCACCGCCCGCGCCGCCGAGGAAGTGAAGCGGCACATCGCTGACGTGAAGGCCGGCGGCGGCTCGGACGCCGAAGGCACGCTGTACCTCCGCGTCCGCGTGCAGGGCGGCGGTTGCTCCGGCTTCCAGAACAAACTCGACCTCGACCCGAAGTTCGACGAAAAGACCGACCACAAGTTCGAGTTCCACGGCATCGACGTGGTCGTGGACAAGCGTTCGTTGCTGTACCTCGAAGGCGCGATCGTGGACTTCCACGACGACCTGAACAAGCGCGGCTTCACGGTGACCAACCCGCAAGCCAAGGGCACCTGCGGCTGCGGCAGTTCCTACTCGATGTGAGGCGATCCGGACCGCGTCAGCGGCCGGAGTCCGAAATGAACGATTTCTTCGCCCGCCTCGGCCTGCCGAGGCGGTTTTCCATTGATGCCGCGGAGTTGGAGCGGCAATACCTCGCGCGGTCGCGGGCGGCCCACCCGGACTTCCACGTCGTCGGCCCCGCCGCGGACCTTGCCGCCAGCCAGGAATTCTCCGCCGACCTGAACCAAGCCTACACCTCGCTCCGCGACCCGTTCGCCCGCGCGGAACACCTCCTGGCCTTGCTCGGAGGGCCGACCGCGGCGGAGCAGAAGGCGATGCCCGCCGCGTTCCTCATGGAGATGCTCGAAGCCCGCGAGCGGGTGGAGGAGGTGACCGCGGGAAACAACGCCTGCGATTCCGCCAAGGCCGAACTTCTTTCCGAGTTCCAGTCTCGTTACGATGAACTACTCGCGGATGTGGCGGCGGAGTTCGCATACCCGGCCCCGGCCCTCGCGACCATCCGCGAGAAGCTGAACGCCGCCAAGTACGTGAAGGGCCTGATCCGCGACGTGGACGGTTGATGGTTTTGTAGGGCGGGTCGAGCGTCGGCTTTGCGACGCGAGCCCCGCCGCGGTGTCGAGCGGGCACGGCGGGGGTCGCAAAGCCTCGACCCGCCCTACGAGGATACGCTCGGGCGATTAACTCAGCGGTTAGAGTGCCTCCCTTACAAGGAGGAAGTCGGGGGTTCGAGTCCCTCATCGCCCACTTCTTTGAGAATCCGCATGACGCCCGAGTGCCTCGTTCATCGTCTCACACCTGCGGAGCAGGACCTCTTCAACTCGCAGGGCTACCTCGTCGTCGAGAATGCTCTCGATGCCGCGATGATCGAGCGGATGTCGGCCGCGGTGGATCGCATCGATTCACGCGTCCGCACGGACGAAACCCGCGACAAGCTGCTCTCGATTCCGGACATCCTTCACGAAGATCCGGCGTTCGTCGATCTCGTGGCTTGGCCGGCCACGTTCCCCAAGGTGTGGGGCATCCTCGGCTGGAACATCTACTCGTATCACTCGCATGCGGACATCACGCCGCCGGCCGACGAAGCCGCGCTGAAGTGGCGGGTGGCGTGGCACCAGGACAGCATGCGTGTGAACGACGAGATCGAAACGCACCCGCGTCCGCGGCTCTCTCTCAAGGTCGGATTCTACCTCTCGGACACGAGCGAACCGGATCGCGGCAACACGCTCGTGCTCCCAGGTTCGCAATTACAGGACGAACTCGATTGCCCGGCGGACGGCGCATCCAACCCCGAAGGGGCGGTGCCGGTGTGTGTGAAGCCGGGCGGCGCGCTCATCCTCGATCGCCGCACGTGGCACTCGCGCAGCCCGAACCTGTGGAACCAGACGCGCAAGGTGGTCTGGATCGGGTATGGCTACCGGTGGCTGCGGCCGAAGGACGGACTGAGCGTGTCGCACCTGCTTCCGAAACTGGATCCGATTCGCCGTCAACTCCTGGGCGACGGCCTCTCGGCGAACGGAACCTACGACCCGGTGGATGGCGACGTGCCGCTGCGGACGTGGCTGCGCGAACATTGCCCGGAGGACGCCGAGGCCTCGCTGCACGGCCGCTCGCAATCGCGCCCGCCGGCCATGGTCCGCGGCACGCACCTCGGTCGCATGTGACTCGGCACTGACGGTTGTCGCCGGTCGAAACGCCGAGAAATTGGCGGGATCACGACGGAGCCGGGGGCAGCGTGTAGACTTCGATGATGCGAATCCTGCTTGCGCCGCTCGGCAGCCACGGCGATGTTCACCCGTTTCTCGGGCTCGGACTCGCGCTGAAGAGCCGCGGGCACGATGTCCGCGTCATCACGTCGTCGTACTTCCAGGGCCTCGTCGAATCGCTCGGCTTCCCGTTCTCGCCGGTCGGCACCAACGACGACTTCGAATCGCTCACGCACAACCCGGACCTTTGGCATCCGAAGCGATCGATGCGGGCGATCTTCGGCCAAAGCGGCATCGCGAACCGCCAACTGCGGGACGGCTTCGCTCGCGTGCAGGAGCACCACGTGCCGGGCGAGACGGTGCTCGTCGCGGGGTTGCTGGCATTGTGGGCCCGAGCCGCCAGCGAGAAGCTGGACATCCCGATGGCGTCGGTTCATCTGCAACCGTCGGTGCTGTGGAGCGCGGCCGATCCGCCGGAGTTCGCCCAACTCCGCATCCGAAGCTGGTGGCCGCACTGGTTACGCAACGCGCTCTACCGGTTTGGCGATCTGCACATGGTGGACCCGCTGATCGCCCCCGAGTTGAACAAGTTCCGCGCGGAGATCGGGTTGCCGCCGGTGCGGCGCATCATGGGCCAATGGGGGCATTCGCCGCATCGTATCATCGGGTTGTTCCCCGAGTGGTACGGCAACGCCCCGGATTGGCCGTCGCACTTCCGCCATGCGGGGTTCGTGCGGTTCGACCAAGCCGCGAGCTTCGGCCTGCCCGCGGAAGTGAAGTCGTTCTTGGACGCGGGAGACCCGCCGATCGTGTTCTCGTTCGGCTCGGCAATGAGGCAGGGGAAGCCGTACTTCGCGGCCGCGGTGGAGGCGTGCAAGCTGCTCGGCCGTCGCGGGCTGCTGCTGGCAAAGGGTCGCGAGCAGATTCCGGAATCACTGCCGCCCGGCGTGATGCACGCGGAGTACGCGCCATTCAGTTTGGTGTTCCCTCGGGCGGCGGCGGTGGTTCATCACGGCGGGATCGGCACCTGCGCACAGGGCCTCGCCGCCGGCGTGCCGCAACTTGTGATGCCGCTCGCGTTCGACCAGCCCGACAACGCGCGGCGGCTGGAGAAACTCGGCGTCGGGTCGCGGCTCTGGCCGAAGCGATTCACACCGAAACGCGTGGCGAAGTCGCTGTTCGCGTTGCTCGATTCGCCGGCTGTGATCATGCGGGCGAAGGACGTGGCCGAACTGATGCAGGCCGGGGACGCCGCGACCCGTGCGTGCGAATTGATCGAAGAGTTGCGGCCGCGGTGATCACGCGCGAATCGCCTGCTCCAGTTCCTTCCGCAAGTCTTCGACATCCTCGATCCCGACGCTGAGGCGGATAAGCCCGTCGTCCACGCCGCGGGCCTCGCGGATTTCCTTCGGGATGCTGGCGTGCGTCATGGTGGCGGGGTGGCACACGAGCGATTCCACGCCGCCCAAGCTTTCGGCCAGGCTGAAGAGCTTCGTCTTCGCAAGGAACCGCTTCGCGGCATCGGCCCCGCCGTGCAGTTGTAGCGAGATCATGCCGCCGAACCGCTTCATCTGTTTTGCCGCGACTTCGTGCCCCGGATGTTCCTTCAGGCCCGGGTAGTACACCTTCGCCACCTGCGGCTGCTTCACGAGCCACTCGGCGAGTGACATCGCGTTGTCACTGTGGCGGTCCATGCGGACGGCGAGCGTCTTCAGGCCGCGGAGCACGAGGTAGCTGTCGAACGGGCCGGGCACGCCGCCGGCGGCGTTCTGGTGGAACTTCACGGGTTCGAGCAGTTCGCGGCCGCCGATCACCGCGCCCCCCACGACATCCGAGTGCCCGCCGAGGTATTTCGTGGTGCTGTGAACGATGAGATCGGCGCCGAGCGCGAGCGGTTGCTGCAAATACGGCGACGCGAACGTGTTGTCCACGGCGAGCTTCGCGCCCGCTTGATGAGCCACCTCCGCGATCGCGGCGATGTCCAGGATTTGCAGCAGCGGGTTCGTCGGCGTCTCGATCCAGACGAGTTTCGTCTTCGGCGTGACGAGCTTGGCGAAACCTGCGGCGGAGGAATTGTCCGTATACTTGGCCGCGAGGCCCCAGTGTTTGAAGACGCGTTCGAGCATCCGGAACGTGCCGCCGTACAGGTCCGCGGCGGCCACGACTTCATCACCGGGGCGGAGCAGAGCCGCGAACACGGAGTTGGTGGCCGCGAGCCCGGAGGCGAAGGCGAGGCCGCGTTCACCGCCTTCGAGTGCCGCGAGCGCCGTTTCCAGTGCGGTGCGGGTCGGGTTCCCGCTGCGGCTGTACTCGTAGCCCTTGTGCTGCCCCGGTGCCGCCTGCGTATACGTGGACGTGGCGTAGATCGGAACGACGGTCGCTCCGGTGGCCGGGTCCGCGTCCTGCCCGGCGTGAATGGCCCGCGTGCTGAAGCCGAGTGAATCGGAAGACATGGCACATCCTGATGCGTTTGTGTTCGCTGTGAGGATAACGCAAACCGCGTCGCGCGTCAGCGCGGGCCGCGGCTCAGGTCGAAGATCAAAGCACCTTCCACGCTGGCGTCGGGCGTTCCGAAGCGACTCAATGCCGATTGCAAATCCGGTTGCCGCTTCCACTCCGCGAGATCCGTCACGATGAACCAGCGTGCATCCGTGTCCCGAATCAGTTGTTGGAGATACGCGGCCGCATCGAACTGTTCGGGGATGGTGCCGGCGAGCCGCATGTAACCGCGTTCTTCGATGGACGGCCAACGCGCGGTCTGCACCCAGCCGTGGTAGCGAAGCGGGTAGCCGTACACCTCCGTGAGTTCGATCGTGCGATCGCTCGGGCCAGCGATCCGCCCCGCGGCCTCGGATCGTGCGGCTCGGCGCTCTCGCTCCATGCGTACGGATTCCAGTTGCTCGCGGTTCTCCGGAAGCCATCGCCACGGCCCAATGAACGGTTCCGGCCTCCAGACGAGTGAAGTGGCCGCAACCAGTGCGAGTACCGCGGCCGGACTCCGCCCCATGCGGCGTTCCACGAACGCGACTGTTTCACCGAGAGCGATTGCGGTCACGACCATGAGCGGAAGCTGGTAGTAGTCGTGCGTGGCGGCGTGATAAGTGAACACTGCGAGCGTGAACGCGTGGCCGGCGACGAGCGCGGGCAGCCACACGCGGCCGGCTCGCGCTGCAATCACCAGTCCGGCCGCACCTGCCGCGAGCACCGGCAATCCGATCGCCTCTCGAAGCTGGAATGCCAGACCGGAGTAGAACCACGGTTCGAGTAGCAACTGCGGCATGATTCTGCCGCTGTGCGAGCGGAGAAATGCGGCCGCGTACAGAACGCCCGGCGCGGCCACGAGCATGCCGAACAAGATGAGATGGAGAAGTTTCCTCGTGCGAGTGGCCGGAACCGAGCGTGGGAGGATCGTCGTTGCGAATGCCAGAACGAGTGGAAACACGAGCATGCCCGGCTTTACGAATGCGAGTGCTCCGCAAGTCACGCCCGATCGCACGGTTCCTCGCCACGTCAAGCGGGTCCCGAACAGCCCGAGCCGACCAACGGCGATCGCGAAGGCCAAAGCCAGGAGCGACTCCGTCTGGAAGCTGAGGGAAAGGATCTGCCCGAACGGGCAGAGTGCGAACCATGCAAAGCCGGCGACACCGCCCCATTCGCTGCCGGTGGAACGATCGATGATGCGGCGGATCGCGAACGCGGCAAGCAGCCAGAACGCGGTCGTGAAAAGCCGCGATACCCACGGCGTTTCTTCACCCGCCGCTCGGTTTGCAACAGCAACGAAGGCGGGAAGCACGGGTGGCGCGACGAAGAGTTCCGTTCCGACTCCGGAACGCCACGCCGGTGCACGCGGATCGTTGCTGCCGAATAGATCGATGCCGACGGCCCTGCTCGCGAGCGCGGATTCATACTGCAGGGTGCGATACACGGGGCTCGGCCAATCTGTGATCCCCGGGAGCCGCCATGCGATCGCCACGACCGCAATGAGCAGAACTGCGAACCTCGCGGGTCGGAAGTTTGCTTGCCGCTCGATCACGGCGTTTCCCAACCGACCAAGAGCAGGTTCGGGATGCGGGAGAACTCGACTGTGTTGTGCGTCACCAGCGTGAAGCCGTTCGCCTTGGCGATGGCGGCGATGAGCATGTCGTAAGGGCCGATGGCCAAGCCTCGCCGCTCCAGATCGACGCGGATCTCAGCGTGGGTGAACGACTCGGCGGCGTGGAACGGCTGAATGGTGTACGGCACGGCGAACGCGTCCACCTTGGCCCGCTCCACCGGTGGGTTCTTGCTCCGCAACGCTCCGCGATAGAGTTCGGACATCACGACCGAAGACAACCGAATCGCGGACGGCGGGCGGGATGACAGTTCTTGGCGAACCCGCGACTTCGGATCGCGCAGGTATCGGATGCAAGCATTCGCGTCCAGGAGAAAGATCACTCGAAGGGCTCCCGCACTTCAAACTCTCCCTGATCACCGCGTTCAAACGCCGGATCCGTAATCGAGCCAGCGGTCTGTTCGAAGTAGCCGGGAGGCCAGCCGAGTTCTTCCGGGGTCGGCTGACGGGTGCACCCGTTCATCTGGGGCTTCGGCGTCACGACCACTTGGACGTCGTAATCCCCGCCGGAACCCACGGGGATATCGAGGTGAATGACGCCGCTGGCGTCGGCTTCGACGTGGAATTGCAGTTCGAGCATGGCGTGCTCCCGCCGATGGAGACATTGTACCGCGGGGCGGCTCACTCGCCCTTCGGCTTCGGCGCGGGCGGCATCGGCATCATCGGCGGCGGAGCGAGCGGCGGCGAGTACGCCTTCAAGCCGGTGATGTAGTCCTTGGCGTTCGGGGCGAGCAGGCCCTTCAGCACGAGCAATTTGCCGCGAAGGTCCGCATCCATCTCCTTGCCCGATTGCTCGATCACGCCGTCGATCAGCGTCTGCGCGGTGAGCTTGCCGTTTACCTGCACGTGGCGGATCGCCGCGTCCGCGGCCTTGATACGGGTCGGCAGGGCGCGGCCGATCGTGAGCGCGGCGGTGAGCAATCCCTGTTGCGCTTCCGCCGTCGGGAAACGAGCCGCACCGTCGATCGCAACATCGGCGAGGTCTTCGGAACGAAGCGCGGCGACGAGTTCGGCCGCGGCCGCCTTTGCTTCGAAGCCTTTCACTTCGCCCGTCGCCATCTTCGAGAGCCACGACACCGCCAGCTTCGCGGCGGCCTTCTTCTCCGCCGCATCGCGGGGGCGATCCGCCGGGTCCGCATACGCGGCGTTCACATCCGCTTCCAGCCACTGGCGGCTCGGAGCCTCCGGCACGACGCGGACGGCCGGCACGTGGCGAAGTTGCTTGGCCAACCGGGCCTCGGCCTCGGCGTCGCGGGCCGGTTCCACGTTCAACCCGAGCATCTCGGCATCCACGCGGCCGCGGAGCAACTCGTACTTGTCGCCCGCCGGCTTGTACTTGGCCACATCCGTCTCGAGCCGCTCGATCAACTTCATCAGGTGGTCCACACCGACGCGGCGCTTGTACGCCGGCACGGACGGCTGGATTCCGATTTGCTTCATCAGAGCGACGTAGTTCGCGTAGGCCCGTGGAGCGGACTCGGCGGTGAGCGGATACTCGGCGGCCAACACCGCCGCCGTCACCTGCTCCGTGCGCAGTTTCAACTGGTACTTCTGCGGATCGGTGAGTTCGATGCCGGTCGTGTCCAAAACGCGCTGCAGGCGTTCGACCCGCGACACCATCGTGGTGCGGAACACGTCGTCGCGGCGTTCCTGCGTGGTCTTGCGGTCGATGGCTTGCTGTTCCTCGGGCTTCTTGGGATCGGGAACGAACGGGGCCGGCATGCCGATCGGATCCGCCTCCGTGGCCGCGATCAGGAGCGCGAACCGCAGCAGCAGTTGATCCACCGTTGGCGGCGTCGGGTGGCTCGTGGACGCGACCACGAGGATCGGCCGGCGGGCGGCGCGGGTGTCCGCACGCAGGTTGGCGATCACATCGCCGAGTTCCGGGTTCGGCAGATGGTGGTCGATCAGCACGATGTCGAAGTCGGAGGCGCGGCTCGTGCGCTTCAGGAGGTCGCGACCGTTGGAGAAGATCTCCGTTTCGTAGCCGAGAGCGCGGAAGTACACCGCGGCGTCGTCCGCCCGTTGTCGGTTCGGGTCCGCGATCAGGGCTTGGCCCTTCGCTTCGGGCAGCGCGTTCGGATCGGCCCCGGCCGCGCGGCGAAGCACTTCCACGATCTTCACGCGAACGCGGTCGCTGGGCGGATTCGCCGCGCGGAGCAGGGCGTTCGCCGCGGCGAGTTGCACGCGCGGATCGCCGTAATCGAGGGCCTTCTCCAGCAGTGCAGTACTGCCCTTCTCCGCACGGTCGCCCGTCACTTGCGTGAGCGCCAGCACGAGGCCCGTGCGCTTCTCGGCGAGGCCGCGGGCCAGCAAGTCCGCGAGCACGGTGCTCGGGGCATCCGCGAGCAGCTTGTACACGGCGGGATCGGTGCGGGAAAGTTCGGCGAACTTCCCGCGATCCATGGACCGCTCGGCGGCGATGCTCAGCATCAACGACTGGGCCGGTTCATAATCGGGGGACTTGTCCAGCGCCCAGCGGGCATAGCGGAGTCCGTAGTATTCGTCGGCTTGGCCCGCGGGCACGGCCGGATTCAGCACGAGTTTTTTCGTCGCTTCGTCCCAAGCCCACACGGGAACTTGGCTGGGCGAACCGTCGCCCGAGGCCGCGACGCCGAGGTACGTGCCCTTGTGGTCGCCGAACACGCGAGCGGCGGCGACCAGTTCCGATTCCGGTTGCTTCTTCGACGCGCCGGTGACGACTTTGCCCAGCACATCCAGCGCGAACTGCTTCAACGGCGGGCTTGCGTCCTGCGCGGCGAGCCGCCACAGGTACGGGCGGATGTCCGTCTGCACTTTCGTGATGAGGCTCAGGATGTCCTCGCGTTCGATGATCTTCGCCAGCACCACGTATTGCTGGTCCGGCGTCATGCCGTCCAATGCCGCGATCCAGCCGGCCATGGTGTCGCCGTTCAGCTTCGGGATGGTCTCGGTGATACCGGTGGTCACGGCGGGGTTCAGGTTCGCGCGGTACGCATCCACCATGTACGGGATCGCGAAATCACCGGTGCGCTTGAGTTCGAACTTGGCGAACTCCTTCTCTTCGAACGTTTCGCCGAGGTTGCGGATGAACTTGTTGACGCGGTTCGGGTCCTTCAGCAACTTGTCCGTCGCATCCCGCAGCATCTTGTTCAGCGTCTCGACGTTCGCCTTGGCCGTGGCGTCCACCTTGGGATCGTCGGACCACTTGCGCAGCGTGCGGAGTTGGCTGAAGACGGTGCTGCCGTACCGGGCTTCGATGTCGAACAGATCCTGATCAGTGGGCTTGGAATCGATGAACGATTGGAGGAAGAGGGCGGCGATATCGAACTTGCCTTCGGAGAGGTGGCCGCGGAAGCGCTGGTAGACGTCCTTGGGCGTGGCGGGCACGCCCTTCTCGGCTTCCTGGGCCGGCGCGATTCCGCCGAACTGCAACGCTCCGGCGACAGCCGCGCCGAACAGCGCGGCCACACGCAGCATCCTCGGACTGGCGAAACTCGGAACGCGGAATGCGGAACGATGTGCTGCGGATTTCACCGGTGTCTCCTCAAGAAACACGGAACGCGGAGCGCGGCATTCCGCGTTCCGCATTCCGAGTTCCGCGTTTCTTGATTCTGACGCCCGTCGTCAACTTAGGCAATCCTCTTCACACTTCGTGATGTCCTGGAACGTCTCGCGGCGGCGGATCAATCGGTGCGTGCGGCCTGTAACGAGAACTTCGGCGGCCCGCAGGCGGCTGTTGTAGTTGCTGGCCATCGCCATTCCGTACGCACCGGCGCTGAAGGTGGCGAGCAGATCCCCGCGCGTCAGCGTCGGCAGATTCCGGGCTTTCGCCAAAAAGTCCCCGGATTCGCACACGGGGCCGACCACGTCCTGCACCGTGGTGCCGGGAATGGCCGCCTCGAAATCCTCGGGGCGTTCCGGCACGTCCGCCTTCGGTTGAACCGGCCAGATGCGGTGGAACGAGTCGTACAGCGTGGGCCGGATGAGGTCGTTCATCGCGGCATCTTGAATGACGTAGTTCTTCCCGCCAGTGGACTTGGTGAACACGACGCGGCTCACGAGGATGCCGGCGTTCCCCACGATGAAGCGGCCCGGTTCCAGCACCAGTTGGCAGCCCGATTCGCGAACCGCGGGCATCATCGCTTCCGCGAACGCGGACACGGGCAGCGCCTCCTGCTTCCGATAGTTGATGCCAAAGCCGCCGCCCATGTTCATGAACTTGATGTCGTGGCCTTGGGCGCGGAACTGCTTGATGAGCGCAAGCGCCTTTGCAGCCCCGGCTTGGTACGGGTCGGCCTTCAGGATTGGCGAGCCGAGGTGCATGTGGACGCCGACGATCGCCAGCCCCGGGTGGCCGACCACGGACTTCGCGACATCGACCACGGTCTCGATGTCGAACCCGAACTTCACGCCCTTCACACTCGTGTCCGTCTTGGCGTGCGTCTTCGGCGGAAGGTCCGGGTTCACGCGGAGTGCGACCGGCGCCTTCACGCCCATCTTCTTCGCGACTTCGCCGAGCGCGAACAGTTCGGCTTCGCTCTCGACGTTGAAGAGGAACACGCCGTTCTCGAGGCCGTACTTCATCTCGGCGTCCGTCTTGCCGACCCCGGCGAAGACGATCTTCGAACCCTTGCTGCCGGCGCGGAGCGCGCGGTAAAGCTCGCCGCCGCTGGTCACGTCGAACCCGCTGCCGTGCTCGGCCATGAGCTTGCAGATGCCGAGGTTCGCGTTCGATTTCACGGAGTACGCGATGATCGGCTTCGCTTCGGCGAACGCGGTTTGAATTGCTTTCAGGTGGTGGACGAGCGTAGCTTGGCTATACACGTACAGCGGCGTGCCATACGTCTCGGCGAGTTCGGCGATCGGTGTCTCTTCACAGAACAACGTGCGGTTGCGGTAGGCGAAATGATCCATGAGTAATTCCGTTGAGACGAATGTCCGAAATGTTATCGTATGAGGAGAGAGTTGCTCTGCGGTCGAGGTTAGGTTCATGTTTCGTCGCCGGTTTCTCGCGGATGTCGGGCTCGGGTTCACCGGGTTGGCGCTGGGCTCGATGCTCCATCGCGACGGCATCGTTCGCGCGACGGACGAAAAGCCGTGGACGCCACCGGACGGGAAGCCGCACTTCGCCCCGAAGGCCAAGTCCGTCATCTGGGTATTCCTCTCCGGCGGCGTGAGCCAACTCGAAAGCTTCGACCCGAAGCCGGAACTGAACAAATACGCGGGCAAGACGTTCTCCGATTCGCCGCACCCGGACCCGCTGAAGTCGCCGCTTTTCGCGAAGCACTCCCGTGATGTCGTCGGCGGCACGCGGCCGTACCCGAAGATCTTCCCGCTGCAGGTCGGCTTCAAGAAGCACGGCAACCTCGGCCTCGAAGTCGCGGACTGGTTCCCGCACCTCGCCACGTGCGTGGACGACCTCGCGTTCGTCCGCTCGATGTACACCACGGACAACGACCACGGCGCCGAGTTCCAAATGCACACGGGCCGGCATCAACTGGACGAACAGGAGCCGGTGATCGGCTCGTGGGTGAGCTACGGCCTCGGCACACTCAACGAGAACCTGCCGCAGTTCGCGTTCCTCGGCAAGTACACGGACATCCGCGTCAAGAAGAACTTCGACGCGCGGTACCTCGGGCCGAAGCACGGCGGCATCGAACTCTCCCTCGATCCGAAGAACCCGCTGCCCTTCGCCACCCGCGGCAAAGGCGTCACGGAGAAAGAGCAAGCGAGTACGTTCGGCTTCATCGATGAGTTGAACCGCCTCTCGGCGGTGGAGTATCCGGACGACGAACAGTTGAAGGCGCGTATCAAGAGCTACGAACTCGCGTTCCGTATGCAGAAGGCGATCCCGGAGGTGCTCGACCTCACGAAGGAAACCGCCGAAACGCAGAAGCTGTACGGCATCGACAACCCGACGACCGAGGTGTACGGCCGGCGGCTGCTTGCTGCACGGCGCTTGGCGGAGAAAGGCGTCCGCTTCTCGCTGGTGTACCTCAGCGACTACGGCGAGTGGGATTCGCACAACGAACTGAAAAAGAATCACGAACGCAGCGCGGCCCGCGTGGACAAGCCGCTCGCCGGGCTGATCAAGGATCTGAAGCGCACCGGTTTGGACAAGGACGTGCTGGTTGTCTGCTGCACGGAGTTCGGCCGCACGCCGGGTCTCGAGACGCGGGACGCCTACAAGGTGCCGACCGGTCGCGACCACCACCCCCACGGCTTCACAATCTGGTTCTACGGTGCCGGCATCAAGCGTGGCGTCGTTCATGGGAAGACGGACGAGTTCGGCTTTCACGCCGTGGAAGACCCGCACTACGTGACGGACATCCACGCCACCGTGCTGGACCGCCTCGGCTTGGACGGTCGCCGCCTCGAAGTGCCCGGTCGCAAACGCATCGACATCGACCACGGCAATGTGATCCGGGCCATCTGCACATAGCTTCAATGACACTCTTGGAACAACGTGAAATCGAAGCCGCGGCGATCGCACCGCTGTACCGGGCGTTCGCAGGGGAAGTGGGCGAGGAACGGGCCCGTGCCATCCTTGCGGATACGGTCGGCGAATTGGCCCGGCAAGCGGGATGCTCCGCCGCAGCGGCGGTCGGCGGCAACTCCCTCGAACATCTGAAACAGGCCGTCGAGCGATGGAAAGCCGGAGGCGCGCTCGAACTCACCGTCGTCCGCCACGACGCGGACGCCTTGGAATTCAACGTCACCCGGTGCCGCTTCGCAGAGATGTATCGCCGCCTCGGGCTCGCGGATCTGGGGCCGATCCTGTCGTGCAGTCGCGATGCCCGGATGGTCGAAGGATTCAATCCGGGTTTGGGTTTCACCCGCACCCGGACGCTGATGGAAGGAGCGGAGCACTGCGATTTCCGCTTTTCCGCCCGAAAATCCGCCGAATAGCACCTCGCAAGTCCAGCATTCGCAGCGAGTTGTGAGCGATTCCGAGCTCAGGAGAGCCGTCGCGGCCCGTGTTCACACTTCCTTCGCATTTTCTTCACAATTCGGGTCTACAACAGACCGCGCCCGAACTTGCCTCTCCACCCGGAGACTGCCGTGACCCGGCTCTTCTCGGACATCATCGTGACGCGGAACGCCTCGGCCCAGTCCGGGTTCACGCTTCCGCCCGCCGGCGCGACCGATAAGCTCTCGATCCGCGGCGTGAACTTCTGGTACGGTTCCAAGCACGCCCTGTTCGACATCGCCCTGAACATCCCGGAACGCTCGGTGGCGGCGTTCATCGGGCCGAGCGGTTGCGGCAAGTCCACGCTCTTGCGGCTGCTCAACCGCATGAACGACCTCATCGACGGCACGCGGCACACCGGGCAGATCCTGCTCGACGGCCGCGACGTGTACGATCCCGGCGTGAACATGGTGGACCTCCGCCGCCGCGTGGGCATGGTGTTCCAGAAGTCCAACCCGTTCCCGAAATCCGTGTATGAGAACGTGGCATACGGCCCGCGCGTCTCCGGCATCCGGGAGCGGGCGCGGCTCGATTATCTCGTGGAACGCTGCCTGAAGCAGGCCGCCTTGTGGAACGAGGTGAAGGACCGCCTGCACACGAGCGCCTTGGAGTTGTCCGGCGGCCAGCAGCAGCGGTTGTGCATCGCCCGCTCGCTGGCCACCGATCCCGAAGTGCTGCTGATGGACGAGCCGGCGTCGGCCCTGGATCCGAAATCGACACAGGCCATCGAAGACCTCATTTTCGACCTGAAACGCGAGTACACGATCGTGATCGTGACGCACAACATGCAGCAGGCGGCCCGCGTGTCGGACACGACCGCCTTCTTCTTCGAAGGGAAGCTGATCGAATCCGGCCCCACGCAGCAGTTGTTCACGCACCCGAAAGAGAAGCAGACCGAAGATTACATCACGGGCCGCTTCGGATGAGCAAACACCTCACGCGCGATCTCGAAGACCTGCACCGCAAGGTGATGGGCATGGCCGCGCGGGTCGAGGACGCGGTGTACGGCGCGCTCAAGGCGCTGCAAACCCGCGACCCGATGACCGCCCGCACCGTGCTGGCCGGCGACGAGGCCATCGACCGCCTCGAGAACGCCATCTACGAAGAGTGCCTGAGGCTCATCGCACTTCACCAACCGGTCGCCATCGATCTGCGGCAAATCGCCACCACGTTCATGGTGACGACCGACCTGGAACGCATGGGCGATCTCGCGGTGGACATCGCGGAACGGGCCGAGGCGTTGGCCGGGCTTCCGACCATCCTCGGCGACGCGGCCGCGGATGCGCTCTCGGCCAAGCTCCAACGGATGACGGACATCGCAACCGGGATGGTGCGGCAAGTGCTGGACGCCTTCGTGAGCATGGACGGCCCCTTGGCGCGCCGCGTGATCCGGACGGACGCCGAGGTGGACCGCTACCACGCGGAGATCATTCGCGACGTGATCGCCCGCATGCAAAAGAGCCCGGACGCGGTGGAGGCCGGCCTCTCGCTCTTCAGCGCGGTGCGGCACTTGGAACGCATCGCGGACCACGCCACGAACATCGCCGAAGACGTGATCTACCTGGTGGAAGGCGAAACGGTGCGGCACCGGCCCGACGCCGTGACGCGGAGTGAACCATGACCGCAACCATGATCGATCCCGGCGTCCGGCTCGGTGCCGGGCTTCAATCCGAGGGCCCCGCCATGGGTCAACCGCGCATCCTGTTCATCGAAGACGAACGCGGCCTGACGCAGGCCCTCGCGTGGTACTTCAACCGCGAAGGGTACGAGACGTACGTGGCCCACGACGGTGCCGAAGGCCTTCGCCGCGCCCAGACGCTGCTGCCGGACGCGATCCTGCTCGATCTTATGCTTCCCGGTATGAACGGGCTCGACATCTGCCGTGAACTGCGTTCCGGCGAACGCACCAAACACATCCCCATCATCATGACGACGGCCAAGGCCGAGGAATCGGATCAACTCGTCGGTTACAAGATGGGGGCGGACGACTACGTGACCAAGCCGTTCAGCAACAAGGTGCTGCTGGAGAAGGTGAAAGCCCTGCTCCGCCGCGCCGAGGCTTCCGCCGAACCCGGCGACGTCATCGAATACGCCGGGGTGAAGATCGACCGCGTGCGGCACCGCGTCACGGTCGAAGGCGAGACCGTGGAACTGACGCCGACGGAATTCAAGCTGCTGCTCTGCATGCTGCGGCAACCGGGCCGCGCGTTCAGCCGCCATCACCTGATGGACGCCGCCATCGGCGAAGGTTCGATCGTGCTCGAACGCACCATCGACGTTCACGTGAAGACACTGCGGCAGAAGATCAAGAAGGCGGGCGGAATGGAGGACCTGATCGAGACCGTCCGCGGCGTGGGTTACCGACTGCAGGAGTTGAAGAAAGACTGAACCGGGCCAGCCCTCTGCGTTTCCTCGACTTGGTAGAATCCACGAGGGAGGCGGCCATGCCCATTCACGACTGGACGCGGGTCGAATCCGGACTGTTTCACCACTTCCACCAAGACTGGACCGCCGAGATTGCACGCACGCTGAACCGCGGGGTTCTGCCGAAGGGGTTCAGCGCGCTCATCGAGCAACGCGTGAGCGGGCCGGAACCGGACGTGGTGGCCGTCGAACTCGGCACCAAGAAGGGACGGTCGGACGACGGCGGCATCGCTTTGCTTGAACCGCCCCGGCTGAGATTGAAGCAGGAAATCCAGTCCGACTCCGCCCGATATTCGCGCAAGGCAAACCGCATCAGCGTTCGCCACCATCTGGGTGAAGTCGTTGCGATGATCGAGGTCGTGTCGCCGGGAAATAAGGACAGCCGCGCGGCATTCCGTTCCTTCGTTGAGAAGGCGGTGGACTTCTTGGAATCCGGGGTTCATCTGCTGATCATCGACTTGTTCCCGCCCACGCCGCGCGATCCGGACGGCGTGCACAAGGCGATCCTCGGCGAATACGGCGACCTGCCATTCACTCCACCGGCGGGCAAGCCCTTGACCTTGGTCAGCT
Organism: Gemmataceae bacterium; assembly: GCA_046350135.1. Lineage (GTDB taxonomy): Bacteria > Planctomycetota > Planctomycetia > Gemmatales > Gemmataceae > Urbifossiella. The sequence continues at coordinate 71,486 of JAXMBB010000004.1, forward strand.
ATCGGGCGTCCCCGCCGATCACGGCACATATCGAGCCACTCGCTGTCGGAGATTCGCTTCCCGACGCCCCACTCTATCTCACGCCGGAACGTCACGTCATGGTGCCGCTGGAGAAGACCTACTCGGACACCTGGGCCGGTTGCCCGGAAGCGATCCGCGACTTGCTGATCACTCCTGAAGTCGAGTGACGCGCCGCTGGCCGGTTCGTACACTTCGGAACAACCTGTCACCGGAGTGCAACCATGATTCGCCTCGCATTCGCCGGCCTGCTTGCCTTCGCCTTCACGGCCGCGTTCGGCACCGAGAGCAAGACCGAGAAGGCGGCCGCGCCGTACATCGGCCACATGGTCTACTTCAAGCTGAAGGACGGCAGCCCGGAGGCCCGCAAGAAGTTCATCGACTCCTGCGACGCCCTGCTCTCCGACCACCCCGGCACCGTGTACTACTCCACCGGCGTGCTCGCCGGCGAGTTCAAGGGCCAGTTCAACGACCGCGAGTTCGACGTCGCCCTCACCCTCGTGTTCGATTCGAAAGACGCTCACGACAAGTATCAGGTGTCCGAGAAGCACACCAAGTTCGTGAACGACAACAAGGCCGCGATGGAGAAGGTCCGCGTGTTCGACTCGGAGCACGACGGCAAGAAGGTGAAGTTGGGGGGCAAGTGATTCTCCGCTTCGCCGTGTTCCTCCTGTTCCTCGGGCTGTGGACGTGGAAGCTCCTCGAGCCGCACCCCGTGCCCGAGGAACTTCGCGACGGCTTGGAGCGCGCCGGGCTTTCGTTCCTCGCGGCGAAGACGCTACACGCCGCGGGATACGCCTTTCTCGCGATCCTCGCATACACGCTCCCCGTGCCGCGCCGGTGGAATCGGTTCCTCGTGTTCCTCCTGGTGCTTCACGGGGCAGCCACCGAGATCGGCCAGACGTTCGTCCCGGAACGCACCGGCCGCGTGCGCGACGTGCTGATCGACTGGTTCGGCATCGGCCTCGGGTTGCTCGCCGTGCATGTGTGGCGCCGGACTGCCGTGGCGGATCGCACCCCGCACTGATAGGCTTGGCAGTGCCCCCGCGAGACTGCACCATGCCCGTCCTCTACCTCACCGAGGCCGAAGTCGGCCGGCTCGTGACGATGGACCTCGCCCTGGACGCGGTCGCCGCCGCGTTCCGGAAGATCGGCTGCGACGAAGCCGAGAACATCCCGCGCCGCCGCTGCCAGACCGACCAAGTGATGCTGCACGTGCTCCCGGCGTCCGCCAAAACGCTCGGTGCGCTCGGCTACAAGGCCTACACCACGTCGAAGAAAGGCCCGGCCCGCTTCCACGTCACGCTCTTCGATTCCAAGACGGGCGAAATGACGGCGATCATCGAGGCCGATCTTCTGGGCCAGTTCCGTACCGGGGCGGCGAGCGGCATCGCCACCAAGAAGCTCGCTCGCACCGATGCCGCCACCGTGGGCTGCATCGGCAGCGGCAAGCAAGCCCGCACGCAAGTCCTTGCCGTATGCAAGGTGCGGAAGATCAAACAAGTGAAGGTGTACTCGCCGGACCCGGAGCGATGCCGCAACTTCGCCGCAGCGGTCAGCACTGAAGCGGGCGTCGAGGTGGTCCCCGTTACCAACCCGGAAGCGGCCGTGCTCGGGCAGGACATCGTGATCACCGCCACCAGCGCCCGCGAGCCGGTGTTGCAGGGTGCGTGGCTTGCCGAGGGGTGTCACGTCAATCTGATCGGTTCGAACTTCTTGGCGAAGACGGAAGCGGATGTGGAGGTCTTCCGTCGGGCGGCCTTGGTCACGGTGGACAGCAAGGAACAGGCGAGGATCGAGGCCGGCGACTTCGTCGCGGCGCTTGGCGCCGGCGTGCTGCAATGGTCGGACGTGATCGAGTTCGCGCCGCTGCTCGTGGGCCGCTATCCGGGCCGAGAGGACCCGAAGGCGGTCACGGTCTTCAAGTCGCTGGGGCTGGGTATCGAGGACGTGGCCTTGGCCGCGAAGTTGCTCGAACTCGCGAAGCAGCAGGGGCTCGGCCGCGAGATTCTGCCCTGATTTCGGCGAAACGGCTTGGCAAGCGGCCCGGCGTGCGGTATCAATTCTGAACGCGTTTTCTCCAGGATCGGATTTTCATGGCGAATCGGCTCGAGCTTCGGGATGCAATGGCGGCGGCTGCCGTCGTCGCTCTCGTTGCCGTCGCGATCGCCGCGGCTGCGGCCGCAGCCCTGCCTGATTCCGGGTCCCCGACACGCGTTCTCTGAACCACCGTCGGCCCCGGAGTGAAACTCCGGGGCCGATTGCTTTCGAAAGGCTTCCGCCATGCCGCCGGCCCCGCTCGCGTTCTCGGGCAAGTCCCGCCGCACGACCGATTCGCCCATTTCCTTCTACGTGCAGAAGGCGATGGACAACCCGGACATGATCTCGCTCGCGGCCGGACTCGTGGACGAGCCGTCGCTGCCGTGTGCGGAAGTGGCCGCCGCCGTGGTCGCGATCATGGCCGACCCCGCGACCGGCCGCGCCGCCCTGCAATACGGCGCGACGCAGGGGCTGCTCTCGCTGCGCGAGAAGGTGCTGGAGATCGTTTGCACCGCGGACGGGGTGAAGCCGAGCAGCATCGGGTTGTCGCTCGATTGCGTCGCGCTCACCACCGGCTCGCAGCAACTGCTCTACCTGCTCGGTGAAGTACTGTTCGATCCGGGCGACATCGTGATCACCGAGGCGCCCTCGTACTTCGTGTATCACTCGCTGCTCCAGAGCAAGGGCGCCCGCGTGCTCACCGTGAAGATGGACGACGGCGGCATGGACATGGACGCGCTCGAATCGCTGCTGCTCCGCCTCGAGCGCGGCGGCGAACTCGCGAAGGTGAAGCTCGTCTACACGGTGGATTACTTCCAGAACCCGACCGGCCTCTCGCTCGCGGCCGATCGCCGACCGCGACTCGTCGAACTCGCGAAGCGGTTCAGCAAGCACCACCGCATCATCATCCTGGAGGATGCCGCGTACCGCGAGGTGCGTTTCGCGGGCGAAGACCTGCCAAGCGTGAAGAGCTTCGACACGCGCAACGAACACGTCGTTTACACCTCGACTTTCTCGAAGCCGTTGTCGCCGGGGCTGAAGACCGGGTACGCGCTGCTGCCGCGAGACTTGGTCGAGCCGATGATGCACTTGAAGGGCAGCCATGATTTCGGCTCCACGAACCTCGCGCAGCACATCATCGACCGCATCATCGCCACCGGGGCGTACCGCAAGCACGTGTTGAAGCTGCGCGACGTGTACCGCGAGAAGTGCGGGCTCATGCTGCGTTCGCTGGAACGGGAATTCCGCGACTGGCCGGAGGTGACGTGGACCGCGCCGGACGGCGGCCTGTTCATTTGGATGCGGTTCCCGGACGGCTTCGACACGGGGCCGAACGGGCCGATGTGCGAAGCGTCGGTGGAAGCCGGAGTGCTGTGCGTGCCCGGCGAATTCTCGCACGTCCCGGACGAACGCGGCATCGTTCCGCGGAACGAACTGCGGCTCTGCTTCGGCGTGGTGGAGCCGCATCAGATCCCGGAAGCCATGCGCCGCCTGCGCGAAGCGTGCCGCGGGTTGGAAACATGCGGCGGCGTCGAGATGCGGGAGAAGTGCTTCACTTGATGATCGGAGCGTACACGATGCGGAAACCGATCGTGGGGCGTCGCTCGGAGGGGCTCAGGGCGGTGCGGGCTGCGGAGCGGCACGCGCTTGCAGGGTCGCGGAACGAGCCGCCGCGGACGACGCGGCGTTCGCCCGTGCCGGGGCCGGTCGGGTTGTCGCGCGGTTCCGTGCCCGGATAGCCGCGGCGGTACCAGTCCAGACACCACTCCGCAATGTTGCCGTGCATGTCGTAGAGGCCGAACGCGTTCGGCTCGTACTGGGCCACTCGGCCGGGAATGTCTTCGATGGCCGCGTCCTTCACGAGGTTCGCGCCTTCGAGATCCAGTTCCTTCTCGTCGCCCGTGGGCAGGAAGCGGCCTCCGGGTTGCATCGCCCCGCCGAGCTTCGGGATGTTGTTGATCTTCTCGCCGAAGTGATACGGCGTGTTCGTGCCGGCCCGGCAGCAATACTCCCACTCGGCCTCGGTGGGCAGCCGATACGCCCAGCCGGGCCGCAGGTGCGACGCTTTCTTCTCCGCGTCCTTCTCGCCGAGTTTCTTGCAGAACTCCAACGCGTCCTCGTAAGACACGAAGTCAACGGGGTGGTCGCCGGGGTCCTTCGCCCGCTTGACCACCGCCGACTGGGGCGGGTTCTGGTTCATCACCCGCAAGTATTGGCCGACGGTGACCTCCGTGGCCGAGATGAGGAACGGCCCGCGAATCGTGACGGTGTGAACGGGCGATTCGTCGTCCGGTTGCCGCGGCTTCGGCTCCGGGCGGCCCGGTTCCTTCGCGGGCGAACCCATCTCGAACGTGCCGCCGTCGATCCGAATCATCTTCATTTCTGCGCTGTTCGTCGTCACAGCGTCGAAGGGCTTCAGTGGCTTCGGCTGCATCGCGAGATACCCGGCGTAGGCGAGGATGCCCGCCAAGCCGAGGATGCCGAGTCCGATCAACAGGAAAGCCCACGGGAAGCCGCCCTTCGCGCGGCGGCGGATCGGGTCCGAATCGTTGTCCTGCGCCGGCAGCTTGAACACTTGGCTGCTGGAGTTCGCGTCCTTCACCAGCGGAGGGAGCAAGCCGGACGGCGGCGCGATGCGGTGAACCCCCGTGCCCGGCGGCGGGGCCGGGCAGAACGGCTGCAGCGCGACCGCGAGTTGAACCGGCGTCTGCGGGCGATCCTCCGGCCGCTTCGCCATGCACCAATGGATCAGTTGTTCGAGTTGCGGCGGAAGATCCGGGCGGAGGTGAAGCAGCGGCGGCGGCGGTTCCGTGCAGTGCTTCATCAGCTTCTCGGTGGCGTTCGCCCCCTCGTACGGTACGCGGCCGGTGAGGACGAAGTACAGCGTCGCCCCGAGGGCGTAGATGTCCGCGCGAATGTCGACACCGGCGGGGTTCCGCGCCTGCTCCGGGGCGAGGAAGTCCGGCGTGCCGATCACGAACCCTTCCTGCGTGACGCGATTCGCCCCTTCCTGATTGATCGGATCGTTGATCCGTGCGAGGCCGAGGTCCACGAGCTTCACCTGCTTGCCGTCGCGCGTCACGAGGATGTTCGACGGCTTGATGTCGCGGTGGACCATGCCGAGTTCGAACGCGTGCTGCAGCCCGAGGCAGGCTTGGCGGACGCACTCGCAGGCGAAGGGGAACGGCATCGGCCCGCGATCCCGCACCATGCGGGTGAGATCGATGCCGTCGATGAGTTCCATCGAGACGAAATGCAGGTCGCCGATCGGGCCGGCGTCGAACGCGGTGACCACGTTCGGGTGCTTGACCTTGCCCAGCGCTTGCATTTCAAGCGTGAAACGGGCTTGGGCCGACGGATGCTTGAGCTTGTCCCCGCGAATGACCTTGAGCGCTTCATCGCGGCCGAGGCGGGTGTTGTGGGCCTTGTACACGCGTCCCATGCCGCCTTCGCCGAGCAAGTCCTGGATGATGTAGTTGCTGAGGAGCAGACCTGCGCCGCGGCCGCGGGCGATCTCCTTGATCTGATACACCGTCAGCCAGCCGCGGCGATTGATCTCTTTCGCCAACGCCGGCACATCCGGGCGGTGCTGCGCGGCCCACGCGGCAATGTCCTGCATCTGCTCGTTCGCCAGCAAGCGCGAGGCTTGCAAGGCGGCGAGGAACCCGGCCACGGGATCGGCGGCGGTGGACATGAAACTGTTGTACCGCCGAGCATGCGGTTCTCCACCTGCACGCTGCGGCTTTGCAAGGGAACCGGCGGCGGTGGGGATGCGGGGCTCTGCGTGAGGTTACTGCCAGCGGATACTCAGTTTCCCTTCGATCCGGGCTCGGCGTTCCAAGTATCGCAGCAGGAAGCGGGCACTGACGAGGAACACCACGGCCATCGCCAGAAGTACGCCGACTTCCCATTCCACGGCGAAGAGGCCCGGCGTGCGGAAGAGCACTTGCCGCATCGCGTCCATGCCCGTGGCCAAGGGCAACGCAGCCACCACCGCCGTGAGCAGCTTCAGGCCGAAGCGTTCGAGAATCGGGGCGAGCGGGAAATTCGTGCCGCTCATGAGGTAGATCGGTTCCTGGAGCAGGCTCACGAGGTGCCACGCCTCGCGGCCCCAGAGCAGGAACAGCGAGGCGAACATCATGCCGAGGCCGTACAGGGCCGCAAGCGTGAGCAGGAATACGGCGACCAGCAGCCACCAACTCGTGGGCGCGAGCGGCACACCGAACGCGACCACGCCGGTGATGGTGATCACGGCGGCTCGCACGAGAGTGGTCGTCATGCCTCCCAGGGCCATGCCGGTGAGGATGCCCATGAGCGGCGCGGGGGACATGATGTACAGTTCGAGGTTGCCGGAATCGCGTTCCCAGTACACCGTGGCACCCATGCCCCAGAGCACGTTCAGCCAGAAGGTGGCCATCGCGGCGCCGAGCACGAGCACGCCCGTGAACTCCGGCGGAGCCCCCATCGCCCGGTAGGAATACGCGAACGCGGACACGGAGAGGATCGGCAGGATGGTTTCCTGCACGATCCACGAGCGGCTGCGGAAGAGCCATGCGACGCGCGGATACGTTCGCGCGCTCGCGGCATGCCAGAAAAGCTTGAGTGAGTTCACGCCGCTGTTGTAGCGGCTCAACGGTTCTTCAACTCGGTCGGGATCTTCACGACGGTGCCGGCGGGGAGCAGATCGCTGGGCGAAAGCTGCGGATTGGCGTCGTACAGGTCGCTCCAGCGGGTGGGCGAGCCGAGCACTTCACGGGCGATCTCGGCCATGCGCAACCCGCCGCTCGGCACGGTGAAGGTGCGGGGCGGCGCGGCTTTCACCGGCGTGCCCTCCGTGGACGGACCCCACGGATCCTTCGCGGGTACGCTCACCGAGGCGGGCACCACCGCGCCGATCAATTGCGGATAGCGACGCTTCAGCACGTGGATCGGAGGTACTTCCACCCGCACGCCGCCCTGGAGCGCCCGGCGGCCGTTGTACTCGGACAACGCCGCCCCGTACTTCGCGTCGTTGTAGAACTCCTTGCTGATCGTGGCGTAAGTGTCGGTCTTGGTCGGCTCGTACAAGTCCACGTCGAAGGTGGTCGTCGCAGTGCGCTCGGGTTGGGCCGCGGGCTTGGCTTCGGGCAGTGCCGCAGGCTTCGTGTACTCGATGGTGAGCGGTTTGCTCGGCTCCGGCATCGTGGGCGGAACCGTGCTCGGCACCGTGGGCGGAACCACCGTGCTCGGGGGCGACATCGCCGGTACCTTCGGCAGTTCCGCGGGCGGTACGGTCGTGGGCACCTTCGGCAGTTCCGCGGGCGGCGACATCGCCGGTACCTTCGGCAGTTCGGCGATTGGCGCCGTCGGCGGAACGACTGGCGCTTCCGCGGCCGGCAACCCTGCGGGCACCTTCGGAAGTTCCGCGGCCGGGAGCATCGGCGTGATCGGCGGCACGCTGGACGGCACCTTCGGCAACTCCGCGGGCGGCACGCTGGATGGCACCTTCGGCAACTCCGCGGGCTGCACGCTGGATGGCACCTTCGGCAGTTCCGCGGCCGGCAGCATCGGCGTCATCGGTGGCACGCTGGACGGCACCTTCGGCAACTCCGCCGGCGGAACGGTCGTCGGCACCTTCGGCAACTCGGCACCGGCGGGCGTCACCGGAGGCACTGAAGTAAATGCTGGCGGCGCGATGTCCGGGATTGTCGGCTTCACCGCGGCCGGCGACACGACCGCTTCGGGAAGGGACGGCGGAACCACGGTGACGGACGAACCCGGAGCGATCGGCGGCAGCGTGGCGGGAATGGTCGGCGAACTCGGCGCGGCCGGTGCCATGGGGGCCGACGGAATCACAAAGCCCGAGCCGGGCGCTTCCGGCACTCGCGTTTCAGAGACGGCCGGGGCCGGAGTCTTCGCTTCCTTCGGCTCTTCCGGCTTCGCCTTTTCCGCGGGCGGCTTCACCTCGGCGATGAGCGGTTGGCTCGTCTCCGCCGCGGGCGGCCGCGGTGCGAAGTACTTCACCGCACCGTACCCGATCAGCAGGCTCGCGCCGGCCGCCGCCAGGATCTTGCCGTTCTTCCGCAACCCGAGCATCTCGGCGATCTTGGCCGTCATCGAATCGGGCTTGGTTTCCGCGGCCGGAGTGGCGGGCGGAAACGGCGGCTTCGCCGGCTCCGACTTCACCGGTGCGGCTGCGGCCGCCGGCGCGGGCTTCGGGAAGGACGGCGACACCTTCGGAACATCAATCGCGATCGGGTCCATCCGTGAACCCTCCGTAGGGGTGTACTTGCTAACCACAGAGGCACAGAGACACAGAGCAGAACAGAGATCAGTTCGCCAACCGCTTCAGGCCTTGGACCAGCACCGGCACGTTGAAGTTGATCAAGAGTCCGGTCTTTGTGCCGCTTAGCTTCAAGTAACTCAACAGTTGAGCCTCATGTACGGGATGTATCTTTTCGACTGTCTTGAGTTCGACGACCAAGTGCCCCGGGAAGAACAAATCCATTACAAGGTCTTCCCCGAGCGGCACTCCCTTATACGCGAGGGGCACTCGAGCTTGCGGTTGGACAGGGCAGCTTCTGAGCCTGAGTTCGACCTCCATGCATTTCTGATAGATGGACTCGAGCAACCCCGGGCCCATGATCCGATGCACCTCGATTGCGGCACCGATGACCAGTTCCGTGAGAGGATCGCGACTCTCCATCTCATCCTCTCTGTTATTCTCTGTGTCTCTGTGCCTCTGTGGTTAGTTCCGTTCCGCCACTCGCAGCTTCGCACTACGGGAACGCGGGTTGCGGCTTGTTTCCTCGTCGCCGGCTTCCACCGGTTTCTTCGTGATCGCTTGCCACGACTCGCTTCTGAACGCCTGCTTCACGCGGCGGTCTTCCAGCGAGTGGAAGCTGATGATCGCCGCCTTGCCGCCGGGCTTCACGCTCGGCAGGGCCGCGAGCAGCCAGATCGCGCGCCGAGTTCGTCGTTCCACTGCAGTCCACCAGGCTTGGAGCCGCGGGTGGCGGGGTCGATGCCCGCTGCGCGCGCAGCGCGACGCACAATCTGTTGATCAGGTGGTAGTGGAAGACTTCACCTTGCCGCTCGATCGCTTCGCCGCGGCGGCTGTGCCTTCTTCGCCGAACTCGAAGAACATGTCCGCGACGCCTCGCTCATCCAGTTCTTGAGATCGCGGCGGTCGATCCCGATTCGAGTTCAGCCGCATGTCGAGCAGGTGATGTCGCGGAAACTCGGCCACGGCCCCGGTCGTCCCATCTGGTCCGGGCGAACCCGAGGTCTGCAGGCACCTTGTCCACGCGCGTCGATCTTCAAGCCGGCGACGCTTCGGCCAGTTGGTGGGGTCCATTCCACCGGCGTGACCAGGGCCGCTCAGCACGGTTCGTGCCCGTTCCAGCATCGTCGCGTCTTGGTCCAGACCGATGAGCCGGCCGGTGTCGCCGAGGCGTTCGGCGAGCAACTTCGTGTGCCCGCCGCCGCCGACCGTGCAATCGACCCACGTTTGGCCGGGCTGCGGGTCCGCGAGGCGGATCACCTCGTCGGCCAAGACCGGCACATGCTTCGGCGGCGGGGACATACGCGGGTCCGGGAAACGGGTCAAGACGGAGTGGCGGGCGAACGCGGGCATCGTATTGAAACTGGCATTTCGCGGGGGGAATCGTACACCGACAACAACCCTTGCCGCCACTCCCGCCATCGGAACTCGCACGATGAATCATCTGTCGGGTGTCGTCCTGCGTGGCACCGGAAGTTGCCTGCCGGCACGCGTGGTGCCCAACGACGAGTTCACCGACATCCTGAATCTGGACACCTCGGACGAGTGGATCCGCACTCGGACGGGCATCCGCGAACGCCGCTTCGCCTCGCTCGGGGAAACGTCCGCCAGCTTGGGCACGATCGCGGCCCAGCGGGCGCTCGAATCGTGCGGCCTCACCGCCAACGACATCGATCTGATCGTTTGCGCCACGTCGACACCGGACTTGATCTCTCCCGCCACGGGCTGTCTGATTCAGGCCGCGCTCGGCTGCCGGCACATTCCGGCGTTCGACCTCGCGGCCGCGTGCTCCGGATTCCTGTACGGCCTCTCGGTCGCCTCGCAGTTCATCCGCACGGGGGCGGCGAAGAACGCGCTCGTGGTCGGCACCGAAGTGCTGAGCCGCGCCTTGGACTTCACCGACCGCAACAGTTGCATCATCTTCGGGGACGGAGCGGGGGCCGTGGTGGTGTCCGCGCATCCGAACCCGGATGCGGGCCTGCGCTCGGTGCGGCTGTACTCGGACGGCACGCGGCAGGAACTGATTCAAGTGCCGAGCAAGGTGACGCCGAACCCCGCGCCCGGGGCTCCGTTGCAGCCGCGGTTGGAATTCATCCGCATCGTCGGCCGCGAAGTGTACCGCTTTGCCGTGACGCGGATGGTGGAACTGATCGAGCAGGCGGCAAAGGATTGCCGCGAGTTGGGCATCCCCGGAATCGATGTCTTCATCCCGCACCAAGTGAACAGCCGCATCATCGACGCAGCATTGGAAGCGACGAACTTCCCGCGCGAGAAGGTGGTGGTGAACCTGGACAAGTACGGGAACACGTCCGCGGCCAGCGTGCCCATCGCGCTGGATGAAGCCATTCGAAGCGGCCGCTGCAAACCTGGAGACACCCTGCTGCTCGTCGCCTTCGGCGGCGGCCTCACGTGGAGCTCGGCAATTCTGACGCTATGAGGCCGACGTCTTTGCTAAACGGTTCGGAGGCTCCTTCAGAGCCAAGTTGAACCACCGGCGGCTTGTCTCTTCTCGCAAGGCGAAATCGGACGCCCGCGGGGCGGTAGGATGACGGATCACCATTCGACCGGAGCCGACACACATGACTCGATCCCGCCGATCCGCCCTGCGTGCCGCCGCCGCCGGCGCGGGGTTCCTCGCGCTCGGAACGTCCACCGCCTCCGCCGAAACGGAGAAGGACAGCCCGTGGCCCGGCGAGTGGCTCGTCGAAGGCAAGGACGACGCCCCGTGCGCGATCTTCCAGTACGGCCGCGTGCTGCTGCTGGTGAACGAACATATGCACATCGCGGTCGGGAGGATCACGGCGGCCCGCCGCCTTGTCGCGAAGGACGCACTCGTCTGGAGCGACAAGAAAAACGCGGACGGCGTGGTCGGCGTCCTCTCGAACGACGGCAAGAGCATCCGCTGGCAGAACGGCAGCACGTGGCGCAAACCGTGACGTCTCTTAATCCGGCGGTAGAATGACTCTTCACGACAGGACCGGAGCCGACTCATGCCTTCCCCGATGACGATGACTGAGAAGATTCTCGCCCGCGCCAGTGGCAAAGCCGCCGTCGAGCCCGGCGAAAACGTGTGGGTGAACATCGACGTGCTCATGACCCACGACGTGTGCGGCCCGGGCACCTTCGGCGTGTTCAAAAAGAACTTCGGCGAGAACGCCAAAGTGTGGGACCGCGAGAAGGTGGTGGTGATCCCGGATCATTACATCTTCACGCAGGACGCGATGGCGAACCGCAACGTGGATGTGCTCCGCGCCTTCGCGAAGGAACAGAACCTCAAATACTTCTACGACGTGGGCACGAAGGACTACAAGGGCGTGTGCCACATCGCGCTGCCGGAAGAAGGCCACACGCGGCCCGGCGAAGTGCTCCTCGGCACGGACAGCCACACCTGCACGGCCGGCGCCTTCGGCGAGTTCGCCACCGGCATCGGCAACACGGACGCGGGCTTCGTGCTCGGCACCGGCAAACTCTGGCTCAAGACGCCACCCACGATGCGGTTCGTCTTCCACGGGAAGATGCCGCCGTGGCTCATGGCCAAGGACCTGATCCTCGCCGTGATCGGCGACATCGGCGTGGACGGCGCGACCTACCGCGCCATGGAGTTCGACGGCGACGGCATCTTCGCCCTGAACATCGAAGAACGCATGACGCTGTGCAACATGGCCATCGAGGCCGGCGGCAAGAACGGCATCATCGCGCCGGATCAGGTCACGTTCGACTATGTGAACAAGCGGAACGCGGGGCAGAAGCCGTACACCGCGGTGTACACGGACCCTGGCGCGAAGTTCATCTACGAGAAGGTGTACGACGTGTCGAAGATGGAGCCGGTGCTCGCCAAGCCGCACTCGCCGGACAACAAGGCGAACGTGAGCGAGGTGAAGGGCACGAAGCTGGATCGCCCGTACATCGGCTCGTGCACCGGCAGCAAGCTCACGGACTTCAAGGCCGCTGCCCGGAACTGCTCAACGACGAGCGTGAAGATCGACACCTTCGTGGTGCCGGCGACCGCGAGGTGGCCAACGAGTTCGAACACGGGAGAAGATCGGCAGGAAGAGCCTGCGGGACATCTTCCTGAATGCGGGCGCGAGATCGGCGACGCGAGGACGCGCGTGCCTCGGCGGCCCAGGCGACACCTTCGAAGCCGGCTGAACACTCCCGATCGTGCATCAACCGCGACGAACCTACCTTCCCCGAGCCGCATGGGCACAAGGAAGCCAAGGTGTTCCTCGCGGCCCGCTCACGGTCGCCGCCAGCGGCCGACGGTACGATTGCAGATTGCCGGGACCTTTTGGTGTGACAACTGGCGATGACCCAGGCAAGACTTCAGCAACAGAGGTGTGCATGATGTCCGCGTCCTTCACGAGGTAGGTCTTCCCTTCGGTGCGGTTCAGGCCGCGGGTCTTGGCTTCCTTCTGGGTAGCCGCGCGCGACGAAGTCGTCGAAGCCGATCACGTTGGCGCGGACGAATTTCTCGCTCAGGTCCTTGTGGATGCATCCGGCGGCTTCGACCGCCTCGCAGCCCTTCGGAATGGACCATGTGCGGCATTCGTCCTCGCCCACGGTGAAGAACGCCTCTCGGCCGACGCCGTAGAAGATGCCGCGGATCACCTCGTCGCGGTGGAACTTGGCGAGGCCGAGGTCGGCCATGAAGGCGGCGCGGTCGTCGTCCCCGAGTTGCGCGAGTTCCATTTCGAGCTTCACGGGAGCCTGCATGGCCTTGGGGGCGAGGGCGAGCAGGTCCGCGGGGAGCGGATCGCTGAAACCGCTGTCGCCGCGGTTCACGAACACGACCTCGGGCTTGAGCGTGAGCAGTTGGAACCCGCGGAGCGTCTTCTCCTCGTCCTCTGTCAGATTTTGCTGCGATGCCGGGACCCCGGCCTCGAGCGAGGCCACGACGCGCTTCAGGAGTGCGATCTCGATTTCGTCCGCTTCGCGTTCCTTCACCGGCTTGTTCTTCTTGAGCCCGGCTTCGAGCTTGGGGATGCGATTGGCGACGGGCTCCGTGTCGGCGAAGGCGGGTCTTCGCTGAGCGGCGGGTTGGTCCGCGAGGTCCGCGCCGAGCTCGTCGAGCACGACGACGATGCCGTTGCCTTCGCGGAGGATGCCGAGCCTCCGCGGGTTGTCCTTGCGGTCGTCCACCATGAGGCCGGGCGTGTCCAGGATCGCGACCTTGGTATAGGTCGTCTTCTTGGGCTTGAGGATGGACGCGATCTTGGCGAGGCGTTCATCCGGCACGTCGGCCATGGCCGTCTGGCCCTGTTGGATCTTCGACGGGTCCGGCTTCTCGCCGGTGGCCATTCGAAGACCGTGCTCTTGCCCGACCCCGCGTAACCGACCAAAAGTCGGAAGCCTTCATCTTCGTTCTCGTGTTGGTGTTTCGTAGGGGCTTCGTAGGGTGGGCCGGACCGCGGCCATGAGCGAAGCGAGTGGTCGCGGGAGGCCCACGCGGCACCGCCCTCGACTACCCCCGGTGGGCCTCCGGCGCCTCGCCGATTTGGGGCCAGGCCGCGGTCCGGCCCACCCTGCGAAGCACCGGATTCCCGATCAATAAAGCAGGTTCCGCAACCGGCCGCGGTAATCGTCTGCCTCGGGGCTGCGGGCGCCGATGATGTGGAAGATCCGCACCATCAGTTCCTTCACGTCCGTGCCGCCGAGTTTCTTGTCGTCCTCTGCAGCTTGGAGCAGCACGTCCATCGCGGGGAGGTACTCGCCGCGGGCCGCGAGAACGCGACCGCGCTGCAACAGCGCGTCGGCGGTGCTTCCCGACGCCTTTGCGAGGTCCGCATCCGAATGCGGAACGCCGCGGATCGCGATGATCGCCTTCAGTCGCTCCGCTTCGTCGGCGTGTTCGCCGGAGTCGACCGGCGCGAGCAAGGCGTGGATCTCGTCTTCGCTGCCGTCCGCGGCGAGCAGCGCGCGGGCCAAGCCGACCCGCACGGCGGGATCGTCCGGATTGTCCGCGAACAGTTGGCGATACGACGCGAGGGCGGCCTTCGGATCGCGGCTCTCCGTCTGTTTGGCCGCTTCGAGCGCGTTCTCGGTTTCGGTCGGGGCGAGGGTTTCGAGGAACTTCCGCACCTCGTCTTCGGGAAGCACGCCCTCGAAGCGGTTCACGAGCTTGCCGTCGCGGATGCCGAACACCGCGGGGATGCCGCTCACTTGGAAGGCTTGTGCGAGGTCCGGGTGCTCGTCGGTGTTCACCTTGGCGAGCAGGAAGCCGCCGTTCTGCTCCGCGGCGAGTTTCTCCAGCACCGGTCCGAGCGCGCGGCACGGCCCGCACCACGGCGCCCAGAAGTCCACGACCACCGGCAGTTCGTGCGAGCGGTCGATCACCGCGGACTGGAACGTGTCCGACGTGGCGTCAATCACCCATTTCGAAGCGGCCATGCGGTTCTCCAACATGTTCTGTCAGAGTACGATTCCGGCCGGCTGGTGGAAGTGAGGAGAATCAGCGGGAGAGCTTCCGGAACTGGGCGCGGACCGAGTCGGACATGCGGTAAATCAGCGGGCCGCCGGTGCCGGAGAGTTCGTAGCCGGGAGAACGCTGCATGCCGACGAGCGATCGCATCGGCAGGTCTTTCCCGTTCACCGGGATCTGGCGGGGCAGGGGATCGGCGGCGAGCAGCAGGAGGTACTCGCCGGGGCCTTCGAAGCCCTTCGCATCGGCGAGATTGATCACGTAGAGCAGGGCACCGGCTTCGGGCGAACCGCTCTTTAAGGACTCCGTCACCTTGGCTTCGAGTGCGGGCTTGCCTTCGGCGTCGGCCTTCAGTTCGGCCGCCACCGCGTGCGCGGCCGCGGCCGCTTGCACGTGCGAAACCACCGGCCCGCGATTCTTCGCCGCCGCCGTGTAACCGAGCCATGCGAGCCAGCCGACGAACAACGCCGCGGCGACCACCAGCCTCAGCTTCGCTCCGTTCAACGCTCGCTCCGCTGCATCACCGATGCGTTCTCGAATTGGTCCGCCAGCATCTTCTGGAGGTCGAACAATCCCCGGAAATCATCCGGTGCGTCGTTCTCGGACTTGCTCAACTTCTCGGCGTCGATCAGCCGGAACACCATCTCGCCGAAATCGTCCGAGGTGCGTATGCCCCAGAGCTTGAACACGACCGGCGCCATGAGGCCGTATTCCTGCACGGCGAACTCGCACGCCCCGCGGAGCAGTTCTTCGCCGTTCACGTGGGTGTCGTCCGATTCCGGTTCCGTGCGCCCGAGGCGTTCCTGCGTGAAGTTCACCGCATCGCACACGAACTGATACGCCTCGTAGCTGTATCGCGGTTCGCGCCGGGCCAGTTCCATCAGCGTGTGATCCACGGCTGCTCCATGCTGTGGTGAGCAATCGATTCGTGACGGTTGTAAGCGACCCTTACAGCCGCGTCAACACGTCATTGGCCGGAACGGGGAGGCGGCGGCCGTCCTCGAACTCCACCAAGACGCGCCGCGCGAGGACTTCCTGCGCGAGCACGCGGCCCGGCCCGGACTTCGTGACCACGCGCGACCCCGGGGGCGGCAACTCGCGCTGGAACTCCTCGTACACGTCCTGCTCGAACCGCAGGCAGCACTTCAAACGTCCGCAACGCCCGGAAATCTTGGTCGGATCGAGCGTCGACTTCTGCAGCTTCGCCATGCGCATGCTCACGGGCGGCATCACGAACATGTGCGTGTTGCAGCACACGGGCTTGCCGCAATCTCGAGGAATCCGCCAGGAGTTTCGCTTCGTCGCGTACGCCGATCTGCCACCGAAGGCTCGTGCGGGTTTGAAACTCGCGGGCCATGCTGCGGACCAGTTCGCGGAAGTCCGCGGTGTTCGCTCGCCGAGTAGAACACGAGCCGCTCGCCGCCGAACAGCCGCTCCACTTCGACGAATTGCATCGCGAGCCGGTGCTCGGCGACGAGCTTGGTCGCGGCGTCGAGCGTGGGATCGCGTTCCGCCGCGATGCTCGAGCGGCTCCTTGTCCGCAGCGGAGGCGAGGCGGAGGATCTCGCCGCGCGTCGGATCAGAGGATCGCGGAACGCTGTTGTCGCCGGGCAGAGCACCTCCGGCTTCGGTGCCACGCTCCGTGTGCAGGGTCACGACGTCCCCGCGGCGGATCGCGGCGTGAGGCGGCGCGGCGAACACGCCGAGGAAGCCATCGCCCCGTGCCGCACGAGGTAGCTCGGTGCGCCCGGTCGCGTCGATCGCCAAGGATTGGATCCGGGGGCGGCGAAAGTATGGTACGGACCGCCCGGCCGCATCCCTGCATCGCTACGGGGGCGAGGCGACCCGCGGCACGAAGTCACTGCAAGAAGTCGGTGAACGGACGCACGATGCGGCGGAAGTCGGCGGTGCGGAGATCGACGGTACTCCGCGGGGACTGCGTGCCTTCATGTGCAAGCGGTAGTCCTCGACCGGGACGCCGCGGGCCAGGTACGGAAGGCGGCCGTTGAAGCGGAAGGGTCGGGGTGCCGTCCGGGAGAGCGACGCCGCTGATGAACGAGCGCGAGGATGCCCTGGAAGCCGTCGCCGAAGCGGCCGGACCAGCGGGCGAGGCCGTCCACGTCGCCGACCGTGGACCAGTTCTGCCAGGTGAGCCGCGGCTTGCCGGCGGAGAGGCTCGGGAATTGCCGTCCTTTGACATCCACGACCAGCCGCCCGCTGCTGCGGCCCACCACGATGAAGTCCGGCGACTTCACTTCGGCCTCGTCGAGATAGCTGCGGCGTGTTTCGACGACCGGCACGACTCCGAACCCGCGATCCCGGAGAAAGTGTTCGAACGCCGCTTCGTAGTGGTTCTCTCGCTTCATGCGTGAAGGAAAGGATAACCGCCCCGGGCCCCTGCTGCGAGGGTGAAATGTGCAGGGAAATACGAGTTCGGCGAATGCGTGCGTCCTTGCCACACCGAAGGCTGTCGCCGGAGCCGCGCGGGAGTTCTCGGCCTTGGACAATCCCACGGGAACGGTAGGGACGCACACGTTCGCTTCGACTGTCTTTCGCCTCTCCAGGGGTGAACAGCTGCTCGTGATGCGGCACCGCGGATGCCTGCCCGTCACGCCTCCCCCGTTTGCAAATTCTCGTCGATCTTGCTTCTCGCGTTTCCACCGGGTAACTTCGCGAGGATCGCCATTCCTCAGCAGGTTCCCACGATGTTCAAGCGACTGGCTCTCTTCACGGCGGCGCTCGGCGCGTTCGCCGCCGCCCTGTACGCCACCGCGGAACGCACCGCCGCCCCGGAACAACTGCCCATCCCCGAGATGAAATTCAACGACGTGAAGGAGATCGCTCCCGGCGTCTTCTTCCGCTACTCCTCGATCAGCGCGAGCGACAAGACCATCCCGTTCGGCGGGTCGAACCATACGTGGATCGTGTTCAAGGATTACGTCGTGGTGGTCGACGCGAACTTCCCCAAGGAAGCGGCGGATGTGATCGCCGACATCAAGAAGACCACGAAGAAGCCGATCAAATACGTGCTGGACACGCACCACCACGGCGACCACGCCTACGGCAATGCCGTGTGGGCGAAGGAAGGCGCGAAGATCGTCGCCAGCAAGAACACGACGCGGTTGCTCAAGGTGAACGGGCCGAAGCAGTGGGAGGAAGCCGGTAAGGGGCAGGACGGCCGCGAAGACGTCCGCAAGTCCGAACTCAAGCAGGTGGACATCCCGTTCGACGACAAGTACGTGCTGGACGACGGCGAGCAGCGCGTCGAGTTCCACCACTTCGGCCACTCGCACACCATCGGCGATGCGGTCGCGTATCTGCCGAAGCACAAGATCCTCTGCACCGGCGACGCCTGCGTGAACGGCGCGTTCAACTTCATGGGCCACTCGAACTCCGCGTCGTGGATCAAGTGCCTCGACGCGATGCACAAGCTGGACATCGACATCATCTGTCCCGGCCACGGCAAGCTCGCCCGCAAGGACCTTCTCATGACCGAGAAGCGGTACTTCTCCGAACTGCGGAAGGAAGTCCAGAAGGGCATCGACGCGAAGAAGAGCGTCGAAGACATCACGAAGGAACTGAACTTCCCGTGGTACAAGGAATGGACCGGCGTGGAGGTGGCGGGCCCGGACATGAACAAGCAAAGCGTGAAGCACGTTTACGACGAACTGACGGGCAAGATCGAGCACGAACGGTTGGGGCTGACGCCGCCGCCGCTCGATTGGCGGGCCGGCCCGCACGGTGTGAGCGTGGCGGGGAGGTGAACTCACCGCACGGTCGGACAGGGGCGGGCTCAGTAACGCGGGACGCCCCAGGAGATCTGGCAGTCCGGCAACGCCTTCTGCAGTTGCTTCACGGCGGATTCGCTTGTCTTCAGCGTCATCGAGATGTCCAGCCCCTTCAGACGCTTCAAACCCTGGACATCTTTCAGGCCGACGTCCGTGATGGCCGTCAGCGACAGGCCGAGGCGTTCGAGTTGTTCGGCCTTGGCGAGCGACGCCAGGCTCGCGTCCGTGATCTTGGTTCCGTCCAAGTCGAGGGATTTCAGGTTCTTGAGCGTGCAAAGCACCTGCACGCCCGCATCCGTGACGCCGGTGCGGGCCAACCCGAGGTCGCGCAGGCCCGTCAAATCCTTCACGTGGGACAACTCCGCATCCGCGATTCGCGTCTGATCGAGGATCAGTCGTTGCAGCTTCGGCAGGGCGTTCAGGTCCTTGAGCCCGGCACCGGTGAGTTTGGTGTCGGCGAGCAAGAGCGATTCGAGCGACTTCAACTCATTCAGATGCTTCAGCCCCGCGTCCGTGACCTTCGTTCCGGAGAGGTCGAGCTTGCGGAGACTCTTCACGCGAACGAGACGCGACAGGCCTTCGTCGGTGACGGCCGAGCGCGCCAGGCTCAGTTCGCTGAGGTTCTCGAAGTTCGCAAGTGAATCGAGGCTCGCATCGCTGAATCCGGGGCCGACCAATTGGATGGACTCGAGCTTTCCGAGACTCTTCAGTGATCGGAGGCTGGAGTCGTTCAACGTGACGTTCGGCGATGGCGAGAGAGCGACCACGTCCTGCGGCGAGTCCGGCCGCTTTCCGTCCTTTCCGCGAGCGAGAGTCAGCCGATGGAGTTGTCCGTTCGCCGCAAGGGCCGCGAGCACGGACTCGTTGATCGGCGTATCCCCATACCCGCCAAGATCGAGGAACTGCAGATTCTTGAGGCCGCGGAGTTCCTTCAGCCCTTCGCCGGTGAGCTTGGTCGCCAATGTGAACCGCAGCATCCGCAGGTTCTCAAACGCGGCCACGTCCTCCATGCGGTCGTCGGTGTAGGCCACGCCTTGGAGCCACAATCCGAACGGCGTTTCCGGCCGGGGCAAGTCCTTGACGGAGTTGGCGACGAGGTGGAACGCCGGAACGTCGCCCATCTGCCACTTGTCCTTGGCGGCGAACACGAGCATGTTCCATTTCGGCTCGAGGCGCATCCAGCCGACGTGAGCCCCCGCTTTCGTCCAGGCGGCGGCGATCTGCTCCGGGAACGGTTCTGGAGCAGCACCCGCCTTCGGCGCCTCGGTGGTTTCGGCGGCTCCGGGCTTCGCCGGGTATCCGGGAACCGTCGGAGACCCCCCGCCGCAACCCAGGATTGCGACACTCGCCAGGAGAAGAGTCATGCATGCGTGCTTCATGCCACACTCCGCACTCGCGTGAACATGGGATTCACTCGCCGTTCCGGCCGCGAACCCATCACACACTGCAAGGATGCTTCCGAGGTTGTGATCTCCGGGAGACTCAGCATGCCGGTCATCAAAACTCCGCACTTCCCGGCGTGCGCGGGAACGGAATCACGTCGCGGATGTTCGCCATGCCGCTCAGGAACAGGATCGTGCGTTCGAGGCCCAACCCGAAGCCGGCGTGCGGCACCGTGCCGTAGCGACGCAGGTCGAGGTACCAGTTGTAGCCTTCCGGGTGCAGGCCCTGCTCGCGCATCCGCTCTTCGAGAATCGGCAGGCGCTCCTCGCGCTGGCTGCCGCCGATGATCTCGCCGACGCCCGGCACCAGCACGTCCATCGCCCGCACGGTTTTGCCGTCGTCGTTCACCCGCATGTAGAAGGGCTTCAGCGTCCGCGGGTAGTCGTAGAGGATCACCGGGCATTTGAAGTGTTGCTCGGTGAGGTAGCGTTCGTGCTCCGATTGCAGATCGTTGCCCCACGCCACGGGGAACTCCCACGTCTTGCCGGTCTTCAGCAGGATGTCCACGGCCTCGGTGTACGGCACGCGCTTGAAGGGGTTGTTCAGCACGTTCTCCAGCCGCGAGAACAACTCCTTGTCGATCCGCTCCGCGAAGAACTTCATGTCTTCGGCACAATCCGCGAGGGCATCCTTGATGATGCGCTTGAGGAACGCCTCGGCGAGGTCCATGTTGTCCGTCAGGTCGAAGAACGCCATTTCGGGTTCGATCATCCAGAACTCGGCGAGGTGCCGTGGCGTGTTGCTGTTCTCCGCGCGAAAGGTCGGGCCGAAGGTGTAGACCTTGCCCATCGAGCACGCAAACGACTCGACTTGAAGCTGCCCGCTCACGGTGAGGAATGCCGGCTTGCCGAAGAAGTCCTGTGCGAAGTCCACTTTGCCTTCGGTGAGGGGCGGTTTGTCCGAATCGAGCGTGGTCACGCGGAAGAGCGCGCCGGCGCCTTCGCAATCGCTCGCGGTGATGATCGGCGTGTGGATGTACAGGAAGCCCTGCTCCTGGAAGAAGTCGTGGATGGACTTGCAGACGCGGTTGCGGACGCGGGCGATCGCGCCGAACGTGTTCGTCCGCGGCCGCAGGTGGGCGACGGTGCGGAGGAACTCGAAGCTCGCCCCCTTCTTCTGGATCGGGTACGTTTCCGGGTCCGCGTCGCCGACCAGTTCCACCGATGTGGCGTGAACCTCGGTGGCCTGGCCCTTCGCGGGGGAAGCCTTCACCTCGCCATCGACGATGACGCTGGCCCCGGTGTGGAGGTGCTTCACGACGGCGTCGTAGTTGGGCAACTCGCCGGGGGCCACGATCTGCACGTTCCCTTGGCACGAGCCGTCGTTCAGTTCGAGGAACGAGAAGCCGCCCTTGGAGTCGCGGCGCGTGCGGACCCAACCGCGGAGGCGGACCTGTTTGCCGACGCTGCCCGGGAGACGGGCGTCCGAAACGGAGATGACGTGCATGTAACTCTCCAGCCGGTTGCGATTGCGTTAAGATAGGCACCCGGCGAGCGAATCGCGTATGATGATACCCAAGATGCTGCGCGATTACCGGTGCGAGTGCGGGCATGCGTGGGCGGCTGCGCCGGGCGACCCGTGCCCGGCATGCGGAACCGCCACCGCGGCGGCCGATCCCACGCCGAACAACTCCGATCACACGCATATCCTCGAACCCGTTTCCCATTCCTCGTTCGCCTCGCTCGCCGGGGATGTGAAGACCGACCCCGATCCGTTCGCCGCGACGCGGGATCTCTTCGCAGTGCGGGACGATGCCGAAGTTCCGATCGGAGCCACGCAGGAGTTCCGGTCCCAGCCGGTTCCCGGTTACGAGATTCACGAGGAACTCGGCCGCGGCGGCATGGGCGTCGTGTACCGGGCGGTGCAGGCCGGGCTCAACCGGCAAGTCGCGCTCAAGATGATTCTCGCCGGGTCGCATGCCGGCCAAGTGGAACGCGAGCGGTTCCGACGCGAGGCGCAGGCCGTCGCGTCGCTCCAACACCCGAACATCGTCCAGATCTTCGAAATCGGGGAAGCGGCCGGGCATCCGTATCTCGCGCTCGAGCTCGTGGAAGGCGGCAGTCTCGCCCAGCAGCTTTCGGGCAACCCGTGGGGTGCCCGCGATTCCGCTGAGCTGGTGGAGGTGCTGGCGCGGGCCATCCATTACGCCCACACGCAGGGCGTCGTGCACCGCGACCTGAAGCCCGGCAACATCCTGCTCGCGAAGACAAAGAGCGTGCCCGCGGCGTTCCACTCGGCTCGGAACGCCATTCCGAAGGTGACGGACTTCGGCCTCGCCAAACGAATCGACGAGACGGTCGCTCCGGACGGCGCGACGAAGACCGGCGCGGTGATGGGCACGCCGAGCTACATCGCCCCGGAACAGGCTTCAGGCAAAACCCGCGAGATCGGCCCCGCAGTCGACGTGTACGCCCTCGGTGCCATCCTTTACGAACTGCTCACCGGTCGTCCGCCGTTCCGCGGCGAAACACCGCTCGACACCGTGCTGCAGGTCATCAACGAGGATCCGGTTTCACCCAAGAGCCTGCAATCGAATGTGCCCTGGGATTTGCAGACGATCTGCCTGAAGTGCCTGATGAAGAGCCCGGCCAAACGGTATCACACGGCCCAGGCTCTGGCGGATGATCTGCGTCGTTACTTGAACGGGGAAGCGATTCAGGCCCGGCCGCTGTCGTCGTGGGGTCGCGGTGTGAAGTGGGCGAAGCGGCACCCCGCGCTTGCCGTGCTCGGCTTCGGCACCATCGCGGCGACCATCGCCGTGATGTCCGTGCTGTCCGTGGCTTATGCCCGTGTGCGCGAAGCGGTTCAGGACAAGGAAAACGAAGCGAACGAAGCGCACCGGGCCCGCGAAGACGAAGAACGCCAACGCAAGCTGGCCCAACAGTTGGCTGCGGAGAACGAGAAAGCCCGAATCGCGGCCGTCGAGCAGGCCAATCAGTTGAAGCTCGAATCGGAACGGAATCGCCGCGGGGCGTACGCTCTGCAGATCGCGCAGATCGCGGCCCTCGCGGAGCGCGAACCGAAGCGGGCGCAGTCGCTGCTCGAAGATCCGTCCCGTTGCCCGCCTGATCTTCGCGATTTCGCGTGGGATTACCTGCATCGCCTCTGCTACCGGGAAGATCGGGTGTACCGCGATCATGGGAAAGGTGCGGAACTCGAATGCATCGCGGTGTCTCACGGCGGCACCTTCGTGGCCACGGCTGGAACGAGCGGAGAGATCCGCATCTGGGATCCGCGCAACACGCGTACCTATGCGATGCTCACCGGGCACAAGGGCCGCATCAACGGGCTCGCCTTCAGCCCGGACGGCGGAATGCTGGCCAGTGCCGGAGCCGACGGCACGGTTCGTCTCTGGGAGTTTCCCGAGACCATGCTCGACATCGCCCGCGCCGCCATGCGGACGATCACGTTCCTCAACGATTTCGTCCCGACGCTGCAACTGCGTGCGGTCGCAGTGTTGCCCGGCGCCAAGGGCGGCGGCGCCACTTGCATCGCGTTCAGCCCGGACGGCCGCCAACTGTCCGCGGGGTATGAGAGCGGGCTGCTCCTTCATTGGGCCTACGATGCGATGCGGCCGAACAATCTCGACACGGCTGCGATGGGCGGGCTCGCATCCGTCGGCCTCTGGAAGCTGCGGCAGCCCGCGCACCCCTCGCGATCGTTCTCGACCGGCGGCAGCGCGGAATCGCCCGTGCGAAGCCTCGCCTATTCCGAATCGTCTCGCTTCCTGGCAGCCGGCTATCAGGACGGCTCGGTGTCGGTGCGAGTCGCCCCGAGTGGACGCGTGTTGAACGACGGGTACGCCCTGAAGGTGCTGGAGAAGCATGCCGGGCCGGTCCGCGGCATTGCGTTCAGTCCGGATGGCGAGTCGCTCTACACCGCGAACAACGGGGCGATTCCGTCCATCCGCCAATTCGACACCGGGACGTGGCGCGAAGAGCGACGGTTCCTCGGCCACTCCGACAGCATTCTTTCGCTGGCTGTGAGCCCGGATGGAACGCGGCTCGCCAGCGGCGGCGCGGACGACACCGTGCGACTTTGGGACTTGGAGGAGAGCCGTGAACTTGCCACACTCACCGGCCACGATTCCGATGTGCGCGGGGTGGCGTTCGGCGGCGATCGCCGCAGCTTGATCTCGGTGGGGATGGACGGTGCCGCCCGCGTGTGGAACACAGCGAGCCGGGCGAACGACCGCAGTGATGCCGTCCCGCGGGACGTCCAACTCGCCGCCTTGAGCCACGATGCTCACGGCAGCACTTTTGCGACCGTGGATTCGAACGGGCGGATGGCCATCCGCATGGCGGACGTGGTCGCCGGGCGGTACCAGCCGCAACCGGGTTCGCTCGGGTTCTGGTTCGTCCCGGTGCGGGTGCCTCCGACGTCGACGGTGCGCACCGCCGCCGTCGCGCCGGCCGGCCGGGCGGTATACGCCGGAACGGACGACTCCATCCTGATGTGGCGGCTGATCCAGCTTCGCGGGAAGGGCCGCGATCCGACTGCGGTCTCGCTTCCGATCATGACACCGGTCGTGATTCCGGTGCCGAAGCCGGTCCGAGCGATGCTGGCGAGTCCGGACGGCACCCGGCTCGCCACGCTGCACGAGGACGGCATCCGCATCTGGAAGACGTTCGAATTCCCGTTCTCACCCGAGGCGAAGCGGCCGGTCGCGATTCCCGAGCCGATTATCCACGACGGCAACATCGCGGCGATGGAGTTCCACCCGAATGGTGAGTTCCTCGCCGTGGCACTCGAGAAGGGTGTGCGGATCGTGGACTTGGACGGGAATGCGAAGGCGGAGTTGCCGCAGCTGCACGCCGCGACCGTGACGGCGTTGGCATTCGATGCCGCGGGCACGCAACTCGCCACGGCTTCCGCAGACGGCGTGATCAAGATTTGGCGTGCCGGTCACGACATGGCCCTCGTCCACCAAACTGAGATGTCCGCGCACACGGGCGCGGTCACGAGCGTGGCCTTCACGCCCGGCGGTCGCACGCTCGCCTCCGGCGGCATCGACCGCCAAGTGGTCTTGTGGGATCCGGTGACGGGGCAGGAGCGACTCACGTTGGGCGGGCACGTGGATCGCCTCGTGCAGGTTCGTTTCACGGAGAGCGGGAAGGCATTGATCACCGTGGGTCGCGACGGGGCGGTGCGTCGCTGGCGGGCGGATCAACCGCCGCCCCAAGGCCCGCAACGGCCGCCGTTCCTGCCCGGCCCGCCGCCGCGACCGAAGAGGCCGTGATCCCTTGAATCTTCTCGATCTCACGCTGGCCTCCCCCGCCGCGAACCTTGCGTTGGACGAAGCCCTGCTTCTCGAAGCGGAGGATGCGGAAGGGCCGGAGGTGCTGCGGATCTGGGAATCCGCCGTGCCGATGGTCGTGCTCGGCGCGGGCGGCTCGGTTGCAATCGATGTGAAACGTGCGGCCTGCGACGCAGAGGGCGTGCCGATTCTGCGGCGTGCCAGCGGCGGAGGAACGGTGCTGCTCGGCCCAGGTTGCCTCGGTTTCTCCCTGATCCTCCGCACTGATCGCGCCCCGGGCCTTCACCTGATACAACCCTCGACCCGATACGTCCTGGACCGCACCTTGAACGCGATCCGCGAGTTCGCTCTCGAGGCGGCCATCGAGGGCACCAGCGATCTGGCGGTGAACGGCCGGAAGTTCTCCGGCAGCGCGCAGCAGCGGAAGCGATCGCACTTCCTGCATCACGGAACGCTCCTTTACGGATTCGACCTGGCATTGATCCCGCGTTACCTGAACCCACCCGAGCGGCAGCCCGAGTATCGCCGCGGCCGCGGACACGACGAGTTCCTGATGAATCTGACGGCGACCGCGGCTGAGCTAAAACGCCGATTGGCCGAAGTGTGGGCCGCGGAAGAGGAACTGCGCGCCCCACCGCTCGCCCGCGCCGAGCAAGTCGCGTTCGAAAAGTACGAGCGGGACGAGTGGAACTTCCGACGCTGAGTAGCCGATCGCTCCGGGAACGGGATAACAACAGAACCGTTTTCTCTCCGGAGTCGATCGACATGGCGGATGCACCCGCACGCAAGAGCCTCACCACGACCGGCGGCGACGGCCGCGCCCCGAACCGCGCGATGCTTCGCGCCGTCGGCTTCACGGACGACGACTTCAACAAGCCGGTCATCGGCGTCGCGTCGCTCTTCTCCGAGATCACGCCTTGCAACGCGCACTTGGATCGCCTCGCGCGGAAGGGTTGCGAAGGCATCCGCGCCGGCGGCGGCGTGCCTCAAGTGTTCGGCGCTCCGACCGTGTCCGACGGCATCAGCATGGGCCACATGGGCATGCGCTACTCGCTCGTGAGTCGCGAGGTGATCGCGGACTCGCTCGAGACCGTGGCCGGGGCCATGAACCACGACGGCCTGCTCGCCTTCGGCGGTTGCGACAAGAACATGCCCGGCTGCGTGATGGCGATGGCGCGACTCAACATCCCGAGCGTCTTCGTGTACGGCGGCAGCATCATGCCCGGCGTCGGCGGCCACGGCGAACCGCTGGACATCGTGTCCATCTTCGAGGCGGTGGGGCAGTTCCAAGCCGGCAAGATCGACAAGAAAGAGCTTCACAAGGTGGAGTGCGAAAGCTGCCCGGGCCACGGTTCGTGCGGCGGCATGTACACCGCCAACACCATGTCGAGCGCCATCGAAGCACTCGGGCTCAGCCTGCCGTACGGGGCCAGCAACCCGGCCGTGAGTTCCGCCAAGGAGCGTGAGGCGTTCCTCGCCGGCAAGGCGCTCGTGAAGTGCATCGAGAAGAACATCCGCCCGCGCGACCTGATTACCCGCAAGAGCCTGGAGAACGCCTACACCTTCGTGCTCGCGCTGGGCGGCAGCACGAACGCGGTGCTTCACCTGATGGCGATCGCACGCGAAGCCGGCGTGAATTGGACGCTGGACGACTTCGACCGGCTCGGTGCCAAGGTGCCGCACATGGCGGACCTGAAGCCCGGCGGCAAGTACGTGATGTGGGACCTCTACCGCGTCGGCGGCACCCCGGCCGTGATGAAGGCCCTGCTCGAGAAGGGACTGCTGCACGGCGATTGCCCGACGGTCACGGGGCAGACCATCGCCGAGAACCTGAAGGATGTGAAGAGCGTGTTCGAGAAGCCGCAGCAGGTCGTGCTGCCGTTCGAGAAGCCGATGTTCGATCACGGCATCATCGTGGTGCTGAAAGGGAACTTGGCTCCGGACGGCGCGGTGGCCAAGGTCGCGGGCCTGAAGCAGCGCAGCATCACCGGCCCGGCCAAGGTCTTCGACGGCGAAGAAGCGTGCTTCCAAGCCATCCAAGCCCGCAAGATCCAAGCCGGGGACGTGGTCGTGATCCGCGGCGAAGGCCCGGTCGGCGGCCCCGGCATGCGTGAAATGCTCTCCATCACCGGCGCGCTCATGGGACAAGGGCTCGGCGAGAGCGTCGGCCTGATCACCGATGGCCGCTTCAGCGGCGGCACGCACGGCCTCGTGGTCGGCCACGTCGCACCGGAAGCTTGGGTCGGCGGCACCATCGCCCTGATCCACGATGGCGATTCGATCACCATCGACGCCGACAAGAAGATCCTGACGCTGAACGTGCCGGACGCCGAAATCGCGAAGCGGAAGGCGGCGTGGGTGAAGCCCGCGATCCGCGTCGAACGCGGCGTGCTGGCCAAGTACGCGAAACTGGTTCACTCTGCGACCGAGGGTGCCGTCACCGGTTGATGCAGAACGTGGTTCGAGCGAGTGCGGCGGGACGGGGGACGAGATACCCGACCCGCCGTCTCGTGCATACTGTCAGTTCATGAGCATCTTCTCCCGTCTCGCAGCGGCCACAGTGGTCGTCGCGCTCGTCTCGCTCTCCGCTCCCACGGCCGCGGAACCGGCCAAGTCCGCGATCCGTTCTCCGAAGCCTCATCAAGTCATCCAACGGACCGGTTTCGAGCCGGCGGTGGCGAAGAACGAACAACCCGGACATTGGTCCTTCGGATGGGCCGAAGTCCCTCTTAAGGTCGAAGATGAGACGCCAGGCGCGGTGTGGGAATACCGTGTGACGAAACTCGCCGGCGCGACCGGGCGGGATGTGCCGTGGACCCGCTTCAGCATCTTTTGGCCGACCGTCCGCGTGCCTGCCGGCGGCTGGTACCGGTTGGAGGTGAGGGCGATCAAGGAAACGCGTACGGTCTTCGAGTCGTCCGTGGAGCCGATCGGCGTCGGCGAGGTGTTCATTGTCGCGGGGCAGTCTTACGCCACGAACTGCAACGACAAGCAATTCCAAGTCGCGGACGAGAGCAAACGCGTATCGGCGTTCGATTCCGCAAAGGGAACTTGGGCTGTCGCGAACGATCCGCAACCGGTGCCGGACAAGAGCGACGGCGGCTCCATCTGGCCGCCGGTCGGCGATGCCTTGGTAAAGTCGCTCCGCGTGCCGGTCGGCTTCGCGAACGTCGCGTGGGGCGGCACGTCTTCAAGGGAGTGGATGCCCGGCGGCCAACTGCACAAGCGGCTCAGTGATACCGGCGTGACACTCGGCCGCGCCCGCGCCGTCCTCTGGCAGCAGGGTGA
Organism: Gemmataceae bacterium; assembly: GCA_046350135.1. Lineage (GTDB taxonomy): Bacteria > Planctomycetota > Planctomycetia > Gemmatales > Gemmataceae > Urbifossiella. The sequence goes on from JAXMBB010000004.1 coordinate 100,000, forward strand.
ATCGGATGTGATCGAGAAAACCACTACGGAGAAATACGTGGCGAATGTCCGCGCGATTCGCCATGCGGCTGCGACGCAGTGGGGCTTCCATCCGCCGTGGCTGCTCGCCAAGTCCACGCTGCATCCCACGGTGTACAACGATCCCGCGGGTGAAGGCCGCATCCGCAAGGCGATTGATGAACTCGCCGAACGGCCCGGCTTCCGCATGGGGCCGGACACGGACACGCTCGCCGGCGCGAACCGCGGCGATGCCAAATCGCGGCGGCATTTCAGCGCGATCGGCCAGGAGAAGGCCGCCGCGATGTGGGTGGATTCGATTTTGAAGTTGCTCGCGTCTTCGCCTTCGGTCATGGAGACCCTGCCGGACCTGGCTTTGGAGCCGCAAGGTCGATCACCGTTCGGGAAAGCAGCATTCTCCTGCGTGCGAAAGCAGGCGAGTCTGCCGTCGCCCGCTTGGCGTTCCCGGCGACATCGATCCGTGCGGCAATGATCGGCAGGGTGGCCACCGCGGACGAGCGGCACGTCTTCTCGCCGAACGACTACACGCTCTCCGAGGACGGGCTTACGCTCCACTTCGCCGATCCGTCGCCCGTCGCTCCGGTGCTTCAAAACGAACTCTTCCCGCCGAAGGGTTCGCCGATGAGCTATGCCTCGCGCGTCCGGCACCCGGAGCAAAACCTCATGTATCACCCCGGCGTGTGGTTCCATGAACGCAACATCGAAGTCACGTACCTCCACTGGAAGGACAAGTTCGCGCTTCCGAGCCGAATCGGTTCGCTGCCCAAGACTGCGGCGCGGCTCAAGGCCGGAGAGCCGTTCACCATTGGCATCAGCGGTGACAGCATCTCCACGGGGTTGGATGCGTCCGCGAAGGTAAACGCTCCGCCTCATCAGCCCGGCTATCCGGAGTTGGTCGTCGCGCAGCTTCAGGCGAAGTTCGACTCGAAGATCACGCTGGCGAACCGGGCGGTCGCGGGGTGGAGCGTCGCCCACGGCGTGAAGGACCTCGACAAACTGCTCGAAGCCAAGCCGCATCTTGTGATCGTGGCCTATGGCATGAACGACGTCGGCCGTCGCGATCCGAAATGGTATGGCGAACAGACCAAGGCCATCGTGGACGGCGTTCGCAAGGCGAGCCCGGACACGGAGATCATTCTCGTGTCCAGCATGCTCGGCAACGCGGAGTGGACGGCGACGCCGCGGGCGATGTTCGGTCCGTATCGAGACGAGTTGAAGAAACTCTGCGGCGAAGGTGTCGCCCTCGCGGACGTGACCGCCGTGTGGGAGATCATGCTGAAGCACAAGCACGACCTCGACCTGACCGGCAACGGCCTCAATCATCCGAACGATTTCGGCCACCGTCTCTACGCCCAGACCGTGCTCAGCCTCCTGAAATGATGCGCGCGGCGGCGCGTTCGGCGATCATGATCGTCGGCGCGTTCGTGTTTCCGGATGTGATCGCCGGCATCACCGAGGCATCGACCACACGCAAGCCTTGGACGCCGACCATACGCAAGTCCGAATCGACGACCGTGCCCATGTGGCACGTGCCGACGGGGTGGAAGATCGTTTCGCACGCCTGCCGCAGGAAGGCCTCCGGGTTTGCACCAAGTGGCGGCGTGAACTGCGTCGCGGCATACTCTTCAAATGCGCGGCTGCGGCCGATCTCGCACGCCATTTCGATGCCTCGCAGCATGCGTAGGCGATCATCGGAATGTTGCAAGAGGTTCGGCTGGATGCACGGGGCGTCCGCAGGATCCGCGGAACGGAGACGCACGCTTCCCCGGCTCCGGGGCCGTGCCACGTTCACTCCGATGGTGAAGCCATGCCCATCGATCGGGAAGCGTTCGTGAGCCCACGGTACCGGCGCGAAGTGGAACTGTACATCCGGCGCGGGTTCCTTCTCAGCGACGCCCGTGTGGAAGAAGAGTCCCCCGTCCGCAAGGTTGCTGTCCGCCGCGATCGCACAGGGTTTGTTGGTGCGGAACAGCACGCGCACCATCGGATGATCGTGGAGTTCGGCCCCGACTCCGGGCGAATCGCAGGCCACGGGAATGCCCCGCTCACGGAGATGATCCGCGGGGCCAATGCCGGAGAGCATCAGCAACTTCGGCGAGTTGTACGTCCCGGCCGAGAGAATCACTTCCCGCCGCGCCCGTACCAAAGTCTGCGAATCCAGGACGATGCCGACGGCGCGGCCGGACTCGATCCGCACGCGATGCACGAGCACGCCGGAGCGGAGTGTGAGGTTCGGCCGTTGCAGCGCGGGGTGCAGGAACGCAACCGCGGCACTCTGGCGAAGTCCGGCCTTGATCGTGCGTTGGTACAGCCCGCAGCCCGTTTGCTTGGTTCCGTTGAAGTCCGGATTCGCGGGATGCCCGAGTGCTTCGGCGGCCCGCAGGAAGCGAAGCGACAAGTCGGCGGGTTCGGCGGGATCGGACACGTGCAGCGGTCCGCCGGTGCCGTGATAGTCGTTCTCGCCGCGAGCCTGATCCTCGGACCGTTTGAAGAACGGCAGCACAGTGTCGTATTTCCATCCCGCCGGCCAAGCGTCGTAGTCCGCGCGATTGCCGCGGATGTAGACCATCGCGTTGATCGCACTGGTGCCGCCGAGCACCTTGCCGCGCGGTGTCGGCACGCGGACACCGTCCGCCTGCGGTTCCGGTTCTGTGGCGTAGCACCAATCGTCCGGGCCGCCGAGCGTGGCGGGCCAGCCTGTCGGGGCGTGGATGTACGGGTTCGCATCCGCGCCACCGGCTTCGAGCATCAGCACGCTTGCGGCGGGGTCCGCGCTCAACCGGTTCGCCAGCACGCACCCGGCGGACCCGGCTCCCACAATGATGTAGTCGTACTCGTCCGCCACGATTCACCCCGTTTCCACAGATCGCCTCAAGCCGCACGACAAGCATAACCGATGCAGTCCGTGGATTCGATTCACTCCCTCCACTTTCCGGTGCCCGCCCATGCGCCTCTCCACGCCGCTTGCGTTGCTGGTCTGCGCCGCATCGTGTTCCATCGCGAATGCGCAAGGCACCGTGCTCTCCGGGGCCGGGCCGGTGAACCGTTCGATGGGCAGTGCCGCCACGGCGGCTCCGATCGACGCCACCGGCGCGTTGTACTGGAACCCGGCGAGCATCACCGGGTTGAAGTCGTCGCAACTCGAGTTGGGTTTGGAACTGCTGTACCCGCGCGGAACCATCGGTTCGAGCATCCCCGCGAACGCGGCGGCACCAGGCGCGCCCCCGGTCGGCCTGTTCGACAAGACGCGCGACGAATCCGGCGTATACCCGCTTCCGACCGGCGGATTCGTGTACAAGCCCGTCGATTCTCCGTGGTCCTTCGGCCTCGGGCTGTTCCCCGCGGCGGGCTTCGGGACGAACTACGCCTCGGGCAACGGGTCGAATCCGATTCTCTCGGCTCCGCCGCCGGCCGGTGTCGGCCTCGGGCCGGTCTCGTCCAACTATCAGGTGCTGCAGATCGCACCGACGGCCGCGTACAAGGTCACCGACCGGCTCTCGATCGGCTTCGCACCGCTCGTGAACATGGCGCGGCTGAGCATCACGCCCGGCGTCTTTGCTGCGCCGAATGACGCGAACGGGGACGGATTCTTCCACTACTCCACGGCCACCAGCACGCGATTCGCGTGGGGAGCGGGCTTCCAGATCGGCGCCTATTACGTCGCTTCGGACGATTGGAGTTTCGGTGCGTCGTTCAAGAGCCCGCAGTGGTTCGAGCCGTTCCGCTACCAACTCTCCGACGAACTGGGCCGCGGGCGAAACGCGGAACTGCAGTTCGATCTGCCGTTGATCGTCTCGGTCGGCACGGCGTACACGGGCATCGAGAAGCTCACCTTGGCCTGCGATGTGCGATACTTGAACTTCCGGAACACCGCCGGTTTCCGCAACGCGGGCTTCGACGCGACCGGCGCCACCACCGGCCTCGGCTGGAGCGACGTGTTCTCCGTCTCGCTCGGTTCGCAGTATCAACTCACGGAAAAGCTCTCCGTGCGGCTCGGCTACACCTACAACACCCAACCGATTCCGGGCGACAACACGACCTTCAACGTCGCCTCGCCGCTGACCTACCAGCACCAAGCCGCGTGCGGGGCGTCCTATCAACTGACCGACGCCTGCACTCTCTCGGCGGCGTATTACCACGTCTTCTACACGGCGGTGAGCGGCCCGTACCTGACTCCGAGCGGCGCGATCCCGGGGGCCGCCGTGAGTACCGGGGCGGATGTGGATTCCGTCCTCGTCGGCATCCGCGTCGCGTTCTGATCGCGTATACTCGCATTGCAATGCCCACCGATCCCCCGGCCGTTCCCCGTGCCGCGTCGCCCAAGTCGCCGGGCGACGAAACCATCAATTACGCCGAAGGGGCCGCCGAGCAGCAACGCGAGACGGACACCGGCGGACTCGTCGAGCCACTTGCCCCGCCCCCTCCCGCACCGCCGAAGCCCGAAGCGAACCATCCGGCCAGAGTCGGCCGCTACGAGATCGTCGGCCAACTCGGGCAGGGCGGCATCGGCATGGTGTTCATCGCCAACGACACGCTGTTGTCGCGGCGCGTCGCGGTGAAGGTGCCGCGCCGCGCCCGCGGCACCAAGGATGCGGAAGAACTGCTCAGTGAAGCCCGCCGCCTCGCCCAACTCAAACACCCCGGAATCGTCACCGTCTACGATGTCGGGCTCGAAGGCGATCTTTGCTATCTCGTGACGGACCTGCTCGAAGGCGACACGCTCCGCGGCGCAATGCAAAGCCGCAAGTACACGCCGGAGGAAGCCGCACTCACCGTCGCCGCCATCGCGGACGCGCTCGGGCACGCCCACGCCCAAGGCGTCGTTCATCGCGACATCAAGCCCGCGAACATCTTCATCACGAAGGACGGCCAGCCGGTGCTGCTCGATTTCGGCCTCGGCGTGACGGATGAAGCCTACGGCAAAGTGGGACAAGTCGCGGGCACCGTTTCGTACATGTCGCCGGAACAGGTGCGTGGCCGCGCTCACCGTGTGGATGGCCGCACGGACATCTACAGCCTCGGCGTCGTGCTTTATCAGCTGCTGGCGGGGCGGTTGCCGTTCCGCTCGCAGGACGTCTCCGAGATGATGCGCCGAATCGAAGAAGACGATCCGCAGCCGCTGCGCCAACTTGTGCCGACGCTTTCACCCGCGTTGGAACGGGTCTGCTCCACGGCGATGGCCAAGCAGCCGGCCCAACGGTTCACCACGGCCGGGGACATGGCTGCGGCGTTGCGTGCCGCCGTGGGTCAGGGGCCGCCGCTTCCCGTTCCCGGCACGCCGGTCGCGACTTCGCAGCCGGAGTCCACGCAATCGTGGGGCACCGATTCGCGACGGGAAGCGGAACGCCGGCAAGTCACGGTCGTGGCGTTCGCGTTCGACGTGGTCTGGCCCGAGGCGGAAGCGGACCCCGATCCCGAACGGCATGTGGAACTCACGGAGCAGTTCCGCCGCTGGCTCAAGGTGCGCGTCGACGAGTTCGAGGGCGTTTTGACGCCGTCCAGCGGGCCGGAGTTCATTGTGTGCTTCGGCTTCCCCGTGGCGCACGAAGACGCCGCCGCTCGAGCCGTTCGCACCGGCCGCGCCGTGCTGCGCGATCTCGAAGCGTGGAATGCGAAAGCCGGTTCCGGCCCGACGCTCGCCGCGTCCGCGCTCGTGCACAGCGGCGATGTCGTGGCGGAGGAGAAAACCGAAGAGGGCGAACGCTCCGTCTCGCTGGTCGGCGACGTGCTGCCCGTCGCGTCGCGGCTCACCGCGCAGATCGAGCCCGGTGTCGTCACCATCACCTCGCACTCGCGGCGGCTCGTTCACGGCTACTTCGAGACTTCGTCTCTCGGTTCGCGCAAAGTCCGCGGCGTCACCGGGGCCGTCGAGTTGTTCCAAGTCGAACGCGAGACCGAAGCGCGAAACCGCGTGGAAACCGCGGAGGCCGGCACGCTCACGCCGCTCGTCGGCCGCGATACCGAACTCGCCATCCTGAAGGACCGATGGGAACGCACGCAAGAAGGCATGGGGCAGGTCGTGCTTCTCGTGGGCGACGCGGGCCTCGGCAAATCACGGTTGCTTCGCGAGCTGCGGAACCACACCGCGGGCGAAGACACGGTGCACTCGCCGGTCGTGATCGAGATGCGGTGCACGGCGCGGCTTCGCAACACGGGTTTTCATCCGGTCGCGGAGTACCTGCAACGCGCACTCGATTTTCCGCAACTCTCCGACCCCGGCGCGCGGTTCGACCGCATCGAGCAGCACTTCGCCTCGCGGGCTCGGCTCGCCGGAACAACTCGCACTCGCCGCCGCACTGCTCGACGTACCGACGGGCGACCGCGTTCCGCCGCTCGGCTTGGGACCGCAGAAGCAGAAGGAACGCACCATCGAACTGCTCACGGCGTTGATCGCGGCCTCGGCCGCCGCCTTGCCCGTGCTGTTCATCGTCGAAGACCTGCACTGGGCGGACGCGTCCACGCTCGAGTTTCTCGCCCGGCACATCGATGAAGCCGAGGGCAAGCCGATCCTTACGGTGTTCACGTTCCGGCCGGAGTTCACCGCGCCGTGGCAGGGCCGTCCGCAGTTGATCCAGATCGCACTGGGGAAACTCACGAGGCGGCAGATCGGCGAGATGATCCGCCGCCGGACGAACCGCGCGAAGCTGTCCGATTCGCTCGTGAATCGCATCGCGGAACGCACGGACGGCGTGCCGCTGTTCGTCGAGGAGTTCACCAGGCTCGCGGAAGAATCGGGCCTGCTCGACGGCGGGGCCACAAGCGACACGTCGCTCATGGCGGTGATTCCGCCGTCGCTGCAGGATCTGCTCGTGGCCCGGCTGGATCGCATGGCCAGCAATCCGGAGGTGGTGCAGACCGCCGCCGCGATCGGCCGCGAGTTCTCCCTTTCGCTCTTGTCCGAGGTGTGTTCACTCACCCCTGCGGAACTTCAGGCGGAACTCGACAAACTGGTTCGCGCCGAGATGCTCTTCCAGAAAGGTCGCGGATTGGACGCACAGTATGCGTTCAAACACGCCCTGATCCAAGACGCGGCATACGGCTCGCTTCTGAAGAAGAAGCGGCAGCAGTTCCACCAGAAGATCGGGCAGGCGCTCGAAGCGAAGTTCCCGGATGTGGCGGAGCAGAACCCCGAGATCCTCGCGAACCACTTCACCGAGGCGGGACAAACCGAGCCCGCGATCCGCTATCGCCTCGCCGCGGGCCGCCGCAGCGTCGAGCGCTCCGCGAATGTGGAGGGGGTTGAACAACTGACGCGCGGGCTCAAGTTGATTGAGGATTTGCCCCTGACGGCGAGGCGGGACGAACTCGAACTCGAGATCCTCACCGTGCTGTCCGCGCCGCTCATGGCGATCAAGGGATACACGATTCCGGAGGTGGAGCGGATGTTTGTGCGGGCGCGGGAACTGAGCCGCCTCACGGCCGCGTCCGCGCCGCTCTTTCATGCGCTGCACGGCCTGTACCGCTATTCGATCGTCCGCGGCAAGCTCGCAGCTGCGATGGAACTGGCATCTGAATCGTTCGCGCTCGCAGAGAAGCTCAACGATGTTTCACTGATCGTGGAGGCTCACCGCGCCAAGTCCTTCGTGAATTGCTTCGCCGGCCGCTTCGCCGAATCACGTCATCACGCCGAACAAACGCTCATGCTCTACGACCGCGAGCGGGAACGCTCCCATGCATTCATCTACGGCATCGACCCGGTCACCGTGGTGATGACGTACACGGCGTGGTGCGACTGGTTTTCAGGCAAGCCCCGGGAGGCCGTGCGACGCTGCAACGAAGTGATGGAGCAGACGAAAGAACTGGGGCACGCCCACAGCCGCGCGTTCGCGCTCGGATTCGCCGTAGGAACCGTGCATGCCTTCCGCCGCGATTGGAAGGAAGCGGAACGCTGGGCGGACGAGACAATCCGGCTGGCGACGGAACACAGCTTCGCGTTCTGGCCCGGCTGGGGGCACATCCTGAAAGGGGCTGCGATCGGCAATCGTGGACAGGAGCACGAAGGAATCGCAATCATCCGCGAGTGGCTTGGTCGCTTCGGAGGAGTGGGCGTGGCCATGGGCCGGCCTTTCGGATTACTGCTGCTGGGCGAGTTGCTGTTGAAAGTCGGCGAAACTGTCGGAGCGGCGAAGGCGATGGCAGAGGCTCGGGAGATGGAGAGCGAGCAAGCGGGGTGCTTCAACGCCGAAGTGCATCGGGTGAGTGGCCGCGTGCTGGCCGTGGACCCAACCAAAGCGGACGAAGCGGAGGCGGCGTACCGGCGGGCGATGGAGGTGGCCAAGGAACAGAAAGCGCCGGTCCTGGAGTTCCGGGCCGCAGTCGATCTCGCGGTGTTGCGGAACGAACCCGGCCCGGCGCGGACGATGTTGGACTCGCTGGCGGAGATCGCCGACGAACCGGACGTGGCCGAGTTCGCCGCGATCCTGCGCGGACTTACGGCAATTCCTTGATGTAGATGTTCTTGAACCACAGTTTGTCGCCGTGGAACTGCAGTTCGATCGGCCCCTTCTCCGGCAGCGGCTTGCCCTTGTCCCAGTAATTCGCGAGCTTTGCCTTGTCGACGACCAGTTCGCCGTTCAATTTCACCGTCACTTCCTCGCCGATCATCGTGATGTGGAACGTGTTCCACTCGCCGACCGGCTTGTCCGCCTTCTTCAGCGGTTCCTTGCCTTTCGAACCAGCGGGGTTGTTCCACAATCCGCCGGAACCCGAATTGCGATCCTGCTTGGCACCCGCGCCGGCGGCGTTCTCCGAGTCCCAGATCTGCACTTGCGGCTGCCCGCGCAGATAGATGCCGCTGTCCCCGTTCTTCTCGATCTTCCAATCGAGCATCAGTTCGAAGTTGCCGTAGTCCTTGTCCGTCACGAGGCTGACGCCGCCCTTGGAGTCCATGTGAATCACGCCGTCCTGCACGGACCAGTGCTCGAACGCGGTCTTGGTGCGCTGGGCTTGGAGTTCGGCCAGCTTCTCGGGGCTGAGCTTGGCCCGTTCGGCCATCGTGGTGTGGCCCTTCCAGCCGGTGAGATCCTTGCCGTTGAAGAGCGAGGTGAAGCCCTTCGGCGGCTTCGGGCCGTCGGCGTCCGCGGCGGGAATCGCCGCCGAGAACAGCAATGCGGCGGACAGGGTGCAGGCGAGTCGCATGGTGGGAACTCCGTGGGGGAGGGCAGGGCGGCTCAGAGTATCGAGCGTTCCATCCAATTTAATGTATCTGCGATCCACGGATGGGACGCGGCTTCAAACTCGAGCGTGTGGTGCGAGCCGGGATATTCGATCACCGCGGGCGGTCGCGGGAACGCCTGGCAGAAAGTGCGTGTGCCAGCGTTGCTGATCACGCGGTCGCGTTCGCCGAGCAGGAGCAGGCTCGGCACGTTCACGTGCTTGGCGGCGCGACGCAGATAGATGTCCAGCGAGAAACTGCTGAACAGGAAGCGGGCGGTGGCGAGCCGCAGGCCGTGCGGCTCGTTCTCAATGAACCGTTGCCATTCTTCGGAAGCCGTGAACAGGTCCGGTTCGTTCAGCGGGATCGGGAAGAACTTCCACGGGCGGAACACCCGCGCGACGGCGATCCGCATCCGCTGCAGAAACGGCGGCGCCACGATCGGCACCAAGCCCGGGCACATCAGCACGACTCCATCCACGATCCCCGGCTTGCGGTATGGCAGGCCGACCGCGAGCTTCCCGCCCCACGAGATGCCGCCGAGGATGATCGGCAGATACGACTTCTCGCGACGCAGGTCTTGAACGAACTCGGCGATGTCGTCCAGCAGCCGGCGAAACTCCGGTGAGTCGCCACGATGCGCGGTGTTGAGCCCGGCCCCGCGGCGATCCAGGAAGTGAACGTCGAATCCCGCTTGGGCGAAGGACCGGCAAGAGCGCGCGTACCACCCGCCGTGCGAGCGGATGCCATGGACGAAGACGATTCGCCCACGGGGAACTCCGTTCGCCGGATAGAACCGGTGGTAGAAGCCGTAGCCGTCCGAGGCGCGGAAAAGACCTAACCCCCCGGCCCCCTTCCCTGCAAGGGAAGGGGGAGGAGCATTCAGCCCCCCCTCCCCGCTTCGGGGAGGGGGCTGGGGGGAGGGGTCGCCTCTAGCCAATTAGAACCTCCGTACGTTGCGTCACCCCATCGACGCGAGCCGGGTCGATGGTCGTGCCGAGCCCTGCGCCCACGAGCATCGGTGCGGTTCCGTTCCGTTTGAAAGTGAGGTCGTCCTTCGAGAGCGTTTCCCACACCAGATGCCGGTCGTAGCTGCCTTCGAGGAAGCGGATGTCCTTCACGCTCGTGGCGAAGTGACGTCCCGCGGCGGAGAGAATGGCTGTCTCGCCGACTTGGCAGCCGAGTTGGTAGCCGAGGTTGTGCCGCTTGGCGAGTTGGGCGAGCCGCAGGCTCGGGATGAACCCGCCGCATTTCGATAGCCGCAGGTTGAACAGGTCGCACCAGCCGCCACGCACCGCGCGTTCGGCGTCCACTTCGCCGCACAGCGATTCATCGAGCATGATCGGCGTCTTCACTTGCTTGCGTAGTTCGGCCAGGCTCGCGGCGTCCTCGTGCTTCAGAGGCTGCTCCACGCTTGTGATGCTGAACGGTTCCAAGCTGCGAATCTTCTCCGCGGCTTCGGCCGGGCTCCACGCTTCGTTCGCATCGATCCGCAGATCCATGCTTGTGCCGAGCCATTTCCGCGTGCGGCGCGTGCGCTTCACGTCGTCCGTATCCGGGATGCCGACTTTCAGCTTCACTTGTTTGAACCCGGCGAGACGGTACACGAGCGGATACACGCGGCTCTTCCAGCCCTTCGGGTTGCCGATGATGCCGCTGTACCGGATGTGTTCCTTCGGCTCGTAGAGTTCCGGCGCGAGAACCCGCGTGACATTCATCAGCGGTTCGCCGAAAGCTCGGCCGTAGGCATCGAGCACGGCCAGTTCCAAGGCGCACCGCGCGGCATTGCCTTGGATCATGCGGTCGTCGCCGGGAACGGGAAGGAGCCTGAGCCGCTCCGCGACATGCACCGCGGCGAGGAAGTCCTCGCACGGCGCGAGTTGCTTCGCCAAGTCGCTGCGTTTCAGCAGGTCGATGCACGAGTCGATGGTCTCGCCCGTGACGTAGTCGCGCGGCACGCCCTCGCCGTAGCCCGTGCTGCCATCCGAAAGCACGCACTTCACGACGACGTTGTCCGTGTCCGTGCGGGTATGGCTGGCGTGCGTCACCTTCCGCTTCAGCGGGATCCGCACGTGCCGCGCTTCGAGTCGTACCACTTGCATTGGATCAATCTAAGGTCTCACGCGAAGCCGCAAAGTCGCAAAGCCAGAACTGGAGCGCCAGACTTTGCTCTTTCCGGCCATCTTTGCGGCTTCGCGTGAGACTGCTCGCTTTGACCAAACTCTCACCCTTGCCGCAACCGATACATCTTGCGGGGGTGCGCGCATGGATGCGTTTTCACGGCGGGCGTTGCTTCACGGTGCGGCGGCGGTCGGTGGCGTGCTCGCGGCCAAGGCCGCGAGTGCGGGGCCACTCAACCAACTTCATGCGGCCAAGCATCCCGGCTGGGTCTTCGGCCGCATGACCGGGGCGCAGGGTCTCACCGAGGCGTTGCTCCTCGAAGGAACCGGCTGCGTGTACGGCATCCCCGGCGCCCAAGGCAACGAACTCTGGGACACCTTCAAATCGAAGAAGCTTCCGTACCTGCTCGTCACGCATGAATACTCCGCGGCTTGCATGGCGGACGGCTACGCCCGCAGCACCGGGAAGCCCGGCGTGCTCTGCGTCGTGCCCGGCCCCGGCATCACGAACTGCCTCACCGGGCTCGGCGAAGCGTTGCTCGATTCCGTCCCCGTGGTCGCGATCGTCGGCGATGTCGGCATCGGGGCGAAGGCCAAGCCGTTCCAAGTGCACGCACTACCGAATGTGGATCTGCTGCGCCCCGTGTGCAAATGCGTGTACCCCGTTCAAACGGTCGAACAGATTCCCGCGGCGGTGCGGCAGGCGTTCGCGGTTGCCGCGAGCGGCGAACCCGGCCCCGTCGCGGTCGTGGTGCCGTACAACCTGCTGATCGAAGCCGCGGATTACCGCGTGCCCCCTGTCGCGGTCGTGGAATCGACCTTCGACGAAACCGCATTTCAAAAGGCGGTCTCGCTTCTCGCGGACAAGACGCAGCGGATCGGCATTTACGCCGGATACGGGTGCATGGACTTCGGCGAAGACTTGGCCGCGATCGCGGAGATGCTGCAGGCACCGGTCGCCACCAGTGTTTCGGGGAAGGGCGCGATCAACGAATCGCATCCGCTCGCCGTCGGTTGGGGATTCGGCCCGCACGCTTCGGAAGCGGCCGAAGTCGTGTTCGCCGGCGACAAGCTTCACCCACGTTCGGGCATCACCACGCTGCTCGCCATCGGCGTGAAATTCAGCGAAGTGAGCACCGGTTACTACGGCAACCCACAGCCCAGGCGAGTGATTCACGTCGATGCCAACCCGAACAACCTCGGCCGCGTGCTGAATACCGACGTGTGCGTGACCGCGGACGCCGGCGCGTTTCTCGCGCGTTTGAAGGAATGCAACGAGCTTCGCCGCCCCGCCGATGCGAAGCTGTGCCACCGCATTCAACAAGCCAAGGCGGAACAGGCGAAGGAATTGTGCGATGTGAAGCCCGGCAAGTGCGGGATCGATCCGCTCGCGGTGATCGGCTCGCTTCGCAAGGCGATGCCGGACGACGGCCTGCTCTTCACCGATGTGTCCGTTTCGGAGCACCTCGCGGCCGAGCATTACCGCGTGTGCAAACCGCGGACGTACTTCAACCCGGTGGACAACCAGAGCATGGGGTGGAGCATCCCGGCCGCGATCGGAGCGCAGAAGGTGCATCACGGCCGCACGGTCGCCACGCTCACCGGCGACGGCTGCTTCCTCATGAGCGCGATGGAGATCTCCACCACGGCCCGCGAGGGCCTGCCGGTGAAGTTCTTCATCCTGGACGACCACGCCTACCACTACATGCAGATGTTGCAGAAGGCCGCGTACGCTCGCACCACGGCCACGCACCTCGCCCCGATCAACTACCAGGCCTTGGCCACCGCCTTCAACGTGGCCTATCAGGACATCGCTTCGCCCGCCGATCTCGATGCCAAGGTGCGCGGCGCGTTCGAACACGACGGCCCCGTGCTCACACGCATCAGCACCGACTACGGCGACCGCAAGATCCGCTGGATCGAATCCGTGCGAAAACGCTACTCCGGTGAACTGAGCGGGGCACAGAAGGCCCGCTTCTTGGCCCGCCTCGGCGGCCGTGCGTTGAACATGCACCCGGAAGCGAACGACTGATACAATGCCCGCATGGAACCCGACAAAGGTGCAGCGGTGTTCGAGCGGCTCGTTTCTCCGTTGGGAGACTGCCTGACCGAGGAATCCGCCCGCCGGCTTCTCGCTTACAAGCCCGATCCGGATCTGGTGGCACTTGTCGATGACATGGCCACCCGCCACACCGAAGGGCAGTTGACCCCGCAAGAACAAGCCGAGTACGGCCGGTACGTGTCGTACGCCACGTTCATCGCGATCTTGAAGTCCCAAGCCCGGCGATTGCTGAACGCGTCCCAAGGTGCATGATGGACGCGGCGACGCGAGCCTTTGTGAGACAACGCGCCGGCCAGCGTTGTGAACACTGCCGGCTGCATCAAGACGATTACGAATTCCAGACTTTCCACGTCGAACACATCATCGCCAGACAGCATCGCGGTTCCGACGACGAGGGCAATCTCTGTCTGGCCTGCTCCGAGTGCAACTGGGCGAAGGGGCCGAATCTCGCGGGATTGTACGAGGGAGAACTCGTCGTGCTCTTCAATCCTCGCCGCCAGAACTGGAACGATCACTTTCGCTGGGACGGCACACTGATCGTCGGCGAGACTCCAACCGGCATTGTCACCGTCCAAGTCTTGGACATGAATAGCGCAGCCAGATTGCTCCTGCGGGAGAACCTGCTGTTCGACGGTCGCTTTCCGCCGGATGCGTGATCGCACTACTTCTTCATCACCGCGCCGCTTTTCGGGTTGATCGTCAAGCCGAGTTTCTCGTTCGCATTGGTGTAGAAGAAGAAGCCGTACATCATTTCGTGGTGCGTCTGAGGGCCGTTGCGGACGGTCGCTTTCGGGTCCGGGTTGTACGGGTTGAACGATGAGTTGTCGAAGTGCGCGATGCACTCCAGCTTCGTCCCCTTCGGTAGCGTCTTCTTGCCCGTTTCCCAGTGGTACGGCAACTGCCACGCGAAATTGTAGTTCGGGATCACGAGCAGTGTATCAGTCTTGCCGTCGGGCAGGTGGGCCTTGAAAGTCATGTCCTTTCCTCGCAGGTGCATGTGCGAGAAGAGGCCGACGCCAGTCACGTCTTCGTCCAGCGTCCGGGTCGCGACCACCTTGTGGGCGGGCGCACCGGGCGGGATCGCGAAGCGGCGATCCGCCAGTTGGATGTGCCGCAGTCGCTTCTGCACTTCGACGCGCGGATATCGCAGACCCACCGAGAGGCGGCACTTCTCCGTCTTGCCCGTGGGCACGAAGTGGATCTGCAAGCCGAGCACGCAACCCTTGGGAATCAACACGGCGAGGCCGTCTTCAAGTGCCATCGGCTCGCCGCCCGGCACCGTGCCCGTGATGAAGTTGCTTTCCTGGAAGCCTTCCGTCAGGCTCGCGAACGCCATGTTGCAGTGGTGCAGGGACGCCGGGTTGTCCGACGTGATCTGCGCCTTCTGGATCCACGTGTCTTCGGTGAAGATGTGGAGCAGCACGGCGTACTGGTACGGGATGTCGCCCTTCGCGGGCAGTTCGAACGCCCCGGAGGTGAGCACGAGATCGGGTTCGCCGATCAGCCACTTGCCGGTCTCGGCCTTCGGCGCCGCGGGTGCCTTTGTCATGTCGCCGGGTGCGGCGCCGGTCTTCGCCCAGTCCGCGAGAATCGTCTTCTCATCGTCCGTGAGGCCGCGCTTGTTCATGAACGGGCCGAACTCGTGGCTCGCGAACCACGGCGGCATCCGCTGATCGCGAACGACTTCGGCCAACGCATCGGCTCGCGCCGCGGCCTGCTTGGGGTTCGTCAGTGAGAACGGCGCCGAGCCGCCTTCCCGATGGCACTCCCAGCAATGCTTCTGAAGCACCGGTGCGACGTGCTCCGCAAACGTCACGTCCTTCGGCTTCCGCGCCTTCGGGAACGTGATGGGGCAGCCATCGGCTTCGGTTTCGGGCTTCTCCACGGGCTTGCCCGCGAGAATGGCGTCGAGCGCGTCGCGGAGATCGTGCCGAGTCGGTTCCTTGCGAGTGCCGCCCAAGCGGTGTTGGTCGTCGATGCGGCCGCGATACCGGAGCATCTTCTTCTCGTCGATCACGACGACCTCCGGAGTGCGCGTCACGCCCAGGTTCTTGGCGGCCGCACCGTCGAAGTCCTTGCCGACGGGGAACTCGATGTCAAAGGTCACGGCTTGAGTCGCGGTGGCGATCAGTGTGTCGTCTTCGGCCGGGTTCAGTGCGAGGAACTGCACGCCCTTCGCGCGGTACTCCTTGTCCAGTTCCTGGAGTACCGGAAGGTAACGCTGGGCGACGGGGCACGAGGTGTTGATGAAGGCGACGACGATCGCCTTCTTCGGGCCGAAGTCTTCGGTCGTGCGCGGGAGGGAACGGATGTCGGTGAACTTCAGCTTCCCGACCGCTCCGCCAATCTTGACAGGGTCGTCGCCGCGGGCGTTGGAAGCCGCGGCGAGCAGCGCCGCGAGGAGCAATTGGGTGCGGAACATGTTCGCTCCTCGTGGCCGGGCTCAGTTCGTCGTCGCCTTGATGTTGTAACAGTACAGCACGTTGTGGTCGCGGATGTACATCTTTCCGTTCGCGATCACGGGGTGGGCCCAGCTTTGGCTGAACCGCTTGTCGTTCGGCGGCGGCAGGTTGAACTGCGACACGATCTTGTGCTCGTCCTCGTTCGGCGACGGCTTCACGAGTGTCATCAGGCCGTTCGTGTAGCGGATGTAGAGCAGGCCGTCCGCGTAGGAGTACGCCGCGGAGCCGTTCGCCCCCTGCGGTTCGCGATCCGCGTGCCACACCTTCTCGCCGGTCTTGAAGTCGTAGCAAACGGGGATGCCCTTGTTCTGGCCGTGGCCGAAGTACACTTTGCCGTCGATCAGGATCATGTTGCCGTGGTGGTTCATCGGGTCGTTCTTGGCGGACCAGATTTCCTTGACGTTCACCTTTTCCCCGGCTGCACTGAGTTGGAGGAGCGCGGAGCCGCCGCCGTAGGCCGTGGAGATGAACACGCGATCGCCCTCGACGATCGGCGTCGGGATCTGGGCCACGCCGCCGTACGCCGCGTTCTTGTGCTGCCACAGCAATTTGCCCGTGTCCGCGTGGACCCCGATCGCGCCGTTGGGTTGATCGAGAATGCCGATGTACATCGGGATGCCGCCGACGGTGGTCTTCATCGGAGAAGAGTAGCCGCCGCCGCCGCGCTGGTTGTCGATCTTGCCGAGTTGGGCCGCCCACTTCACTTCGCCGCTGTCCGCCTTCAGGGCCACGATGGCGCCCTTGCTGCCGCTCGGCACGCAGATCGCGACATCACCATCCACAAGTACGGAGTCGCAGAAGCCCCAAATCGGCGTCGAGGAGCCGAAGTCGCTCACATAGCTCTTTTGCCAGTCGATCTTGCCGGTCTTCGCATCCAAACGGGCGATGACGCCGTTGTTGTTCGTCACGGCGTAGAGTTTGCCGTTCGAGAATGTCGGCGTGCTGCTCGGCCCGACGTTCTGGTTCGGATTGCGGCTCGCGTCCAGCGGGGTGAACCACAGTTCCTTGCCGGTGGCCTCGTTCAGCGCGAAGACGCCGTCCTTTCCGTCGCGGCTGCCCATGCCGAACACCTTGCCGTCCGCGACGGACGGCGAGGCGAACCCCGATCCGAGATTGGTGGCAGTCCACGCTTTGGTCGGCCCGCCTTTCGGCCACGTTTTCAGCAAGCCCTTCTCCGGCGATTTGCCGTCGCGGTTCTGGCCGCGCCACTGGGGCCAATCGTTGGGGCCGGCGAGGGCCGCACCCGTGAACAGCAGTGCGAAGACGAACGAGGATGCGCGAACGGACATGGCGGCAGCGACTCCAAGGATGATCGGGTGGAAGCCCCGTGAAACGGGGTTGCGGGGAGGCATTGGTTCAGATTACCGCGAGGCGATCGAGTTGCAAGACGATCAGGCGGCGGCCCACCGCTTCAGAAGTGGAGCGGTGGCGAGCGTGGTGGCCAACGCCATCACCACCATCATGGCGAAGAGCGTGGGCGAGATGACGCCCAAGTTCAGGCCGATGTCAAGCACGATGAGGCCCATGAGGCCGCGGGTGTTCATCATCGCGCCGAGTGCGGCGGCCGTGCGGGTGTCTCGGCCGGCGAACTTGGCCGCCGCGAACGTGCCGCCGAGTTTCCCGAGGGTGGCCACCGCGATGATTGCCGCCGCGATCAGAAGGTTCTCCCATCCGCCGATCAGGCCCAAGTTCGTGCGAAGCCCGGAGAGTGCGAAGAACGCCGGCAGCAGCAGCACGGTCACCACGTCCTTCAAGCGGCGGGTGAACTCGCGGGCCAGGAGCGAATCGTGCGGAATGACCGCGCCGAAGAGGAACGCGCCGAACACCGCATGGATGCCGATCAGTTCCGTGGCGAGGGCGGCGAGCAGCACCGCGACGAACGCCACCGGAATGGCGGCGGGGTGCAGCGTCTCACCCGCCGTGAACCGCCTTAGGAGCGGCCGGACCACGAAAAACATCACGAGAATAAATGCCATCGCGCCGGCGATCACGCCGAGGCCTTCGTTCAATTTCGACTGGGCGATGCCGACCACGAATGCGAGCAGGCACCACGCGGTCACGTCGTCCGCCGCGGCACAACCGAGTGCGAGCACGCCCAGTTCGGACTTCTCCAGTCCGCGGTCCGCCAGAATGCGGGCGAGCACGGGGAATGCGGTGACGGACATCGCCGCCCCGAGGAAGAGCGCGAAACTGGTGAAGGGCACGCCGCGGTGCGAAAGCACGGGGTAGAGCGGCAGTGCGAGCGCGGCCCCGAGCACGAACGGCACCACGATGCTGGCATGCGACACGGCGATGGTCGCATGCGCCTGGTGCCGGAGTTTCGCCCCGTTCAATTCCAGCCCGATGAGGAACATGTACAGGATCACGCCGAGTTGCGCGATCATGCGCAGGGCGGAGAGCACATGCCCTTCGGGGTCGGCGGAGCTGTCCGGAATCAGGGCGTGCATCGCGTCCGGCGAGATGGCACCCAGCAGGGACGGGCCAAGCACGATACCGGCGATCACTTCCCCGATCACCGGTGGCTGTCCGATGAAGCGGAATGCGCGGCCGAGCAGGAACCCGAGACCGATCACGGCGGCCAGCGTGGCGAGAACGTGCGGCAGAACATGAACTCGGCCTGCGGCCGGCTTCGCCATCGAGATCGCGTCCGCAGGAACTTCTGGTGCGACCAGCGTCTCACCGGCCGCTTGGATCACGAAGAACGCCCCGACCGTGGCCGCCAGCATGGCCACGTACGCGAGCGCCGCCGATGCGAATCGCGGCGGCGACGTGCGAATCGGTGGTTCGTGCAGGGTGTTCACGCCGACAAGGCCTCATACGGCGCGATGTTCTGTTCCTTTCGGAGGTCGTCCATCAGCGGCCAGAGTTGGTCCACTTCGTCCTTGAACACGTCGCCGATCAGCACGTCCGTCACGAGGCCCTTCAAGTGCGGGTGCTTTTTCACGAAGCGGCCGAAGCTGAGCCCGTCGTAGAACTCGCAGACGAGCCGGCGGATGCGGTTCATCCCTTGCACGTACGGCGTCTCCCACTCGCGGAGGGACGCCTCGCTCGTGTCGCCGGACTTCAGAGCATCGTCGATCGCGTCGGCCGCCATCGAAGCGGACGTCATGGCGAGCAGCAAGCCGGAGGAGTACAGCGGATCGAGGAAGCCGAACGCGTCGCCGATGAGGCACCAGCCGTCGCCCGCGGCTTGCTTCGCGCGGTACGAGTATTCCTTCTGGATGCGAAACTCATCGCAGCGGGTGGCCGGCGCGATCAACGGCTGTAACCCCGGTGCCTTCGCCACTTCCTCGAAATAGATCGCCTCCGGATCCTTGCTGTCGCGGTTCTTCAGGAGATACTCCGCGTCGGCCACCACACCCACGCTGATGATGTCGTCGTGCAGCGGGATGTACCAGAACCAGCCCTTCTTGCCCTGCGTCTGGATGACGAGCGTCGCGCCTTCGTCTTTGCCCGTGTCGCGGCGGGCGCCCTTCCAGTATGTCCACAGCGCGGCTTTCTTCAACTGCGGATCCCAGTCGCGGAGGCCGAAGCGGTCGATGATCAGCGTGCTCTGGCCGCTGGCGTCAATCACGACTTTCGAGCGCACCTCCCGCTCGGGCCCGTCCTCCGGCTTCACCCGCACCCCGACCGCCCGCTTGCCCTCGAACAGCACCTCGTGCACGCGGGCGCCTTCATGCACCGTCACGCCCTGTTCGCGGGCGTGGTCCAACGAGAGCTTGTCGAACTCGCTGCGCCGGACCTGCCAAGTCTGGCTCGATTCGTGCGGCTTGTTGTCCCAGAAGAAGAACGGCTCGCTGAGTTTGCCGTTCTGGCTGATGAACTGCACCGAGTGCTTCTTCGTGAAGTGGCTGGCCTTCATCTTGGCGAGCAACCCGGTGCGCTGGATCGGGTAGTACGTGTTGGGGATCATCGACTCGCCGATGTGGAAGCGCGGGAAGTGCTCGCGCTCGAATAGTTCGACCTTGTAGCCCTTCTGGGCGAGGATGGCGGCCGCGGTGCTCCCCGAGGGGCCGCCGCCGACGATGACGATATCCGGGTTCATGGCAGTCCTCATTTCCAAACGGAATGTTCGGGTTCGTGCGGCTCGCGGGCCGCCTTCAGGAGCTCGATCAGTTGGCGGAGTTCGGCCGGGCTCATGTGGCCGAGTTGCTTCGCGTGGCAGGCCTTGAGCGGTGCCGCGATCTCCTCGATCAGCGCGAAGCCGGGTTCGGCCAAGCCCACGAGCACGGAACGGCGGTTCTCCGGCGGCCGCACCCGCGTGATGAGCCCGCGTTCCTCCAACTTGTCCAGCATCCGCGTGATGTCGGGCGCTCGTGAGACGAGCCGTTCGGCCAGCATCAGCGTGGGAAGCGGGTTCGGGTGCTCGGCGCGGAGGAGACGCAACGCGTTGTACTGCTGCGGCGTGAGTTCGAAGCGGGCGAAGAGTTCGTCCTCGTGGGCGCGAAGGCGGTCGTAGGTGCGCCAGAGGGCGAGGAACGCCTCCTGCTGCGGGGAATCGAACCGGCGGCAGCTTCGCTTCGCGGGCGCGGCAGCACTCATGTTTGAACTTTACTCATCGGAACGATACTTGTCCAGACAATTAAAACCGAACGCTTGCGGCGGCCACCGGCCCTGCTATCCTTCGGGCATGAAACTGTCAGTCACACCACTTGAAGACCGACTCACGCCCGCGAACACCACCGTGCCCGCCGGCGAATTCAACTGGATGCAGGCCACACCGACCGGGGGCATCGCTCAACTCGTGTGGGAAGGCGAGACGCTCACCTACCGCACCCGAATCGGCACGGAGTGGTCTCCCGAGGCGATCACCACGAGCACGTGGTTCGGCTCCGAGACTTACTTCGAGCCTTATCGGATCGAAGGTGCGGTGCAATCGGCCCAACTAGCGTTCACACCGGATGGCACGCCGCATGTGTTCCTCCTGGGCCGGGACACCGTGAACGTGGTGTACCACTACCAGCGGTCGTCCGCGGGTTGGGCATTGCGGGACACGATCGCACTGGGGCCGGGATCGTTCTTCGGGCTGGACAATCTCACGTCCGCGGTCGGGCCCAACGGGGTGATCCACCTCTTGATCCACGTCGGCGGGCGCGGGCGGGACGACGGCGACATCGGCGAAGGCACGCTTTATTACGCCACGAACAAGAGCGGTTCGTGGGTCGCGGCGCCGGCCATCACCACCGGCAACCTCTCGAACGATCTGCTCTTCGGCGGGCAGCGGTATGTGCCGCGGTTCCTCTCGATCGCAGCCGATTCGCAGAACTTCGCTCACATCACCTACAGCACCGGCTTCCTGTCCGGCGGTTCGTTCTCGACCGTGGCCAGCGGGCTCGGCTACGCCACGAACAAGAGCGGGACGTGGGTGGCCGAGACGGTGTACTACCCGCCGGACGGCACGGGCGACGCCGGCACCGGTGCGAGCATCGCGATCGCACCCGGCGATGTGCCCTCGATCGCCAGTTACTTCGTGGACCGCGTCGCGACCGGTTCGCCGGCTTCCTCGCAACTGCTGTATCACCAGCGCACGCCCAGCGGTTGGGCCTCGACCGTGGCCGTGGCCCAGTCGGACGGTTACGTCGCCGGGGACGGCCCGCAGTTCACCGGGTTCGCGCCCCAGTTGCGGTTCGAAGGCGGCACGCCGGTCATCATCTTCTCGGACGAAGGCGCACAGCACCTGCCGCTGTCGTTTGCGAACGAAATGGCGGGACAGATCCGTGAGACGCGTTTCACGGGCGGCGGTTGGGCCACTCACACCGTGTTCCGCCAGACGAACCCGCTGGTGAACGAGGTGTACTTCCCCGTCACGGCTGTGTTCAACGGTCAGCCGATCTACGCCGCGCTGCAGGCGGTGAACGTGCTTGACGGGAACTTGGAAATCCTCTCGACCACCTACACGATGATCGAGGTGAACGTGCCCTCGCTGGAAGGGCCGGAGCCGGGAATCGGCGGCGGGCCGCCGGGTGCGGGTGTGGTGGGGGCCGACGCAGGCGGCGGGCCGGTGGTCAAGGTGTTCGATCGCGCGGGGAACCGCACCGCCACGTTCTTCGCGTTCGATCCGTCCTTCACCGGCGGCGTGCGTGTGGCCTCCGGTGACGTGACGGGCGACGGCATCGACGACATCGTCGCGGCGACCGGCCCCGGCACGGCGGCCCGCGTCCGCGTCTTCCAAGGGCCGAACTACACCCTCGTCCTGGATCGCCCCGTATTGGAGGGATTCTCCGGCGGGCTCTTCGTCGCCGTCGGCGACATCACCGGCGACACGATCGACGACATCGTGATCACGCCGGATCAAGGCGGCGGGCCACGCGTGCTCCTGCTCCGCGGGGGAACGTACGACGAAGCCGCCAGCTTCTTCGGCATCACGGACGACGCGTTCCGCGGCGGCGCCCGCGCGGCCATCGGGGACTTGAATCATGACGGCCGAGCCGACCTCATCGTGTCGGCGGGTTTCGGCGGCGGCCCCCGCGTCGCGTTCTGGGACGGCAAGTCGATCACGACCGCGCCCACGAAGATGCTTAACGACTTCTTCGTGTTCGAAGAAGGGCTTCGCAACGGGCTCTACCCCGCGATCGGCGACATCGACAACGACGGTTACGCGGAGTTCTTCGCGGGCGCCGGTCCCGGCGGCGGCCCGCGCGTGCTTGTGCTGTCCGGACGAACCTTGATCGACAGCGGGTCTGCGGCGGCGATGTCGGCCCCGAAGGCCAACTTCTTCGCGGGCAACAGCGCCGCCCGCGGCGGCGTCCGCGTCGCAACCGTGGACCTGGACGGCGACACCCGCGCGGATTTGCTCACCGGTTCCGGCGGCGGAAACACCCGCACCCTGGCTTACACGGGCACCGGTCTCGCCGCCGGATCATCGGTCGCGGATCGCGACTTCTTTGCCTTCCCCGGCTTGGCCTCCGGCGTCTTCGTGGGATGATTTTTGCGGGTTCTTGCAGTTCGCCCCGCACATTGGCATAATTCCAACACCCGGTTCCACTCAGGATGGAAGAGCCGGATTCACCGGAGCCGACGGCTCCGGCCGCCACGAGGGCGGATCGATACCGTTGCCCGTCGCACACTCGGACTCGCGCCGCGTTCGCCGCGCGAGGGACATTGTCGATCATGGTTGAATGGGAGACCGGGCTGTTCTGGCTCGTCGCGGCGATTTTCGTCGCGTTTGCCGGCCCGCCCGCCGACACACAGCACGCCCGGTTCGCGCCTCCGGCGGACCGGCTCACGGAAGCCGCAACTCCCGCCGCCCCGGCGCGGCGGGCCGCGCTCGATTATTGGATCACGGGACCACCCGCTGCGCTGTCTTGCCTCTCCGCCTGACCGCCGAGCCGACGGGCGCTCCGACCGGGAGTGCCCACCCATGCCCGATGCGATCGTCATCGGCGGGATCGCCGTTGCCGCGCTGCTTCTCGGAGCAGGCGGCGCGTACCTCGCCGTCCGTAACCGCAAACCCGCCGAAGCGCCGTACGATTCCGCCCGCGCGCAGGATGAACTGCGGCAAGCGGAAGCCCGCGGCCAGGAAGTGCTCGAACGCGCCCGACGCGACGCCGAACAAATCGTGCGCGAAGCCGACCTTCGCGCGCGGGACGAAGCTTTCCGCCGCCGCGAAGAGGTGAACCGCGACTTGGACGCGCTGCGCAACGAGCTTCGCGAACAGGAACGCCGCACCGAGAAACGGGAAGACGCCGCCGAGCAGAAGCACAAGGATCTCGAACGCAAGGAACGCCATGCCGAGTCGCTCCAGAAGAAGCTCGCAGAACGCATCGAGCATCTGGAGCGGAAAGAAAAGAAACTCGACGACGTGATCTTGGCCGAAACGAAGAAACTCCAGGAAATCACCGGGCTGAACCGCGAGCAAGCCGAGCGGATGCTTCTCGAACGGCTCGAACGCGAACTCGCGGACGAGATGGCGGGCAAGATCCGCCGCCACGAAGAGCAACTCAAGCAAACGGCCGAAGCCAAGGCCCGCGAGATTCTCGCCACGTCGATCCAGCGGTACGCCTCGGTTCACACCGCAAGCAGCACCGTCAGCACGGTGGACATTCCCTCGGACGACATGAAGGGTCGAATCATCGGGCGGGAAGGGCGGAACATCCGTACGTTCGAGAAGTGCACCGGTGTGGACGTGATCGTGGACGACACGCCCGGCGTCGTCATCGTGTCCGCGTTCGACAACATCCGCCGCGAAATCGCCCGCATCTCGCTCTCGAAGTTGATCCAGGACGGCCGCATCCACCCCACGCGCATCGAAGAAGTGGTGATCGAGACGCAGGCCGAGATGGAAAAGCACCTGTTGGAACTCGGGAAGAACGCCGTGCTGGACGCGGACGTGGCGATGCCGCACGAGAAGATCGTAGGCCTGCTCGGCCGGCTCCGCTTCCGCACGAGCTACTCGCAGAACGTGCTGAACCACTCGCTCGAGGTCGCGCACCTGTGCGGTCTCATGGCGGCGGAACTCGGTTTGAATCCGCAACTGGCCCGCCGCTGCGGCTTGTTGCACGACGTGGGCAAGGCCGCGGACCACGAGATGGAGGGCGGCCACCCGAAGATCGGCGCCGAACTCGCCCGCCGCTACGGCGAGACCAGCAAGGAAGTGCTGCACGCAATCGCCGGCCACCACGACGACGTGACGGTGGACAACATCTACACGGTGCTCGTGGCTGCGGCGGACGCCATCAGTGCGAGCCGCCCCGGTGCCCGCCGCGAAACCCTGGAGAAGTACGTGAAGCGGCTCGAAATGCTCGAGGCGGTCGCGTGCGGCTTCCCCGGCGTAGAGCACGCCTACGCGATCCAAGCGGGCCGCGAACTGCGCGTGATCGCCAATTCGCACCAGACCACGGATGCCGAGGCCGTGAAGATCTGCCGCGACATCGCCCGCGCGATCGAGCAACAACTCGATTACCCCGGCGAGATCAAGGTGACGGTGATTCGCGAGAGCCGCACGGTGGACGTGGCGAAGTGATCGCTGCTCCGGCGGCTCACGCCACGACCATGACCACCCGGAATCCGATCAAATCGGAGTGCGTGTCCGGCGGGTAGGGCTTGCGGGCCGCGCTGCGGCAGTCGGACGGCAGCATGCTCCAGCAACCGCCGCGGGCCACTTTCAGCACGCCGCGGCCCGGGCCGTTCGGATCCGTGCCGGGGCTCTCGAAGTAGTAGTATTCGTCGTACCAGTCGTGGACCCATTCCTGCACGTTGCCGTGCATGTCCGTGAGTCCGAAGGCATTGGGCGGGGTGCTTCCCGCGGGCGCGGTGCTCTTGCCGCCGTACTTTCCGCAGGACGCCGCGAACACCGCGTCGTTCGAACTCAGTTTCTCGCCACTGAAAAACGGCGTCTTCGTTCCCGCCCGGCACGCGTACTCCCATTCCGCTTCGCTCGGCAGCCGGTAGGTGCGGTTGTGTATCTGCTCGTCCGGCAGCTGCGCGAGCCGGATGCAGAACGACTCCGCTTCCTTCCAGGTCACGCCCTCCACGGGGTGCTCCGGGCCGCCGCCTTTCCCCTTCACGAACTTCGACGGGTTCTTTCCCATCACATGCAGGTATTGGGCTTGGGTGACGGGGGTGACGGACATGTAGAACGGGCGGGAGATCCTCACTTCGTGCGGAGGGCCCTCGTGTTCGCGACGGCCCGCTTCGCGATCCGTGGAACCCATGATGAAGCTGCCGGCAGGCACGCGGGCGAACGTCATACCGACGGTATTCTTGAGCAACCGGAAGCCGGAGGTGGAGAGCGGCCCGCCGGAGGTGAGCGGTCCGCCGCCCACCGCGGCGAGCATGGCCGCGGCTTGGTTCGACGCCGCGTCCGCCTCGATCAACTTCCCGCGCGACGTGGCGACCGGCGTGTGGCTGCTGGAACTCGGACTCTTCAGCGAGATCAGCTTCGAGCCGTCCGGGCCGTCCTTCACCGGCGTGCCGATCGTGACTTGGCCGAGTTGCTCGACGAGGTGCGACGCGGTGCGGGGTCGCTTGTCGGGCCGCGTCGCGAGGCACGATTGGAGCAGCTTCGCCTGCGAATCGGTGAAACCGTGCGGCCGGAATTCTTCGATCCACTCGTTGCCCACGGGCGGGGCGGCGGTCGGGTCTCGCTTCAGCAGTTGGAACCAGATCACGCCGAGGGCGTGAACGTCGTCCGCGGGCACGGGCGGATCCTTCTTGCTCTGTTGGGGGGAAGCGTAGAGCGAAGTGGCGGCTCCCCGGCAGGCGAGCCGCTGAAGTTCGCCGCGGGCGCCGAGCTTGGCCAGTTCCAAGCTGCGCGGCGCGACCATCTGCCCCCAGCCGAAGTCCGTCACCCACATGGTGAACTTGCCGCCGTCGGTCGGGTGCAGGATCACGTTCGAGGGCTTGAGATCGCGATGAACGACGTTCTTCTTGTGCGCCTCGGCCACGATCCCGGCCAAGCGCCGGACCAGCTTCAACGACGCCTCCGGCTTCGCGTGGTCGTACCGCCACTTCCAATCGAACATGAGCCCGGCGAGGTCGTAGCCGTACACGAACGGCGATTCGAGGCACGGCGGATCGGATTCGAGATACACGGAGCGCAGCGGCAGCACTCCCGCCACGTCGTTCAGCGAGAACGCTTTCTGGAACAGTTCGGAGCCCTCGAGCACGAGTTCACGCGTCTCGGGATCGATGGCGAACTTGAGGCTGGCGGGGGATTCGTCCGGCCGGTTCGGGTCTTCGCCACGCCAAACTTCGGAGCACTCGCCGAGCCCGCGGAGTTCAGTGAGCGTCCAGCCGTCCAAGCCTGGCGGTTGGTCGCCGGGTTTGAAGCGCGGCGCTCGAGGAGGGAGGTAGCCGAGAAACTCCTCCGCCTTGTAGAAGGTGAGACCCTCGGGCGCGGTGTGGCCCTCGGGATCGGACGGGCGGCGGAACGCGAGCCGCACCGTGGGCGGGAATGCGGCGAGGTACTCCGCCAGCGCTTCCTTCGGCACCGAGTGCGTCTGGCTGAGATCGAGGATGAGTTCGCCGACGCGTCGGTCGTATTCGTGCCCCGGGCACGCGGCGAGGTCCGCGAGTGCGGCGCGGAGATCGGGGCCCGGCAGCCGGCGGTGGGCGTTGTCGTACGCGGCCTTGGCGATGTCGAGCAGCAGATCCGCGTAGGGCCACTGGCGGCGCAACGCCTTGTGTCCCTTTTCACAGAGGGCTTGGCCGACGCATTCGAGCAATGCCTGCAAACGGGGCATGGGCCTGCCTCCGTGCACGAGGAAGAGGGAGAGTGCGAGAAATCGTCCGACACGAGGCTTGCGAGTGAATTCGAGCGTACGCGAAATCCCCGGGACACTCAAGTGCGAACGATCGCGACTCGCACGCACAAGCGTTCAGGCATTCATTCGACACTGGCATGCGGCCGCCCGGTGCGGTATCACTGTGGGTATGCCGTACTCCGCACAAATCAGCCGCACCAACCCCGCGTGCATCCTGCTGCTCATCGACCAATCCAAGTCGATGGAGGAGCCGTTCACGGGCACGGATCAAGCCAAGTCCGTGGTCGTGGCGGATGCGGTGAACCGACTGCTTCAGAACATCGTGCTGCGCTCCGCGAAGGCGGACGGCGTCCGCGATTACTTCCACGTCGGCGTCATCGGCTACGGAAAAAAGCTCCAAGCCGGCCTCGGCGGTTCGCTCCCGCACGACGTCCTCGTTCCGATCAGCAGGCTGGGCGACAAGCCGCTCCGCATCGAGAACCGCACCAAGACCGTGACCGCGCCCAACGGCAACCGCGTGGAACAGACGGTGAAGTTCCCCGTGTGGTTCGATGCCGAGGCGAGCGGCACCACGCCCATGGTGGAAGCGTTCGCCGCGGCCGGACTCGCTGTCAGCGGATTCATCAACAAGTACCCGCACGCCTATCCACCGATCGTGCTGAACCTAACGGACGGCAAACCGAGCGACGGCAACCCGCAGGCCAACGCCCGCGCCATCCGCAATCTCGCCACATCGGACGGCAACGCACTCGTCTTCAACCTGCTCCTCTCCACCAAGCCCGGCCTCTCGGTGTACTTCCTCGACACCGAGGACGCGCTGGTCGACGATTACTCGAAGTTGCTCTTCCGCATGTCCAGCGAGTTGCCGCCGCGGATGCGGGAGGCGGCGAAGGCGGAAGGCTTCGCGGTGTTTCAAAAGGCCCGCGGCGTGGTCTACAACGCGGATCCGACCGCCGTCGTGCGCTTCCTGGACATCGGCACCCGCATCGCTCCGGCCCCGAACGCGAAGTAAGCGATGTCATCACCCCACCTTCAAGGTTGGATCGCCGCATCGGTGCCGAAGGCGGGCAGCCGGGCCGAGGAGAATGAAGACGCCTCCGCCGGCCACGGCGACCGCATGCGCTTCGCCATCGCCGACGGCGCTTCCGAAAGCTGGCAGTCCGGCGGATGGGCGAAACACTTGGCCCAAGCGTATCTCGCGCGGCCGCCCGGCCCCGCGGACTTCGACGGCTGGCTCAAAGTCGTGCGAGAGAAGTGGGCGCCGCCTCAGGCCGAGTCGCAGTCGTGGTATGCCGAGGTGAAATCGGAACAGGGTTCGTTCGCCACGATTTTGGGGCTGGAGTTCCGCGTCGCCACCGATCCGCCGGGGCTTGTGTGGAAGTCCATGGCCGTGGGCGATTCCTGCTTGTTTCTCTTTCGCGGGGGCAAGTTGGACCTGTCGTTTCCGATGACCTCCGAAGACGGGTTTGGAAACCGGCCGCCGCTCGTCCCCAGTTCGGGCGAGCAGGAGTGCCCCGAGCCGGAATGGCTCGCGGGCTGGGCCGAATCGGGCGACCTGCTCCTGCTCGCGACCGACGCCGTGTCGCGCCTGCTGCTCAAGGCCGGGTCGTCCGTCGGGACGCATCCGTTGGTGAAAGCCGCCGAGCGGGCCGTTACAGAAGCGACACCCGGCCCGCTTCTAGAATTGCTGAACACCCTCCGCCCCCGCCTCCGCGACGACGCCACCGTGCTCGCGGTGAAGATCGCCGAGACAAAAGCCCGCAGCGCAAACAAGGACTGACCTCCACCCTTGCTTGCACCGCGGGCTCGCCAGAGGAGCGCTTTCATGAGTTGGCCGCTGCCGCAGGATTTCAACGAAGCGGTTCAGAACCCGGCGATCTCGTTCATGGATCTGGACCTGAACACCGCCCAGGCCGTGGTCGGGCCGTCCGGGTTGCCGCTGCCGCGCTCCGGCAACTTCGCGGACGTGTACCAGATGCGGGCCGCGAACGGTCGCGATTGGGCCGTCAAGTGCTTCACCCGCCCCGTGACCGGGCTCGAGCAACGATACCGCAAGGTGGATGAAGCGTTGAAGAAGGCCGGGCTCCCGTTCACCATCGGATTCGCGTTCCTGAATCAGGGCGTGATGGTCCACGGCACATGGCACCCCGTGGTCAAGATGGAATGGGTGGACGGGCTTCAACTGAACCAAGCCGTGCGGCTGCAGGCGGGCAACCCCAAGGTACTCGACGCGCTCGTGCAGATGTGGTCCCGTTTGTGCAAGCGGCTGCGCGACGCCGGAATCGCGCACGCGGACTTGCAGCACGGCAACGTGCTCCTCGTCGCCGGCTCGAAGCCCGGTTCGTACTCGCTGAAGTTGATCGACTACGACGGCATGTTCACGCCGTCGCTTGCGAACACGCCGTCCGGCGAGAGCGGCCACCCGAACTATCAGCACCCGCACCGCGCCCCGAAGCAGGTGTACTCCCCGGACTTGGACCGCTTCCCGCACCTTGTGATCGCCACCGCACTGAAGGCCCTTGCAGTGTGCGGCACCAAGCTGTGGGAAAACCACGACACCGGCGACAACCTGCTCTTCACGGAAGAGGACTTCAAGGCGCCCGCGTCGTCCGTCTTGATGCGGGATTTGTGGGCGACGAACGACCCCGGCTTGCAGTCGCTGGTCGGGCACTTGGCGATCGCGTGCGGCAAGGCGATCCCGCAGACACCGTGGCTGGATCAGATCGCGCCGGAAGGCGTGCCGGTGCCGCTGACGCCGGATCAGGCGCGAGCCGCAGCCGCGGCATTGGGCATGCCGCCACCGGCGTGGGCGAATGTCGTTCCGGTCTCGGCCGCGGAATACGGGGTGGAACTGGTCGCGCCGCCGCCCCCGCCTCCCCCCTCCAACGCCTTCACCGGCTTGGAAGACTCGGAAGAAGAGATCCCGGTGGAGCCGCGATCGCGCCGCACCCGCGACGGCGAGCCGTACGCCAAGAAGAAGTCTTCGATGGTTCCGCTTGCGATCGGCGGCGGCGTGTTGGCAGTCGTGCTGGCCGTGGTCGCCGCGGTCGCGCTGTCCGGCGGCAAGAACAACGACGAAACAGCTCAACAGAAACAAGACGATGACAAAGACAAGGAGAAGCTGAAGCCGCCGCCGAAGAAGGAAACGCCCAAGCCGCCGGATCCGACTCCGCCGGACCCGACTCCGCCGAAGAAGGAGCCGACGGTTCCGGTGAAGTCCGACGAGTTCAACTTCGATCCGGCCGGTGTGCCCGAATTGAACAAGAAGTGGGAGGAACTCACGACAGGTGCGGCGGCGTCGAGCCGGTACACGCGCACCGGCGAATTCGTCGTCACGCGGGAAACGAACTCGAAAACAATCTCCGTGTTCGATGCCAAGACCGGGACGAAACTCAAGTCGTTCACCGAAGGCGAGACGAACACGGCGGACTTCGTGTGCCTGCCGGAGGGCAAGGTCGCCTCGTGGCACTTGGACCAGCCGTTCGCGATCGTGTGGGACCCCGCCACCGCGAAGAAGACGGATCGCATCCCGGTGCGTGCCATCGAAGGCACCGGCCCGCGATTTTTCGACTGCTCGCCGGACGGCGTGTGTGCGGCCGTCGGCTATCCGACCATTCGCAACGAGCCGGGCAAGCTCACGCTCTACCACACGGAGTCCAACAAGGATCTCAAGAATCTCGAAGTGAAGTTCCCGAAGACGCGGTTCACGGAGACTCACTTCATCGTGGGCGAGGCGGATCGCGTCCACTTCTTCAAGCTGCCGACGGGCGAAGCAGAACGGGCGGTGCGATTGCCGTCGTCGCAGCCGGGCAGTCGTGTGTTGGCGCTCTCGGCGGACGGAACCGTGGCCCTCTACAGCGGCCGCGGTCGCGACGTTCACTTGGCGAAGGACGACACGCTCTTGGCGACGCTGCCCGCACGGTTCGTCCCTGGCGGACCGAACCACTACGCGATCTCGGACGATGGCCGGCTCGTCGCGGCCATCTCACCCGCAGATCGCATGAACGGCGAGCCGATGAACCACCTCGAAGTGATCGACGTGGCCGCGAAGAAACTGATCGGTCGCTACGTGCTCGGCCAAGGCGGCGTGGATGTGGGCTCGGTGGCGTTCGCGCCGGACAACTCCGCCTTGGTGATCGCCCGGAGTGGCCGTCGCGTGCAAGCGATCGAGATGCCGCGCGGCGTGCTGGCGGTGCTGCCCAAGATGAAGGATCCGGACCCGATGCCGAAGGATCCGCCCCTGGGCGGGGGCGAAGGCTGGGTCGAGCGTTGGTCGCGACCCGTGAAGGACAAACGCGCGCGGGTATGGTTCACCTCGGACGACAAGAGCGTCGTCATCCACGATCCGCGCTCGCCGCCGTGGCAATTGGACGTGTTCGACGCATCGAACGGCGTTGGCCGCCCGGCGCTCACTTCGGGCAAGCCGCCGGGCATCCTCATGGAGAAAGTCTCGCTCCTGGAAGACGGCCGGCTCTTCGCCATGACCGGGATCGGCGAGTTCTTCGAGTGGACCTTCAAGACCGGAGAAACGCTCGAGCCGTCGATCAAGCCGGCGTGGATTCCGAAGGAAGGCGAACGGACGCCGCCGGTCGTGGAGTACGCTCCGAACGGCCGGTACGTGTTCATCGGGAAGAACGCGGTGCGAACGCCGCGGCCCGGCCAACCTCCGCTCGCCGAGCCCGCACCGTACCGGCTGATCGAGGTCGCCACTGGCAATACGGTTTCGTCCGGCGAGTGGGAAGGCGGGCGCGCGATCTTCTCCGGCGATTCGAAGTGGCTCGTCGTCCACGATCTCCGCGGGCGTCTGTTCCGCATCAACCTCGCCAGTGGCAAGCCGGAGAAGGCGTGGGAATTGACGGACAACAACGCCCGCCTCACCAGCGTGACGAACGACGGCACGGTCGCCATGATCGAAGGCAACCTCGAGAACCGCCTGCGCACGCTGCATGTGGTCGACCTCACGGCGTTGCGGGTGCTCATGGCGGTGCCGCCGACGCCGTTCGCCTCGATCGGCAAGCTCTCGCCGGACGGCAAATACTGCATCGCGGGATTGCTCCGCCCGCAACCGGCCGGCCAACCGACGGCGTTCGATCTCAACGTCTACGAAGTGGCCACGGGCAAGCGGTTGCGGCAGGCCCGATTCGACGGCTTGGGGAACGCCCTCTCGCTGCAAATCGCCTCCGACCTCGGCTCGTTCGCCATGATCGACCAACAGGCGATGAAGGCCGTGGTTTACGACTTCAAGGACGGTGCGGTGGCGGTGGTTCCGAAGATGAAGGATCCCGATCCGCCTGTGATGCCACCGGCGCCCAAGATCGAACGCGCGCCCGCGCCGGATGCCACGGCCGTGGCCAAGGCCGAGATGAAACTGCAGACGCTGTTCAAGGACGACTACGCGAAGAAGTCGCCGACCGACCGGCGGGTGTTCGCGACCAAATTGTTGGGCCTGGCGGACGCCGAGGCGGACGACCCGGCCCTGCGGTATGCCATGTACCGCGACGCCCGGGACTTCGCCATCGAGATCTCCGAGACGCCGCTCGTGCTGCGGGCCGTGGATGGGATCCTGCTTCACTACGCGTTGGACGCCGACGCGCTTCGGATCGAGGCGCTGGACAAGGTTCAGAAGACGGCGGGGAACAACACGGCGTTGAAGAACGCGGCCGAGGCGGCGCTCGCCGCCGGCGAAAACGCCATCGCGGCCGACCGGTTCGCCGCGGCCGTGCGATACGTGCAAATCGCCTCCGAGGCCGTGAAGCGCGGCAACCTGCCCGCCGCGATGAAGGAGGAGGCGGACGCCTTGTCCGCCCGCGTGCAGAAAGGCGCGGAGGCGTTCAAACCGGTGCAGCAGGCCTTGGACGATCTTCAGAAGAACCCCGGGAACCGCGATGCCGCCTACGCCGTGGGGCACTACCGCTGCTTCCGCCAGGGCCGCTGGGACGAGGGCATCAAGAACCTCGCCGCGGGCGCGTTCGGCGACATGCGCACCGCCGCGACACTGGATGCCGCCGCGCCGCGTCCCGGCCCCGGCGACGTGAAAATCGCCGACGCCTGGTGGCAAGTGTCGCAATCGGCCGTGGACACGCTGGAGAAACAGGGCGCGATCCATCGCGCCCGTCACTGGTATGCCCGTTCGCTCGCGGGGCTCGACGGAGCGGCCCGCATGCAAGTCGAGTCCCGCCTCGCCCTCTCGATCGGCGGGACGGACTACAAGCCCGGCCTGCTTGCCGAGTTCACTGCGAAGGTGCCCGCAATCCTCAAGGATCAGAAGGCCCGGATCGATTCGGTGCTCGATTTCAACGCCGGCGAGTTCAAGGGCACCACGGCGGCCGGTGCCGCCACCGATCTCTCCGGCAAGTGGAGCGGCGTGCTCCTCGCCCCGCGCGGCGGCCGCTTCCGCATCGCCGTCGCCGCCACGGATCCGGTCGTCGTCCGCATCGACGGCCGCATCGTGATCGACACCAATGCCAAGGGGGCCCGCCGAGATGCGATGGTGACGTTGCCCGAGAAGCCCGTGAACGTCGAAGTGACGTTCAAGTGCATCAACACGGAGAAGCACAGCGTGCGGCTGCTGTGGAGCCTGCCCGGCACCGATGCCGAGGAACTGATTCCGCCCGAATCCTTGCTGCACGACAAGAAGGCCGAGTCGGTGCTGGGCAAAGCACCATGAGGTGAGCCCGCCACGCCAATAAGGGATGTCCGTTCAGGCGCGGCGTTCTGCGTGAATCAATCGTCGGCTGCAGCGAGCCACGACCGCAGCAACGCTTCCAACTCCTTCAACTCCGCCGCCTTGAGCGGCGGCAGCGAGCGTTTCGCCTCCTCGAACCGCGTCGCGGTTGCGGCGTCGATCAGTTTCCGCCCCTTCGCGGTGAGTTCGACCACCACCTTGCGGCGATCCGTGGCGTCCGCCTTGCGGGCGATCAGGTCGTCCTTGGCGAGTTGATCCAGTCTCGCGGTCATGCCGCCGGAGGAAAGCACGACACTCTCGAGGAGTTGCGTCGGCGTCAGGCCGCCCTTCGAGCCGTTGCGACGGAGCGTGGCGAGAATATCGAACTGCCCGAGCGTGAGCCCGTGTTTCTCCAAGGCCGCATCAACGCTGCGTTCGAGCTTTTTGGCGAGCACGATGACGCGGCCGACGAGCCCGAGCGGGGCCGGGTCCAAGTCCGGCCGGGCCGTGCGCCAAGCGTCCAAAAGCGTGTCGATCGCGTCGGGAGAAGCCATGCCGAGAGGGTAAGCGAAATTATCTTAATGTCAAGATTCTTGACATCGAAGTAATTCGCCGATAGGGTAGTGGTCGAACCACGTTCCAGGAGCCTCCCCGTGAAAGAGATCAAGATCGGCGACAATGTCGAGCAGTGCGTCGAGCGGTCGGATTACCCGCCGGACAAGGTGCGGCAGATCCTGAAGGATGAAACCGTGGCCGTGCTCGGCTATGGCGTCCAGGGACGCGGCCAATCGCTCAATATGCGCGACAACGGCATCAAGGTGATCGTCGGCCAACGCAAGGGCGGCAAGGCGTACGACCTGTGCCTCGAAGACGGCTGGAAGCCCGGCGAGACGCTGTTCGATCCGGAGGAAGCCGCCGCGAAGGGCACTGTCGTCCAATACCTTCTGTCCGACGCCGGGCAGAAGGACATGTGGTCCAAGATCAAGCCGCATCTCACGAAGGGCAAGGCCCTGTACTTCTCCCACGGCTTCGCGATCGTGTTCAACGACCAGACGGGCGTGGTGCCGCCGCCGGACGTGGACGTGATCCTCGTGGCGCCGAAGGGCTCGGGCACGACGGTGCGGCGCCTCTTCCTCGAAGGACGCGGCATCAACAGCAGCTTCGCCATCCATCAGGACGCGACGGGCCGCGCCCGCGAACGCTGCCTCGCGCTCGGCGTCGCCATCGGCTCGGGATACCTGTTCGAGACCACCTTCAAGAAGGAAGTGGTGTCGGACCTCACCGGCGAACGCGGCGTGCTCATGGGGGCGATCTACGGCCTGTGGCTCGCCCAGTACGAAGTGCTCCGCGAGCACGGCCACTCGCCGAGCGAAGCCTTCAACGAGACGGTCGAGGAAGCCACGCAGAGCCTGTACCCGCTGATCGCGGAGAAGGGCATGGACTGGATGTACGCGAACTGCAGCACGACGGCCCAGCGCGGCGCGCTGGACTGGTTCAAGCCGTTCCGCGATGCGAGCAAGCCGGTGTTCGAGAAGCTCTATCAATCGGTGGCGAGCGGCGAGGAGGCGCGGCGCACGCTGGAGGCGAACAGCAAGGCGGACTACCGTGTCGGGCTGGAGAAGGAGTTGAAGGAGATCGCCGAGAGCGAGATGTGGGTGGCGGGCGCGCAAGTGCGGGCCCTGCGACCCGAGCGTCAGGGACAGTGACCAAACAGTGACAGTGGTGTGTCACTTCGTGTGACACACTACTGTCACTGCGGGTGTCGCGGCGGGAGGGTGCGGCACTCGCGTTTTCCCTTGAGTTTCACGCATTTCTTCACAGTCAGTGACACCGGTCATACACAGACACTTGTTTTAATGACTGATTCGGTGCGAATAGTCATCTTTTTGCTCCGTAGCGGCCGGAAAAAGATTTCCCAAATAACTTCCGTCAGGGGGCGTTCCCTAACCCGTTGCCGGGGCGGGGGGTCCGGGGCGGGGGTGAGCGCATCCCCGCCACAAGGCCGGGAGGGGGTGTTCCGGTCTATTGACAGCCCCTGCCACCCGCCTCTATCATGCCCCGCGACTGACCCGGACGACCGCCGTCGCGACGCACCTTCCCCCGGCGGGAACCGAGGCAATCGATTCATCGTTCCATGCCCGTTCGGTCGATATCGGTTCTTAATCCGTTTGTTCGCAGGCCTTTGCGGCGATGCCGCAGGAGTCGCCGTGTCGTCGTCACCCGCGATTTCCGAGTTCCGCACCGCGTGGCTTCCGCACGTGACGGATCAAGGTTTGGAACGCCTCATCGATCTCCTCGCCAAGGCCAGCCCGATGCTGATCCACGGGGCGTTCACACGCGCCGTGCCGATGGGTTGCCTCGCCTCGCACATCGCGTGGAATCACGACCGCACGTCGCACTTGCAGCACGAAGCGGGCGTGATGTGGCTCTGCCGCGTGGCCAAGCTGAATCCCGCGACCTCGCACTTGGTCTTGGCATGGGACAAGGCTGGTGTCGGCGACTTTGAACTGCGGAGTGCCCTGCTCGAAGCCTGCGAAGAAGAACGCGGTCGCCGCGAGAACGTGTTCGAGGAAGAGTTGGACGCGGTGCTCTGCTGACCCATTCGACCCGGGCCGTGTTTGTTCCCTTCTTCCTGCCGGCCGAGTTGCTGATCGCTGTCGGCCGCGGCCCCCGATGACCACCTGAAGCGTCTTGGGCTTGCGGCAGGCCGGTGCATTGCGGCACAATCGGCTCCTCTCCACGGAAGGAGCCTCCATGCGTCCGCTGCGCGTCGCCGTGCTCGACGAAGAACTCCCGTTCCCCGCCACGTCCGGCAAGCGGATCCGCACGTTCAATCTGCTCAGCCGCCTTGCGGAGCGGCACCGCGTCACTCTGCTCTGCCACCGCAATCCGGATCGCGACGAAGCCGCCGCGGCGGACAAGGCCTTTCGCCAACTCGGCATCGAGACCGTGATCGTGGATCGCAGCGTGCCGAGCAAGTCCGGCCCCGTGTTCTATGCGCGGCTCGCCGGGAACCTGCTCTCGCCGCTGCCGTACTCCGTGGCCTCGCACTCGAGCCCGGCGCTCGCGGATGCCGCCCGACGGTTCGCCGCCAAGCACCGCGTCGATGTCTGGCATTGCGATTGGACTCCGTACGCCCAAGTGCTGCGGGACGCGTTCGGCCCGCGGCTCGGTTCCATGCGGTGGTCCGTGATGGCCCACAACGTCGAGTCGCTCATCTGGCAGCGGTACGTCGAAACCGAATCCAATCCCATGAAGCGGTGGTACATCCGCAAACAATTGGACAAGTTCGAAGCGTTCGAGAAATGGGCTTACACGAAGGCGTCGATCGCGATCGCGGTGAGCGACGAAGACTCGCTGCTGATGCAGGAACGCTTCGGTGTGAGCGAAGTACAAGTGGTCGAGAACGGCGTAGACACCGGATACTTCAAGCCGCAGCGCGACGTGGACCGCGACCCGGCCCGAATCCTGTTCCTCGGCAGCCTCGATTGGCGTCCCAACCAGGACGGTGTGGGCCTGCTGCTGAACGACATTTTCCCGAAGGTTCGCCAGCAGGTTCCGAACGCGACACTGGCCATTGTCGGCCGCCATCCGCCGGAGGCGATGCGGGCGCAGGCCAAGGCCACGCCCGGCGTGCAACTCTTCGCGAACGTGCCGGACGTGCGGCCGCACCTGGCCCAATGCGGGATGCTGGCCGTGCCGCTTCGCATCGGCGGCGGTTCGCGGTTGAAGATTCTCGAAGCCCTGGCCGCCGGTACGCCCGTGGTGTCCACTCGCATCGGTGCCGAAGGCTTGAAGCTGACACCGGGCCGCGACTTCACCCAGACGGACGGCATCACCGGCCTCGCGGATGCGATCGTGAAGGGCATTCGCCAGCCGTACGAACTGGAAGACCAAGCCGAGAATGGCCGACGCGTCGTGCTGCAAAACTACGACTGGCCGCAACTCGCCGAGAAGCTGGATGAAGCGTGGTGGACGGTCGCCACGGCCGAGATTCCCGCCGCGGCCTGATGATCACGCTTCCCGCTCCACGAGCATCAGCGTGAAATCATCGGGGTGTCGGGAACGCGGCAGCAGATCGGCCGCGACCGCATCCGTGAATGCGGTTCCGTTCGATTCGCGATGGCGCTTCACGGACTCGAGCAGCGGATCGGGCGATTCGCCGGGCGGGCTCGCGCCGTCCGAAGCCACCAGCAGTTTGTCTCCCGGTTGCAGCGTACCGCGGCGCGGCGGGTAGCTCGTCTCCGCGGAGCCGAGAAACGGGCCGGGCACGGACCACACCTCGGGCTCGCGGCCTGCGGGGATGAACACCGGGGCGGGCAATCCGGCTCGGGCGAGCGCGAGCGAGCCGTCCCGAGCATCCACGTTGCC
This sequence comes from Gemmataceae bacterium, assembly GCA_046350135.1. Taxonomy (GTDB): domain Bacteria; phylum Planctomycetota; class Planctomycetia; order Gemmatales; family Gemmataceae; genus Urbifossiella. Next base: position 138,055 of record JAXMBB010000004.1, read on the forward strand.
GACCAGCATGGCAACCAAGGGCGGTTCTTCGAGTCCGAGCCCGATCAGCGTGCGGTTCACTTCGACGAGCGCTTCCTCCGGTGGCACGAGCCGGTACCGGTTCCCATTGATCATCTTCAACCGAGTGCATTGGTTCACGAGGACGCCGAGCAAGTTGCCGGAGGCGGCGCGGCCCAGTGCGTCGCCCAAGAAGAAGCCGACGGTGTGTTCGTCGAGCCGGCGAACGTCGTAGAAGTCCCCGCCGTGGGCGGTTTGCGGGCGATTCACCACGGTGAAGCGGATGTTTCCCACTTCGGGGAATGCTTGCGGGAGCGAACCGCGGCGGATGCGGCGGCCCATTTCCTGTTCGAGTTCGAGTTGCGTGCGAGCCTTGCGAAGTTGTTCGCCGAGCAGGAGCGATTCCCCCGCCTTGCGAGCGAGCCGCGCGGCCGCGGCCTGCGTGCGGGCCAGGGCTTTCACTTGCGCCACGAGCGTTCCCGGCTCGGCGGTTCGCACCAGGCACGCATCCGCGCCGGCTTCGTATCCTTGGTATGCGACCGCACCGGAAGGCTCGGGAAGCAGCCAGAGCACGGGCGTGATCTGGTCGCCGAGTTCGAGCCGCCAGCGCTTCGTCTGCGCGGCGGCGAGATCGACCCGCTCGCCCACCTCGATCGCGGCCGCGGCCAGGGGCGAGAGATCGACTGCGGGCGCGGAGCCGAGCGCGTGCGGGATCACCGTGAAGCCGGCCGCAGCGAGCGGCTCGCGGATCGCATCCGTGTTCGAGTGCGGGAGAGAACTGAGCAGCACGCGGGTCATGGAGCTTCACCGGGAAGGCGAGGCTCCTGCCGAGCCGGGCTGTACAACCATCGAACGCACGCGGCTCGGCAGGAGCCTCGCCCGGCCGAGGGCGAATGGTTCTCGGAGGGCGGTGAACACGATAAACTTTCTTGATGCCCGCCGGAACGCCAAGTGTGAAATGATTCTCGAGGCGCTCGTCACCACGATAAACGCGGACGGCACGCCTCACGTGGCGCCGATGGGCCCGCGCGTCGACGTCGACTTCAGCCGCTTCACGCTGCGGCCGTTCCCCACGTCCGGCACGTACCGCAATCTGCGGCGGCATCCCGAAGGCGTGATTCACGTCACGGACGACGCGCGGCTCATTGCGAAGGCCGCGCTCGGCGCCGTCGATCCGCTGCCGCCTTGGGAACCGGCCCGAACTGTGAAGGGCTTCGTGCTCGGCGATGCCTGCCGCTGGTACGAATTTCGCGTCACCTCCATCGACGACTCGACCGAGCGCGTCACCATCGAAACGGACGTGCTTCACACCGGCCGCGGTCGCGACTTCTTCGGATTCAACCGGGCCAAGCATGCGGTCGTGGAAGCGGCCATCCTCGCCACGAGGATGCATCTCATCCCGCATTCCGAAATCGCCGCCGAGTTCGCGAAGTTTCGCATCATCGTGAACAAGACCGGCGGCGAAGCGGAACACGAGGCGATGGATTTCCTGGAATCGCGGCTCGCCGTGGAGGCCGCCCGATGACCCGCGTCACGGCCCCGAGCCGTCTGCATTTCGGCCTGTTGAACGTGCCCGCTGCCGGTGCTGCGCCCGAAGAACGCCGATTCGGCGGCATCGGGCTCATGATCGACCAACCCGGCACGATCGTGAGCGTGCGGCCGTCCGACGGATGGCGGTTTGAAGGCCCGCTCGCGAGCCGCGCCCAAGTCTTCGCCCATCGCCTCCTCGCGGCCACGGGCCTGCCGATCCCGCCGCTTCGAGTGCTGGTCGAACGGTGCCCGGAGGAACACGCGGGGCTCGGAGTCGGCACTCAACTCGGGCTCGCGGTCGCCAAGGCGATCGCCGTTCAGTCCGGGCTCGACACGCTGGACGCCGTCGATCTCGCGGTGCTGATCGCCCGCGGCGAACGCTCCGCGGTCGGCGTCCACGGTTTCGATCGCGGCGGGCTCATCGTCGAACCCGGCAAGCGAAAATCGGAGCCGCTCTCGCCGCTTCTCTCGTGCATCCGAATGCCGGAGGAGTGGCGCGTCGCGGTGTTCGTGCCGCGCGGCGGGCCGTCATGGCACGGTTCACAAGAAGAAGGCGCGTTCGCCACGGCAACTTCGACCGGTCTCACCGCTTCGCTTTGCGACTTGGCGCTGCGGGAGATGCTGCCAGCGGCCGCCGCCGGGGACCTGCCCGCGTTCGGTGAAGCGGTCCACGTCTTCAATCGTCTCGCAGGGCAACCCTTCGCCGTGGCACAAGGTGGCGAGTACTCTTCGCCCGAAGTTGCGGCGACCATCGCCCGCATCCGCGGCCTCGGCATTCCGTGTGTCGGCCAGAGTTCCTGGGGGCCGGCGGTGTTCGCGATCGTCGCCGATCCGGATCGTGCGGCGAGACTGATCCACCAAATGAATGGCACCCGCGGCTGGATCGCGAAGGTCTCGGAAGGGCATATCATCGAACGCGGCGAGTGAAGACGGCAGTTCACCAGGTGCGCGGCTACTGAAAGTCCGGTTTCCAATGAAATCCTCGGAGGGCCGCTTGCCCCCACCTCTCCCCGTTGGGGAGAGGTCGCCGTGCCGATGCGCATGCATCGGCACGGCGGGTGAGGGGCGGTTCGACGTCACACCGGTGGCGTCAAACGCCCCTCACCCGGTTCGCGAACGGCATTCGCCGTTCGCAGATCACCCTCTCCCAACGGGGAGAGGGTGACAGATGCCTGCGGTCCGGCTGGTGTCTTTGCTTTTCCGACCATCAGTAACAAACCGATCTCGCGTCATGGGATGCTGGGAGTTCCCATGGCGATCCTTGACTCGCCAGCGCCCATGAAGTGCAATGTTTCCATGAAAGCTCCCCCGTTCCTATTTCTCCTCCTTGCTTCACCCGCTCTTGCGGAGCAACCGAAGAACCCGGCGCATGCGGCGGCGGAGCGCGGGTTGAAGTTCCTGCAAGACGATGCTGTCGCCTGGAAGAAGGAGAAGCAGTGCGCCACATGCCACCACGGCACATTCACCGTGTGGGCGTTCGCAGAAGCCCGCCGGCGGGGCTACGCCGTTCCCGACGATGCGGTGAAGGATGTCGCGGAATGGACGAAGGAGCGGTTCAAGGATCTGGACAAGCCGCGCGATACGCGGCCCGGTTGGAGCATGGTCAATTCGCCCGCGCTCACGCTTGCATTCATGGCCACGGCCGTGGATCAAAACGAGATCACGGCGGCCGACTTGAAACGCATCACCGGTCATCTGCTTCGCCACCAAGAGGAGCACGGCTCGTGGGCGTGGTCGTCCGCGCCGGCGAAGAACCGTCCGCCGCCGTTCTTCGAATCGGATGAGGTCGCGACCCGCTTGGCCCTGCTTGCGTTGCCGGAAGCGGCCGAGTTCAAGTCGAGCCGCGAGAAGGCGGGGGCATGGCTGGCCAAGGCGAAGTCCGAAGACACGACGCAAGCTGCGGCCTATCGGTTGGTCATGGCCGCACGCGAGAAGCCCCTGAAACTCGCGGACGACATCACGGCCTTCCGGAAACGTCAGAACAAGGACGGCGGCTGGGGCCAAGTACCGAATGCGGCCAGCGATGCCTACGCCACGGGCCAAGCCATCTACGTGTTGAGCCTCGTCGAGGTGAAGCCCGACGACGACGCGATCCGACGGGGTGTGACCTTCCTCATCGGCAGCCAGAAGCCGGACGGCTCGTGGCCGATGGTCCGCCGCGGGCATCCGGGTGTGACGCCCGGCCCGTACACGGTTCCGATCGTGTATTTCGGCAGCGCGTGGGCCACGCTCGGCTTGATGCGAACGAATCCGAAGTGATCCCGGTCGCTTCCTTCCTCGGCTCGGGTGCTCCATGAATGCAATCGTGCTGAATCTGCTCTTGATGTCGCCCGCAGCGCCGGTGCCGGTCCCGCCGCCGCTGCCGCCCGCGGGCAACACCGTGGACCGCCACCAAGCCACGCAGTTCGCCGCGATGGTGAACAACACGGCGGTGATGGTGCGCGGCATGTATCTCGCCGACGTTTCCGCCAACGATCTCTTCGTCGGCGCCATCCGCGGCCTGTACGACGCGGCGGGAGCGAAGGTGCCGGACGAAGTGCTCCAAGTCGCCGCCCGCGCCCAAGACAGCGTCGATCTCCAGAACGTGCTGATCGACGCCCGTATGCGGCTCGGGAACAACCCCGCGCTTGCCGGGCCGCGCTCGCTCTTCGCCGCCATGAACGGCTTCAAACACGCCACCGATCCGTACTGCGGCCTCGCCGGGCAGCGCGTCAACGATTTCGTCTCCGTCGACTTCGACTTTCATCTCGGGTTCGAACTGGACGGCGCGAGCGGTCCGCGGATCAGCATCTATCGCATCGAGCGATCCATATCGATCGGGCAGTTGCCGCCGGTCGGATTCTTCGGGCCAGTGCCGAAACCGGACGCGGTGGCCTCGCCGGCCGTGTTCCCGTGGCGGATCAAACGGATCATTCCCGGCAGTCCGGCGCAGCGGGCCAACCTCAAACCGGGGGACATCCTCACGCATGTGGCCGGAGAGGAAGTCACCGCCGAGAACGCGAACCGGATGTTCATCAAGCTTGCGGAGCCGCCGAACGCGGGCGTGGACCCGATGACCGGCCGGGCGTTGCCGATCAAACGCATCCTCAAGTTCAAGCGCGGCCAAGAGACCTTCCACACCACACTCGCCACCGAGGGGTATGTTCCCGAGTCCGTGTTCGGCGTGATGCGCGGTGCGGACGGCAAGTGGGATTGCATGTTGGATCGCGAGTACAAGATCGGCTACATCCGCCTCGGGCCGGTGGAACAGGGCTCCGAACGGCTCTTCGAGTCGATGCTGGACGATCTCACAAAACTGGGGTGCCGGGCTCTGATTCTCGATCTGCGGTGGTGCCCCGGCGGGTACGTCACGCCCGGCACCGCGATCGCCAGCACCTTCCTGAAGCCGAACGACATCATCGCCCAAGTGGCAACCCAGCGGCGGAACCCCGTGAACCCGCCGAACGGGTTGGCGGGGCCGCTGCCCGAGGTGTATCGCGCCGTCGCGCCGTACGCGGGCAAGTTTCCGAATACGCCGGTGCTCGCGCTCGTCGGTGCGGAAACGACCGGCGGCGGCGAATTGATCGCGGCCGCGCTTCAGGACAATCTCCGGTGCGAAACGATGGGCCAGCGCACCGCCGGCCGCGCGGCCATCCAGAACGCCATGGATGCGGGTTTCGGCCAGCTTCAGTTCAAGGTGACGACCGGTTCCACACTGCGCCCCAACGGAAAGCCGCGCGGCAGGATGCCGGACAGCAAGCCGACCGACGAGTGGGGCATCAAGCCCGATCCGGGATTGGAGGTGCCGGTGTCCGCGGAGGTGTCCGCGAAGTTGCGTCAATGGGCGGACGAACACGCTTTGCGGCCGGGTGAGAGCAAAGAGGCGTTGCCGTGGGACGACCCGCGAAAGGATCCTTACCGCACGGCCGCTCTCGCCCACCTGCGGAAGAAGCTGGACCGCGTGAAGTAGGAATCATCCCTCCGGCGCGGTCGCGGCCTTCAACCGGTCGCCCGCCTGCGACATGATGTGGTGGCCGACTTGGTTCGCGTTGTATCCGCCGGGCAACCGCACGAGCGGCTTCCCGTACTGGTCGCAGTACGTCTTCACGCTTTCGTAGTCATGGCTGGACCAGCGGATCGCCAAGAGCACAAGCGCGACCTCGGGTCGCGCCACGTCCGCCTCGAAGTGCGTGTACGAGGTGTGCTCCGGGGTCACGATCCAACGGATGTCCGTGAGGCCGAAGGCGCGGATGAGCGCGGCCTTGTGCTTCGGACGGTCCTGCCCGCCGATCAGCACGATTTCCTTGCCGCGTAGCAGGTCCGCCGCCGCGGTGACGGCCGGTGAATACTTCTCGGGCTTCGGCGCGGGGTCGGCTTCGGGCCGCGATTCGAGATAGCGTTCGATCTCCCGCAGCACCAGTTCCACGTTCGCCGGCGGTCGCGGTTCCTCGGGGATGTCCTCGAACACCGGCAGCAGCAGTTCGCGCAACTCGGGATTGCTCGGATGCATCCCCAAGTTCACCACTTCGTCGATGAGTTCGAGCACGCGGGCCCAGTCGGCCGCGTCCGCCTTCTCCCGCAACGTCTTCAGTTTGAACTTGAGGCTGTTCAGGCTCTTCGCCCGCTGCTTGTCGCGTTCGCCGTACGCCTTGAACTGCGACCACACTTCGGCGATGCGCTTGCTCAGGTCGCCCCACGACGCCGGATCCGCGCGGTCTTCGCGCTTCAAGTACTTCGCGATGAACACTTGGCGGTCCCGCGCCGTGGAGCGGATGCGGGCGAAAATCTGAATCTGGTCGAAGTCCACCCGCACGTCCCGCACATCCGCCACGGCGTACAGCAGCACCGATTACGCCCTCGGCGGCCAAGCCCAATACGCGCGGGCATGGCGGATCGCGAGTGGCGGAGCCTGCTCCCAATCCCGCATCATGAGCACCGCTTCGGCTGCGGTGTTGTACGCCCCGGCAAGGTCCTCCCAAGCCCGCTGCGACGACACCATCGGCTCGCGGGCCAGCATCCACAGATGGCAATCCGGCAACGCTTGCGCCCGCTGGTGCAGTTCGTCCTCCTTCGCGTCGTTCCAATCCGAGGGATTGGCGATCCGCTTGGCGATCAGCGTGCAGGCCTCGCCCTTGAGGCGGCATCGGTCCGCCACCACGGACGGCGGCAGAAGGTCCAGTTCCCGCTCGCCTTCGAAGTAGTGCGGTTGTTGCGGGACGGGCGGCTGATACTGCGAGCCGATGTCCAGCTTGGGAAGTTGCGAGAGGGGAACTGCGGGAGGGAGCGGCGGCGCAGGCGGCGGCGGGGGAACGGGTGGCGGCGGCGGAGCGGGAATCGCGGGCAAGCCGTCCAATCGGGACGCGAGATGCCGGGCGAGAACGGCCACGGCGGCGGTCAGTTCCGGATCATCCGGCAGTCGCGGGGCCAAGTATTTGGTGAAGGCCCACTGCGCCAGCCGGCCGATCGCCTCAGACACTTCATCCGCCATGTTCGCACCTATTTGGACAAACAAATGCCAAACCGACCACCCTTAACGACTTCGGGCCGGGCGCGAAAGTCGCGCCCGGCCCGGAGAATGGTGTATTTCAGTTAATACGAAACGAGCGGCCGAATGGCCGCTCGCCGCGTCTCGGTCACGGGCGGAAGCCGCCGAACGACGGGTTGCTCAGATCGAAGTAGTACGGACCGGGGTACTTCCGTTCGCGACGCACGACGGACGCGCGGTCTTTTTGACGTGCTTCGAGATACTTCATGATGGTGTCTTCGGTCTTGAGTTGGGCGTTGTTGCCGAGCAGGGCCGCACCTTTCACCTTGGTGCCTTTCACTTCCTCGACGAAGGTCTGTTCGAGAGCCTTGATGCCGAGCGTCTTGTTTCCCTTGGCCACGAGCACCTGGTTGAAGAAGAAGTTGGCTTGGGCCTTCGCGGCCGCATCGTCGCCGCCGTACATCAGCAGCATCGGATTGTTGTCCCGCAACTTCTGCTGGTTCTTCACCCAGTCCGTCACGATCCGTTCCGGAAATGCGACGGGCCGGGTGCCGGTGAGCCACACCGCTCCGGCGATGTCCTTGCCCGCCTCCGGATCGACGACGATGCCGGGAGTCGGCACGAACTTGTACACTTGGCCGGCGCCGAGCAACGGGTGGATCGCCGGGCGCACCCACTCGCCGGTCATCCACAGAAGGCCGAGCCCGGCCGCGTCGCCCGCTCCGATCACGTAGATCGAACTGGTGCTGAGGTCGTTCTGGTCGTTCTTGCCGTCCAAGTGGGCGCGGGCCGCCGCGATGTCGTTCACGAAGATCGGAACGTAGCCCTTCAAGCTGGCCACGTCGGTCTTGATGTCGATGTCGTTCTTGATGGGCTTCTTGTTCCAGCCCTTCACGTACTTCTTGTTCCACGGGCCGGTGACGTTGTTGAACCAGAATTCATTGGGGTCGGTGATGTCCTTGCTCTTGCCGTGGCCGCGCCAGTCGAACCGGAAGACGTGGAAGCCTTTGTCGTTGAGCGTCTTCGTGAGACCGGACCAGTCGCCGGGCTTGTCCATGCTGTTGCCGACGCCCGGCTCGTAGAGCAGGATCACGACGGGGTTGCCGGTCGCAGGTTTCGGGGACTTGTGGAACAGCCCCTTGAGGCGGACGCCGTCCGCAGTCGGAAACGTCTCCTCCACGGGTTTGTTGTCATCCTGGGCCGTGGCATCGCCTTGCGAGGCGAGCGAGACGAGAGCGGCGAAGAGGAGGGGAGCAGCCAGCCAGCGATGCATGGCAGTACCTCGTTGGGAGGGGCGTACAATCGTGTGAACGTACTGGGATCATAATTCGTTGGCGCGGCGGGGACAACCGCGGAGACGAATCCGCGCCGAATTGCAGCCGATCCGTGGCAATCTGTGTCGGCGTGCGTTCCAAAAGTCGGGTTTACTTTGTCGCGGCCTCGCGGCATAAGCCCGATTCGAGACGCCGGAGGGGGAATTCCGGCCGCATCGAATCGGGGGAATCCCATGCCATCGTTCCGAGCCTGGGGGCTCGCGGCTGCCGCCGCTCTGGGCGCCGGTTCCGGCGTCGCGGTCGCCGAACCGCCGCCCACCACCGTGTTCGCCAAGCTGTTCGGCCCGTCGAAGCCGAAGGCCGGGCCGACCGCCCGCACGAACAACGCTCCGCCGCGGTCCACGGCGCCAGCCACTCTGCCGCCGGACGTGATCGCCACCTCGCTTCGCGCCGAACAGGAGGCGTGGGAACGCCGCATGTCCGTGTGCTTGAAGCTGCGGGAAGCCGCGATCCAAGCCAATGACGAAGCCCTGCTCAAGCAGGTGGACGATCTCGAACGCCAAGCGACCGCGCTCTACACGGCGCGGACGAAAGTGCTCGGGCTGCCGAAGTCCGCCCCCGCGGAGATGGACACGGATGTGAGGCAGGCCGCCCGCAAACTGACGACTCCGGCCGCCGGTGAACTCGATCCCGCGGTTCGCACCGCCGAAGCCCGCACCCCGAAAGATGTGATCCGGGAGGTGCGGCCATGAGAACGCTTCTGCTCGCCCTGCCGCTGATCGCCGGCCTCGGTTGCACGAACATGCAGCCGATCGGCCCGCTGGCGAAATCGAAGCCGCCTGCGAAGGCATCGGCTGCCGCCGCCGACCCGGACATCCCGCCGCCGCCGTCGGAATCGACCGCACGGAAGCCCGTTCCGCCCGCGATGCTGATCGTGCCGGGCGAGGTGAACACGGACAACGCATCCGCCGCGGCCCAGAAACTCGCCAACGAGTTCGAGTACGATTGGAAGACGTTGCCGCCGCCGTCCAAGACTGCGGAAGTGTCCCGCATCAAGAACGGCGTGAAAGTGCAGTGAGCGCGGCGTACAACATCTCGCGATGTTCTGGCGCCTGTTCCTCACTTACGTACTGCTAGTCGTCGTCGCCACGGGGCTGGTCGCGCTGCTGATCCTGCAGCGGGACCGGCCTCTCTTTTTCGAGATCGTGAACGAAGTCGGCGTCGCGGTGCTTTTCGCGATCGTCATCTCCGTGGGCTTGGCGTACCTGTTGGCGCGTCGCTTCGCCCGGCCGCTGTCCGAACTCGCCGAAGGGGCGCGTCACTTGGCCGAAGGCGAACTCGGCCGCACCATCCGCGTCTCGGGCGGCCGCGAGCACACGGAACTCGCCGCGGCGTTCAATACGATGAGCGGCCGGCTCGCCGACACCTTCCAACAAGGCGTGCAGGACCACGAACAATTGCTCGCGATCCTTTCAGGGATGATCGAGGGCGTGATCGCCGTGGACCGCGAACTGAGCGTACTCTTCGCGAACGGCCGTGCCGGGGAACTGCTCGGCTTCGATCCGTACACCGCGGTCGGCCGCAAGCTCTGGGAAGTGGCCCGCCAGCGAGGCTTCCAGGAACTGCTGGAGAAGGGCTTGCGGCACGACGGCCCGTACCGCGAAGAGTTGGACCTGAAGATCCCGGTGGAACGCAACCTCGCGGTGTACATCTCGCGGCTCGCGGGGGACGCGAACGCCGGCGCGGTCGTCGTGATTCACGACGCGACCGAACTTCGCATGCTCGAGCGGATGCGGCAGGACTTCGTCGCCAACGTCTCCCACGAATTGAAGACCCCGCTGGCCGTGATCAAGTCCAACGTCGAGGCGTTGCAGGACGGCGCGGCCCAGGATCCGGACATGTGCGCGATGTTCCTCAACCAAACTTCGCAGGAAGCGGACCGTCTCGCAGCCCTGATCTCGGACCTGCTCAGCCTCGCCCGCATTGAATCCGGCCAATTCGGGATCGAGCTTCAATCCGTGCCGCTGGACCGTGCGATCCTCGATTGCCTGGAACGCCACCAACCGAGGGCCGAAGCGAAATCCCACACGCTTGTGGAAGTGCCGCCCGCCTCCGGCCCCGCGGATCTGCCCGCGAAAGCGGATCCGGACGCCCTCCGCCAAGTGCTGGACAACCTCGTGGACAACGCGATCAAGTACACCCGCAACGGCGGCACGATCACGGTGCGCTGGTACCCGGCGGGCGAGCAGGTCGGGTTCGAAGTGGAAGACAACGGACCCGGCATCAGCGACCGCGACTTGCCGCGGATCTTCGAGCGGTTCTTCCGGGCGGACAAAGCCCGCAGCCGGGAAGTGGGAGGCACCGGCCTCGGCTTGGCCATTGTGAAGCACTTGATCGGCACCATGAAGGGCACGATCCGTGTGAGCAGCCAACTCGGGAAGGGAACAACGGTTCGCGTCACGCTTCCCGCAGCTTCGTCCGGACAAACTCGCCCTCATCAGACAGATGGTTCCATCCGAGAGCCTTCATGATCCGCACGATCTTCTTCGACTTCGGCAACGTGCTGGCGTTCTTCGACCACGGCCGGGCGATCCGCGAGTTCGCCAAGTTCACGGACATGGACCCGGTCGAACTCGGCCTGCAACTCTACGGCGGCCCGCTCGAAGACGACTACGAGCACGGCCACATCACTACGGCCGAGTACGTTCGCGACGCGATCCTGAACGGTCGGTTGAAGATGACACCCGAGGCGTTCCTCAGGCACTTCGTGGACATATTCTGGGCCAATCCCGAAGTGTGCGACCTGATTCCGAAGTTGAAGCCGCGGTACCGGGTCGTGCTCGCCTCGAACACCAACGACGCGCACTTCACGCAATACACCGGCCAGTTCGCCCATGTGCTCAAACACTTCGACCACTTGGTCGCATCACATTTGGTGCGGGCCCGCAAACCGCATGACGCATTCTTCGATGCGGCGAAAAAGCAGGCCCGCGCCGAACCGCACGAGTGTGCCTTCGTGGATGACCTGCCGGTGAACATCGAGGCGGCCAACCAGGCCGGATTCCACGGCATCGTCTATCTTCCGGACGACACGCTGGCGGCGCGATTGCGAAAGCTCGGAGTCGATGTGTAGCCGCACAAGTCGCCGGCCGTGATCAACGGCTCTTCCGGGGCCGCCAGTCCGACGCCGGCTTCGCTTGCACCGGCTTCGTGGCATGCAGCACATAAGCGAGTTCGAGCAGGATTTCCGTCACGGGCCGCGTCGGAACCGGGCGAGGCGAACGGAAAGTCGGATATGTCGCGGTCATCGGCATCTCCAAGACAGGGGACCGATCGATCCGGAAACAGCACTCCGCGTGCCAGTCTGAAAATACCCCGTTCCGGGCCCCGAGTGTTGCGAAAATCGGCACGGATTCGCGCAGGACTGGGCGATCCCGACACATTCGGCGAGCTGCGGGTTTCGAAGGGTTTGCACTTCGTACTTGCCGCGCGTTGCGAGTACAATTCGCGTGTGACTTTGCTGCCAACCACTCGCCGATCACTGTTGCGCGTCGGAGGGGCCGGCCTCTTCGGCCTGTCGTTCCCGCAGTTCCTTCACGCCGTGGAGAAGGCGAAGCCCAAGGCATCCGCGAAGGCCGTCATCTTCCTGCATCAGTGGGGCGGGCCCGGCCAGCACGAGACATTCGATCCGAAGCCGGACGCCCCGGACAACGTCCGCGGGTGGTACGGTGCGACCAAGACCAAGCTGCCCGGTGTGATCTTCGGCGAACGCATTCCGAAACTGGCCGCGATGGCCGACCGCTTCACCGTGATCCGCTGCCTCCAGCACACGATGAAGAACCACAACTCGGCCGGATACTACTCGCTCACCGGCGTGGCCCCGCCGACGGACGACCAGCGCCTCCGCGATTCGCTCGAACTGTTCCCCGCCTACGGATCGATCGTGGACAAGCTCGCGCCCGGCGCACCGGGCGTGGCCACGTTCGTTTCCTTCCCGCACGTGATTGCGGACGGCTCGATCACGCCGGGGCAGCACGCCAGCTTCCTCGGCAAGTCGCACAACCCGTTGTTCGTGAACCAGGATCGAACCCGCGCCGACTTCCGACCAGGAACTGACCTTGCCCGAGGCAGGCGTCGGACGACTCGAAACTCGCAAGGATCTGCTGAAACTCATCGATGAACAATCGGACCTGCTCGAGAAGTCATTCCTCGCGCAAGGGCTGGACGAGACTTATCAGAAGGCGGTGGCGATGCTCACGTCGCCGCGCTTCAAGCAGGCCTTCGACCTCGCGAAGGAGAGCAAGGCCACCCGCGACAAGTACGGCCGCACGAGCTATGGCCAGTCGTGCCTGCTCGCCCGCCGCGTGGTGGAAGCCGGCGCCGAGAAGTTCGTGAACGTGTACTTCTCGCGCGCGATCGGCGGGGCGGGGCAGGGGTGGGACTACCACGGCTTCCGCGGCGAAAGCGTGACCGGCCGCTTGGACGAACTTTTGCCCATGACCGACCAGACGCTTCCCGCCCTGCTCACCGACTTGGATGAACGCGGCCTCTTGGAGGGCACGCTGGTGGTGTGGGTGGGCGAGTTCGGCCGCACGCCGCGCATCAGGCTCGAACAGCGGCCGCGACCTGGCCGCAGTGCTACTCCGCGGTGCTCGCGGGCGGCGGAGCGAAGAAGGGATTCGTGTACGGCTCCAGCGACAAACTCGGTGCGTACCCGACCACGGGCCAGGCCCGCCCCGAGGATCTCGCCGCCACCATGTTCCATGCGTTGGGCATCGATCCCGAAACCGAGATTGTCGATAAGCTGAAACGCCCGCTGCCCATCGCCCGCGGCAAACCGCTGCTCGACGTGCTGAATTGAAGCCGCTCCGAATTTCGGCGAGACTTCTTGCCCCGTCCGCGGTTCAACGGATATAGTGATGTTTGATGTGTTCGGTGGGGTTACCTTCAACCTCCTCCACTCCAGGGTTTCCGTTTCCATCCCTTTGAGGAGGGTTGTGTGATGTTCGGATTCATTCCCGGTCTCGGCACGCCCGAGATGATCGTGCTGCTCGTGCTCGGCATTCTGCTGTTCGGCCGCAAACTTCCGGAACTCGGTCGCTCCGTCGGCAAGACGCTCGTTGAGTTCAAGAAGGGGATGAAGGGCATCGAGGACGAAGTCCATGAGTCGTCCGCTCCGCGCGCGTCGATCGAACCTGAGCCGGTCCGCCCGCCCCAACGCGTGACGCCGTCTTCGAAGCCGACCTTCGACGACGCCCCCGCGACTCCGGCCTCCAGCGTTCCTCCGAAGATTTGAGACCATTTGCGTGCCCGGCGAGCGCGAACCTTGACGTTCGCCGGGCATCCATTATCAATACACTGCGGCGTGCGAGCAGGGCTCGTTCGCCTCACGGGCGATTAACTCAGTGGCTAGAGTGCGTTCTTCACACGGACGAAGTCACAGGTTCAAATCCTGTATCGCCCACTCTGCCTTACTCACGACAACGTAGCGGTTTACGCTAACCTCCGGACGGTCCGGAGTGCGGTCTGGGAAAGAAGGCGATTTCCGTAGTCTACGGAACTTCGCTTGTTTTCTGACGCACTCCCATGACGCGAACCCACACTCCCAAGCTTTGCCGGCACCGATCCCAACAACAGGGATACGTCACCATTCAGGGCCGGGAACACTACCTCGGCCACTGGCCATCCAAGTCCGGCAAGCAGGCTCCTGCCGCCGTCCGCTCCGCCTACGACGACCTGATTGCCAAGTGGCTGGCAAACGGACGTCGCCTTCCGGATGAGCGCCCTCCCGTCACCGTCAACGAACTCCTGCTCGGGTACCTGAAATGGGCCGAGTCCCATTACATCCCCAAGCGACCGAAGGACGACCAGAATCGGTTCATCCGCTATGCCGCGGCCACGGTTCGTGAACTCTTCGGGCGCAGCGCGGCCGCTGAGTTCGGACCGAAGAAGCTTTGCGCCGTCCGACAGCGGATGATCGAGCGCGGCTGGTGCCGGAGCACCATAAATGCCCAAGTCGATCGTGTCCGTCGCATCTTCAAATGGGGTGTTGCCGAGGAACTCATCCCCGGCACTGTCTACCACGCTCTCCGCGCCGTCGAGAGCATTCGGCGTGGAACACCGGGAGTTCGCGACACCGAGCACGTGCGCCCCGTGCCGATGGAGGTTGTGGACGCGACACTGTCTTTCTTACCCTTCACCATTCAGTCCATGGTGCGAGTGCAGATGATGACTGGGATGCGACCGGGCGAAGTGTGCCAACTGCGTGCCTCCGACATCGACACTTCCGAAGTGGATGGAATCTGGAAGTTTCGGCCCGCGCAACACAAGACTGAACATCATGGGCACGATCGCGTGATCATGATCGGGCCGGAAGCAAGAAGGGAACTTGGTCCGTTCATGGCTCGTGCGGACGAATACATCTTCAGTCCGAGGTCGGCCGAGAATGTGCGGAACGCCGAGCGCAGAAAGAACCGGAAGTCCGCGATCACTCCCAGCCACAGGACTCGACAGCCGAAGGCGAATCCAAAACGTCGGAAACGAGAACGGTACGACGAGACCAGCTACCGGAACGCCGTTTACCGCGCATGCGACAAGGCATTCCCTCCGCCTGTGGAACTGGCATGCGTACCCGGTGAGTCGGCGCGACAATGGCTCGGCCGACTAAGGGCGGATCAGCGTGTGGCACTCCGCGACTGGCGAAGAAAGCACCGGTGGCATCCCAATCAACTCCGACACTTGGCCGCAACTCGCATCCGCCGGGAGTTCGGCATTGAAGCCGCGCGTGCGATTCTCGGACATTCCCGTTTGACGACAACCGAGGTGTATGCGGAGGTCGATCAATTGAAGGCGGCGCAGATCATGACGAAGATCGGGTAGGTTTCGATGGTCGGACACACAGCCATAGGATGATGCCGAAGCATTTCTCGAAAGCGGTTGCCCCACGGAGTAGGAGGATGAAACGTGCCGTGTTCGAGGTCGTGCAAGTCGCGAACCTTGACATGCTTGCGTGGCTGGGAGACCAATTTCGGGCCGAGTCGGCTCGTACGAGGAATCTCTTCCATGCGACGCGTCTCCTTGTCGATCCTGATGAGGATCCCGTCGCGAATCTGGAATCCGACTGGAGCGAGTTCAGGCTCCGAACGCCATTTGCGTTCGGCTCGATCCGCAGGCCCGTAAGCGGATTCCAGCACGCATGCTTTCATGGCGATGAAAGCCTGGTGGATCGGTTTGTCGCACTGGCACTTCTCGCGTGCCAGAACTTCCCGGAAGCCTACCTTCCGATGCGAGTCCTCACGCCCGGTGCCCGAGCCGGAGCACATTTCTGGATGCTTGCCGTCCATCAAGTTGCGCTTCAAACGGGTGGAAGCAACTCGGTGAAATGGAGCGGATCGGACAACTCGCCTGCTGAAGACTCCTCGTCGCCTCCGTGGCCCGGTATGCTCGTCACCGATCTTCGGCAGGACATTGATCGCAGCCGGGACGATTTGATTCGCTGGCAGCAACACGAAATCGCACGGACCGGTCGGAGAAAGGCAAGGTACATCTACGCCACGCTGAGGAAAGATGTGTTCACGGCATCGGCGCAGGCGATCGACTACCTGGTGACGAATGAGAAGTCGCTGTTTATGGCCTACGATCCCGATTCTCTTGGCGGGCCAGAGGGAGGTCTCTCGACGAACAAGCAGCGAGAACCCGAGTTGGAAGCCGAAGAGATGGCCAGCCATCCGAACGCCTCCCGAGATACCTGGATGAACAAGCTGGCCGAGCAGGGAAAGTCCTTCAAGGAAATCCACCGTCAACTTAAGAACGCATTCAAGCAACGAGACTGGAACCCCCTCGGAGACCCCCGCGCGGTCTCCATGGCGATCACGCGATATCGTGCGCGTCACGGTTTGCCACCAATCAAACGAAGAGATCGCTGAACCGAGTCCGGAAGCACAAACACCTCAATCTTGTTCCGTTGAGTTCCTTTCCCTTCATCGACTCCGAATCCGGGCCTCCCAAACTGCAAGTAGGTGCAATTCGTGCACTGTTTTGCGAAGCGAGGCCAGCCGTGATCAATATCCAATCCGAGCAACTCCTCACCCTGTCTGCACTCTCAAAGAGACTTCCTCGTCACCGTAAGAATCGGCCAGTCCACCCCTCGACGTGCCACCGTTGGCGAAACCCAGGCGTTCGCGGGATCCGGCTGGAGTGCATCCGCATCGGCGGAATCTGGCATACGACGCTCGAAGCCTTCCAGAGGTTCTGCAACTGCTTGACCGAGGCCGAGCAACTCGCCTCCGGGTACTCCTCTCAAGCCGCATCCAATGCTCAGACCGTGAATCAGGATCGAATCGAAGAGGAACTCCGTACACGCGGGGCGTAGCAACATCGTTTGTCGTCGCACGCCACTCAAGAACCGCACAAACGAGGCCGACGTGGAGCACGCAATGCAAAAGAAACGCTCAAAGTTGACGCAGACGAGTCCGCGCTTGGAGGCTGCCGCACTCACGGATCTCGTGCCCCATCCGGACCAGTCAAAGTATTTCCGCACGTACGGCACGTTCGAGTATGAAGCGCTCAAGAACGACATCGCCGCCAACGGCGTGACCAACCCGATCACAGTGCTCCCAGCGGGAAACGCAGCGGGTCTGCCGTCGCAAACGATCCTCTTCGGCCACACTCGCAAGAAGATCCTCCTCGAACTCGGGCACGCGAGTGCGAACGTCCTTGTGCGCTTCGACCTGCTCGATGCCACGCGAGCCGAAGTCGATGAGCTTTTCTTGATGGACAACGTTGCACGTCGACAACTGGATCGGCTGGGCCAGGCCAGGGCCGCAGTCGGACTTTACCTGATCGAGAAGGCGAAGAAGGGGCGGCATGTCAGCGGCGATCCGCTTCAACACGGAGAACTGAGGGATCGGATCGGCAGAATCATTCAGATGAGCGGACGGAATCTGGCTCGGTATCTGAACGTACTGAACGCGCCGTCCGAAGTGCAGGACGCATTCGAAGCCCGAGCGATCAGTCTTCAAACCGCTTCTCGGGTTGTGACTCTCCCGCAGCTACAGCGCGAGCGGTTGGCCAAGCGACTTCAAGCCGGCGAGGAACCCAAGAGCGTCTTCAAGGATTTCTTTTCCGACAAGTCGGGCGTCCACGTGAAGCCCAATGATGCGCTCGCTTCATTCGTGAGGTCGCTGGAAGCGGCGCAAGCGGACCTCGGTCACCGAATCAGTGAAGTCAGAAGCAATCCCGTGCGCGCCCATGAAGCGGCTCTTCGCCGCGGCCGGAAACTGATCCGCGCACTGCTGGCGAAACTGGAGCCGCCATCGCCGGAAACGTGACTCACGCTGTCGCGAGCGTCCCGACTCCTCCGCTGGCTGAGGGGCGGGGTGCCGGACACCGTGTCCGGAAATGATGTCCTGGTGGTCGGTATTTCTGGTTTTGAAGTCACCCCTGGCGACCAATGCGACATGCCCACAGAAGGGAAGCCCACTCATGGGAAACTCCACCTCTACGTGTGCCGGTTCCGCGAGATCACGGAGTCGGCAGCGAGTCGTCAAGATCACGATCACCACACTTCAGTTGGCTGTGTTGGATCGGCCAATACCGGAGATTCTCCCCGCCTTGGAGTACCGGCGACGCCGCTTTGAAGTCGACGGACCGCTGGGATGGATGGAGTCGGAGCAAATCGAGACGTTGTACGGTTTCGATTTCCGCGGCCGGCCTGCCGTACCCGTCGGACTGCTCGCTCGACTTAAACGAACACTGCGGGAGCACGGCTATCGGGTCGTCATCGACGATCAACGCAAGACCCAGATGCCGTTGGATCCCATCGCGCTGGCATCTCTCCAGGGTCGGGAGCGAGCACTGGTCCGCGCCATGGCGAAACACCCTATGGGGCGCATCGAGGTCGCGTCAGACGAGGGGGCAACTCGGATGTTTTCGATTCTCGATGAAGCTTTTCCGGACAGCCGCTTTGTGGTGGCGGCGGCGTCAACGGACCGTGCGGTCACGCTGTGGAACCTTCTTCACAAAGCGGTCGAGGGAAAGCCCGGCTTGGCCGTTCCCGGAAGACGATTCACGGGGGAACGCTGGGCGGTCGGAACTCCCTGGAGATTGGCCGCGGGGGTCAGGGCAGGTGACGTTCTGCTGCTGCCAGACGCCGATGACGCCGTGGGTGATCGAGTTGTCGAATGGGTGATCCGGATGGAGTTCGAGCGCTGCTACGCATTCGTGCGGCCGAGTCGACAGTACGATCGACGCGTTCAACTTCGCCTCGAACAACTGGCCGGGCCACTGATTCATCGCGTGGCATGGCCCCGGGTGCCGGTCCACGTCGCGATGCTGCCCTCACCGATCGGACCGATCTCGACTGGTGCCGGTACGGCGCTGTCGCAGAAGCGTGAACGTTATTGGCTGCACGCAGCGCGAAACGACTACATCGCACATGTTGCGAAGTCTGTCGCGGCTCGCCACCCGGATGAACTTTGTCGACTAGGACTGACGGACTTGATCGACGTCGTATCCAGTGATCGCCTCCCACGAGTCGCGGTCATCGTCGAGTGCCCCCAGCACGGGCGCGAGATCGCAACACGACTTCCCGGCTGGCCACTCCGGACGGCGATGCGAGTTCCTGCCGAAGACCGAGATCAGGATTGCGAGTCCGCACTCAATGTGATCGCCACGACAACAATCGCCTGCGAGCACGGCATCCGCGCCGACGTGATCATTCGCGCCACCGGGACGGAATGGCCGCTTCGGATCAAGCAGTTCCCGCCTAAGCTCGACAAGCACATGATCGCTGGCGTCGCCCTGATCGACTTTCAGGATAACTTTCATCCCGTCGCCAGCAGAGACTCTGAACGGCGGAAGGCGGATTACCTGCGCCGGGGCTACCGGATCGTCGAAGCGGCCCCACACCATGAATCAGCGAGCGCATCCACCGGCGGTCTTGAAGACCTCCCGAGTGGTTAGGGCCGTCAATCGACCCGCAGTCTCGGCAACCGGGGAGACGCTAATGAGCCCGGAGCATCGAGACCCGCCCAGGACTGGATCCTGGTGCTGATCCCGGTGAGCAACTCGATCACAGAACTCCCGTGCGGAACGTACGGGTAACTGACCCGGTACACGTGCCCCGGCACCAACCCTGAGGGGATGTCCGGAGAACGGACGATGTCCAGGCAGGTACTTCCTTGTTCTGTGTCGAATGGCTCCGCCGATTCGACAGAGTTTTCTGGCCTCATGGCCATGGGGCTGGGAATGCTGGTGATTCCCAGCCCCTTCATTTGATCCTCCGGAGTCAGCCATGTACGAGTACTTGTCGAGGAGGTCCGTCGGGCATGACTCCTCCAACGTCACTTACCACAGCGGCACATGTCAGGACTTTCTCGATCGGCATGAGGCCGACGCGAAGCTGGCGCTCACCGGCGGTGTCCGGGGAGCCCGGGAAATTGCCCCCACTCTGTTCCGGCGGATCGCCGATTCTCGAACGTTGAGGTTGGCGTGGGACTACCTCGCGACAAAAGGAGGTCCAGCGCCAGGCCCGGACCAGCGTCGTTATAAGGACTACACATCGCCCGAGATTTGGGAGTGGTGCCGTTGCCTGGCCAGTGCAATCCGAGAGGGGACGTATCGTTCGGGCGAGGAGCGAGTTCGTTGGGTCGAGAAAGCTTCGCGGAGAGGAAGTCGTCCGATCACCGTGCTCAGTATCGCGGACCGGGTGGTCCAACGCGCGATCTTCCAGATCCTTCAGCCTGTGCTGGACCCACTCTTTTCGGCGCATTCCTTGGGCTACCGACCATCGTTGGGAACCTGGCACGCTCTGAGCGTGGCCGAGCACATCACACAGACTGAACGACGAGGAGTGTGGGTGATCGAGGACGTCCGCGACGCATTTCAAAATGTTCCGCTCTCACGTTTGCTTCAGGTGGTGAGCAAGCTTCTGCCTGCCGATGACTTGCTCTCCCTTCTCGCGAACGTCCTTCCCTCGACGCAACTCCCCGGCTTGCGACAAGGCGGGTCGGTGTCGGGCCTGCTCCTGAACGTGTACTTGAACCACTTTCTTGATCGACCGTGGTCGGAGGAAGGCAATCCTCCGATGATTCGCGTGGCCGACGATCTCCTGGTCCTCTGCCGCTCGGAATCACAGGCAATGAAGGCGCGGTCCGAATTACTTCGTCTTCTGGTCCCCGCGGCGCTTCCGCTCAAAGCTTCCGATTCCTCCATTCGCAATCTCTCGGCAGGGCAATCCGCGGACTGGTTGGGTTTTGCGATCACGAAGTCAAAGCGCGGTCTTATTTACAGAGTTGCCGATCGAGGTTGGACGCGACTCGATGATCTCTTCAGACTCGCACATTCGCAGCCCGACGCACCGATCCATGCTTTTCGTTGCGTGATACGGCCGTGGCTGCGGCATCGTGCTCCGTGTTACAGCGCAGATGTCCGCGAATTGGTGTGTTCTCGACTCCTCGACACCGCTCGCACACATGGGTTCGAGGAGCTACCAGGTCTCCCCGAGCTTTTGGGATTCTGGGCGGAGGCAGCGGATCGCTGGACGGAACTGCGGAGGCGAACGCGTCAAACATACCGTCGCTCGGGCTCTCCGATCGAGAGGCTCGCAGCCCCCATCGCATGATGGTCTCGATCAAAGCCTGGCTGATGGACTAGAATCGTGGTTTGAGAATAGCTGCCACTCGTCCTCTGAATCTGTCGTGTGCTCATGGATGACCGCAGGCGACAACAACTTGATTGGCTTCCGGGATCTCCATGGCTCAAACCGGACTGGCGATTGCGTCGGGCAAGGTATCTCGTCGAGACGGGCGGCGCGTTTGACGATGGGATTGATGACTCGCAGATCGAACGTGCTGTGGCCGAGTTCCGGCACGTCGACCGGCGAAACAGGGCTCGCTCGCGAAAGCTCAAAACACTTCAGGAAGTGCTCAACTTGGCGAGCAAATCCGGCTCACCTCTTCGCTGGAAGCTCGAAGCCCTATTGCTGACGGACTGCCCGCTTGCTCAGATCGGGGCCGTCTTAAACCTTTCGGAGTCATTCGTCAGTGCCTATCACACGATGGTGTTTCATGTCCGGCCTAGGCGACGCGCCACAGATTGGCTCATTCGCTTCGCGATGGGTCGGCCACGACCGGATGCGCCCGCCTCTGAGCGGATGGAATACGCTTGGAAGCTCGTCGCACTTTCCGGCGGGGTGAATCTTCTTCAAGCAACGATCGCGATCACCACAGGCGCTCCGTTCCCACAGAGGATCCGAGCGTCGTTCACAGACCCGGAGTTCGATGACGCGTGCCTGCGTCTTCGTGGCAAATTGGCGATCGGAGCCATGATCGCGACAACACGGGAGGAATGGCGGGCGCTCGTGCTGGTTCGGCGGCAGTTACGCCGACTCGACTCGAGCTATGAACGCGAAATAAACGACAAACACCTACAGATCATGGAATCGCAGTTGGCCACACTTCTGACCCACGCGGCTCCTGGTGGTGAAAAGCCGGCACCGACGAGGTCCAATCCCGTCAAACTCGAACCCAGGTTCCGCGGAGGTAACAAGGATGATCAGCCACACGCGACTGTTGGATTCCCGACAGGGCAACGAGGAACAGGAGATGTCCCAATTCGAGCCACCGCTCCTGCCGTCCATTTCCAAGCAGAAGGTGAAGCGCACCGTCAGCACCGCGACAGGAATCAAGGAGCCGACCCCCTCGCGTTCATCCAAGTTCAAGTCGAAGAAGACTTGTGGTCCTCGTTCGATACCGATGCGACAGAAGGTACTGTCGAAACCGGTCAAGGCCGTGGATGAACAAACCGACGTGAAGTCCGCACGCGCCGATCACTCGCAAGCGTCGTCGAGCGAGAATGGGGATGCGGTCGGATCGTCGGAGAACAGTCGTCCCCGACGGCAACGAACGGTCGCGCCGCCTCGATCCCGGCCCTCCGCGACTCGAACAGCCCCTCGCACTCAACCGACGAAGCCGACGCCCACGGACGCCGCGCCGCGGCCTCAAACGCCGCCGATCAACGCCGCGTCCACCGCGTCGGAGCCTCAACCTACGCCGGCCCAGCGTGCGGCGCATCGGGCGACGGCGATCAAGGACGGAATCTTCGCGGCGCAGATGTCCTCCGCGCTTCGACTCGGGGGCACATTCGACTCGAGCGCCTTCCGCATCTACTTGGAGCGACTACTCAAGGAGGCTGGTGCCCCGTCAGATCCGATCGAGCGGATGATCGTGGAACAGTGCGCGATGGCACACTTCCGGCTCGGTGAGTTGGCCGTGAAAGCGACCGGTGCTTCCGGCAACGAAGCGACCAAGATTCTGACCGCGGCCACGGCGCGTTTGCTTGGAGAGTTCAGACGTATGACCCTCACGCTGGCGTCCTATCGGGAAAAGGTGCAGCAGACAAAGCTTCTTTCCGGTCGGAAGCGCAAGAAGTCCTAACGGACCAAGGATTCTTTTCTACCGAGTGGTGACAGCAAACTGGTAACCAACGGAGGAGGAAATGGGAAAGACGGTCAAGACATCAAGCCCGGCCCGCTCCGCGGCCGGCCGCGCGAATCGTGCGAAACGGCGCGGGCTAACTGCCGATGGTCGCGAGCGGCTCAGGCAGGCGGCGTTCGCTAATCAACCGTGGATGCACAGCACGGGACCGACGACGCTGGAAGGGAAAGCAAAGGTCGCCCGCAATGGCAAACGCCGTCAACTCGGTACCTTCTCCGTCCGCGAACTCCGGGCAGAACTTTCGGAAATGCGCCGACTCCTGGATGTCATGCGCGAGGCACGCGATGTGGTTGGCTAGGTGGACGAGGCATCAGGGAGCGTGTCGTTTTCTGCTTCATCATCGGGTTCAGGAGTCGGCGGGGCCGAGCCGTCCGCTTCGTTCTGCTTCCAGACCGAGGTAAGGGTGATCCGGTGGACCCCTTGGAGGTTCTCGAACGACCGCCCGCACACCACCAATTGGAAGGTCGGGCGGGTGTGGAACAGGGTGACGAACGGCTCGATCAGGTAGTTTTCCTTGTCCGCGACCGTCATCCCGTCGGCCAAGGTCATCGGGAAGTCGATCAAAGCGAGGCCGGGGTAGTTGTACCCGTCCCGGCCCGAGAGCTTGAGAAGCGTGTAGTGGTAGGCCAAGAGCACGATCCCGAAGGAGGTGCCCCCGACGCTGGTCCAGGGTTTCTGTCCGACATTCAGCTTGAACGACCGCTCGGTCAGGGTAAGCCGGACCGGCCCGTGCTGCCATCGTGTTAGGTCGCCCGCGTTGAGCAGGTTGAGGTACTCGTTCATTCCGTCCGACAGTTCGTCGGACAGTCTCTCGAACGGCACTTTCGCCGCCTCCGCGTCCACCTCGATGTTCAACCCCTCGACCTTCTCTCGGAGCTTGTCGATGTCGGCGGACAGTTCGTCACGGTGCAGGACAGTCTGCCTCAGCCGGAGCAACTGTGCCATCTTCTCCTCGGTCTGCCCAATTTGGGTGTCCGTAGTGGCGATTTCCGGCGGGATCAGGGCGACGAACGCCGTCCGCGCCGGTCGGAGCCGCGTCTCGACCTCCGCAAGTTCCTCGTCCACCTGCCGCAGCCGGTCTGTGATCACCGCCTGTTCCCGCTCCAGCCGGCCCAGCAACTCACGCAGTTCCGACTCTTCTCCCTCCAACTGCTCGACCTCGAACGCGATCCGTTTCTTGGCCCCTGCGAGGTCGCTGCCGCCCGACGCCCCGACAGGGTGGCTGCACAGGTAGCAGTTCGGCCCATTTGCAGGCGTCACCTTGCGGTCGCACACAGGGCACTGTTTCACCTTGAGAGTCGCGAGCAGGTCGCTGGCGGTGTTCGTGCGCTTGAGTCGGCTAAGTTCTGCCTTCACCGCCTCGTGGTACGTGCGGAGTTCTTGGAATCGACCCCCGACCTTCTCGAACTCACCCCGCTCCCGCTCCCGGCTGACGGACAGTTCGACCCGCCGCTCGGCTAACGCGGTGTCCACCAGTTGCGGCTGGTCGGGCAAGCGGGCCGCAAGCAACTCGTCGAGCACGGACTGGCGGCGGTGCTGAAGTCGCTCGATCTCGGCACGAAGCCGTTGGACGCCCAAGTCGATGGCGTCGAGTGTTGGGGCCGTGTTAATGGCCGGGTCGGGAATCAGGTCTTTAGCCGCCTGCTGAAGCACGCTGTCGAACTGCTCCTTGCGGGCTTGGAGAGTGGTCAACCTCTGCTGTTCGTTGACCGCTTCCCCAAGCTCTTTCGGGTACATCTTGTCCGCCGCCCCGGCAAACTGGAGCAGGCAGGCGTGCTGGACCTTGTCCGGCTGCTTGTCCGCGAGGTCTCCCCAAAACCGCTCCTCTCGATAAACGTGCCGGAACAACTCCCGCCAACTGAGCAGCGGCCAGGTACACCCCGAGTACGGACTGCCCTTCGGGTAATGGACGGTCGGAATGTCGAGCTTGCGCTGGAGGTACTCCCCGAACTCAGTACTCGACATGCCGTCGCCGTTGGCGAAGACCTTGTGCGTGGCCCCGTACTCCTTCCACCGCCGCTCGGCGGCAATGTCCTCGCCGCCGATGTCCATCTGAAGGGTGGCAGTGTCGAACTTCGTGGCGATCTCCGGCTTCAACCCTTTGTCCGGCGGGTCGGTGTCGCCCAAGAGGTACGAAATCGTGTCGAGCCACCGGCTCTTACCGGTGTCCCGATCCCCGACGATGACGTTCACCCCCGGCTTGAGGTCGAGGGCGTCCGCGTCACCGGAGGCCGTCACCCGGCGAACCGACTTCACCAGCAGCGTCTTGGTGCTCATGACTGGATCACCTGGCCCAGCGGCAGTTTGGCGACTTCCTGGTCGAACAACTCGTACACGAGCTTCTTGATCACTTCCCCACTCCTGCTACCGAGGAGCTTCTTGACGGCCTTCATGTGCGTGCCCAAGTCTTGGTACGCGGGGTCGTCGGCCAGTTTCTTGGCGAGGCCGAGGCCGGCGTCGGTGAGTGAGAACAGGAAGGTCGGGTCGTCCCGCTCCACCAGGAGCAACTCCCGCCCTTCTAGATAGGCCAGCAGTTGGTAGTACCGGGCGTCCCACGGGCCGTAGTGGTGACGGACCATCGCGGACTCGACCGCGGCCACCGCCGTCGGCTCGGCCTGCTTAGCCTGGTGGGCCGAGGCCCGCCGGAAGAAGTCCGGGTAGCGGACGAAGAAGTCGAGCTTGGCGAGCTTGGTCAGGCCCACGATCCTGAACCGCCCGGACGCCCGGTCCTTGGTGCCGCAAAGGTAGACGAGCAGGAGCAGCCGGGCGGCGTGGAACTCGGTGATCTGGTCGGCGGTCAGGGGCAGCCCTGCCGGGTAGCGGTCGAGCGCGGTGGTGGGCGTCATGCGGACACCCTCACGAGCCGGTGCGGGCAGCGGTTCATGATCTCATACATCAGGCCGTACAGGAGGCCCACGAGCGGCTTCTTGTTCGTCCCGATGGTTTCGCTCAACGACTCCAGTTCCTTCAAACAGCGGGAGTGGAACTGCATCCCGTTGTCGGAGAACTCACCGGCGTCGAGTTGTGCTTTCAGCCGGCACAGCCGGGCCTGCACCTCCATCTCAACAACGGCCCGGTCGCTCACGTCGAGGAACCGCGGCTGAAGGACTTCCATCCGGTACTTCTGCCGCTGCTCCTTCGCCGTCTCGATCTCGCTCGTATTCAGCATGTAGCCCGCGTCCGTGAGCTTCCCCTCCAGCACGTCGCTCCGGCCCGCGGAAGCCGGACTCGCCGCACGACCCGCTTGTTCGAGCAGCCACGTCCGCAGGTCGGCCACTTTGATTCGCTTCTGCTCCCTGTGCGTTTTGCCGCTCGGCAGCGAGGCGTCGAACACCTTCTGTGTCAGCTTGGCGTACAACTCCTGCTTCTGGTCGGGGGCGAGGAAGACGTTCTCGGCGTGTAATATCTGGTCGAGCTTAACGAGGTTCTCGTTCTCCATGTCGCGGATCGACGCCTTGCACTCCCACACCGTCATCCGCACCCAGAACCCGACCCCATTGCCGTTGGCGGACCGGCACCCGCCGAGCTTGGCCTCGACCGCCTTGACGACATCCTCCAGGCCGCTGTCCTTGTCGGTGCGGGCGGTAGTGCCGAGGGCCAGCTTGAGGACGGCAATGTCGGAATGCGGCTCCCGGCAGGTGACGACCCGGAACCGGCAGTTGCCGTCGCCCCGGTCGTGGGCGAGAGACTTCTCGATGATGCACGCTCCCGGCCCCTTACCGTCCTTTGCGGCCTCCCGTTCCCAGAGTTTGGCGAGAGACCATAGCTGTTTGAGTTCGTCGCTCTTGACCTGCACGAACTCGAACCATTCCACCCCCTGGATTACCCACACCAGCACGATGTCGTCCTCGGCCTCACACCAGACTTCGGACGGCCCATCCGCAAGGAGCATGTCTAGGCACTTCCCTGAGGTGACGTGGTGTTGGTAGGCGATCCCCTTCTGGTTCACGCGGCCTCCCTCCTCCAGCGGGTCGAGGTCGCGGTACGAACGCTTCGGTGCCGGGTCGGGGTGGGTAACTGGCGCAGGTGCCGCCGGGGCGACGAGGCCGGTGGCCGGCGTGGTGGCCGGCGTGGCGGTCGCCGTCCCGGTGGTATTCGTGGCGGGCTTCTTCTTCCCCATTCCCCGTCTCTCGCGGATGCGTGGTGGGCGGCTTCCCCGGAGCCGAGAGGGTTCCCCCGGACCACGACCCGCCGATTGTAGAAGGCGTTACTTCGTGACCGCCGCTGTGGCCGGAGGCTGTCCCGCCGGGGCCAGGAGCGAGCGGAGCCGCTGGCGGATCAACTCCTCGCGGGCCTGCACGAACTCCTCGAACTTGTTGAAGTCGTACAAGGCCGGGTCGTCCGGGATCAGGTGCCGCCGCCGGTAGTCCTGGTCCCGCGACTTCAGCCACTCCTGGAAGTCTTGGTCGGACTTTGCCTGGTTCTCGTGCGGGAGGAGCAACTGGAGGTTTCCCAGCCGGTCCACCTGCCCGGCGTAGCGTGCCTGCTTGTCCGCCGCCAGCCCGGCGTCGGCCAGCCGCTTCGGGGTGAACTTGGACCTTGGGAAGATGTGGTCCTGCTGGAATGCCATCGACCCCCACGAGTTGTCGTCGTACAGCAGCGACAGGGCCAGGAACGTCACCTGCCGCCCGTAGGTGATGTCCAGCACGTTCGCCACCGCGGCGTCATCGAACGCCGTCGTGCGGCCCGTCTTGGCGACCTCGGCGTTCAGGGCGTCGATGGGGAAGTCCGGCTGGGCGGCGTGGTCCTGGAGCACCTTCCGAGTGTCCCGGAGCATATTGTCCGAGGTGCCGCCGAACACCCCGTTGAGCAGGGCCGCGGTCAGCCACCGGCGGATCGCGGAGGCGGTCCGCACGTCCGCCGCCGCAGTCGCCGCCCGCAGGTGCAGACCGGGGTGGCGGTACAGGTAGTAGACGACGGGGATGAGAGCGTTCGCACTGGTCAGCGTGTCCCGGTCGATGCCGAACCAGTTGACCACGTTCACCCCGCCCTCGATGGCCGTCTTGATCGCCTCCCACTTCGACTGGATCAGGGCCAGGTTGGCGTTGCTGAAGTTGTCAACCTTGTACTGCACCGGCAGGTCAGTGAGCACCAGGCACGTCTTGAGCACGAAGTCCTTGTCGAAGTCGTTCCGCCTGGCCAACTGGTTGTTCACCCGGTCCACGAACCCGTAGATTTCCTCCCTTGCGTTCACCCCGGCCCACTTGGACGTGACCATCGACAGCAGCAGGTCGGACTTGCTCAGCCGGGTGCCGCCCTCGTTGGCGCGGACGAAGATGTCGAGCACCCGGTCGTAGTCCTGGTCGTGCTCGGTGTAATACGAGATTACGTCGTTCTTCCACACCACCCGGTACAGCCGGTCGAGGTTCTTCTCGAAGATCCGCTGCTGGCCGCGGGTGACGGCATCCGGCAGCTTGTCCCGCTCTTCGTACTTGAACTTCTCGAACCGGTCCTCGCTGTCGAAGTCCAGGATGTCACGCACGCGGAACCAGTGGCGCTCGTCGTTGCTGGCGGGTTTGTCGGCTAGGAACTCGAATCCGTACCTAACTCCGAGATCGCCGTCGTCCGGATCCCGGTCCGGGTCTTGAAACAGATCGAGGTAAAGGGTGTGCTTGACCCATGCGTTAGGGTCGTCCCATCGCCGGTACTTCTTCTTGAGCGTGTAAGACCCCTTCAGCCCGATGAGGAGGGAGGTCAGCCGCTGCTGACCGTCGAGCACCAATGTTAACTGCGGCAACCCGGCCGTGGATGCCAAGTCGTTGTGCGTTTCGCTGGCGTGAAAGTGTTCGATGAACCGGTAGACGTCCCAGCGATCACGGTTTTCAGGCTTCAAGTCCCAGAACAGGAAGGTGCTGATCGGATAGCCCCGCATGAGCGAGTCGAACAACTGGACGATCTGGTCCGGCCTCCAGACGAACTCCCTCTGAATGGCAGGCAGGTAGCATTGGACGTTAAGTTTGCTGACCGCTGCTGCAATGGTACAGGACTGGTAGGGCACGGCGATTCCTGCGCTCAAAGGTGGATCGGTTTGCAACGGTGTGGTGTGGCGAGAATACAAACTCTTGCTTTCGCACGCCAGCATCAGGCCGATTCCCGCGAGCCGCCTTTTCCTGTTGAAGCCGAGTCCGGATCACGGATAATCCTTCTACATCAGCATGCCTACAAGGATCGGAGGCGACCTCAACAAGCAATTGGTCCCCCGTGCCCAGCATGCCATCTCCACCACCGACTTCACCCAACTTCGCTTTTCTAGCGCCGCAACAGCCGTTCCTGCTTCACCTCGCCCTGGCTGCGGAGCGGTACGTATTCGACGACCCGTCTGCCGCACTTGTCAAACTTCGTCTCTTTGCAGAGAGTATCGCGCGCCAAGTTCTCGCCGATGTCGGCGTCGAGACCGGCGCACAAGAGACGTTCGAGTCTGTGCTGTATCGCTTGCGGGATAATCGAGCCGCCTCGATCGAGGTTCTCGATTTGCTTCACGGGATTCGCAAGGCCGGGAACGCAGCCGCGCACGAAGGCCTCGGCACGAGGTCGGAATCGCTGCATCAGCTTCGCCAGGCGCGACAACTCGCGATCTGGTTCGACCGCTCGCGAGGAGCGGCCAACAAGTCCTACGGCCCCTTCGTTACCCCTCCGAATCCGACCGATGCGAGCGCGGCCCTTGTCGCTGAACTGGAGCGGCTTCGCGAAGCGGCCCTCAAACAACAGTTTGAAATCGACCGACTGAAGTTCTCCGCGACCGAAGTGACCGAGGCGAAGAAACGATCCGATGAAGAAGCGACACGTGCGTTCTCGGAATTAACAATCGCTCTCGATCTCGCGGCCGAAACCGAAGTTCGCCTGGAGGCCGAGCGACGCGGATTCGAGAAGCAGTTGAGCGACGCGATGAGCCAGGCGACGAGCAAGTCATCCGCGGAGGTGGAGGCCGTCCTTGAGCGAACCCGCAAAGCCGCGGCGCTCGTCGAGATGGATGAGGCCGCGACTCGGCGAATCATCGACCGGCAACTTCGTGAAGCGGGATGGGAAGCCGATTCGGACACGCTGCGGCATGCTCTTGGAGTTCGCCCTCAGAAGGGCAAGAATCTCGCGATCGCGGAATGGCCGACTGTCGAAGGGCCGGCGGACTACGTGCTCTTCATCGGTTTAACCCCTGTCGGGGCCGTTGAAGCCAAGCGCGCCAACGAAGATGTTTGCGGCAAAGTCGGTCAGGCGGCGCGCTACAGCCACGGCTTTCAGGTCGACTCCACGATGGCCTCCCCGGGAGGGCCGTGGGATAAGCACGCTTTGCCACTTTGCTTTTCGACCAACGGTCGCCCGTATCTTCGGCAACTCGAAACGAAGTCCGGCATCTGGTTTCGCGACATCCGCAAACCGACCAACCTCGCTCGGGCGCTGGAGGGCTGGTACACGCCCGATGGTGTCGAGGCTTTGCTCAAAGCCGATTCCTCCGTGGCGGAAACGAAACTCGCGGCTGAACCGACGGAATACCTGCCGCTGCGGGATTACCAACTGAATGCGGTGCGTGCCGTCGAGGACGCAATTGGGTCGGCCCGGCGATCCATGCTCGTGGCGATGGCCACGGGCACTGGCAAAACGGTCACCTGTCTGGGGCTCATCTACCGGCTCCTCAAGTCCGGTCGCTTCCGGCGTGTTCTTTTCCTGGTCGACCGCACCTCGCTCGAACAGCAGGCGTTCGAGAAGTTCGAGGCCATCAAGCTCGAAGGCCTCCGGGCGATCACCGAGATCTACGACGTAAAGCGACTCGGCGATCTGGTGCCGGATCCCGACACCCGGCTGCACTTCGGGACGGTACAGGGGCTCGTGCAACGCATCCTGTACGCGGACGACTCCGCCAAAGTGCCGCCCGTCGATGCCTATGACTGCGTGATCGTGGACGAATGCCACCGCGGGTACACCATCGACCGGGAACTGTCCGACGCGGAACTGTCGTTCCGCGACGAGGCCGACTACATCTCGAAGTACCGACGGGTGCTCGACCACTTTGACGCCGTGAAGGTCGGGCTGACCGCGACGCCCGCGCAGCACACGGAGGAGATCTTCGGAGCGCCGGTCTTCCAGTACAGCTATCGGCAAGCGGTGATCGACGGCTGGCTCGTCGATCACGAACCGCCGCTTCAGATCGTCACGAAGCTGGCCAAGGACGGCATCGAATGGAAGCCGGGCGAGGTGATCGAGTACATCGTGCCGCGCCGCGACCCGGCCGAGATTCACCAGGAAGCCGCGCCGGATACGGTGAACATCGAGATCGACGAGTTCCATCGGAAAGTCATCACCGAGAACTACAATCGTGTCGTCTGCGAGGTGCTCGCGACCCACATCGACCCGACGCTGCCGGGGAAGACCATCGTCTTCTGCGTGAACGATGTTCACGCCGATCTCGTGGTTTCCCTGCTCAAGAAGGCCTTCGTGGCGCAGTATGGAGAGGTCGAAGACGACGCCGTGATGAAGATCACCGGCAAGGCCGACAAGCCGTTGAAGCTCATCAAGCGGTTCCAGAACGAGCGGCTGCCGAATGTCGCCATCACCGTGGATCTGATAACGACCGGCATCGACGTGCCGGCCGTCACGAATCTCGTCTTCCTGCGCCGGGTTCGCAGCCGCATCCTTTACGAACAGATGCTTGGGCGCGGAACCCGCCTCTGCGAGAACCTCTTCGGCCCCAAGGACGACAAGTCGGCCTTCCGGGTCTTCGACGCCGTGAACATCTATGCGGCGCTGCTTCCGCATTCGGACATGCGGCCTGTTGTCGCCCGCCCTCGGTTGCAGTTCGTCGAGATCGCCGCGGAGTTGCACGCCCTGACCGATGCCGGTGCGCGGGATGAAGTCCACGACCAACTTCTTGCGAAGCTCCGTGCCAAGCGCCGAGTGCTGGAATCGAACGACGTGAATGCAGAAGGCTGCCTCAAGCTCACCGGCATGGCACCCGCCGACTTCATCACGCACCTGGCCACGCTGACGCCGGATGAAACCCGCGACTGGTTCGCGGCTCACCCGAAGGTGCCCGAGTTCCTCGACCTCGCGCGGCTCGAACCGAATCGCGTACTGATCTCGTCCCATCCGGACGAAGTGATCCGGCTCGAACGCGGCTACGGCGACAGCGGACAGAAGCCCGGCGACTACCTCGAATCGTTCCGCGCGTTCGTCGCCGCGAATCGCGACACGATCGCGGCCCTGAAAGTGGTCGCCCAACGCCCCCGCGACATGACTCGCCAATCCCTGAAGGAATTGAAGGTCGCGTTGCAGGAGGCCGGCTTCACTGAAACGCACCTACAAACGGCGTGGCGCGAGACGCGCAACGAGGACATCGTGGCGACGATCATCGGCTACGTACGGCACGTCATGACCGGCGAGATGCTCCGGCCGTACAAAGAGCGGGTTGCCGCCGCGATGAAGACGATCCTCGCCGCCCGCCCGTGGACCCCGCCGCAACGCAAGTGGCTGGAGCGGATCGGTAAACAACTGGAATCCGAAACGATCGTGGACCGCCAGGCGTTCGACCACGGCCAGTTTCAGGCCGAGGGCGGGTTCAATCGTCTCAACAAAGTGTTCAACGGCGAACTGGAGTCGATCCTCGGGCAGATCGTCGAAGCGATCTGGCCGATTGCTGCGTGACATTCGCGAAGGGTAGCTCATGGTTCTCGAAGTCGTCCACCGCGGCAAATGCGGTGATGTCATTTATTCAATGGCAGCGCTTCGCGGGCACTGGAAGAGCAAGGGAGAGAAGACGATGGTCTATCTCGCCGACAATGGGCTATTCGGGTTTCCAATCGAGGAAGCAAACCGTGTCATTCCGCTCCTGAAATCACAGGAGTACATCGAAGACGCAGTCTACATCCAGGAAGGCCCACCTGCGGGGGCCAAGGATTTAATGACGATCGCAGTGGACGAAGGTGAAGGGCATCATGTTTCCGCCCTGATCAACACCGCTCAGTATGCCTGCCACTTGCTCGGTGTCGACGAATCCTGGGCGCAACAGCAATGGCTGGAGATTGAGCCTGAGGGTGAATATACAGCAGTCTTCAATCGCACCCCGAGAAACCAGAATGCCAACGTTGGGTGGCCCGATATTGTTGCAGATCATCCAGAAGGGCGGTTCGTGGGCTTACCCGATGAGCATGAGGAGTTCGAGAGGATCACTGGCGTCAGTTTTATGTTCGCTGAGACTCCCGATCTCCTCGCGGTCGCTCGCATCATCGCCGGAACCAGAGTTTTCATCGGAAACCAATCGGCTCCGTTGGCAATTGCTCACGGGTTGCACAGACAAGTGATTGTCGAAACAGCGATTGACTACCCCAATGCCATCTTCAAACGGCAAGGGACAAGCTATCTGGGTGTGCCTTCTTCAATTGTCGATCAGTACGGCTGGTAACCGACATGGCCACCACGCAGGACATCGTCGCGAAGCTCTGGAACCTCTGCAATATCCTCCGGGATGACGGGGTTCACTACTCCCATTACGTCACCGAACTCACCTACCTGCTCTTCCTCAAGATGCTCAAGGAGACCGGGCAGGAGACACTTCTCCCGAAGAACCATCGCTGGGACGACGTCACCGGGAAGAGCGGCATCGAGCAGTTCAACTTCTACCGCGCCCTGCTCGTGCACCTCGGCAACGAGGGCCGGGGGCTCGTGCAGGAAGTGTTCGCAAACTCGTCCACGCACCTGCGCCAGCCCAAGGATCTCGCGAAACTCGTCTCGGACATCGACGCGCTCGACTGGTACGACGCCAAGTCCGACCCGGACGGCCTCGGCCAGATGTACGAAGGGCTGCTCGAAAAGAACGCTGCCGAGAAGAAAAGCGGGGCCGGGCAGTACTTCACGCCGCGGCCGCTGATCCAGTCCATCGTCGGGCTGGTGAAGCCGCAGGCCGGCGAACTGATCCAAGATCCCGCCGCCGGCACGGGCGGCTTCCTCATCGCCGCCCACGAGTTCATCCGCAAGCAGACCGACGACCTGTACGAACTCACCGAGAAGCAGCAGAACTTCCAACGCAAGCAGGCCTGCATCGGCCTCGAACTGGTTCAGGAAACGCACCGCCTGCTTCTGATGAACGCGATGCTTCACGGCATCGAGAGCCCGCTGGTCCTCGGCGACGCACTTGGCGATCCCGGCGCGAAGCTGCCGCGCGCCGACGTGATCCTGACCAATCCTCCGTTCGGGACGAAGAAGGGCGGCGGGTTGCCGACGCGCTCGGACCTCACCTTCCCGACCAGCAACAAGCAGCTTTGCTTCCTCCAGCACATCTACCGCAACTTGAAGCCGGGCGGGCGGGCCGCGGTCGTGCTGCCGGACAACGTGCTCTTTGAAGACGGCGTCGGCGTCGAGGTCCGCCGCGATCTCATGAACAAGTGCGACCTGCACACCATCCTGCGGCTGCCAACCGGCATCTTCTACGCTCAGGGCGTGAAGACGAACGTCCTCTTCTTCCGCAAAGGCGAGACGAAGGACACCGGCAACACGAAGGCCGTCTGGGTGTTCGACCTGCGGACCAACATGCCGCAGTTCGGCAAGCGGACACCGCTCACGCCGGCCACATTCAAGGACTTCGAGCACGCCTTTGGCACCGACCCGAACGGTGGGAGCAAGCGGAAGGATCAGGGAGAAGAAGGCCGATTCCGCAAGTTCACCCGCGAAGCCCTTGCCGAACGCAACGACAACCTCGATATCGCCTGGCTCCGTGACGAGAACGCCACCCACACCGATGACCTGCCCGAGCCCGACGTGATCGCCACGCGGATCACCGAGCGATTGCGGACGGCGCTGGCAGAGATGGTGAAGCTGAACGCGGCTCTGGAAGTGAATGGGGTGGCCGGATGACGGAGGAACTGCCTGATGGGTGGGTGTGGACGAAACTTGGTGAAGTGGTGGATCGCCTTCAGTATGGATTCACAGCCAAAGCAATCGAGTCCAAGAATGGAACGCGATTTCTCCGCATTACCGACCTGCGCGATGATGGGGTCGAGTGGTCGAAAGTGCCCTCCTGTGCGATCTCGGATTCCGAACGTACGAAGTATCAACTCCATGATGGCGATCTCGTGTTCGCTCGGACGGGGTCAATAGAGAAGGCGTGGCTGGTCCAAGCTCCCCCCGACAGTGTCTTCGCCTCGTACTTGATCCGTGCTCGGCCAATGTCCCTTGAGTTGGCTCCTTGGCTGGGCACTTTTATTACGAGTCACCACTACCGTCTCCAGATCCGGGAAATTGCTTCAGGTATTGGCAGAGAAAACGTTAACGCTACGAATCTCGGTGAAATCGACTTGCCCGTTCCTCCGCTCGTGGAGCAGCGGCGGATCGTGGCGAAGATCGAAGAGTTGACGGCGCGAAGCGGGGCGGCGCGGGAGGCACTCGCCGACATACCAGCGATGCTGGAGCAACTCCGACAGAGCGTGCTGGCGTCTGCGTTCCGCGGCGACCTCACTGTCGAGTGGAGGGCGAAACGCCCCGACAGCGAACCCGCGTCAGAGTTGCTCACCCGCGTCCGAGCCGAACGGCGCAAGCACTGGGATGCCAAGTATCCGAAGAAGAAGTACGTCGAACCCGATAGTGTTGAGGACAGTGAACTGCCGGAGCTTCCAGAGGAATGGGAATACGCACGCGCAGACGAGATCGCGGCGACCGGGACGATTGTCACCTACGGCATCGTGCTTCCAGGTGACCAAGTTGCCGATGGCGTGCCTTACGTCCGGGGCCAGGACATTGAGGACGGTCGAATACTCGTGGAGCAACTGGCAAGGACGTCGCACGAAATCGCGGCCCGGCACGAGCGATCCTCGTTGCATACCGGCGACGTCTTACTGTGCATCATCCGGCATCTCAAGGTAGCGATCGTCCCTGAAGGCATGGATGGAGCAAACCTCACACAGGGGACGGTCCGCATTCGCCCCTCGGAGGCGATCAACGGCCCGTTCCTCGCCGGATACCTCGCCAGCCCCGAGGCTCAGAAGTGGATGAAAGAGCGGTACTTTGGCATGGCCATGCCGCGCATCAACGTGGAGGACGCCAGAGCCATCCCGATTCCGGTTGCACCGATGGCAGAGCAGCAGGCCATTGTTCGCATTCTGGAGGGCTTTGAACGCTACTTCAGCAAGGTTCGTGATGCGGTTGGCAAAGCCATCGAAGATTTGTCCGCCATCAACCAAAGCATCCTGGCGAAGGCATTCCGCGGGGAGTTGGTGCCGCAAGACCCGACCGACGAGCCGGCATCCGTCCTGCTCGAACGGATTCGATCCGGCCCGAGCGAACCGAAAGCTCCAAAGGCGATCACGCGCGGCAAGCTCTCTCGCATCGTGCTGCTGCTTCTTCACCACTGGAACAACGCGGCCAGCCGTGAACTCCTCGATCGCGGCATGTTGCTCATGCTCGACGACGATCTTCGCCGGCGACTGGCTTCCGGGGGATCCAAGCCGAAACGGAAGAAACGGAGCACTCCGACTTCCGCGCCGCCCATTTCGTTTCCGCACCTGCTCGGGGCCATGATCGACGCGGGATTCGTGACTTCGAAGATGAAGGGCTCGGTCCAGACACTCCAAGCCAACACCCAGAAGGCAAAGCAGGCGCACGACACCGCTGATCCTGATGACCTTGCTCGGCTCCGCGAAACGATGAAAGTGATGGAACTGATCGAAGAGAAACAACTTGACGCCGAATTGGCCGAGGCATTCCGTGGCCAGGAAATCGCGATCACTGTTTGACGAGGACGAGAACCCGATTCAGCCCGCGGCCGGCCGCACCGAGCCGGCGGTCTGGATTCGCCGGCTCGTCGTCCTCGGCGGCGTCACCACCGATTCCAGGCTGATCCGCGATGTTCCGTTCCGGCTCGGATTGAACGTCATCGCGACGGAAGAGCGGCCTGAGACGGAAACCCGGATCGTGAGCCACAGTGTCGGCAAGACGCTGCTGATGCGCCTGATCCGGTACTGCCTCGGCGAGTCGCACTTTGCGAAGGCCGACATCGTGGGCGACGTCGAGCGCGAGTTCCCGGGCGCTCACGTCGTTGCGGAGATCACCGTCGGCGGTATTGGTTGGGTCGTGGTCCGACCGCTCAAGGACGGCAAAGCGGCCGAGTCATTCGCATTTCAATCCCAGGACTGGAAGACGGCTTTGGCGGTGGCGGAGCGCCATCGGTATTCCGAGTTTGTCGAGGCGATCGAGGGCCAAGTGCTCGGCGGGTTGCCCGAGTTCCGGTTGCCGCGGGCGAATCGCCGGCCGCACTGGGTCGATGTGCTCGGCTGGCTGGCTCGCGACAACGAGTGCAAGTACCTGCACCCGAATCTGTGGCGGCACGAGGACGCCAATCCCGGAACGGTCCCGCTCGACCGTGGCGACGCCGGCCTGTTGATGAGTTGGGTCATGGGCCTGCTCGACACGGCGGAGATTGCGGAAATCGCGCACCGGGAGGAACTGCTTCGCGATCTTCGTGATGCGAAGAAGCGCGAGGCGACTCTCGTTCGTCGGATCGCGACACTGGAGCCGATTCTGAGCGAGATGTTGGAGATGCAGCCGGACGAGCTTATTGCCGGCGGGCTGTACGCCGACACCGCCCGAAAGCGGATCGCAGACCGCAAGGAACACTACAAGAAGGCACACGACGCGGTCGACAGCGATGCGGCGGCGAGCCTTCAGGATCGGCTGAGCGATGCAGATGCCGCCGTCAAAACTGCTATAGCCGAGATCAAGAACGCTCGTGACCTTCTGGAACTCGGCGCGAAGGAAGTCGCCGCGAAGACACCCGTTGCCGAAGATCCGGACATTGAACTGGACCCGACAGTCTGCCCGCTTTGGCGTTCGCATATTGAGTGTCGTGATAACCGCACACAATCAGGCCCATTGAACAATCCGAACTGGGCAGCCGAGATCGCCCGCATCCGCGAACGCGACGCCCATGAGCAGCGCCGAATCGTCGCACTGGAGTCGGCGTTGCCCGATCTTCGTCGTGAAGCGGCCGAGATACGCACGGCGGCACGCAACGCCCGGGACGCACGGGACAAGGAGCTTGAGACGATTCAGACCGCGATCGGACGTTGGAAACTCATTGGAGAGCAGTTCGAGAAATACTTGAAGGCGATCGCCGAGCGCGATGCCAGCGTGAAGCTCCTCGAAAAGCTGAACGCGGATGTCGCGGAGTCGCGGGAGAAGCAGATGGCGGCGAAGGGACGACGGCGGTCGGCGCTGCGAACGCTCTCAGCGATCTACAACTTCACGCTTCGCTATTTTCTCGGCGCGGAAGCAGAGGGCAGGATCCGAACTGTCGCCCGCGGGCTACTCCCGGTTCCCGGCCGAACCGTCGCGGCGAACGGCGACGCGATGGGCTTCATGGGCCGGGTGATCGCCTTCGATCTGGCGTGCCTGGCCGCGACGGTCACGGGCATCGGCCGTCTGCCTGGATTCTGGATTCACGACAGCCCGAACACGGTCGAACTGGAGCCGGCCCTGTATCAGCGACTCTTCCGCTTCTCCCTCGACCTGATGCAGCACTTCGGGACGGACGCGCCGGCCTTCCAGTATTTCGTCACCACAGCGGGTCGAGTGCCGCAAGAAGTGGTCGAAGCGGAAGGCGTGGCGCTGCGACTGGACAAACGGGATCCCGAGAAGGTGCTGCTGGCGCGGGAGTTTTGACCAACTCTTCGCGCGAACTCCCGGCTGCAATACGGTGTCCGTCTTTGCCTTGCCTGATCGGAGATGACGATGCTTTCTGGAGTGACAGCGAGAATCGAAGTGGGTTCTGAGGAACACTTGGCCGACGAGCTAGGAGCCAATTTCCCCGTTGCAATCAGTCAGTGGCTTGAAGTAGCCGATTTGCTCCGCAAGGCGCGCGGCGTCGTGATTGAGAAGCCACAAGTTGTCCGTCCGCTCTGGTTTATCGTCCGGAATGCGACAGAGGGAGAGATTCCCGCGGTATGGGTCTCGTATCGAATCGGCCTCAGAACCAGCATGTCTTCCGACTACTTCTCGCTCAGAGGCTACCTGCCGATCGAAAACGTCCCGGCGGGTGGGGAAGCAAGAATTGCAATGCTCGATGTGGACGACTGGGATCACATTAAGACCGAGGTGACGAACATGACTGCAATCCCACCCACCGCACCACCGAACGCGGATGACAAGCCGGTATCGGCCCTGACATTCGAGGCAGGACCACGGGATCTCCGAGTCGTCGTGTACTGCCCAACTGGTGCCGGCTTTACATACCCTGCTCAGTGCACGTTCAATTTACCCCAAGACAACGCGAGGGTCAGGTTCCGACACGCCTCGGATCGAGAAACTCGCTGCGTCACCCGATATCACGGGCTACCTGGGCTCCTTGCGGTCGTCGACTTCCCACAACGGAGCGGCGACTTGCTGCAACACGCCTTCCAAGCGACGGCAATCTGCGACAGCGTGGTTTCAACGGCCTTCGCCCTCACTCTGGCCGATATGCGCGAGTCTTTTCCGGTATTGGTCATCGACGCGACCCCGGCTCTCAAGGACCGGCCGTTCATCAGTTTCTTCGCTGACCATGCTGTCATGGGCCGGCGAGCACATCTGGATCCTGCGGAGTGGTCTTCAAAGGCCACGGTGATGGTGGAGAAGGCATCGAAGAGAGTCGGTCGGGCACTACGTTGGCTCCGAAAGATGCACACCGAGGACGATATCCTCGACCGCTTCCTCGCGGGATGGACTGGCCTCGAAACTCTGAACCCCGAACTCTGCACGCATTTCGACGTCCCTGCCTCCGCGGATGACATCCGCGATTGCGAGTGCGGAAAGAAATTAGTCCGGAAGGTGAACCGTGCGAACGGCCTGAAAGCACTCTTTATCCACGAAGGCAAGCAAGACATCTACAGCGTCTGTTCCGAGGCCCGTAACGGTCTTGTGCACGGCTTCAAGACCATTGCCGAGGTGACGGAATTGGCGCGGGTGTATACGAGCGAAGTGGGCCACATGCTTGCCACGGGCATTCGGATACTTTCGGAGATTCCCATTCCCACAGAACCGGACAAGTTCGCTTGGCTGAACGGTTTCCGGGTGGCATCTCTCCTCATGTTCGAGGGAGCCATGCGCTGTGGCGAAGTCGACGGCTACGAGCAGAGCCACAACGAGATGCCTCTCTGTGAGTTCACCGCCCGTCACGAAGGCGGAGTTGTTGATGGCATGACCGTTCTCCGCGCTACGACGAACGTTGGGTACCCGCCCGATTGCACTGTCACACCGAAAGGGATGGGCGTCAGTGGGTCGGCGAAGATCTCGGATCTCAAGGTTGTGTAAGAGCGATATGGTTCTGGTGTTGCATGCGTTGCCGACAACGAAACGTGCCGAAGCAGCCATCCTTCCCCCAACCCGAGCGATCCGATGCCTTTGAAGAATCCGTATTACGCGATCTGCCGCCCTGATCCACAGGGGCATTACTTGAGGAGATACGACGAGTCGTATGTTCTCGATGAAAGGTATAGCCCTGGCCGCAGCCAGCGCCTTCACGCCTACAGTCTTCTCGAACGGGAGCTTCTGAGAGTCTTTGATTATGTAGAGCCTGCGGATAAGAACCTTCCGACGTTTTCCCACGAGCTATACCAGCTTTTGCTTCGTGCTTGTACGGAGGTTGAGACGAACGCAACCCTCATCCTGAAGTTGAACGGCTACGCATCTCCTCGTAACAACTGGAACATCTTGGATTACTTCAAGGTGGAAAGCGCTTGCCGACTTTCCCAGTACAGCGTGCGATTCGACGTCTGGCGTGGCACGCGGAGCACCTTCAAGCCATTCTCCGCTTGGGCCACGACTCATACCCTGCCGTGGTACAAGGCCTACAACGACGTGAAGCACGACCGATCATCTGAGTTCGAGTGCGCAAGTCTCTCGAACGTGATGGAAGCCATCACGGCTGTTCTCGTGATTCTTTTCGCCCAGTTCAACACGGCTGCGCTAAGCCGCTTCAGACCTTTCGGCATGACCACTGAAAACGACGGGTTCTTTTCAATTCCCAACGGAATGTTTGAAGTGCAACCGCCCTGTTCTTGGGCGATTGAGGAGCAATATGAGTTCGACTCGAAGACTCTGTTGGCCACACGAGAGCCGTTCAAGAAGTTCGCTTTCTAACGGGGGGCGTCTGAGCATACGAAGTGGCCGACGCCGAAGGCGAGAGTCTACATCGGCTCTTCAATTTCCAAGAACCGCTCAAGGTGGTCGATCATGTAGCCCATCTCCGTACCCGGGATTCGAGCAATCTCGTAGAACGCATGCTGCCCGGGCAGAGTGGCGTTCACTCTGAGATGGTAATTGCTCGGTGGAAGCGCCGCGGCGTAGCTCAGCCCCTTCTGAAGGTGCGGCTGCGGCAGAACGTAGGCGTGGGACTGGCCCGGCTGGAGGTCGATCGGTTCCGCGCCGTAGCTGGAGAAGTGGAACCCCTGCCCGCACAACACTTCGTTTCCGATCGGTTTCCACTCCCCGAACCATACGATCTGAATCTTGCCGGCGGAAACGCGGCCAACGTTCGTGACCGTCAGTTTCAAGCACGTCCCGATCACCTCCAAGTCCACCGCATCGAGCTTGGTCTCGACGCAGACTTCGGCAAGCCCGACGGCAAGAAGCAAGTGGTCCACCTTCTCCTCCGTGAACTCACCGAGGATTGCTCGCCAGTCCTGGTACTGCTCCTGCGTGAGATCGCCTTCCGGTAGTACGGGCGGCGACTCCGCGTCGACCCAAAGCCGGGTCAACGCGAACGCCCGGTGCACGGGATAAGGACGGTCCTCGTAGCCTGACATTCGCCGGGCGTTGGGGAGTTGATCGGAGACTTCGATGCAGTCGTCGCCGAAGTCTGCGACAAAGACGATGTGCAGTGCCACGTTGACTCCTCGAAAGGCGAATCCCATTCTTCTAGCCGATTCGCCTTGGCATGTCGTTGTCAGCAGGACGATTGCTGCTTGACATTCTTGTTCGGTCCCCGAATAGTGGAATTGGGCTCGGAGGCCACGACCCCAAACGACGGAGGTGGATTGTCCCTGCTCTTGGCCATCGGGCCAACCCGTTGATCGGACGAGGGCGACCGATGATCGCTTGGCAGAATGCAAGTCTCGAAGAGACTGCAAAGACAGAGGCGATCCAAATGCGATCGCAAGTTGCAAAGGTTGATGCGTTGAACGAACCAAGGAACGACAGTGGCAAAGTACATCCTCGAAGGCAGGGTCTACGACGAAGACGATGCTGAACTTGTCCACGAATACGAGAGCCGCCACCCCCAGACCGACCTGCGCTGGGTGCGTGAGAGTCTCTACAAGACGCAATCCGGCCGGTTCTTCGTGACCGGGGAAGGTGGCTCCAATAGCCACTTCGCTGAAACGGAAGATGAGCAATGGTGGTCACCTGGTGAGGGTGGCTATCTGCTGTCCGATGCGGAAGCGCTCGAATGGCTGGTGAGCCGCGGAGCCAAGGCCGAAGTGATTGAGGAGCACTTCTCCTTGCCGGTCGGCTGAGTCTGAGACGGTTCTTTCAGGGGCCGAGTATCCATCGGGTACTCGGCCCCGCTGCGTTTTCGGTTTGCCGTTGAATGGCCCACTTAGCCGACAGTCGGCAAATGGCTTCCACCATTTCCTTGAGATGCAGCGGCCGACCACTTTCTGTGTGCGGTTCCACGGGGTCAGTCGGGCATTCTGGTTGAAGCTACAAGCGAGGAACGACGATCCCAAGCCATTAGATGCGGACGGTTCGGAGCCGGAGGGCGTTGGCGACAACCGACACCGAACTCAGGCTCATAGCAGCCGCGGCGAGCATTGGGCTGAGCAGTAATCCTGTGAAGGGGTACAACACTCCGGCCGCGACCGGCACGCCAAGCAGGTTGTAGCCAAACGCGAAGACCAAGTTCTGCCGGATATTCGCCATCACGGCCCGGCTAAGCGCCTTGGCTTTGGCGATCCCCCGCAAGTCGCCTTTCACGAGCGTCACCCCGGCCGACTCCATTGCGACGTCGGTGCCGGTTCCCATCGCGATTCCCACGTCCGCGGCCGCGAGTGCGGGAGCGTCGTTGATTCCGTCGCCGGCCATCGCCACAACCCGCCCCTCGGCTTGGAGCTTGCGGACCGCATTGGCTTTCTGTACGGGAAGCACTTCGGCAAGCACCTCGTCGATGCCCAGTTTCTTTGCGACGGCCTCGGCGGTGGCCCGGCTGTCCCCCGTGAGCATGACGACTTTCAGCCCTTCGGCGTGAAGTCGTGCGAGCGCCTCGGCCGTGGTCGCTTTGATCGGATCCGCGACACCGAGGAGCCCGGCGGGTTTGCCGTCCACCGCGAGGAACAGTACGGTCTGGCCTCCCGTCCGAAGCGCATCGGCATGTGTGGCCAGATCGTCGCTCCCGCCGGCCCCGACCTCCAGCATCATGGCTCGATTTCCGAGTGCCACGGCTCGTCCGTCAACACGGCCGCGCACACCCATGCCCGAGAGCGTCTCGAACTGCTCAGCCGCATCGGGCCCGACTCCCCGTTCCTTCGCTCCCGCCACAATCGCGGACGCGAGCGGGTGCTCGCTGCCACGTTCCAACGCCGCAGCGAATCGGAGAAGTTCCTTCTCGCTGAACGCCGTCGCCGGTTCGACCGTCACAAGTTTCGGTCTCCCCTCGGTGAGCGTCCCGGTTTTGTCCACAACCACGGTGTCGACCCGCTCCATTCGTTCGAGCGATTCGGCGCTGCGGATCAGCACGCCCTCAAGAG
Organism: Gemmataceae bacterium; assembly: GCA_046350135.1. Classification (GTDB taxonomy): domain Bacteria; phylum Planctomycetota; class Planctomycetia; order Gemmatales; family Gemmataceae; genus Urbifossiella. The sequence goes on from JAXMBB010000004.1 coordinate 181,508, forward strand.
CCCCTCGCCCGACACCGACCATGACCGACATGGGTGTCGCGAGTCCGAGGGCGCACGGGCAGGCGATTATCAGAACCGCGACCGCGTTCACGATCGCATACACCAGCGAAGGGCTCGGGCCGAACGCCGCCCAGACGATGAAGGTCAGGGCCGCAACCACAACGACGGCCGGAACGAACCACGCAGCGACGTGATCGGCGAGTTGCTGAACGGGAGCCCGGCTTCGTTGTGCCTCTCCAACGAGGGCCACGATCCGGGCGAGCAGCGTCTCGCTCCCGACCCGCGTGGCCTTCATCACGAACCCGCCGGTTGTGTTCACCGTCCCGCCGATCACCGCGTCGTCGGCCTGTTTCTCCACCGGCATCGGCTCCCCGGTCACCATCGACTCGTCGACCGCGCTTCGCCCCTCGACAACCGTTCCGTCTACCGGCACTTTCTCTCCGGGGCGGACGCGGAGTCGGTCACCTGCCTGAACATCGTCCAAGGCGACATCCTCGTCGGTTCCGTCGGCCCGAATGCGGCGAGCGGTCTTCGGGCTCAGACCGAGGAGCGCCCGGATCGCCGAACCAGTCTGTCGCCTGGCGCGGAGTTCGAGCACCTGACCCAGAAAGACGAGAGTGACGATCACCGCAGCCGCCTCGAAGTAGACGGGCACGGTCCCGTGATCGTCTTTGAACCCGGGCGGGAACAGGTTGGGAGCTACGGTCGCCACGAGGCTGTAAAGCCACGCCGCCCCCGTCCCGAGTGCGATCAGGCTGAACATGTTCGCGGTTCGATGCTGAAGCGCCTGCCAGCCGCGAACGAACAGCGTCGATCCCGCCCAGAGAACCACCGGTGTCGCGATTGCCAGTTCCAGCCAGTTCTTGCGGCCATGCGCGAGCCACTCCGGGACCGGCAACCCGATCATCGGCCCCATCGCGAGCACGAAGAGCGGAACAGTGAGGACCGTCGCCACCCAGAACCGGAACGTCATATTCCGGAGTTCCGAGTCGTCCTCCTCCACGTTCGGAGTCGTCGGTTCGAGTGCCATCCCGCACTTGGGGCAGTTGCCGGGGCCGTCCTGCACCACCTCCGGGTGCATGGGGCAGGTGTACTTCGCGCCTGCGGCCACGATCGCCGGCGTTGAACGGCTGTGATCGTGTACCGGGCTCGCCGAGCAGCACGAGTGTGCGGTGTCCACGGGCGTGCCGGTGATGTAACGACCCGGGTCGGTGCGGAACTTCTCCAAGCAATGACGGCTACAGAAGTGGAAGCTTGTGCCCGCATGCACGAGCGAGCCGGCGGCGGATCTCGGGTCTACGGTCATCCCGCAAACCGGATCGGTGTGGGTCGTCCCCGCCTCGTTGTCGAGCACGTTCAACGGTTGCATGGCTATTCCTTGGATTTGTGACACTCTTCGTGCGTCAGGTCTCTGGTCAACGCCTCGACGATCGGACATCCCGCGAGCGGTCCGACTCCGTCGCAACGGGCCACCAGCGGTAGCAGGACGTCCCGCATTCTTTTCAGCGCCACGATCTTCGCTTGAATGTCGGCGAGCTTCTCCCGGGCGATCGTGCGGAAGTCGCCCCGGGTGCTTTGTGTGCCGCGGTGCAGTCGAAGCAACTGCTTGATCTCACGCAGGGTGAAGCCGAGGTGCTTCGCCTGGAGGACGAACTGCAAGACCCGGACCGCGGACTCGTCGTACGTTCGATAGCCGCCCGGGGTCCGCGACGGTTTCCCGAGAAGCGACTCCTTCTCGTAAAAGCGAATCGTGTCCACTCCGACTCCCGCCCGCTTCGCAACCTGCCCGATGCTCAACATGGTTCGGCCCTCCACGGGTAGTCTAAGCCCTGGAGTATGCTCCAGGGTCAAGCCCTGTCGCTCCGATTTCCGCCGACTCGGTACGCGAACGAGATGTGTTCGCCGGGGGATGGGCTTGCGGCGCTGTCGTGGCCAGTGACTTGACGAACCGTTTCAACACACGGTGTCGCCGGAAGCGTGATCCGGGCGGCGACGTGGCGCAGCCGAACTTCTGGAGTGGGTTCAGAGGTGACTTCGGAGGGAAGTTGCCCGAGTCAGGGCTTGTTCGCAAGCAGCGGTTGTCCCACTGCCTTCTCAAGCGCCGCGCGACGGCGAAGCGACTCGGCGACCGCCTCGAAATAGCGATCCTTGAGTCCGACGCGATTCCGCTGTGCTTCGACGAGATTCAGAAAGGGCACGCGACCCGCCACGTAACCCGACTGCGCTTCTTTCACGTTCGCTTCGGCCACGGGGAGGATCTTGGCTTCGTAGAGTTTCACGATTTCATCCGTTTCGCGAACCTGCTCCCACGCGTCCTGCACCTCGAAGTTCACACGATCGGTCAACTTCGCGACTTCGGCCCGGCGTTGAGCCACGCGTGACTGCGCCTCGCTCACGGCACCGCTCCGCCGCGTGTATCGGACCGGGAGATTCACGCGTGCACCGATTTGCCACTGAAGCGGACGGCCTCCTTCGCCCTGCCAGAATCCGTCGTACGCCGCCATAAGGTCCACATCGGGCTTGTACTCCTTCATCGCAAGCGACAGCGAGGCTTCTTCGGCGGCAAGACGGTCCAGGACCGCTTTCAGGTCGGGCCGCGCCAGAGCCGAAGCCCTCAGGACTGCGGCTTCGGGGATCAAGGACGCATCACGAATCTCGGCCGGCGGAGGAAGCGGCGAGTCTGGTGCCATGTGCATCAGCGTGTTCAACCGGGCGATCGCCACATGCCTGGCGCGCCGCAATGCGACGAGGCGTTCCTCCTGACGAGCCACTTCCACATCGGCTTGCAACAAATCCTGCTGCGGAGCCTGGCCGGTCTTATAGCGGGATTCGGCGTTCTGTCGGAACTCGCGGAGCAGCTTCGCATTCTCCTGGGCGACACCCCAGCCCTTGTCGGCGAGATAGTAATCCGCCATCGCCGACTTGGTGGAAGCGACGAGTGCCAGTCGCGTGTCGTCAATGTCCCGCGACGCAGCCGCGGCTTCCGCTGTCGAGATCTGTCCCTTCAGATCGCGCTTGCCCGGGAACGGAATCTTTTGCGTGATCTCTGCACGGGCGGCGTAGTCGACGTTGCGGGAGCCGATCGAACCAGGTGCCGTCGTAAATGCAAACGTGGGGTCGTCGAGCGAAGTAACTTGAGGATAGCGGGCGGCGACGGCGGCGGCGGCGGCACGCATCTCATCGAGCGACGGGTTGCGCGAAAGGACCGCATGAACCACCTCGTCGACCGTCAACACTTGACTGAAGGTGGGTTCCTTCACGATCCCGACAGTGGTCTGATGGTTGGCCTGAACCACCCCCGCCATCGGTAACGGGGCGGCGGGGGGCTTTCTGAATGGGTCGAGGATGCTGCGCGATTCTTCGACGCACCACTCGTCACGATCCATCGCACAGCCGCTCAGGTAGAGCGAGGCGAGTGCGCAGACCGCGACGGTGAAGCGTAGAGACCCTCTCATGTCGCCATAATCGGCACCATCGGCCGTCGAAAGTGAGAGAACTTCCGAAAAGGACTCAACCGCCGGCCCAAGCATCGCGCGTCTGCGACCAAACGCGCGACGCGGCGATCCGCTATTTCTTGATCGTCTTGGAGTCGACGACAGTCATGGAGCCGTAACCTTCCTGCCACCGAGCTTGGAACTCGGCCTCTCCGACGTATTCATCCTTGCCCAGCCGATCCTTCCAGTCCCTCTTCACGCGACCCGACGCGTCGACGTAGACCTTCACCAGGTACTTCCCGGCGGGCAGGCTTGGCTTGCCCCTTGCCCACGCCGTGGCACGCTCGGATCCGCGCGTCGCAGACAGGGATACGGTGTGCTGCCAGCCCTGATTGCCGCACATGCGGTCCGAGGTGGCGATCGCTTCCTTCTCCCATGCCCCCGCTTTCTGATCCCAGGCATACACATCTGCCTGAAGGAGTTTGTCGTTCCAGGCAGGCGGCGTGTTGGTGAGGCGAAGCCAAGCTTCGGTGCCGAAGATCTTCACTGCGGCTTCAGCGGGCAGATCGGCACTCTTCGCATACTTGGCGTGCTTGATCGCTGCGACATCCTCGATCCATGAGCGGATCGCCTTGTAGCCCTGATCGCCGACCACGATCTTGATGCCGCCGCCGTGCTTCACCTCACCCAACGGCTTCGTCAGAAGAAGACTTTTCTCCGGGCTCTCCGTGTCGATCAGCTTGCTGCCGAGCAGGTACTCCATCGTCGCGGCGGCTCCGCCCTTCTTGAACCACGCGACACGATCGCCGTGCTCCTTGCGGAGCTTGTCGTTCTGCGGCGTCCCCTCGGTATGGCAGTTCATGCACCGGAACCGCATGGACCAGATGTTGGCCTCGAATGATTCCGTCACCCGATCCATCCGAGCATGACGGACGACTTCGACCGGCTTCGTGGCGAGGGCGGGAGCCTTTGCCGGCTTGGGCGCATCCTTCAAGGCGGGGTCGGCGGCGCAGGCCTTGATCCACGCAGCGAAGGCGTCGTACTCCGCTTGTCTTTTCTCGGGTGCGATGAGGCTTGAACCGTACTTCTCGTTCGCACCGCGATTGATGAGCTTGAGGATTTTGGAGTTCTCGGGCTTCTCCAAGTCGATCAGACCCTGATCGCGGAGGGCGAGGAACGTGTCCCGCGCGGACGGAAGGATGTAGTCCTTCAAGTCCACGGATGCGAGATGGCACTGCGCGCAACTGGACGGTTTCGGGGACTTGAAGATCGGCGCGATCCGCTGCTCGAAGACTCCGTCGGCCGAGGAGGCGGGCGTCGTCCGCGGTTGAGGCGGCTCCCCGGAATCGGGAACCGGCTCCACGGGACGATTGGTATTGTTGCAAGCCGCGAACGACAGGCAGAGGGCCACCAGTCCGAGCATGACGCGTGCAGAAGGAATCATCGCGGCTCCAGTGTGAGGAGAGTTGGGCTCAGGCTACCGGTTGCCCCGGGGCAACTCAACTCTTCTCTCGCCGGTCACGATGAGCGTGTTACGCGGCGACGCTGGCCATGCGACCGCATTCTTCGGCGCAGGTCCGGCATGCCTTCGCGCACTGCTGGCAATGATCGTGCTTGTGCATCCCGCATTCCCGTCCGCACGCTTCACAGATCGTTGCGCACAGTCGGCAGAGGTCGCTGGCGAACTTCGACCCGCGCGACATGAACGACGCCGCCATCCAGCAGATTTGTGCACAATCGGCGTCCAAACGGATGCACTCAGCCATCCTGCCCGCATCGGATTCGGACAGGCAGGCGTTCGCGCAGTGCTCGCAGGCTTGGGCGCACCGGACGCAAGCCTCGATGCACGCCTTGTGTTGTTCGTGAACCATGATCGCACCTCGGGTTGTACATGGAACGCGAAGTACTGCCGCAAAGCGAATACCGCAAACCCTGGAGTCCACTCCGGCTGATTTGGCGAATCGCGACGTTGTCCGAGGTGTTGGAGACCCGCAACTTCACGGAATCCCGGCGGGATTGCCCCGGTTCCTCAACGGCGAGCCCTTGCGATCATCAGACTCGACGCCCTTCGACATGCACTCGCCGATGTTTGTGATCGACCCGGAGTCAGGTCCGGGTCAGTTCAAGCCGCTGGGCTCCGAATGACTCATCCCCACGGTAAAATCGACCCGATCATCAGACCATGCCCACGCCGCAGGTACGGTCATGAATGCGCGATCATCGCTCCGATTCGTCCGAGCCTGCATTCCCGGAATGATGCTCCCCGTTCTGGCGGGTTGCAGCACCCTGTCGACCGAACGGTCGAACCCGGTGTCGACTCTGGCTCCCCATCCATCCTCTCCGGCTCAGCCGCCTGCGGTCGCCCGACCTCCGGAAATCCAACAGGCGGCGGCGGAACAGGCGGTCCTCCCGGGCGTCCCGCTTCCCGTCGCTCCACTCACCCTGGAGCATTTGGAGCGACTGGCGCTGGCCAGCAATCCGACCCTGGTTCAAGCCGGTGCCAACATCGAGGATGCCCGCGGCCGGGCCGTTCAGTCCGGCCTCTATCCGAATCCGACCGTCGGTTACAACGGCGAACAGATGGGGCTTCGCGGCGATGCCGGCCCGGGGGAACAGCAGGGCGCGTTCATCGACCAGACGATCGTCACGGCGGGGAAACTGCGTCTGAACCGGGACAAGTTCGGCCAGGAGATCACGCAGATGGAGTGGGAGGCCGCATCCCAGCGGTACCGGGTCGTCAACGGCGTCCGGGTCCGTTATTACCGGCTTCTCGCCATGCGGCAGCAGATTGCGGTGCGCGAGGAGTTCGTCCGGATCGCGGAAGACATCGTCACCACGGTCGAGGAACTGGTCAACGTCGGCCAAGCGAACAAGCCGGACCTCCTCCAGGCCCGGATCGAAGCGCGGCAAGCCCGGGTCGGGCTTCAGAATGCCCGGACGCTCGAACAGTCGGCGCGGCAGCAACTCGCGGCTTACATCGGCGTGCCGCAGTTTCCGGACGGCAAACTGGCCGGCGACCTGGAGCGAGGCGATCCGCTGCCCGATTATCAGACCTCGCTCGCCCATCTGATCAGTGCGACGCCGGAACTGCAAATCGCCCGCATCGAGGTCGCCCGCAACGCGATCGCCTTGAAGCGGGAGCAGGTCGAGCCGGTTCCGAACGTGCAATTGCGCGCGTCGACCGGTTACAACTTCGAGAGCAACACGGTGACCACGACCGCGAACGTCGGGTTGCGGCTTCCGGTCTTCGATCGGAATCAGGGGAACATCCGGTCCGCGACCGCGCAACTCGCCCGGGCGGAGGCGGATGTCGGCCGCGTCGAGTTGTCGCTCCAGCGCCGGCTGGCCCGCTCCTACGCGCGCTATCAGACCGCGCGGGCCTCCGTCGAGACATACAAGGCGGGGAATCTGCCCGACGCCCGCGAGGCGTTCACGCTTTACAAGGAGAGCTTCGAGAAGCGGCGCGCGGCATACCCGCAGATGCTCATCGCGCAGCGGAACTACTTCCAGATCGCGAGCGAGTACGTCGAGGCGCTCGAACAGCTGCGCCGAAGCGAAGTGGAGATTCAGGGACTCCTGCTGGTGGATGGCACCGATCCGCCGCAAGGGCCGGGGGGCGAGGGACGGTTTCGACGGCGGGAAGGTGACGGGGCCAATCCGAGTGATTTGCCGGACCCGATTCCGGCGAACGGTCGTTCGATCGAGGACCGGGTCGGCAACCAGCCAGGCGAAGGCGGATCGTGACGAGCGGAGCCGGGCGAAGGGGAGGGCTGCCCTGGGGAGAGGGCAGCCCTTCTTCGTTGACATTATTTCTTGGGCATCTCGTGCCCGTCGTGACCGCCCATCATTCCCGGCGTTTCGCCCGGACCCGCACCGGGGGTGCTGGCTCCAGGCTCGATTTCTCCTTTGCCGGACATCACCTTGTCGTACAGGTCCGGCGGCAGCACCCGCAGCACCGTCATCAATCCTTCCACCCCGCTGAACCAGTTCCGACGCATGCCGCGGGTCAGCGGCTTGTTGAGTTTCTTCATGTGCTCGGGCGGGTGCATCGCCATCATGTCCATCATGTCCTGGGGATAGCCCGGAACCCGGTAGCGGGGATCCTTCGTGCGTCCTGGCCCGGCCGGGCCGTTCCGGAGCGTACGCTCCGCAGTCGTCTGCTCGCCGGTGCCGCGGCCCTGCACGGTGGCCCCGAGGTCTTCCGTCGGCGACGTCCCGCGCCCGAGCGACAACATGCCCAGGCTGTTGGCCATGTCCCGCGCACCGGGTGTCGTCATCGAGTGCCCGGCCATCGGCCCGACCATGGAACTCATGTGGTTCATCATGTGGTGAAACATGTGGCAGTGGATCATCCAGTCGCCGGGGTTGTTGGCGATGAACTCCACGTCGCGGGCCTGCGCCACGCCCACCAGCACGTTGTTGCCGGGAATCCAGGCGGTCTCGGGAATGCGACCCCCCTCCGTTCCCGTGACCCAGAACGTGTGACCGTGCAGGTGCATCGGGTGGTGGTCGATCGCACTCATGTTCACGAAGCGAATGCGGACCCGGCTGCCGAGTTTCACGACCAGCGGCGTGATGTACGGGGCCGAGCGGCCGTTGATCGTGAAGAAGTTGAACTCCATCGACATGGTGTTGGGAATGGTATTCTGGGGGAGGATCGCCCACTCCTGGATGAGCAGTCCGAAGTCGTGGTCCACCACGGGCCGATGGGCCGTTTTCGGATGAATGATGAACAGACCGGCCATCCCCATGCCTTCCTGCATGGGGCCGTGGGAGTGGTAGAAGAACGTCCCGTTCTGATGCAGCGTGAACTCGTACGCGAACGACTTGCCGGGTTTGATCGGTTCCTGCGTCAGACCGTGAACGCCGTCCATCGCGATGGGCACTTCCAAACCATGCCAATGCAGCGAGGTCGACTCCGGAAGCTCGTTGTGAACCACGATCCGAACCCGATCGCCCTCGACGGCTTCGATGGTCGGACCCGGCATGCTGTCGTTGAATCCCCAGACATCGAACCACATGTCGGGAAGAAACTCCCGCCGCGTGTGCCGGCAGTGCAGGTGGAACTCCTTGACTCCGCCCTTCATCTCCCAGAACAGCCGGGTCAGATCCGGAGCCTCGACGGCAACGACCTTTTCATCCACTCCTCGCAGCCCGGAGACCAGTTTGCCGCGATCGGACGCCGAGCCGACCGGGGCGCTCGGACCCGGCCGGTCGCGCGGGTAATCGGCTCCCGCTTCGCCGGCCGCGGTGAGGGCGCGCGGCGGCGGGATTTCTTCGTGACCCTGCGCGGCGACGATGCCGGACGCGGCGAAGACTCCGGCAGTCGCGGCGCTTCCCCTGCGCAGGAATGCCCGGCGGGACGACTCGTGTGCCATGACCTCTCCAGTGAGACGGGAACCGCGTAGTTATTTCTGGCTGACCATCCCGCGCGTGATGCGCCAAACCACGCCGCTGCGGGGGAACGGCCGGGGTGCCGGCCCGGTGGCGGTCGAGAGAATCGCCATCGCGCCGACATCGACCACATAGAGTGCCTTGCCGTCGGGAGCCAGTCGCACATCGACGGGCCGTCGCGGGCCGGAGGTGACGACATACTCCAATCCCTTGGGTCCGAGCGACTCCTTCTTCGCTTTGAAGAACGACTCCGCCTTGCCGGTCGTCGCGTCGATGCGGACGACCTCGAAGCCGGAACGCTCCGTGTGCGACCCCGTGATCGGATTCATGTCGCCGGACAACGCCAGGAAGAGGCTGTCCTTGAAGCCGAAGGCGTCCGTGCCGACGGATTCGAGTTTCGCCACTCCGACATGATGGGTCAGGGCCAGGAACGGCTTTTCGACGACCGGATGGTCCCGCATCAGAAACTTCGGGGCCGGTCCGTGTTCCGGTTGGAATCGGCTGTCCGTCACGGGTATACCTCCCGCATAGTCGGGAAACCCGTACCACGCACCCTTCTTGACGACCCAGAGGCAGTCGGGGGCGTGTGCGATCGGGCGGCTGCCGCGCTCGTCGTAGCCGTTGTCCGAAGCGTAGAGCCGGCCGTCCGCGCTCCACACCACCCCGAACGGATTGCGGAGACCCCAGGCATACACCTCCAGGTCCGAGCCGTCCGGATTCATGCGAAGGATCGTGCCGTTCGCCTTGATTTGACCGCGGACGGCTCCATCATCTGACGGCGTCTTGGCGAACGGCTGGAATGCGAACGTCTTCACCATCCCATGCGACCCGCCTCCGCTCTCCGACGATTTCATCGCTCCGTGTCCTTCGTGTCCCTTCTCCTTTCCGGCATCCGCCGAAGGATGCTCGTGGCCCTTCGGCGGGTCCGGGGTTTTGTCCTTCGACTTTCCAGGAGCGCTGTCCTTGGCTTTCGGATCATGTCCTTCATGCGGGGCCGGCTCCGCAGATTTCTTCTTCTCCGTCTCCTTGCCCTTGGCCGGCGTCGTTCCCTTGTCGTGTTCGCTGTGATCGGCCGGGCCTTTGGGTTTCGATCCATGTCCCTCGTGCCCATTGCCCGCAACGTCCCCGTTCCGGTGATCCCCCAGCAGAGCGATCGGGTCCGGTGTTTCAAACGGCTCGGCGTTCAGGCGGATGTCCTTGGCCGGAATGTCGTGAACCTCCGGGTACTTGCCGAGCCAGCCGATCTTGAAGTTGTCCAGTCCGACAACGCCGGAGTTCGTGGCAGTACCCTGTCCGAAGTAGATCTTTCCATCCGGGCCGACACTCATCTGGTTGTTGTGGTGGTCGCCCAGACTCGGCAACCCGGTCACCAGGTCGCGAACAACACCGTTCTCCAGGACCGAAATCTTGCCGCGGTGGGAAATGTAAAGCCGCCGGTCGTGCCACAGCAGATCGGTCACCGGACCGTTGAGATTGTCCGCCACCGGATCGGATTTGCCGCTGGCCGAAACGCGAATGATCCCCGCGGGCGCGACATCGTCTCCATAGATGAATCCGCCCTCGGCGACGTACATGTTGCCCGCGTCATCAAACTCGATGCTCGTGGGGTACGAGAGCCCCGACAGGACCACCTCGGCCTGATAACCCGGCGGCACTTGGGCGGATGCCGCATCCGGGCGCGGAATGGCGGGCAGCGATTCGGGGGCGCGGCCCCGGACCGGCTCGCGGGGTGCCTGCCCGGCCTCCTGCTTTTGCACCGGCTCGGCGGCGATCGCGATGAGTACGGCTGTACCGGCCGCGATTGCCAGTCCGCCCGATGCGATCCATCGTCTTGAGTTCATGACTGTGCTCCGCTTGGAGATCGAACGAGGTGTGATTCTGACCCGGAGCAACTCCTGCGCCGTGTGTGTGAGCCCGCACCTCGACTTCAGGTTGTGCCGGGTTCCTCCGACAGACGGTGAAGGATGGGGCAGGTCGCCGCGCTTCCGATGCCATCGCAGGCACCAATCATTCGACTCAGGTCGGACTGGATCGTCTCCAATTCCTGGATGCGTCTTTTGATGTCGCCGAGCTTCGCAACGACTTTGTTGCGGACCTCCGCGCGTCCGGCATTCGGATCGTCCTGAAGCGAGAGCAGTTCGAGCACTTCCTTGAGAGAAAACCCCAGGTGCTGAGCCTGGCGGATGAAACGGACGCGGCCGATCGCCTCGGGCGGGTAGTGCCGGTAGCCGGAGGCCAGACGCTCGGGTTCCGGGATCAGCCCCTGCCGTTCGTAGAACCGGATTGTTTCCACGCCGACCCCGGTCCGTTTCGCCAGTTGTCCGATCGTCAAGCGACTCATGGATGCCTCCCGCTTTCGAGACGAGAAACCCCGCACCGCAGTCTCAATTCAGGACAGTGACGGACTCACGTCCGGCACGCTCCCCGCGCGTTGATGATCCAGCAAGCCGGCCGCTTGCAGCTTGAGCCAGCGGGCGCGACGGACCCAATAGAAGCGCACGGGCAGGAACAGGTCGACGACTTCATCCGAGATCAGCAGCCCGCCGAGCACGGGCAGCGCCATCGGGGCGAGGATCTCGCCGCCGACACCGGACGCGAAGACCATCGGGAAGATGGCGATGATCGCGACACCCTCAGTGAGCAACTTCGGGCGCAGGCGATGAACGGCTCCTTCGACGACGGCCGCACGCAGTTCTTCGAGGGAGCCGATGGCTTCCAACCCTCCGCGTTTGTCGATCGCCTCGCGCAGGTAGACCAGCATGATGATGCCCGTCTCGGTGGCCATGCCGAAGCAGGCGATGAACCCGACCCAGACGGCGACGCTGAAGTCGACGGGGGGTGCGTCCCAGCCGTCGAGCACTTTCGGGAAGAAGTAAAGGAAGAAGGCTCCTCCCGCGAGGGCTTCCGGCACCGCGAGCATCATGAGGCCGGCGTCGGCGAGATCGTTGTAGGTCAGGTAGAGGACGAGGAAGATCACGAGGATGACGGCCGGGAACACCCAGCGCAGCGTGTTCGCGGCCCGCTCCTGGTGCTGGAACTCGCCGGCCCATTCGACATGCACGCCTTCGGGCAGCTTCACGGTCTCGGCGACGACGCGTTTGGCTTCCTCGACGAATCCGACCGAATCGCGGCCGCGGACATTGAGAGTCACATAGTTCAGAAGCTGCCCGTTCTCACTCTTGATGACCGCCGGCCCCTCCGTGATGCGGACCGAGGCGACCGCCGTCAGCGGGATGAATCGCCGGCCTTTGGCACTGTGCTCGGCAACGGCACCATGCGCTTCGGTGCGAAAGGTCGGGTCGCCGGTCATCGCCGGATCGCGCTTATTGCCGGCGAGGCCGGCCGGCACGAGCAGGCGCTTCACGGCCTCCTCGTCCTCGCGCTGGACGCGCGCGTATCGCACGCGCACCGGGAACCGCTCGCGATTCTCGACCGTGAAGGTCACGACGCGCCCGCCCAGGGCCGTTTCGATCTCCGTCTGGACGTCCTCGACCGAGACGCCGAACCGTGCGGCCTTCTCGCGGTCGATTGCGATTTCCAGATAGCCCTTCCCCATGATCGGGGCGGCGACGACATCGCGTGCCCCGTTCACCGGCTTGACCGCGGCCTCGATCTGCTGGCAGACCCGCATCACCGTGTCGAGATCGGGGCCGAACACCTTGATGCCGATGTCCGTTCGCACGCCCGACGACAGCATCTCGATCCGGTTGACGATCGGCTGCGTGAAGATGTTGCTCCAGCCGGGCACCTGAAGAACGCGGCCCATCTCGTCGTCCACGAGGTCGCCTTTGGGACCGCCGGTTCGCACCCGGAAGATCACCCGGTCGCGAAACGCCTTCTCCAGTTCGGCCCGCAGGTCGCCGAAGATCGGAAACACGTCGGACTCGTAAGGCTTGTCCAGCACGACGCGGACGGCCTGTGCCGCGAAGCGTTCCAATTCTTCGCCTCTCGGGGCGTGATCGAGCAGATCCTGGCCCCGCGCGGCTTTGGCCGTCTCTTCCATCGCGAACCATGTGAAGGCTTCGGTCCCCCGGTCGAACAGTTCCCAGTTCAGCGCTTTCACTCGCTCGTGCCACTGCTGCAAACGGCCATCGTCGGCCCCGGCGGTCGAACCGAGTTCCTTTTCAATCTCCTGGTAACGCCGCAGAGCGAGTTCGCGCATCACCTCGTCGAAGCGTTCGAGCGCCTTCTGCGTGACGTCGTTGACGAAGCCGTCCCGGTCGTCGGCTGCGGCGAGATAACCACGTCGTTCGAGCGCTTTGATGACTCGGCGCGTCTGTACGACGGCATCGGAATATCGCAGGACGCGGCGCGGCCACAGATCGCGCGGCCGGAAGTTCACGAAGGTCTCGACCATGTCCAAGGGGGCCGGATCGGTCGCGGTTTCGGCGCGACCGACTTTGCCGACGACGCTTTCGACTTCCGGGAATCCGCGGATCAGCGCGTTGCGGGCCTTCAGGTCGTCGCTCGCCTGGGTCACGCCAACCCGCGGCACCGTCACCGGCATGTCGAGCGTGGTGCCCTCGTCGAGCTTCGGCACGTAGTCGACGCCGATCTTGGGGAAGTGCCACGCCCACAGCGCGAGCGCAACGAGGGAGACGAACGAGAGCAGTTGCCACACAATCCCGCGTGTAAAGACGACGGTGATGAATCCGACCAGTACGCACGCGCCGGCGAAGAACCGCTTCCACCAGAAGAGTTCCGAGCCGAAGCCGAACAGCGCCTGAAGCGGGAAGAGGCCCGCGGCAAGGATGAGGAGCACCGCGAACGACCACATCACGAGGTTGAACCGGTCGAGGGCGAAGTTGAGCATCGGCCGGTAGATCCGCGTGAAGCTGCGGACGATCCAGTTCTCATCCTCGCCTTTGAGCCGCCCGCGGATGAAGCTCGGGATCAGCGCGGGCACGACGGTCACGGAAATGAGCGCCGTGCCAAGCAGCGCGAAGCTTTTCGTGTACGCGAGGGGATGAAACAGCTTGCCCGAGTGGCCCGAGAGCAGGAATACAGGGACAAACGACAGCAGCATGATCATGACTGAGAAGAAGATTGGCCGGCCGACCATGCGGAGCGCCGGCAGCAGCAGTTCCCGTGTGTCGCCGGTCACTCGGTCACGACCGAACTTCTCCTTGAGATGATGCGTGGCGTTCTCGACCATCACGATGGCCTGATCGACCAGCACGCCGACCGAGATGGTGATTCCGGCGAGCGACATGATGTTGGCCTGGATGTCGACGATGCCGGCCTTCCGCAGCAGCCACATGAGCGCGAACGAGAAGAGGACCGACAGCGGCAGCGTGATGCAGATGACGAACGCACTGCGGACGTGCGTGAGGATGAGCAGGATCGCGACGGCGGCGATCGCCATCTCGTGCCACATAACGGTTCGCAGGGTGCCGATGGCCCCGGTGATGAGTCGCGTCCGGTCGTACGCCGGAACGATTCGCACGCCTTCGGGCAGGCCCGGTTTCAGTTCCTCGATCTTTGCCTTCACGGCCTCGGTCACACGGAGCGGGTTGCCGCCGTGACGCATCAGCACGACCCCGCCGACGACTTCATTGCCGTTCTTCTCGAAGACCCCCCGGCGGAACCCGGTGCCGAGTTGCACGGTCGCCACCGTCTTCACATAGACCGGCACGCCGTTCACTTCGCGGACGAGCGCGTTCTCGATGTCCGCCTTGTCGCGGATCCAGCCGATTCCGCGGACGATATACTCGGCGTTGTTCTTCTGAATCACGCCGCCCGCGGCCGGCAGGTTCGAGCGGCTCACGGCCTCGAACAGTTCGCCGATGGTCACGCCATAGGCTCGGAGATCCTCCGGCCGCACATCCACCTGGTACTCCTGCGGCATCCCGCCGACCGGGGCGACCTCGGCCACACCGCTCGCCCCCGTCAGTTGCGGCGCGATGTAGAACTTGTTGAGCGCCCACAGCCGCGGCGGATCGACCGGATGCTTCGGGTCCGGCTCGACCGTGTACCAGAAGATCTGACCGAGGGCCGTGGCGTCCGGCGCGAGGTAGGGCGTCACACCTTTCGGCAGGTAGTTGTTCGCCTCGGCCAAGCGTTCGCTCACCCGCTGGCGGGCGAAGTAGAAGTCGACGTTGTCCTCGAAGATCACGGTGATCATCGAGAAGTTGAACTCGCTCGACGATCGCACGACACGGACGCCGGCGAGTCCCTGAAGTTTCCGGGACAGAGGATACGAGACCTGATCCTCGATCTCGCGCGGGCTGCGGCCGGGCCAGTCCGTGAAGACGATGACCTGGTTCTCGCCCAGGTCCGGCACGGCATCGACCGGCGTGTCGAGCATCGCGTAGACGCCGAACGCCGCCAGTGCCGCGGCCGTGACCAGCACGAGGAACCGATTGCGGACCGAGAGTTCGATGATGCGGGCGATCACGGCTTGCCCTCAGGGAGAATCGGGGGCAGCTTCTTCGACTCTTCGACCTTCCGAAGCGTGGACTCGGGATCCTTCTTCGCCTTGTCGATGCAGCCCTTGCAGCACACGAAGACGGATCGCTTCGCGTCCAGTTCGACCTTGAGCGGCTTGCCCATGATGCCGAGCGGCTTGCCGAGGATGGGGCAGAGCCGTTGTGCCTCGGCGACCTTGCGTTCCTCAGCTGGCAACTCCGACAATCCGACGCGGATCTCCGCCAGATCCTCCGCGGTGAGCTTGGGGCTGGAAACCTTCGGGGCGGCGGTCGCGAGGGCCGCTCCCTTTCGCTTGTACTCTTCGACTTGAAGCAGGGTCTTGCCCGGATCGGCCTGCGCCTCGGCGACGCAGGCCTTGCAGCAGACGAAGAGCGGCGTGCCGGCGAGAACCATCTTCACAGGCTCGCCCATCGTGCCGAGCGGCTCGTGGCGGATTGGGCAGAGCCGTTGTGCCTGGGCCAACTTGCGGTTCTCCGGCGTGAGCTTGGCCATGGCCGCGGCGATCTTCGCGGTGTCGTCGTCCGGCGTCGTGGGCCTGACGAACACGCCGCCGGACTTCCCGGTCCCGCTGCCACCGATGTAGATCGAGCCCGCGGCCGGATTCAATCGAGTCTCGGCGTCGATGAGGAAGGAGCCCGAGGTCACAATCCGGTCGCCTTCCTCCAGGCCCGAGAGCACCGGGTAGAACACCACGCCGTCCGAGTCGCGCATCCGCGACCCGAGCCGGACCGACACGCCCTCGAAGGTATTCGGCAGGCTCTCGCGGTACACGACCTTCTGTGCGCCGGTGTCGATGACCGCGGCCTCCGCCACCGCCAGCACCCGGCCGTCCTTCAACTTCAGTTTGAGCCCCGCCGGGGTCCGCGCCAGAAGTTCCGGGCTGAGATGCAGCGAAGCAGTCGCGCTCATTCCCGGCCGCAGTTCGTGATCGTCGTTGGGCAACTCGAAGCGAACTGTCAGCGTCCGCGTCTCGGCATCGACGTGCGGGAACAGGAACGAGAGCGTGCCATCGAAGACCTTGCCCGGGAACGCCCGTGCGGTTGCCGTGATCGGCAACGCGAAGTCGGGCTTGCCGGTCTTCGGGTCGTGTCCGCCGGACGGCAGGAACGCGAGATCGTCTTCGTACAGTTGCGCCTGGATCCAGACGGTTGTCAGGTCGGCCACGTCGAACAGCGAGCCGCCCTCCTCGACGTACTGGCCTTCCCGCACGGCCTTCCGAAGCACATGCCCGTCGATCGGCGAGCGGATCGTGAGATGCGTAATCGGTTTGTTGGTTTTGACAATGTCCTCGACCTGGGCGTCGTCGATCCCCCAGAGCCGCAACCGGTCGCGGGCGTTCTTTTCAAGCGCGGGATTGCTGCTCGACCGGGCATCGAGCAGGTTCTGAACGGTCACCACGAGATCGGGGCTGTAGAGTTCCGCGAGCGGCGAGTTCTTGTGGACCATCTGGCCGGTTTGGTTCACGAAGAGCTTGTCGATGCGTCCTTTCACGCGGGCCGTGACCGCCTTGAGCTTGCGTTCGTCGAACTCGACGGTGCCGACGGTCGTGATGTCCTTCGTGAGCGACTGGTAACTGATCGGCACGGTGCGAACGCCGGCGAGCACCACGCGGTACGGCGAGAGTTGCACGCGGCTGACGATGCCGGCCGGCAGCGGATCATCGGTGACGTCACCCTTCTTCCGCTTCGAGAGCGGCATGAAACAGATGGGGCACTTGTCCTTGTTTGTGCCGCGCACCACGCTCGGGTGCATCGGGCAGAAGAACTCATGGTCCGGGTCGGCGACACTTTCGCCTGCCGGTTTGCGAATGTACTTTTCGTACCGCGCCGAGAGTTCGTCCCACTTCACGATGACGAATCCGATCGCACCGAGGATGAACAAGAATCGCAGCCGAGCCAAGGGCACGAGGATCACCAAGCGGATTCCGCGAAGCAGTTTTCGTGGAAGCGCCGGGGCCGGATCCGGGCGGGGCGGTTCGGGGACGGACATAGCAACCTCGCGGCGCAGGAACGCCGAGTATGCGGGTTTGGGATGGTGGAATGCCGGAGAGCACAACCGGAACGATCGCGGGGCGATCAGGCTGTGCGCAGGGAGTGACCGAAGTGAATCAACACGTGAGGCGGTTCAGCAATGTGATCCGGTCGAGATGCAAGACGTCGGTCATCGGCTCGAAGCGTCCGCGATTTTGCGCGGCGGGGAGAGCCAGGTAGGCGGGCGGGACCGGAGCGGCCACCAGCGTGGAGTCGGACTCCGTCGGGCAGGACCGCTCGGAAGCGGGCGACAGGGGGATCTCACCCGGATTCGCGCAGTCGCAAAGGACGCAGGGGCAGTTGGCCGAGCCGGAGGCCGGCATGGAGGTCGCCACAGTCCGACAGCACTCTTTCGCCTCGGATCGACCCGCGCAGCACGGGCGGCGGCACTTCTCGCTCGCAGGTGCGATTTCGCACTCTGCGTTCATCGGCGAAAGATGATTGGAGGGAACGGGAACCGCGGCGCAGGAGCAGGCTTTGGCAGGCACGACCCACCCGGCCGCGTTCGCGATGACGAGCAGGATCGCCAGCACCATACGTGTGGCTGCCAGATGCACCATGCTTCCATCCTAGCGGCCTGCGGCAACATCCGTCAATCAAGGCACCGTTGGGATCCTCGATCTCTACCGTTTTCCGATTATTCAGCCGGACCACGGTACGGACTCATTCCGTCGAATGCCAAGTGCGTGAAGTCATAAGGAGATACGCCGCGCGGACGGATCGCCAAAGTGCCCGAGCCGACGTGCTCCCGAGAGACTCGACACGGGAAGAATTGACTTTGAAATCTTCGGTGTCGATAGTTGCAAAGGAGGACGGAAATGACTGCGTTCGGCGTCATCACGGTGCGATTCCTCGCCACGGTGGCGGCGTTCATGACCGTTCCCGCGGCGTGGCCGACCATCCGTTGCGTTTGCCCCGATGGCCGCATCAAGTACTTCTGCTCCGGAACCACCGGCCCTCGCTGCTGCTGTGCACGATCTGTCGCGGACCAAGCGCCAGTCGATCCAGGACCAACGATTTCCACTCAGACGGACAAGATCCCTCATTGCTGTTCGCATCGACGGGAGGCGTCGTCGTCCGTCCCACACGATCCGCAACAGAGTGCTCATCGCGGTTGTTGCGAACGGTCATCGCTGAACGAACTGCTCGTGTTGAACGCGAAAGAAGAGGGCGACTCCTTCGTACTCGAAGATGGGTGGCTGGAGGCGATCCCGGTCGATCGGCTTGTCGCCTCTCGCGTTGGTTCGCCCGGCAAGGTTCGCCGGTTTCTACTTCCTCCTCCTGATCTCGTGATCGCTCACTGCCATTTCACCTGTTGATCGAACGCCTCAACTCCAGTCGAAGAGTCATCCCGTGCTCGGGATCCCCGAAGTCCGTTGCCCGTTCCAATCCTCATCAAACACATGCTCGCCCGGTCCATCCGTGTGCGAGTCCGGAGACTATCATGCACCTGTTCAACCGATTCATGATCCTCGGCGCTGTGACCGCGGTGGTTCTCGGATTCACAGGCACCGCATCCGCGGATCCCGGCAAGGGATTCCGCTGGAGCGACCACGCCTGGGGCACCGCGCCCCGCGGCCAGTCGATGCGAACACTGCCGTCCTACGCCAACCCGGGTCCGTCGAGTTCCGCCGCCGGTACGGTCGCCGTGCGCGGGCCGGACGGGGTCGTCCGGACCTATCCCGTGGAAGGCGGTGCGATCGTACAGCGACAGACCGGGCTTCCGACGCAGACGCAATCCGTCACCGTACGCGACGCGGATGGGGTGCTGCGGAGCTATCCGGTCGTCACGACTCCAACGACGGCATCCCCGACGCGGAGCGGTCTTCTGCGTCACTGCCGATGAATGTGCATCGGCCCGGTCACCTTCACGAGTGGCCGGGCCGGTGAGCGCTGGAAACGGTTCGTTCAACGCGTCCGAAAGTCGATCCGGACAATGGTTCGCCCGTCGGTGCTCAGGGTCATTCCTGCGATCGTCGCGGATCGGGGAATGTCCTTGTATTCACAAGTTCGTCCATTCAGGACGACGACCGTGTCGGGCGTGATCTGTGCTTCCGTCGGCGCGGGTACTGGTTCCGTTCCGGTCAGACCCTGCTTCGGCATGATCTGCCGGATGTTGTCCCACCGAAGGGAAGAACGGGTGGATTCGAGGCTGGCGGGAATCGGTGTGACGAAGCACAGCGACCCGATCAAGACTGCCGTTGCTCGGGTCATGAATGATCCTGTGCATGCGAGTGTGTCCGTCGGCCACATTGCAACGCGCATACCGCTCTGAATCCGGACGTACACAGAAGTTGCATCCACACGATTTCATGGGGAAACCTGATGGGTGGAAAATGTCACGACTCAATCGCATGCCAGCTTTACGTGCAGAAGATGCTGAAGAGTTGGGCCGTCGCGACAATGTGCGAGTCGGTGATAAAGTGGATGCAAGCACGAAATCGTTCAGGTGATCGCGAGGCAGCACTTGCGCACGCGGCCCAGGGTGAGGCAAGTTCCAACGCGGCACATGAAGAAGGCGCTGCCATGGACTTCATCGACGGAGCCATCGTTCTCGAAGAGAACCCGTGTGCGACATTCGAGGCTGTCACCCAAGCCGGGTACGCTTTGCGGTACCGACTTGATCAGTCCACGGGTGCCTTCGTGGATCTGTTGGTGCAGATCGTGCAGGGCGAGGCGGTGGTCGGCGAGGCGGAGTTCACGGACGACGGCAGCTACGCGCACTGCCAGAATGTGGAAGTCGATCCCCGGCATCGAAGGAAGAAACTGGCAACTGCGATGTACGTGTTCGCCGAGAGTTTGTTCGGGAGGCCACTTTCGAACTTTTGGGAAGGCCTGCCCCAGTCCGCAGCGGCAACGAAACTTTGGGCACAGTCGAACCGGCCGTTCGGTCACCACAAGCGGTAGGTCACAGCGGCAACCACAGCATAAACCGGCTGCCCGCACCCGGGATGTTCATGGCCTCCAACGTGCCGCCGTGGGCCTCGGCAATGCGACGAGCCACGGCCAGGCCGAGCCCCGTGCCTTCCACGCCTTGCAGGCGGGCCGACTCGGCTCGAACGAACGGATCGAACAATCGTCCCAAGTCCCCGGTGGCGATGCCTGGACCTTGGTCCTCCACCGTGAGTTCCACCCCGACCTCCGATCGAACTCGGACACGGATCGACGTTCCCGCGGGGCTGTACTTGAGAGCATTGTCGATGAGGACATCGACAAGCTCCGCCAAGAGCACCTGATGGACCGAAGCATGCGTCGGAATTGCGTCGATCTGAATCTCGCCGTAGCGGGCGTGGCTCGACCATCGCTCGCGCAGGTGCTCCGAGAGCCAGGAACTCAACTCGATTGATTCGCGATCCGGCAGCACGGCATCCGCTTCGGATCGAGCAAGGAACAGCAGCGACTCGACCACCCGCCGCAATCGGTCCCCTTGGCGTTGAACGGATTCCAGTGTCTGTTGATACTCGGCCGCATCCCGGTTGCGGCGCAATGCCACCTCGACCTGTCCAAGCAGGGCGGCGATCGGCGTGCGGAGTTGATGCGACGCCTCGGCCGTGAAGTTGCGTTGACGGAGATAGGTTTGCTCAACGCGACCGAGAAGTTCGTTGAAGGCGGACCCTAGCACGGACAACTCGTCGCGGGTCGACGGGGTCGGCAGACGCACGCTCAGATCGGTCGCCGTGATGCGACTGGCGGCGTCCGCCATGTGAATGACCGGCTTGAGCGCCCATCGACAGAGCGTGCGCCCCGCGGTCGCCGCGGCCAGCCAGATTCCGACCGAGAAGACAGCCAGGATTGCGGCCAACTCGTTGAGAGCCGATCGCACCGGATCCAAGGACAAACCCACGGTCACGACGAGAGAGGGGAACTTGCGCTGCTTTCCGACCGGAGGCGAAAAGGGGGTGCCGTGAGCCCCCGAGACGATTTCCTGAAGCACCAACCTGCTGCCGGTGTCATCTCGAATCTTCTTCAAGGACTGATTCGTCGTCCGCATCCGGGCAGCCGCCTCGGCGAGTGCGTGAGGCGGGCCGGATTCGTCGACCAGTCGGCCGTCCGCGTCCGTGACGATCCAGCAGATTCCCTCCGCGCCGGCATGGAACCCGAGGTTCCGCTCCTCGGATTCCCATTCCACGCCGTCCGGTTTGATTTCGCATGAGGCAACCAAGACCTGTGCGGCCGCGGCCAGTCGTTCTTCGGCGCGGCGGTGAAGATGATTGTGCGCCGACCAGTAGATGGCGACGCAGAACCCCGTGAGGACCAGGGCCAATGCCGCGACCGAGCCATACGTCAAGCGGTTCGTCAGCGTCACGAGGATGCTCCCGATTCCGCGGAGAACCGATAGCCGCGATTTCGCAGGGTGTGGATCAGCCGCGGGCCGTGCGCCTCCAGCTTCTTGCGGAGTTCCATCACGTGGACTTCGAGGGTGTTCGAGAGTCCATCGAATCGTTCGTCCCAGACCTGCTCATAAATGCGGGTGCGGGAGAGCACCTCGCCCGCATGGCGAATGAAGAACACCAGCAGGGAGTATTCCTTCGCGGTGAGATCGAGCACGTGACCGGCCCGCTCGACACGCTGAGTCGCGAGGTCCGCGGCGACATCCGCGTGCGTCAATCGCGTACCCGACCCCGCCGTGTTCCCGCGAACCATTGCGCGAACCCGGGCGAGCAGTTCCTCGAATGCGAACGGCTTGCAGAGGTAGTCGTTCGCTCCGGAATCCAGACCGCGCACCCGGTCGGGGACGGCGTCACGTGCCGTCAGCATGAGAACGGGAGTCGTGTGTCCGGCCTGGCGAAACCGCCGCAGAAGCGTCAATCCGTCCGTGCCCGGCAGCCACCAATCGAGCAGCACCACGTCCCAGGTCGCGGTTTTCAATTGATGCCAGCCATCCTCGCCGTCCGCGGCGCGGTCCACCACGAAGCCTTCTTCGCGCAGACCGCGGACCACGAAATCCGCGATCTCGTGCTCGTCCTCGATCACCAGGATGCGATATCCCATGTCGTCCCCGCTCACTTGCCGTCTTTGACTTCGGTGGCCGACTTGATCTTGCCGCTCGGCAACACCTCGACCTCCCACCTCTTCTTCGCCCCGTCGATCAGCGTCGCTTCGTAGTATTCGAGCGTCTCCTTGCCGTCCGCCGCTTTCGTCACCGATTCCACAATCTCGTACTTGGCCTTCGGGTACTTCTCGTCGAAGGCCTTGGCGACGGCCTCGGGCAGATCGGCGAAGTCGAGTTCCTGTTCGATCAGCGTGATCACGCCGGTTTCGGTCAGGGTCACGTCGATGTTCTTGCCGTTCTTCTTGAGCGAAACCTCGAACACCAGCTTGTCGCCCTCCTTTTCCTTCGACGCCCCCGTGATCTCGACCTTGGGGAACCGCTTCTCCACGGCTTGGCGGACCGCCTTGGGGAGTTTCTCCAGCGGCACCTTCTCCTCGTCCTCCGCACGCGCGTGGAGCAGGTTCGAGCCAAGCGCCATCACCAGCAGACATGCGAGCCGTTTCATCGTTTGCCCTCGGGGGTGGATCCTGTGCCGCAGAGTGCGGCAGGGCAACCGTAACAGGTTCGGTTAAGCGTCCGATGAGACGAAGCTAAGCGTTTTCTTATCCCGGGGTCACCGCGCCCTCAGGCACACCAAGTATCTTTCGGCATTCACCGCACGGGAGACGGCCATGGCGACGATCAATGCTTTGCTTCACCGGCACCTGCTTTGGCTCATCATCGCGGCCTATGCGCTTGCTGCCGCGGTTCCGTCGCCCGGCGATTGGATTCGACGCGCGCGGCTGTTCGATGAAGGGGCCGGCACGACGATTCGCTTGCCGGCGGCGCTCCTGGCGATTCTGCTGTTCATCGCGGGTCAAACCGTGAACGTGAAAGAACTGGTCAACCTGGTGAAGCGGCCGTTCGTTTTGCTCGCAGGGCTTCTTGCGAGCCTCGTCGTTCCGATCGTCGTTGTCGCAGGATTCGCTTCGGCGCTGGCCGGATGGCACGATCCGGGTGAAACGCGATCGCTGGTCCTCGGACTCGCAATCGTCGCCGCGATGCCGATCGCCGGCTCGTCGGCAGCTTGGTCCCGACACTTCGGCGGGAGCACGGCCCTCAGTCTCGGCTTGGTCGTCGTCTCGACTGTGTTGAGCCCGTTGACCACACCGCTCGCATTGACTGCGTTTGACTCCATGAGGGAACACGTGGTTGGCTTGAGCGGCTCTCCGATGACAACGATCCTGGTGGTTTCGGTCGTGTTCCCGTCACTCGCCGGAATGGCCCTCCGATCCGCGATCGGCGAACCCCTCCATCGTCTCGAACCGCCGCGAAAGTTCGTCGCGTCGCTGGTGCTCCTGATCCTCTGCTATTCCAACGCGACGGCATCCCTTCCGGCCGTGGTTCACGATCCCGATTGGGATTATCTCGCCCTCGTGGTCGCTGCCGCCGCAGGACTGTGCTTCAGCGGCTTCGCGGCGGGCTGGGTCGTCGGCCGAATCGTGAAAGCGAATCGAGAAGAATCGCGCTCGCTGGTCTTCGGGCTCGGCATGACGAACAACGGCACCGGCCTCGTGCTCGCCGGAGCGGGCCTCGCCGGGCTGCCCGAAGCAATGCTGCCCGTGATCGTCTACAACCTCATTCAGCACGTCCTTGCAGGTTGGGCGGGACGGTGCCTGGAAACGCAAGCCAGGTAAGAGGGATTTTATCTTCGCTTCATGCAGTGATCGTTGCGGCCGGCTACAGTCCGCCGCCATTCCGGTGAGGAAACGCCTCTATGCGAGTCCGGTCGACGATGATCGTGGCAGCCCTCGTTCTTGCAGGCGGGGCGGTCGCGGGTTGGAATCATCACTTCCGAAATCTTCACACGGTCGAGCCTCGCGTCCTCTACCGAAGCGGCCAACTGAGTCGAACCGGTTTCACCCTCACGCTGCGCGCCCGCGAGATCAAAACCGTGGTGACGCTCCGCACGGTTCGAGATCCGACGAAGCCCTACCTCGATGAATGGGAGGCGGACGTTTGCCGCGAACGCGGTATCCGTCACATTCGAATCCTGCCGCGGCCGTGGCTTCCGGATTCCGACGGTCGCATCCCCGCCGAAGAATCGGTCCGCCAGTTCCTGGAAGTGATCGAAAACCCCGAGAATCATCCTGTGCTCGTCCATTGTTTTGCAGGCGTGCATCGAACCGGTGTGGTGTGTGCGGCATATCGCATTCGTCAACAGGGCTGGTCGGCCGAGCGCGCCATCGAGGAGATGGAGAAACACGGCTTCGAGCCCGGTCCGGAGCGGGCTGCGAGGGTTATCTGAAACATCTCGAACGCGTCCAGTAACCACGGCACGC
This sequence comes from Gemmataceae bacterium, assembly GCA_046350135.1. Classification (GTDB taxonomy): domain Bacteria; phylum Planctomycetota; class Planctomycetia; order Gemmatales; family Gemmataceae; genus Urbifossiella. Next base: position 206,109 of record JAXMBB010000004.1, read on the forward strand.
TTGAGCGGAGGGCGTGGCAACAGGATTCAGTCTCCCGGCGCAAGCACGAGCCACGTTCCGATGCACACTCCCGCGAGAAGCAAGCCCGTCGTCATCGCGGTCCAAAAGCCAATCCCCAAGCGCTCGGCGAAGGCAAGCGGCACGAAGAACGGCAGGCCGAGCGGCACAAGGATGAGTGTTTCCCGCGCCATGGCGGACAGGCTCTGAAGGTCGCGATCCCGGTACCAGGCCGAGCCGAAGGCGAGGATGCTGATCAGCGGCAGACTCAGCAGCAACGCCCCGATGCGAGGCAGGCGTCTCGACACTTCGGAAACCGCGAGGATGATCAGTACGGGCAGAATGATCCGGATGAGAATCGAATACATCGTCCGCCCTCCATGCCTTGAACGTCGACTGGCGATGATCGCTACGCCGCGACCCGTTCGTCGATGTTGTCCGCCATCTGCGAGTTGCAGCGGACTGGATCGCAAACCGAACTTCGATGTTGAACGGCGATGCGTGCATCGCTCCTGCCCCCGCCCGGGACAGCGTTCCTTCGGGTCGCCCCGAGTCTGCGGCCTTGTCCCGCCCGGACCCGTCATGCGGTCGTCGCTTCCGGAACGTGCGGGTGGCCACCTTGGCAGTGGTGGACCTCGATGGTGATGTGCACGAGTTCCTCATGCACTCGAAGCCTCTCCTTGTAGTGCTCGGGCGGCTCCGGATGATCCGTCACAAGTCCGACGATGCAGGCGTATTTGCCCGGCCCTACCCGCCAGACATGCAAGTCCGCGATGACCGTCTCTCCGTCCCCTTCGATCACCTCGCGGATTTCTTGCACGACCGGGTCGTCCATCTCGCGATCGAGCAGCACCCGGCTCGTCTGCCGCAGCAGGCCGATGCCCCAATGTGTGATGACGGCGGCACCGACGATCCCCATGACCGGGTCGAGCCAGTCCCAGTCGAAGAACTTGCCCCCAAATAGGGCGATGATGGCGAGAACCGAGGTCAGGGCGTCGGCCAGCACGTGGAGATATGCCGCCCGCAGGTTCAGGTCGTGATACCCGTCACCGTGGTGGTGGCCGTGGTCGTGCGTGTGGCCGAGTTGGGCGGGGTCGTGTTCGTGGCCTTGCAACAGCCACGCGCTGAGAAGGTTGACCGCCAGCCCGATCACAGCCACGATGATGGCTTGATCATAACTGATCGGCAGCGGATTCAAGACCCGGACGACCGATTCGTAAGCCATGTACAGGGCGACGATGCCGAGCAGGATGGCGCTGCTGAACCCCGCGAGGATGCCGACCTTCCATGTCCCGAATGCGAAGCGGGGATCGGCGGCGTGCCGGCGCGAGTACCAGTAGGCGAACGCGGTGATGCTCAGTGCCGCGACGTGCGTCCCCATGTGCCAGCCGTCCGCCAGGAGAGCCATCGAGTTGGTGAGCCAGCCGGCGACGATCTCTCCCACCATCATCGTGGCGGTCAGCAGGACAACCTGACGGGTGCCCCGCTCGCCGCTCGTGTTTCCTGTGGCGAAGTCGTGGCTCTCGCGTCGCAGAGTGTCGGACTTGTGCATATGTTCCTCGACGGGCCGGCCGCTGGGACCGGCCCAAGTGGTGAAAGTAACTTCGCTCGTTGCCGCGTTTACTCCTTGAACTCCCCCGGCGAGGGCTTGCCGTCGATCAGCCCGGACACCGTGCCCTCGAAATCCGCGACATTCCCGAGGCCGGGATCGGTGCCCGTGAACGTCGCCGCTTTGCCGTCCTTCGCGTCCGTCGGAAGCATCTTGATCGTCATGGCCGGCACCACCTTGCCCTCCTTCGTCTTGCTCTCCTTCAGACTCAGGGTGAACTCCTCGGCCTTCACCGGCAGCGGCTTCGCGTCCATGTTGTCTCCCGTGACCATCAGAATCGTGCACGACTTCTTCGGATGATCGACGGTGAACTCGGCGTGGTACTTGCCGAGGTCGAACACGACGCCGCCGTTCGGCCCCTTGCCGTGGGCGTGCGGCTCTTCCTTGCCCCCGCCCCCCTTCGGCGGGGGAGCCGAGGTCGAATCGGCCTTGCCGCAGCCGGTCAGGGCGAGCGCCGTCATCAGAACTCCGAACCCGAGCAGTTTCGCGTACGTCGCCATTGCAGTCGTCCTTTCGCAGTGAGGTCGGGAAACGAACCTGTGCCTACGCCGACTGACGAAGCAGTTCCTCGTCGGAACCTTCACTCCGGGTCAGCTTTTCGGCGTCCCTTCCCGAGAACTTCCAGAACAGTCCGGGGTGGATGAGGAACTCGCAAAACGTCGAGGTCATCAGTCCGCCCAGGATCACCGTCGCCACGGGGTAGAGAATCTCCAGCCCGGGTTTCTTGCCGCCGATCACGAGCGGGATCAGCCCGATCCCGGCGGTGAGCGCGGTCATCAGCACCGGAGCGAGCCGTTCGAGGCTGCCCCGCAGAATCGTCGCTTCGGAGAAGGGTTGCTTCTCCTCCTTCATCAGGTGGAAGTAGTGGGTCACAAGGAGAATGCCGTTCCGCACGGCGATTCCGCCGAGTGACACGAATCCGACCAGGCTCGCCACCGTCAGCGTTTGGTTCGTCACAATCAGTGCGAGCACCCCGCCGATGAACGCCGTGGGGATCGCGTTGAGAATCTGAAGCGTGACGCGGATTGACGGGTAGAGCATCATCAACACGATGAAGATCGCGGCAAGCGAGACGCCGGCAAGAATCGCGATCAGCCGCGTCGCCGACCGCTGGGCTTCGAACTGCCCGCCGAACTCCACGAAGTAACCCTCGGGCATCGACACTCGGCCGCGGACGCGCGACTCGATCTCCCGCACCGTGCTGTCGAGGTCGCGGCCCGCGACGTTGCAGCGGATCGTCTGCCGGCGGCGCACGTTCTCGCGATTGACCAAGTTCGGACCGCTGGCGGATTTCGGAAAGTCAGCCAATTCCCTGAGCCGAATCTGGCCGCGGTTGTCCGGCAGATCGAGCCGCAACTCGCCGAGGTTGTAGGCGTCCGAGCGGTACGGCTCCTTGAGCTTCACGATCAGGTCGAACCGCCGCTGGCCTTCGAGCACAACCGACATCGCCTCCCCCTTGAGTGCGGTCTGCACGAAGTCGGCGACATACTCGCGGCTCAGCCCGTGCTGGACGAGATCATCCGCCCGCAGGACGACGTGGACTTCGTCGACGCGCTCCTGGGGGTCGATGATCGGCGGCGTCACGCCTGGAACGTCGGCGATCGCATCCCGCACCTGGCCGGAGAGTTCGCGCAACTTGTCCAGATCGTCGCCGTACAGCTTGATCGCGACCTGGGCGTTCACGCCGGACAGCATGTGGCTGATGAGGTGCGAAAGCGGCTGTTCGGCTTCGATCTCCACGCCGGGCACATTGGAGTGAAGGTCGGCCAGGAGCGACTTCAAGAACTCGTCCCGGTGAACCCCGGAGTTCGGGTTCATCGTCAGGATGTATTCGCCCGTGTTCACCGGCTGGGCGTGTTCATCGAGTTCGGCACGCCCAGTCCGCCGTGCGAAGTGCAGGACGGGACCATCCGGGTTCTGAGCCGATTTCTGCATCGTCTTGAGTCGCGCGTCGATCAGCGCCGACGCCTCGTTGGACGCCTTGAGCGACGATCCGCCGGGAAGCCCCACGTTGATCTGGACCGAGCCTTCGTCGAACTTCGGGAGGAAGTCCGCTCCGAGTGTGGTGAGCCGCCAGCCGCAGAATCCGACGACGAACCAAGTGAGCAGCAGAAGGATGGCCGCATTCCGCATGCTGAAGCGAATCAGATACCCGGCCATCCACTTGAGCAGGCGAAGGAGCGCGCCGTCGCCATGTCCGTGGGCGTGCTTGCTATTCGACAGGAGGTGGTACGAAAGCACCGGCGTCACCGTCAGCGAGACGATGAGCGAGGCCAGAATCGACACGATGTAGGCGATGCCGAGCGGGACGAAGAGCCGCCCCTCGACCCCGGAAAGCGCGAACAGCGGCAGGAAGGCCAGAATGACAACGGCCGTGCCGAACACGATCGCGGAACGAATCTCGCGACTCGCCTCATACACGACCACGATGGCGGGCCGCGGCGACGGGGAGGCGCTGTTCTCCCCAAGGCGGCGGTGGATGTTCTCCACGTCCACGATCGCATCGTCCACCAGTTCGCCCATCGCCACCGCGATCCCGCCGAGGGTCATGACGTTGATCGAGAGATCGGTGCCGGTGATCAGCCCGATCAACCGGAACACCAGCGTGGTCACGACGAGCGAAAGGGGGATCGCGGTGAGCGTGATGAACGTCGTGCGGATGTTCAGAAGGAACAGGAAGAGGACGATGACCACCAGCACCGCCCCGATGACCAAGGCTTCCTCGACGTAGTACACGCCCCGGTCGATGAAGCTCTTCAATTGGAACAGTTCGGTGTTGACGACGACATCGGCCGGAAGCGACGCCTCCGATTCCCGAAGAGCCGATTTCACATCGTCGGTCAGCTTCCGCGTGTCGGCATGTGGCTGTTTCACGATCGTCAATACGACGCCGGGGTTGCCGTCGATGCTGGCGTCGCCGCGTTTCGGGGCCGGGCCTTCCTCGATCGTCGCGACTTGCCCGAGCCGGACGGCGCGGTTCGGATTCACCTTCACGACGACTTTGCGAAGGTCGTCCACCACCTTTTCGGGCAGCGGTCCGAGGCGGGCGATCACCCGCACGGGGCGTTCCGTCTGGCCTTCCTCGACGAACCCGCCGCTGGCGTTCAGGTTGTTCGCCTTGATCGCTGCTTCGATCTCCTGAAGCGAAACCTTGTACTCTTCGAGTTTCGGCGGGCTGATCAACACTTGGTACTGCTTGATGTCGCCGCCCATGACGATCACTTCGGCGATGCCGGGCAGCTTCAGCAGACGCGGGCGAATGAGCCAGTTCGCCGTCGTCCGCAGATCCATCCGCTCTTCGAGAGGCGTTCGGAACAGGACCGAGTGCGAGCGACCATCGAGCAGGACCGTCGCGGAACGATCCCCGTTCCATTCGATCGCGTCCGCGGCCACCCGTTCCCAGGCTTCAAGACGATTGCGTTCGCGCGGTCTCCAAACCGTGAGTTTGCGATCAGTCCCGGATCCCGTTCGCTCGGCAAGCAGAGTTGTTCCGCCGATCACCGCGAGGTCGCCACCCTGCGGCCCTTTCCGGCGATGAACCCCGACGTGCAGAATCTGGCCCATGATCGACGCGGGCGGCGTCATCTGCGGCTTGATCCCCGGCGGCAGCGTCACCGTGGCCATTCGCTCGGCGACGACCTGACGTGCGTAACGGACATCGGTCTTCCACCCGAACTCAACGTAGATGACGTTCATCCCCTGGCTCGACTGGCTGCGGACCGCTTCGACGCCGGATGCGCCGAGCAGTGCGGTCTCGACCGGTTGCGTGACGAGCGATTCGATCTCCTCCGGGGAAAGCCCGGGACATTCCGTGAGGATCACGACTCGCGGCCGATCAAGGTCGGGGAAGACGTCGATGGGCAAAGTGGTGGACGTGTAGCCGCCGTAGGCCAGCACCACGAGGCAGCCGGCGAGCACGAGCGTTCGATGCGTAAGCGCGAACCGAATGACGGCGTTGAGCATGGCGTGTCACTTCCCTTCGTCTTCGTTCTTGTGCAGGCTGCCGTCGGCGTGGATGTGGTAGCCCTTCGGCGCGCCGCCGCTGCCTCCGGCCTTGACCATCCGGCTCAGTTGAGCCGCCCCGCTCTGGACGACGTAGCTGCCCGGCGGCAACGAGTTGTCGTTGGCGAGCACGATTTGCTGGCGATCCTGGAGCAGGATGCGCACGGGTCTTCGCTCGAAGGTGTTGACGTTCTGCGTGAAGATGAACGCCTCCGGGCCTTCACGGGAGACTGCATCCGCGGGCAGCACGAAGACGTTCTTCATCTCCTCGACCCGAATGAGGAGCCGAACCTTTTGCCCGGGGCGGAACCGCCACAGCATTTGCTTGTGCCCGTCGCGCTGGATCGCACGGGACTCGTTCTCCAGCAGCATCGTGAACGCGAACGTGCGGTTCAGGGGGTCGATCGTGTTGGCGAGGTGCCTGACGCGGAAGACTTGCCTGATCTCTCCCCAGCCTGCGGCCGCGTCCTCCTGAAAGTCGACTTCGACGGGCCAGTTCTCTTTGACACTCTTTTCCAGGAGGGGTGTCTCGTCGCGGAACGCCCGCCCTTCGATCGCAAGTTGTTCGTGACGCGCGAGGCGGCACAGAACCTGACCCGCTTGCACCTGCTGTCCGAGTTCGACCTTGAGTTCCTCCAATTCGTATTGCGATTGGACGGAAGGGCCGACGACCGGCGGGGCTCCGGCGAACGATGCCGCCGCCACGGGCGGAGCCGACACGGTGATTTCGTTGACGAACTTGCCCTCGCTGATTCCGTCCAGCGATTCCGGGCTGAGGCCGCGCAGCAGCAACTCGCGGCGCGATGCCGCGATCCCCGCCTCCAATCGAAGGATCTGATTGTCGACTTCGACGATGCGCGATCCGGGGACTGCGTTGACGGTTGCGACGAGGGACTTGCGCTGGGCGTGGGCGAACTTCAGATCGAGCGTCGACTTCAAAAGCTCGATCTGCGCCGTCTGGAGTGACTCGCTCAACAGGTTGATCGTGAAGAGCGCCTCACCCGGTCGAACGGTCTCACCTGGCACACGGTGAATCCGAAACACGACACCCGTGGCCGGTGCCGTGATTCCGCGATCGCTCAAGCCGGGACGATCCACCACCATTCCAGGAACGGGAATTGTCTTCCAGCATGTCTGAGGCTTCAGCAACTTCGCCGTGAGCCCCAAGTTCTCCTGTGCCTGATCGTTGACGATCACCTTGTTGGCCGGCGCGGCAGGCGCGCCGACGTCCTGGGTCGGCTCGGGCGGTTCGGGCCGCATGAGAACGGGCAGCCAGTGCTCGCGAGTTGAGTAAGCTGCAATCGCAAGCCCCGCGAGGACCGCGCACGTCGAGAGAGGTCGAAGAACACGCCCGATCTTCATGGGATCCCCTGTTTGGCGATGGATGACACGGACAACGACACCGTGCGGGATTGGCCGCAAAGAGGTGCGTCAATTCGTGAATGTGAAGGCTTGGGTCGTGGCGAAGCGCGAACGACCACCGTCTGCGAACGCAGCGGCTAGATGAGAAGTGCGAGGTGGCGCAGGTACAGGGGGCAATCGGGCGCTGTCAACGGCGGCGGGTGCGGTCGCTGTGCGTAGCTCGTGGCGTTGGCGAGAAGAACGGCCGTGGAAAGTCCGCACGGAAACGCATGATGCAGCGAAGTTGCGAGCCCGTCGACCGTTGGGTTGCAACCAGGCGTAAGGATGGTGCTCGTGAGAAACACGGCATCGTGATCGTGCCGGGCGGTTTGACTTTGGATTTCACCTACGTCCTCATCTTCGCTCTCATGATGGTGGCGAACGGTTCCATGTTCGTGTGCGTTCCCCGCGACATGGAAGTGAGGGCGCGTGTGATCGGCGGGTTGGACGTCGGAGTGCGAATGGCCGAACGAATCCGCAGGAGGCAGAAGGAAGCAGGGCACCAGTGCAATGACAAGGAGACGGCGCAACATGAACTCGGTGCAGAGGTGGTTTAAGTCTAGATGGTGGGCCGCTGTGATTCAATGATCCAATCCACTCCTCCTTGGTAGCCCGGGCGGTCGTTGGAGCGAGCGCCGAATCGGTGGGCGGTTTCATGATGTTTCATGCGATTCAACTTTTGGCCGGGCAACATCCGCCCGATGCTCGGAGTTTATCCTTGCGAGGCCGCGTCGCTGCGCAGTGCCGGCACCTCGCAAAAGCAGCATGACACGCATTCGACCAGCTTGCGGTGAAACTCGCTCGATGGCGAGGCGAGACTGTAGTACGACCAGAGACCGTTCTTTCTCGATGTCACAAGTCCGGCGTGACGCAGATAAGCGAGATGGCGCGAGGCCGTCGGCTGCGGAACTCTGAGCACTCGCACCAGATCGCCGACACACATCTCTCCCGAATCCAGCAGGTGCAGGATGCGAAGTCGAGTCGGTTCCGAGAACGCCCGGAACATGCGATCGACGGGGCTCACTTTCCGGCACGCTGTTTTCATATTCGCCTTAGTGAATATAGTTGACCTGCGACCCGCGGGGAGCAACTCGCGTGTGAGGAATCGGTGACCGAGACCGAAAGAGCCAGTTCCAGTCGGGAGACATCCCTGATGATACGGCGGGCGCTGATCGCCGAGGCATTCGGCACCTTCTGCCTGGTGTTCGCCGGCACTGGAGCGCTCGTGATCAACGACACGCATGGGGGAACGATCACCCATGTCGGCGTGGCCTTCACGTTCGGGCTCATCGTGCTGGCCATGATTTACGCACTCGGAGGAGCCTCCGGCTGCCAGTTGAATCCGGCCGTGACACTAGGCTTCCTCGCCGCCCGCCGCTTTGAGGCGAAACGGGCCGTTCCCTACATCCTCGCCCAATGCCTCGGGGCTGTTCTGGCCAGCTTCGTCTTGAAAACCCTGTTTCCCGCTCATGACACCCTCGGAGCCACCGTTCCTGCCGGAACTTCGCTACAGTCTTGGGCCATGGAGTGCATCCTCACCCTCATTCTGATGGTGGTCATCCTCAGCGTCTCCACAGGCTCAAAAGAGCAGGGAATCCTCGCGGGGGTCGCGGTGGGTGCGGTCATCGCATTGGAGGCGCTATTTGCAGGGCCGGTGTCCGGGGCATCCATGAACCCGGCTCGATCTCTTGCACCGGCACTCGTGGCGGGACGACTCGATCACTTGTGGGTCTACCTGACGGCACCGGTTTCGGGAGCCTTGGCCGGTGTTGCGATCTGTGGAGCGATTCATGGACCGCGACGGATAACTCCTTCGTGATGCCAGGACACGCGACTGATCCGACTGTCCCCGATTCGAACCGTTTGACTGGATCTCTGGAGGCTTGAACGTGACCCTCGATGCCTTCTTTGCCGTTCTGTTGCAGAATCGGTCGGCCGCGATCCACCTGATGCTGCCGGATCTGAGCTTCGTGCCCGCGCACTTTCACATCACCGAGGTGGGTCGTGTCCACAAGGACTTCGTGGATTGTGGAGGAACGCGACGCGACACGACCGCATGTGTCTTACAGGTGTGGGTCGCCCAAGATGTCGACCATCGGCTCGATACGACGAAACTGGCCGGCATCTTGCAAGTCGCCGCTCCGCTCCTGAGCCTCGGCGCTCTTCCCGTCGAAGTGGAATACGAAGTTGGCGCTGTTTCCCAATTCCCGGTGACTGCCGCGGAGGTTACGCCCTCGGGAGTCTTGTTCCACCTCGGTTCCAAGCACACTGCATGTCTGGCCGAGGACAGGTGCGGCATCAACCGGACGGGTGGGGCCGGCTGCACGGTTCCGGGCTGCTGCGAATCCACAGTTGTGACACCTCAAGGGGGAGCGACGATATGAATGCGGCCAAGACTGTCCTGTTCGTCTGCGTCGAGAACTCGAACCGAAGTCAGATGGCGGAGGCGTTCGCACGCATTCACGGTGGCGAGACGATCGAGGCCTGCAGCGCCGGGTCTCGGCCCTCGGGTCGTGTGAATCCCCGCGCCATCGAGTTCATGAAGGAGATCGGATATGACCTCGGCACGCATCACTCCAAGTCCCTGGACCAGTTCAACGATCGGTCCGTGGCTGTCGCGGTCACGATGGGATGCGGAGACGAATGTCCGTTGGTTCGAGCCGATCGACGGGAGGAATGGCAGATCCCCGATCCGAAGGAGATGCCGCCGGAGCAGTACCGCGAAGTCCGGGATCTGATCGAGAGCAAGGTGAAGAAGTTGCTGGCGAGTTCTAACACGAGCGACATCAAACGATCGGCGGGCTTACCAGCGTCGGAACTTCGGCCAAGGTCAGTCCGCCGAGAAAAGAGGATCTGAAGACGGGGATCGTGTCGCTCACGACGCCGTCCGGATTGAGAAAGATGCTGATTTGCGGAGTGCCACCCAGAGCGGGTCCGACAAGAAGGGTCGAACCAAATGCCGCGACTCGTACACCTCCCGAAAATGAAGGGGAGAACACGAAGAAGCTCCTTTGCACGGCACCCGACATCGCATCGAGAACGACGACGCGAGGGCCACCCCCGGACGCTGCCGCGGCGACGATGTTCAGGGTCTTGTAAAGGACTTCTCCGAACTCGCCGAGCGCGACGTTAACCCCACCCGTGAAAGTCGACTCGAACGCGTAAAAGCTTCGTGTCATCTTTCCCGTAAGACCGCTGAAGACCTTGACGTGCGGACCGCCCCCCGGACCGGCACCGGCCACGATTTCCGTGTCTGGAGCATCCAATGCTGCGCCAAACGCGACGCTCACACCGCCCCGGAAGGACGGATCATACGCGAAGAATCGTCGCAGTGCGGAGCCGGTGTGGGCGTCGAACACTGCGACTGCCGGGCCTCCCCCCGCACCTGGTGCCACGATGATGCTCGGTTCGCCGCCGGGCACAAGCGCGCCGACCGCAACGTTCACTCCTCCGGTAAATGACGGTTCGAAAGCAAAGAAGCTCTGCAACTGGACGCCGCTTTTCCCATCGAGCACAACCACGCGTGGCCCGCCGCCCGAGGCCACCGAAGCCACGATGTCGATCATCCCGTCACCGTTCAGATCGAGTTTTCCTACCGCGACATTGACACCCCCGGTGAACTCCTTCCCGAAAGGAAAGAGATCGAGGGTCATGTCCCGCGTCATCGGGTCGAACGCCTGGACTTCCCCCTTGCCGGAAGCCGTTCCCGCAACGAGCAAGCCAGGAATTGGAGGCGGTGAAACGGAGGACGGGCTACCTGACCAATACGGCGGGCTAGCTGACGTCGCGGCGCGTTCCTCAAGCGATTCGAGGTGAAGTCGACGGCTGGTGTGTGGCTGCATGAGTGCCCTTCGACTGCCTGACACAGAACGATGGTTCGCGAGGCATTCCCGGCGTTTTCTTCCCATGTCTTTGTACCCGTTACAATCCGAATCGAAGAATTGAGCAGGACCGGCTTATGAACGCATCCAGCGGCTGAACAGATGATTGCCACACGTGCGCAGCATCATGAACCCGCCACACTCGGATGGTCCAGCCTGCCAGCGCCACCGTCGCGCCCAAAGGGATGCCACCGCAAGAATATCGCGATGTCCGCGACCCCATCGAGCGGAGACTAAGCAGATTGTGGCGGGCCTCTAACTCGGCGAATGGCGCATTTCAGCGCCGAAGCAACCTAAGGGCATTGAACACGACGAGCAGGGTCGCACCCGAATCGGCCGCGACCGCCGACCACATCGAAGCGTGTCCCAGGAGAGTCAGGACGACGAAGATCGCTTTCACGGCGAGTGCAAAGCAGATGTTCTGTCGAATGATGCCGAGCGCCCGCCGCGAATGCCGGACCAACCAGGGCAGTTTCAGAAGGTCGTCGGACATCAGAGCGATGTCGGCCGTTTCGATGGCGGCATCGGTACCGATCGCACCCATCGCCATGCCGATTGTGGCCCGTCCCATGGCCGGTGCATCATTCACGCCGTCGCCCAGCATCGCAACCGTTCCGTACTTGGCGACGAGTTCCTCGACCTTCGCTACCTTGTCCGCGGGCAGTAATTCGGAGTGAATCTCGTCCACTCCCGTCTCGCGGGCAATCGCCTGGGCCGTCCCGCTGTTGTCGCCTGTGAGCATCACGACGTGGACGATCCCGATCGACCGCAGTTCCGCGACGGCCTGCTTCGCCTCGGGACGAACAGTGTCGGCCAATGCGATGAAACCGCAGACGTGTCGTTCGTTGCCGACGACCACGACCGCTCGGCCGGACGCGGACATGGCTTCGAGCCGTTCATGCACCTCTGGAGTCTCTTGACTTCGTTCTTCCAGATAACGGTGCGAACCAACCCAATACCGCGTTCCGCGAACCAAGCCCGTCGCGCCTTTCCCCGGCAGGTTCCGGAACTCCTCCGCGGCCGGCACGGCCACACCACGTTCCTTCGCATGGCGGAGGATCGCGAGCGCCAAGGGATGCGTGCTGTGGGCCTCCAACGCTGCGACGCGCTCGATGAGTTCGATCTCGGTGTGCCCGTTGAGCGGCACCAGTTCCGCGACGGATGGCTTCCCGACGGTCAGCGTGCCGGTTTTGTCCATCGCGATGGCATTCAATCGCCCGGGCGCTTCGATGTACATGCCGCCCTTCACGAGCACTCCGTTGCGGGCCGCAGCCGCGAGCGCGGCAACGATGCTCACCGGCGTGGAAATCACGAGCGCACATGGGCAGGCGATGACGAGGAGGACCAGCGATCGGTACAGCCACGCCGACCACGGTTCTCCGAGAAGGAGCGGCGGAATCACGAGTAGCGCGAGTGCGAGCGCCATGACGGAGGGCGTGTAATACCTGGCAAAGCGTTCCACCCACTGTTCGGACGGTGCCCGGCGGGACTGCGCTTCACCCACCATCCGAGTGATCCGAGCGAGTGTGGTATCCGATGCCGCCCGGGTCGATTCCACGACCAGCGAGCCGTCCCCGTTGATCGTGCCGGCGAACACTTCATCGCCCGGTCCTTTCGGAACCGGCACACTTTCTCCGGTGATCGGGGACTGATCCACGCCGCCCGAGCCTTCAAGAACCCGACCGTCGAGCGGTACCCGGTCCCCCGGCCGCACTCGGAACCTCGCTCCAACGGGGACATGCTCGGGAGGCACGAGTTCCTCGTCGGCGTCGTCACGAAGAAGCCGGACGACGGGCGGTGCGAGGTTCATCAGTGCCGACACGGCACGTCGGGCACGGCCGACGCTCCAGGCTTCCAGCGCGAGCGAGAGCGCGAACAGGAACGCCACGGAGCCGGCTTCGAGCCACTCGCCAATTGCGACGGCACCGGTCACGGCGACGACCATGAGCAGGTTCATGTCCGGCCGAAGGTGTTTGAGTGCGATCCAGGCTTTCGGCAGGACCGTCCAGACCCCGGTGAGAATGCCGAGTGAGTAGAAGACGAGCGAGAGAATAGGCGTACCGACCCTGGGATCCGCTTCCAGCAATACGCTCCGGAAGCCTGAAGTCACGACGTGGGCTGCCGCTCCAGCGAGGATCAAGCCACCGCTGGCAGTGGTCAGAACGGTCCGCCGGTTTCGTTCCCAGAAGCCGTCTTCCGCGACCGCGGATCGGTCTTCGCGCCACGGCTCGGCCCGCATGCCGGCTCGTCCGACTGCATCCGCGATCTCTTGCGAGGAGATCGAAGTTTCGGCCGAGACGGTCATCTTGGCATTCAGCACATCGAAGCCCAGTCGATCCTCGCCGCCGACGATGGGACCGACTTCACGCTTGAGAGCCGCCACCTCCTCCGCGCAGTCCAATCCTTGGATCCGAAACGCGCGCGGTCCGCTTGCTGCTTGCGGCATGACTCTCGCTCCACGGATACGTCGTTCTTGAGCATCGAAGGGCGGGCGAACGGTTCGGCTGATCGCCCGCGCCGAGGCGATCACTTCTTCTCGGTCGCCCTCTCGTCCTCGACCGGAGGCGGCTCCTTGCCGAACTTCACCTTGTACTCGCTCGCATATTTCTCCTTCAGGCCCGGGTTGCACTTGAAGCAACTGGTCTTCACCCGGTTGTGTTCGCACCAGTTCCCCTTTGCCTTCTCCGACTCGCGGTACTTCCGGCTGCACAGGTCGCAGACGTGCTCCGGAAGCTCGTGCTCCGGACACCACCAGCCGTCGTGGTCTCCGCTTTCCGTTTTGCCGGGCTCGTTCTTGGCGACGGGCCGATCCTTCTCGGTCGACTTGGCGTCCCCGCCTCTCTCTTTGGGACCGCAGCCGGCCGCGATCACCACCACCGCGCCGAGCACGCACGCGGAGATTCCCCGAACCAGAGTTCCACTCATCATCGACTCCTTCACACGTGAGAAACCACGTCGGGCGAGTCCACGGAACCGCTCCGAAGACTCGCCGTGTCCGACGCCATCGACCCGCAAGGCGATTCATCCACCAGCCCGAGAAGACTTCGGGCAAACCGGGGCTCGACCCTCAGAATGCGGCTCAACACCCAGAAGACCGCATGGGCGACCCCGTCGAAGAACAGGTAGAGCACCCGAAGGACGAGCAGCGACATGACCATCGCACCGATCACGCCGCCGATGACGACGGTCGCGAGCGGTCGCTGCACTTCGGCTCCCTGGCCGCTCGACAGGGCCATCGGAAGGAAGCCGAAGCTGGCGACCAGGGTGGTCATGAGCACGGGGCGAAGGCGCGTCAGCGACGCTTCGCGGACGGCGTCTTCCACGGGAACTCCGCGGGCGCGCAATTGCCGGATGTAAGAGACGAGGATCATGTCGTCGAGCACCGCGACGCCCGACAGAGCGATGAAGCCGATGATCGCGGAGATCGAGAGCGGCATGTCGCGCAGCCAGAGCGCGACGATCCCTCCGACCCAACCGAACGGCACTCCGGTCAGGACGCGGAGCGCATCGACCAGGTTGCGGTAAGTGAAGTACAGGAGCACGAGAATGAGCAGAACGGCGACGGGAACCACGATCGTCAAGCGGTCCCGCGCCCGTTCGTAGTTCTCGAACTGTCCGCCCCATTCGAGACGGTAGCGGCCCGCCGGGAGTTCGACCCGTGCGGCGGCTTTGGCCCGGGCCTCCGCCACGAACGTACCCATGTCCCGCCCGCGGATATTCGCGGTGACGGTCACCCGGCGTTGGCCCCATTCGCGCGTGATCGTCGACGGCCCTTCCACGAGCCGGATGTCGGCGAGCCGCCCGAGCGGCACACGTTCGCCCGACGGTGCGGCGACAAGGATCGCTCCGATGTCCTCCGGCCGGCCCCGCCACCGCTCCGGCAGCCGCACGACGAGCGGAAAGCGGAGTTGACCTTCCACCACCTCCGAAACCGGCAGCGTACCGACCGAACGAATCAGATCCGTCACCGACTTGGCCGGAATGCCGTACCGGGCGATCGCATCCTGCCGAACCTTGATCTGAAGCACGGGTTGGCCGGTCATCTGCTCCATGCGGACGTCGGCGCTTCCGTCGATCCCGCTGAGAATCCGTTCGATCTCCGCCGCTTTGGCGATCAGGATGTCGTAATCGTCCCCATACACCTTCACGCCGAGGTCCGAGCGGACGCCCGAGGTCATTTCGTTCATCCGCATTTCAATAGGCTGCGAGAACTCGATCTTCTGGCCCGGAATCGCCCGGAACTCCTTCTCGACCAACTCAACCAGTTCCGCCTGCGTCCGGGCGCGTGTCCACCGTTCCCGCGGATGCAGCGTGATGAAGATGTCGGTCAACTCGATGCCCATCGGGTCGGTGGCGACCTCGGCGGTCCCGACGCGGCTCCAGACGTGCTTCACCTCGTCGGGGAACTTCTCCCGTGCGATTCGTTCCATGGCGGTGTTGATCCGGTTCGACTCGGCGAGATCGGTGCCGGCGAGCCGGACGACGCTCAAGGTGATCGAACCCTCGGACAGCTTTGGGACGAACTCGCTGCCGAGGTGGGGAGCGATCATGCCGAAGGCGACGACGAGCACTGAGACGGCGAACGCAAACACGAGAACCGGCTGGGCCATCCCGATCCTCAGCACGGGCCGGTAGAACGCGAGGGCGACCCGCATCAACCAGGGCTCGCGGTCCTCGATTCTCCGGGGCAACAGGTAGCTTGCCAACACCGGCATCAGGGTTAGCGAGAGGATCATCGAACCGAGCAGCGCGAAGATGACCGTCAGCGCCATCGGACGGAACAGTTTCCCTTCGATCCCCTCCAGCGTCAGGATCGGCAGGTAAACGATCATGATGATGAGTTCGCCGAAGAGCGTCGGCTTCCGGACTTCGACGGCCGCGTCGCGGACCACGTCGCGCTTCGACCGGCCGCGGAGGTCGCCGTGTGCGATGTGGCGGACGCAGTTCTCAACTATCACGACCGAACTGTCGACGACCATTCCGAAATCCAACGCACCCAGCGAGAGGAGGCTCGCCGCGATCCCAAACCGCCACATGCCAGTGAAGGCGAAGAGCATCGAGAGTGGGATTGCGAGCGCCACGACGGCCGCGGCCCGGATGTTCCCGAGGAAGGCGAAGAGCACCGCGATCACGAGCAGACCGGCCTCGAACAGGTTCTTCCGCACGGTCTCGATCACGACAGTGACGAGTTCGGTCCGGTCGTAGACGACGCGGACTTCCACGTCGGAAGGCAGCGTTGGACGGAGTTCCTCCATCTTTCTCGCGAGAGCCGTGGAAACAGTCTTGCTGTTCTCGCCCATCGTGAGGAAGCACAGTCCGAGCACCGCTTCGCCCCGCCCGTCGGCGGTCACGGATCCGCGGCGAAGTTCCTGTCCGATCTCAACATCGGCCACTTGGCCGACGTTCACCGGCGTCCCGTCCTTGGCCGCAATCACGACCCGGCGAATCTCGTCGAGATCGGCCGTCCGTCCCAGTCCCTGCACGAGGACGAACTGATTGCCGCGCGTCACGCCGCCGCCACCGACGTTCTGATTGTTCCGTTCCAGCGCCTCGACCACATCCGCGAAGGCGAGACCGTGCTTGAACAGACGATCCGGATCGGGACGAACCTGGTACTGCTTCTCGAATCCGCCCCACGAGTTCACTTCGGCCACGCCAGGGACCGTGCGAAGCGCGGGGCGAATCATCCAGTCCTGAACCGTCCGGAGGTAGGTGAGCTTCTCGATCCGCTCGGCTTCGGATGCAGTGTCGTAGTTCCAATTCTTAAGGCTCACCGTGTAATGGAAGACCTCGCCAAGGCCGGTGGACACCGGACCGAGGCGGGGTCGAGCGACGCCCGTGGGAAGCTCGGCCGAGTTGAGCCGCTCCGTCACCAACTGGCGGGCACGATAAATGTCGGTGCCGTCCTCGAACGTGACGACGACCTGGGATAGGCCGAACTTGGAAATCGAGCGGAGGATCTTCAAGCCCGGCATGCCGGAGAGACTCTGTTCGATCGGGAACGTGATCTGCGTCTCCACTTCCGCCGGACCCAGCGATGGAGCGGTCGTGTTGATCTGCACCTGAACCGGCGTCGTGTCGGGAAACGCATCAATGTCCAGCCGCGTCACCGCCAGCGCCCCGGCCAATGCACATGCGGCCGCGCCGAGGAGCACCAGAAAACGGTGTCGCAACGAGATGTCGATGATCCAGTTCAGCACGGAAACTCCTACATCGCATCACTCAGTTCTTGCAGCAGGCACACCCGTCGCCGAGGTCGTTCTTGAGCAGTTCCGACCGGAGCAGCCCGCTGCCGACGCTGACCACCTGCTCGCCCGGCAGAAGCCCGGCAGCGATCTCGGTCATCGTCCCGGTCGGAGTTTGTACATCCTTCGCACCGATCCGCACCTTGCGGACGTGAATCACCCGGAGACCGTCCTTCTCGAAATCACGGTCCCGGACGAAGACGATGTGGCAGCAACCGTCCCAATGGACCGCGCCGCTCGGGACGACGACCGCCGCCTTCTCGGAACGAAGAATCACCTCGGCCGTCCCGAACGTATTCGCATGGTGCCGATCTGAAGGGTTCGGGAGATCGACGCGAACGGGAACGGTGCGCGTTCGCTCATCCGCCGCGGGGCTGGTCCAGACGACTGTTCCGGCATCCCATGCGACGGAACCCTGGTGTCTCGCGTGCCGAAATCGCACGGCCTGCCCCGTCTGGATGCGGGTGGCATCCTCCGGGCGGACCCGGAGCGTCAGCCACATGCGCCGCGGGTCCGCGATAGTGAAAAGCGACTTTGTAGTGTTCGCCGATTCGTCCCGGACGGCCGTTCGCGCGATCACTTCCCCGTCGAGCGGCGACTCCACGGCGAGAAGATTGCTGGATCGGGTTCGACCCGCCAGATCCTTCACGAGTGCTGGAGGCAGACCGAGGAATTGCATGTGGCTGGAGAGTTCGCCGGCGCTCTTCCCGTGAAGCGATTCGATCAGCACGGGCATCCCGAGATTGGCGAGAGACTCCCAGGCCGCGAGCAATTTCACTTCCGCTTCCTCGACCGCCGCCTCTGCCGCCTGAATGTCCTTCCCGGGGACCGTGGTGCCGGCCATCGGTCGAAGTTTGGCGAGGGTTTCCCGACGCAAATTGAATTGCACGAACGCCTGCTGGAACTCGGCCTTGATGCGACCGACCTCGGCCGAGTCGACCAGCGCCAGTACCTCGCCGCGCTTCACCTTGTCGCCCACCTGTTTCTCAACACGGAAGACCGTGCCGGGTGTTCGCGGCGAGACCCTTGCCACCCGCAACGGGTCGTAACCGATCTCTGCGGGCGCACTAAGCGTTTCCTCGACGGCTCCTCGTGCGACGTACACGAAGGAGATGCCCAACCGGTTGTTGATCTCGGTCAAGGGAAGCTGAAGTCGGCGCAGATGTTTCCGGCACTTCGGGTCGTTCTCGTCCCGGTGCGAAAATGCGAGGGCTCGCGATGCCAACTCGCGATCCGCGTTCGTGATGGCCGGCACCGATGACATCTCGGCCAGGTCCGGGTGGCAGTGCGGGCACTCCGGAACGCCGTGCTCGCGGCACCACTTGTACGTCTTGACCTTCACGAACAGCCATGGCCGGCACTCGACGCACCCCGATTCCGATACCCCGTGTTCCTTGCACCAGTCGTCCGGCTCGGATTCGGTCTCATGGAAGTACGAAGAGGCTTTCGGGATGTGCCACCCGGTCGCCCGGCCGATTGCGGCGACACCAAGAAGGCATCCCATCGACAAGGCGAGAGACAGTACTCGGCCGACGAGGCGGAACACGCGCAGCCGGGGGCGCGACGCTGCGGACGGAGGCGCGGCCGATTCGACATCAAGCTGGGAAGTCGCCATGCTCTTCTCCATCACGGATGCGTGACGCGTCCTTGGGATTCGCGAAGCAGTTCGCCGAGCAGCAGTCCGCTCTGTTTCGTGGCGACGGCCTCGCCCGGCGCGAGATTGCTGAGAACTTCAGTCGTCCCGCGCGACCGACCGCCGGTGACGACATGGCGGACCTGGAACAACTTCGCACCGCTCGACTTCAGAAAGTGGGGATCGCGCACGAACACGATCGTCTTGCCGTCGAGACTGTGGACGGCTTCGTCCGGAACAACAATCGTCCGGTCCGCTTCACGCAGAACCACTCGGCCGCGCCCCAGCGTGGACGCCCGCAGTTGTCCCTCGTCGTTGCGGGCCTCGGCACGGATCGGAATCGTGCGCGTCGACTCGTCCGCGATCGTGCCGACGGAGAGCACCGTTCCGGGGAACTCCCGATCGAATCCATCCGGCCGAAAGACAACGGCCATGCCGGCGGCGACGCGCTTCGCGTCCTGCGAGGGAAGATGGAGGGTGATCCACACTTTGCTCGGGTCCACGATCGTGAAGAGCGGCTTGCCGCCATCGACGACTTCGCCGACAACCACGTCACTCGAAAGGACCACGCCGGAGAGCGCGGCGCGGATCGGGAGGAGATTGCCACCCGCCGACTCAGTGCCGCCTTTCGTCACCACGTCCTCCACGCCGGCCAGTCGGATGCGTTGGACGACCTCTTGCGGAGTGAGATCGCGGTAGTCGGTCGGAACGATCGGGAGTCCGAGATTCACGAGTGTCTGGGAGGCTGCGTGAAGCCGGACTTCCGCTTCCTGATGCGCCGCCTCCGCCTCGCGGATCGCGGCCTGCGAAGACGCCAGCTTCGCACGCACGAAGTCGTCCCGGGTTCGTTGACGAAGGCGGGCGAGTACCAGCGACTGCTGAAACTCCGCCTTCGCCCGTCCGACATCGGCCGATTCGATGACGGCCAGAACCTCTCCCGACTGGGCTCGGTCCCCCGCGACTTTCCGGACGAGCCGCGCCACCCCGCCGGCCCGAGCCGGGATGCGAACCAAGCGGGAGGGATCGAAGGTGATTTCGCCAGCGGCATTCTGTTCCTCGGTGAACTTCGACTCCCATGCCGCTGCGGCGTCGATCCCGGCAGCCTGGACAGCCGCCATCGAGCGGTACTCCACTTGTGCTTCGACGACGTTGCCTTTCGCATCGCGGGTCGTCCGGACAATCGGACGCGATTCGGCATCCTCCATCGACGGCTCAACAGTGGGCGTTGCGCGATTGGCGAATGTCCAAGCCGTGACGTGACCCCAGTATGCCGCCGCGGCGATCAAAGCGAGCACGACCGGAGTGGAGGCGGTGCGCAGGAGTCGACCGAGTCGTGAGACCGGGGGCGCGGATCGCGGATCAATGTCCATATGAAGGTCCAGCAAGCTGAAGGCGATGACAATGAGTGAGACACGGCGCGGAACGGCGCGAGATACGGCAGCCAAGGGGCTGAACCACGCCACTCAACGGAATGAAAGTGCGATCAAATGAGAAGTGAGCAGTTCGCGAGGAAAATCGGCGGTGATTGTGCAGTCGCTGCCCGGTCCTTGATGAGCATCGGCTGAATCAGCGCCGGCTCAACACCCGTGAAGACAGCGGGAGGGGAACAGACATCCGCGGGCACCGTGGTGACGGGCAATGGAAGGGTGTGAGCAACGGCATTGATCGCGGCCGGGCAGCCGGGCCAATGACCATGTTCGTCAATCGGGCTCGGTTCACTGCGAGGCAGCCCATGCAGGAGATCGGCCTGATCGACGTCGAGATGCGACCGGCAGGCGGCGCAAGTGCATTCAGAGTGCGCTCGCTTTGTGTGCTCGCTTGGAACGGGCAGTCCGACGGGGCTCGAAGACGCACGGGTTTCACGGAGCGGAACGAACTGACAGATGCACACGCCCGGCGGCATGAGCAGCGATGGCAGCATCAGCAGGAGGACGATCAGCCGAAACATTCTGCTTCCAATGAAACCGAGGCGAGTGAATCATACCGATCCTCGAATCGCGAAGCAATTGCCAGTGCTCATAGTCGGCGAGACTAAGTCCAGATATTAGCCTTGCCTAAAGACCTCCCCTGAAACAACCGATACGAAAGGCAGACCCGGATTCTGCGCTTCAGCAGTGCGAGCAGCCCATGCGTTCCTGCTTCCAGATGGCTTGTCTTGTCCTGGTCGGAGGCGCTCTTCCCGGTTGTGCGACTCCGTCGGGTGAGGAACGCCCCAAGACTCTGTTGCAATGGCAGCCCGGCCCGGATCGCAAGCCCGAGGCCGATGGAGATTCGACCGAAAAGAAAGAGGAGCCGCTCGCGTCGGATCGTCCGGACTTTACCGAGGCGAGTTCCACCGTTGGACTCGGTCGTGTCCAACTCGAAGGCGGATACACCTACATCCAAGATCGCAACGGCGGGTTCACCACACGATCCCATTCGTATCCCGAGGCGCTCCTCCGCGTGGGCATGCTCGCGGATTGGTTCGAGTTCCGCATCGCTCAGAACTTCGGCAACATCCGCTCGGACTCGCCGGACGGGGTCTTCAGCGCGGGCGGTTCGAACGACCTCTACGTCGGAGCCAAGTTGTTTGTCGCGGACCAACGCGGCGTACTTCCGGAAACCTCGTTCGTGATCCAGGCCCAAGTGCCGACCGGACATCCGAGCTTCACGTCGAACCGCGTACTGCCCGGCTTCAATCTCCTCTATAGTTGGGAAGTGACCGGGAAACTGAGCGTTGGCGGAAGTTCCCAGGCGAACCGCGCCATCGACGACGACGATCACGGCTACGTCGAAATGGCACAAGCCATGACGGCGGGTTACGCAATCACCGAGAAGCTCGGGTTCTACTCGGAATGGTTCGCATTCCTTCCGGCGGGAGCGACCAGTCCGGGAATCATGGCCCAGCACTATGCCGACGGTGGCTTCACTTACAAGCTCACACCCAATTTTCAGTTGGACATCCGCGGGGGCATCGGCTTGAGCCGCAACGCGGACGACTTCTTTGCCGGCACCGGCTTCGCGGTCCGCTATTGATTGAGCACGGCCCGGCATTTCGTTCCGAGCCGTTCATGGCGTGGCATCACCGACGTCACTTGTCCTGCACTTTCTTCAGTGCGGCAACGGACGCCTCCCGGGCGCTGCGGTGCTTGTCCTTCAATGCGGCCGTCAGGGCCGGAATTGCATCCTTCGCCGCCGGGCCGATTTCTCCCAATGCCTCCGCGGCTTCGGTCCGGACGGTCGGCTCCTCGTTCTTCAGGCCTTCGATCAGAACGGGCAGCGCCTCCTTCACGGCCGTCTTGTCGATCTTCACCAGCGACTCGGCCGCGTGGACCCGGATGCCGGAGTTCTCGTCCTTGAGCAAGTGCCGGATCGCGTTCGCAGCAGGCTTCGCCGCCGCGCCCATTTCACCCAACGTGTGCGCTGCGTCGCCCCGAACGAATGGATCTTCGTGCTTCAGCCCCTCGATCAGGACGGGAAGCACGACTTTGACCTCGCCGCCGATCTCGTAAGCCGCTTCGGCCGCATGTACGCGGACACCATGATCCGGATCCTTGAGAAGCTTGGTGAGTGCGGCGACCGCAGGCTTCGCGTTCTCCTTGAACTTGGCCAGTGCATGGCAGACGTCGCCGCGAACGCCCGGATGATTGTCGCCCAACGCCGCCGTCAGCGCCGGAACGGCGAGCTTGGCATCTGCGCCGATCCGTCCCAGGGACTCCGCGGCTTGGCCGCGGACGCCTTCGTCCTCGTCCTTAAGGAGTGACAGCAGGACTCGATCCGCTGACTTCGCATCGGGGCCGATCGAACCCAACGCGGCGGCGGCGTTCAGTCGCACCTCCGGATCTCGATCCTTCAGGACAGCGATGAGTGGAGTCACAGCGGACTTCGCCGCAACACCGATCTCGCCCAAGCCGCCAGCCGCAGCGGCGCGGACCTGCTCGCTGGGATCCTTGAGCAACGACGCCAGTTCCGGAACCGCAGCCCTGGCGTCGTCCCCGAATCCGCCTGCGGCGAACGCCGCCTTGGCACGGACCTCGGGCACGGGATCTTTGAAGAGAGCGCGGATGCCGGCAAGAGCGGACTTGGCATCCGGCCCGAGGTAGCCGAGCGCCTCGGCGACTTCCCCGCGGACGATCGCGTCCTTGTCCTTCAGCGCATCCGCGAGTTCCGCGACAGCGCCGGTGAAGTCGCCTTCTCCGGACTTGATGAGTTCCGCGATTTGCTCCGCTGCCTTGCGACGAGCCGCGACGTCGGGCTTCTTCAACTCCGCCAGCAGTTCCTTGACCTCGGCGTCGCTCTTCGGAGCACCAACGGCCGAAGAGAGGACAAGAATGACGATCCCGCAGGCAAATGCAACCGGTTTCATGGATCCACCCGTGAGGAATGTGCGAGTAACCGGGCGGGACACTCCCGCCCGGAAAGATGGAATGCCGCGCGATCTCAGCGCCGGCGACCGATGTGGTGGTGAGCCCGAACACCCCGGTAACCTCCGCGGAAGTTGGGGGAGTAGGCACCGTAGCGACGAGCGATGCTGAAGGCATTGCGCTGCTGGATGTAGGCGCGCTGGTAGCTGCGAACGAGGTTGGCGTAGGGGTTCGTTCCGAACCCGCGGCCCCGGCCCGCGAACCCTCGATGGTGCCGCATCGGCGAGCGATAGCCTGGCCTCGCAATGCGCGTGTAGGTCCGGTTGCGGTTCGCGGCTGCCTTCACATCGGCCTGGTATTTGTTCTCGTACTTCTCGAACTCGGCCTTGCTGATCTTGCCGTCCTTGTTGGCGTCCCAGGCGTTCATGAACAGGTGCTCGGGATGCGTCTCCCGGGCTCCGGGCTTGTCGACGATCGCCTTGGCGTTCGGACCGCGGTAGGCCTTGGCGAGTTCATCGGCATCGAGGAATCCGTCCTTGTTCCGATCCCACTTCTGAAAGCTGGCGTCGAGCGGATGACCGCCCTGTTGTGCGTGGCCCGATGCGGCCGTGCCAACCATCAGTGTGAACGCGGGGAAGACCGCGAGTGTGAGGAATCTCATGTGCGTACCCATCACCCCGAGGAAAATGCGAGTCGGAACGGCGTGGGGCACCCGATCCGAATCGTCGGCGCGAAGAACGAAGTCGCGCGATGAGCCGAACTCGCGCGTGATGACTGGGGTTGCGGTTGTCCCGCCGGGCGGGGGAGAGGCGAGATCGGATCAGTTGCGAAGGGAGCAGAATTGCAGATAGATGGGGACGCGGCCGAGGCAGTCGGTGGATCCGATTGCTTCACGGCCGAGTGTCGGACTCAGTTCCGGCAGCGGCGCGAACTCGAACGACTGGCACTGGTCCCGAACGGAATCGGTCCCATCCTGGTCGTCGTCGGCGACCGCCGGGTTTTCGATGTGCGTGCAGAACGGAGATTCATCGTGACACGGACAGGGGCAGAGTTCATCCGAATGATCGGACGCGGCTCGTACCTCCGCGGCGGCGGACGAAAAGGCGTCAATCCAGTGACAGGCACAGACCTGCTGAGGCATTAGCGCCAGCAAACACGTCGCCAAGCGTATGGTCACGAATCGCATTGCCGTCTCCGAAGAATCCAACCCCGCATGGGGCCGGAGGTTCCGAACGTGATCCGCGCGGCGTCCCCCGCGCGGATCGAATCCCGCATCACTTCTGCTTGAAGTCGCCCGAGTACGGCTTGGTTCCGAGCTTGCCGCTGATGGAACCTGCGAGCTTCTTGTCCGTCTTGAAGGCGTCGTTCTTGGCAACGAACACGGAGGACTTCCCCGTCGGATCGTCCTTCGCCGGCTTCGCCTCCAACTTCACCGTCGTGGCCGGCTCCGTAGTTTTGAGGGACAGGGTGAGCGTCTTCGCCTCAATGGCCTTCGCCTTCCCCTTGTGCAGGTCGGAGTGGTTGCCGAAGACGTACACCGTCACCTCTCCGGACTTCGCGTCGGCAACGACCTCCAGGTGATACTCCTCCTCGCCCCACTCGGCGACCGGCCCCTTGTGCGGGCCGACCTCATCCTCGGCGCGGGTGATCCCGCCAAACGTCAGCCCGACGATCGTCGCCAGTGCCAGCAAGAACATCGTTCGCATCGTCCATCCTCCTGTTGAGAGAGACACCTTCGTACTCACAACCCCGGATGGGGCCGTGGTATCTCGTCCGCAGCACCGTGCGACGGACTTGATTCATGGGCAGCGGCCGGCGCTGCAACTTTGGTCGGATGCGGCTCGGGATGCGCGTCCAGGCCATCCGAAGACTCATTGGCCTGCGCCAGGTTCACCGCGGCGTTGCCGCTGAACCGCAGGAACAATCCGGGTCGGATCAGGAACTCGCAGAAGGTCGACGTGATCAGACCGCCGAGAATGACCGTCGCCACCGGGTAGAGGATTTCCCGACCCGGCTCCTGCCCGACCACGACGAGCGGAATCAGCGCGATCCCCGCCGTGAGTGCCGTCATGAGCACCGGCGAGAGCCGTTCCAGGCTGCCCCGAAGCACCATTTTCTCGTCGAACTGTTCGCCTTCGTGGCGCATCAGATGGAGGTAATGCGTGACGAGCAAGATGCCGTTCCGCGCCGCGATCCCACCCAGCGAGATGAAGCCGACCAGACTCGCCACCGTCAGCGTCTGTCCACTGATGACCAGGGCGAGGACGCCGCCGATGAACGCGGTAGGGACGGCGATCAGAATCTGAGCGACGATCCGTGCGGACGGGAACAGCATGTACAGCACGAAGAACATGCCGACGAGCGACAGCGCCGCCAGGATCGCGATCAGCCTCGTCGCCCGCTCCTGACTCTCGAACTGCCCGCCGTATTCGACGAAGTACCCTTCCGGCATCGGCACCTTCTGATCGACGGCCGCGCGGATGTCGGTCACGACGCCCTTGAGATCGCGGCCCAGCGCATTGCATCGGATGACGATTCGCCGACGGACGTTGTCCCGCTTAACCTGATTCGCCCCGGCGTCGCCCCCCGTCGGCGGAGTGATGTCGGCGAGATCCTTCAGACGAATCTGCTCCCGCCCGCCGGGAAGATCGAGGCGCAGGTCGCCGAGATGGGCGACGTCCGCGCGATAAGGCTCTTCCAGCCGCACGACGAGATCGAAGCGGCGCTGGCCCTCGACCACTTGGGACACGACTTCGCCGTGAAGCGAGACTTGGACGAAGTTGCCGACGTACGCTCGATCCACGCCGTAGAGTGCGAGCTTGTCCGGCCGCAACTTGATGTGGACCTCGTCGACCTTGCGGATCGGCTCGATCGCGAGCGAACTGACCCCCGGAATGCCCGCGACCGCCGCCTTGATGTCGTTGGCGACCTTCTCCAGAGTGTCGAGATCGTCGCCGTAGAGCTTAATGGCGATCTGGGCCGTGCTGCCGGAGATCATGTGGCTGATGAGGTGGGCGAGCGGCTGCTCGACCTCGACATCGACTCCGGGCACCTCGTCCTTCACGTCCTCCTGAAGCTTGGCGATGATCTCTTTCCGAGTCTTTCCGCTGTCCGGATTGACCACGACGAAGAACTCGTTCGCGTTCGGCGGCTCGGCATGCTCGTCCATTTCCGCACGGCCTGTTCGCCGGAGGAAAGTGAGCACCTCGCCGTTCGGATTGGTCGGGGACTTTTGAAGCGATCGCAATTTGGCGTCAACCAGCGCGGAGGCTTGGTTCGAGGCATCGAGCGAGGCTCCGGACGGGAGCGTGACGTTGACCTGAACCGATCCTTCGTCGAACGGCGGCAGGAAGTCCGCGCCGATCGTGGTCAGTCGCCAGGCGCAGTAACCGACGAGCGCCCATGTCATTCCTTGAATCAGGATCTGGCGGCGGATGCTGAACCGGATGAGGTGAGCCCCGGCCCACTTCAGCCCGCGAAGCAGGAAGCCCTCTCGTTCGTGATGGATCGCGTTCGACCGCGCGAGCAGATAGTAGGACATCACCGGCGTGACGCAGAGCGACACCAGCAGCGAAGCGAGGATCGACACGATGTAGGCGATCCCCAGCGGTGTGAACAACCGTCCTTCGATCCCCGACAGTGCGAAGAGCGGAAGGAACACAAGGATCACCAGGGCCGTCCCGAAGACGATCGCGGAACGGATTTCAACGCTGGCCTCGTAGATCACGCGAATGGCCGGTTTCGGCGACGGCAGATGGTTGTTCTCCCGAAGCCGCCGGAAAATGTTCTCCACGTCCACGATCGCGTCATCCACGAGTTCGCCCATCGCCACCGCGATCCCGCCGAGCGTCATGACGTTGATGGAGAGTTCCGAACCGGTGATTAGTCCGACCAGCTTGAACACGAGGACTGTAATGACCAAGGAAAGCGGGATGGCTGTCAGCGAAATGAACGTGGTCCGGAAGTTGAGCAGGAAGAGAAACAGGATGATCAGGACCAGACCGGCCCCGATGACCAACGCCTCACCGACGTTGTAAACCCCGCGGTCGATGAAATCACGAATCTGGTACAGATCGGTTTCGACGACGACATCCGGCGGCAGCGAGGACTCCACATCGCTGAGAGCCGCCTTGACGGAGTCGGTGAGCGCCCGCGTGTCCACATGCGGCTGCTTGGAGATCGTGAGGGCGACCGCGGGAAATCCGTTGATGCTGGAGTCGCCGCGCTTGAGTTGAGCGCCTTCCACGATCCGGGCGACGTCGCCGAGCAGGACGGTGCGGCCGAGCGGTTTGCCCGGTTCCTGCTTCTCGGGCGATTTCACGGGGATCATGCGCAGATCGAGAACCACCTGCTCCGAGTTCGGTCCGAGCCGGCCGATGACACGGATGGGCTTCTCGGTGCCGCCCGCAACCGAGTATCCGCCGGTGTGATTGACGTTGTTGGCCCGAAGAGCTTCCTCGACGTCCTGAAGGGTGACTCGGTTCTCGCTCATCTTCACGGGATCGACAAGCACCTGATACTGCTTGCGGCTGCCACCCATCGAGATCACCTGGGCGATGCCCGTGATCTTGAGCAGGCGGGGACGCACCACCCAGTCCGCGAGTGTGCGAAGAGCGAGTTGCTTCTGCAACTCGGAGAGGAAGACAATCTCCTGATACTGCCCGCCGACCGTGGCCCGCACCCGTCTCGATCCATCCGGATCGCCCGGAAACCACTGCGTATCTTTGAACGCGACCGGCTCCCAAGCTGCGGGGTTCCGGCGGTCCGTCGGCTTCCAGACGAACAGGGCTGGATCGGCATTCGCGCCGGCCGCGACACGCTCGGCATAGAACGCAGTGCCCGGCACTGCGGCGAGATCGCCGCCCTTCGGCCCCGGCTGCCGGCGCATGCCCGCGATCATGATCTGGCCCATGATCGAACTGATCGGTGCCATCTGCGGCCGGACGCCTTCGGGAAGATCCCCCGAGACCGTGGTCAGACGTTCCTGAACCGTTTGCCGCGCCGTGCGGATGTCCACGTTCCAACCGAACTCGACGTAGACGACGGAAAGCCCGAACCCGGATTGGCTGCGGACGTCCTGCACGCCGGTGGCCCCGAGCAGCGAGGACTCCAACGGGTAAGTCACAAGGGTTTCGACTTCCTCCGGTGCCAGTCCCGCCGCTTCGGTCATCACGACCACGCGCGGTCGATCGAGATCCGGAAAGACGTCGATCGGCATCTGTGTCGCGAGGTAGCCGCCGTAGCCAAGCGCGATGATGCACATGACCACGACCAGCGGCCGGTGCCGGAGCGAAAACTTGATTGCGGCGTTCAACATCGCGGCTCCCGGTTAGTGGTTGTGCCCGGCGTGGTCGTGTCCTTCGTGTCCGCCGCCACCCGCTCCGGCGGCGGCTTTCAACGCGCGATTGATCGCCGCGGCCTGGTTCCGCACGACGAACTCGGCCTCGGTCAAGCTTCCGTCGTTCGCCACGACGGCGTCAGTCCGATCCGCGTAGAGCAGATGGACCGGCTTGCGGATGAAGATGTCGCCGTTCTGAACAAAGACGTAGGCCTCCGGTCCTTCGCGAACGACAGCACCGGCGGGCAACACGAACGGAAGGATCTCGGTCTTGCCGTCCGGTGCGAGGCCGACGAATCGCTCGACGGGCAGGAGCAACCGCACGCGCTGGCCCGGCCGGTAGCGCCAGAGGAAATGCGTCTTCCCGTCGCGCTCGAACGTTGCCGGTTGGTTCTCCAGCGGCAGGAAGAATGCGAAGGTGCGTGTCGCCTGATCGACCTGGTTCGAGAGATGGTGGATGATCAGCGGTTCCTGAGCCGGCCATGCTCCAATGGTTTCATCC
This sequence comes from Gemmataceae bacterium, assembly GCA_046350135.1. GTDB lineage: Bacteria > Planctomycetota > Planctomycetia > Gemmatales > Gemmataceae > Urbifossiella. The sequence goes on from JAXMBB010000004.1 coordinate 235,060, forward strand.
GCGAACTCGACGCGAACCGGAGTCTTCTTCTTGGTCGCATTCGCGAGAGCGTCGGCTTCGGACTTGAATGCCCGGCCTTCGACGAACAGCCGTTGATGATTGGCCAGCAGGCAGAGCGTCTGGCCTGCGGTGACCTGCTCACCCAGTGTCACTTTGAGTTCTTGGACTTCGTACAGCGTGGGAGTTGGCGGGGACTCGGTCTTGGCGGCGGGACTTGCAGCCCCAGCGGCGGCAGTGGCAGCGGTCGGGGCGGTGATCGTCAGTTCGGTGATGACGTCGCCCTTCTCGACGCGGTCCACCTGCTCGGGTGTGAGTCCAAACACTTGAAGTTGCCGGCGGAATGCCTGAACCTGGGTTGTGACGCGCTTGACTTGGTTTTCGTCCTCGATCAGGAGCGCCCCGGCCGCAGTGCCCTTCTTGACCAATTCGGCCGTACGGTCTCGTTTGGCGGCGGCAAACTCCAGTTCCCGCGCCGCCTTGCCAAGATCCGACTGAGCACTCTGGAGGAACTCGCTGGCGAGTTGAACGGTGAAGAGCGGTTCGCCGGCCCGGATCGTGTCGCCCGGCCGCGCCTTGATCGCAAGGATGACTCCGGCGACTTTCGAGGTCACACCCCGGTCACTCTCGCCGGGACGGTCGACGACCACTCCCGGAATCATCATCGTCCGCCAGTATTCCTGGGGAGTGAGCGTGTCGACATCGAGCGCGAGGTTCTTCTGGGCCTGAGGGGACAATTTGACCCGGTCGCCGCGAGGGCCGTGATCGTGCCCTTCGTGCCCGGCAGCTTCGCTTCCATGACCGTCCCCGCCTTTCTCCGCCTTTGCGGGGAAGACGTGCGGCCACCAGCGATCCTCAGTGCGGTGCGCGGCGTATGCCGCTCCGCCAAGCAGTGCGGCCATTAGGCAGAGCGACCGGATGGAACGCGCGTTCATGACACCCTCGGGTGTTCGAGCATGCCGCAGCGACGCGGCAAGGACCGGCTATGGATGGAAGTTGACGGCCCGCGCAGGAATGCCGACCTGCGGGACGCGGAATCGAACGAACCGAGAGATCAGTTGCGCAGCGTGAGATTCAGAAGGTAGATGGGAGGTGAGTTGCGATCGGGGACCGGCTCAATTCTTGAATGCGCGGGAGGATTTACCAACAGTGCTTCGATCCGAACCGGAGCGGAGGGCGTGAAGTCGAACTCCGCGACCGTCGCTGCCGGGGCGGAAATCGTCGTCACCGTGGGTTGCGGTCGGACAGCCGGACAATCCGGCTCGTGCTGAGTCAGGGGAGTGCATGTGCCCGCCGCACGATCGGCATCATGCTGATCCGGTGCGGCATCCCGTTCGGAGTGCTCGCGATGCTTGCAGCCACAGGTTCGTTTTGTTGGTTGGGCTTCCTGCGTGGGCTCGCAAGCCTGAACAGTCCGGTTGCTGGAAGCGGAACACGTACAGAAGCGGACGGGGAGCGGCCCCGCCAGCATCAAGAACGCGATCAGCAACCGGACAAGCATCGACGACCTCTCAACTATGATTATTCCTTCGGAGGGTCCGCGGTCAAGGCTAACGAGGTTCGACCCGGTTCTTCGGCATCACCTTCGGACCGGGGATTTGGGTCGGACCGGCACCCGGAACGGCTTTCTTCGGCGGCTCGCCAGGCCACCATTCTTCCAACAAGAGCCCGGACAGTTCGGCGGCGGCACGCCAGGCTTCACCCAACGCCCGGACGTACTCCAACCGCGCTTCGGCCACAGCCCGCTGCGCCTGGATCACGCGCAGGTACTCGAACTGTCCGCCCTTGAACGCTTCGAGCGAGAGCTTGTAAGTCTCCTCGGATCGCGGCAGGATCTCCGTCCGGTACTGCTCGGCCAGCTTGCTCGCGGCCGAGTACGCCCGCATGGCCGCGGCCACTCGCTCGGCCAAGTCGATCTCGACCCGGCCGACCTCCTGGATCGCCATGCCGAGTTCCGCCTTCGCCGCGCGGATATTGCCCTGGTTGCGATTCCAAGTCGGAATGGGTGCCGAGAAGCCCAGAGCGAAGTCGTGCGACTTGTTCTCGTACTGGCGGATGTAACCCGTTGAGAACGTGATGTTCGGAATGGGTTCCACTTCGGCGCGTCGCACCGCAGCCTGAGCGCGTTCGATCCCGACCTTCGCGGAACGCACGTCCGGATGGGTCGCCAGCACCGTTTCGAGCGTGCGCTCCGAGTCATACAGCGGAACGGTCTCGAAGGCACCAGTGGCCTTTCCAATCGGGAGTCGGGGATCGCCTGCGATTGCGGCGAGTTTCTTGCGGGCTTCCGGAACCTCCCGGCGCGCCGCCTCCGCCATCGAGCGGAATCGTGCGAGTTCGACTTCGAGTTGAACGAGGTCGAGCCGGGCGATCTGCTTGTTGTCCAGAAGGGTTTGACCCAGCTTGGCCGACTCGGCTGCGAGCCGAACCAACTCATCGAGCACGGCGATGCGTCGTTCCAAGGCGTAAACATCGTAGAAGGCGGCTCGAACCGAGCCGATGACGGCGTACCGCTCCCTCATCAGGGCGAGCGTCGCCTGATTCACTTCCTGGCTCACGATGGCTTGGGACAAAGTGAGCTTCCGGCCCGTCACGATCTGCTGGGTGAATCGAGGGGCAGTCACAATGCCCCCCGGACCCGTGCGGTCGCCGATTTCGTCCCAGTTGACCGCCAAGTCGGGATTGGGATACAGGCCGGCTTGGAGGTGGCGACCCTGCGCCGAGTCGATGGCAAATGTCGCACGAGCCAATCGGGGATTGCGGCCGACTGCGAAGCGAACGAGTTCGTCCACGTCCGCGGATGATTCCGCAGCCGGTGCGGGTGCGGCTCCGGGAGCCGCAGCCGGCGGCTCGACCCGCTCCTGAAACCCGACCTGGGTGACCGGTGAAGACGCCGGCTTCCAGTTCGAGGAGGTCGCCAGCGGGTACTTGACCTCCGGGAGCCGCTCCTCGGTGGCGCATCCGACCGCGACCGCGGCCAGACTCGAACCGAACAGCTTGATCAGAGTGCGCCGACCAACTTTGAGGGCAGTCCGCATGACACGCCTCCGCGTCCGGCCGAAGAGCCGGATCCCGTGGATGGACCCCGATCGAAACGCTCGATGGGGATGAAGCGCGCGGATTAGCAGCGGAAAGAATGGCTGTAGCGCAGCCTGTGCGGCTGCGAGGAATCCAGTGCGAACAGAGACTTTGCAACCGATAGAGTCGGCAACGAGACAGAGAACACCGGTGCCATGTCCTCGAACGAAGCGACCTGAAACTCGCCGTCGGTGCTTGTCCGCTCACCAAATGTTGTGGGTGTCGCAAGGTCGAGGCCCGGTCCATGCGGACAACTCGGAACCGGCTGGTGTTGTTCTTCAGCCGGACAAGGCGGTTCGCTGTCCTGGTGTGCGTGACACGGGCAGCGATGTTCGGCTGGAGCTTCGGTGTGGACTTGAATCGCTCGTTCGTGACTGATGGTTCGCTCGCATAGGGCGGCGAATTGGCACGGGCAGCGCAGCGTCCCGCCGGTCGTGACCGACATGACTGCCGCAAGGATCGCTGCCCACAGCCGCATCAACGAACTCCAGTCCAAGCGGGAAATGTCGCTTCTTCAGGTGAGTATCGGCATCTCACAAACCACAAGAACAGAGAAAACGATGCAGAATAGCCCGGTCGTGGTTTTCGACGCCAAAATCGTGCAGTGACGAGTCGTCTCTTCGTGTAGTTCGCTTGCCGGCAAACGGCCGCAAACTTGTGGCGCTTGACCTCGCTTACACGATTGTGCTCGTGATTGACTGAGCGGCAACACTGAAGTTACTGTAATAGTCTTGGGATCGCTTCGGCTTCCCGAGTCATGGCCGTTCAGATAGTCTCTTTCTGAGGTGGTTCATGCGTCACACGCATCTGCTTGCCGTGCTGGTGACCGGCCTCGTGCTCGGTCCCGTGTCTGCTCAACCCAGCAAGGAAGATCCTGAGTTCCTCAAGAAGTCACCCACGATCGGCGACGCCTTGCCGGACCTCACCGTGTACTCCGCTGACGGCAAGGAGTTCAAAACCTCCAGCCTTCGGGGTCATTTCACCGTGCTCTCATTCGGTTGCCTGACCTGACCGCCCTTCATCGCGAAGGTCTCCGGTCTGGAGGCTGTCTCCCGCGATTACGCTCCCAAGAAAGTCCAGTTCTACTTCATCTACAAGGCACTCGCTCACCCCGAGCGAAACGGCATTCTGCAACCTGTCACACTGGAAGAACGGCTTGTCCACGCGCGCGAAGCCACCAAGCGCCTGGGTAACACGATCCCGTTCCTCGTGGATGCCATCGACAATCGCCTCAAGCACGCGCTCGGCGATCGGAACAACTCCGAGTTCATCATCGACCCCGAAGGCAAAGTCGTCCGCAAGAGGACGTGGAGCGATCCCGAGCAAGTCCGAAAAGATCTCGAAGTCCTCGTCGGCAAGGTGGAGAAGATCACGAAGCCGGAAGACATCGTCCTGAAGGTCGAGAAGGCACCGGCCGATGCGGCCGCGAAGGGCGTGACTCCCAAGGTGTCCCGATCCGGCATGTCGGCGATCGTCGCCGAGCCGCAGATAGCGAAGGGCTCAGTGTTCTTTGCCAAACTGCGGGCGGAAGCGGAAACGGCCTTGATCGACGAGGGCAAGGGTAAGCTGTATCTCGGGTTCCACCTCGATCCGTTCCTCGGGACGCACTGGAACAACTCGAAGAAGGCGTTGCGGTTTGAACTCGACGTCCCCGAAGGCGTGAAACTCTCCATGAAGGAGGGCGAAGCGCCCAAGATGAAGGTCGACAGCGACATCGACCCACGCGAGTTCCTCCTCTCCGTCGAAGCGTGGCCGGAGGACAAGACGGTGAAGTTGACGGTGACGTATGCTGCGTGTTCGCGCGATGATTGTCACGAAATGCGCCAGGTGTACGAACTGAAACGTCAGCGTGATCGGGATGGCGGTCGGGCGGAGAGTGGCGGCGGTTCCCGTCCCCGGACGCCGGAAGAGGCACTCAAGCAACTGATGGAAGGCGACAAGAACAAGGATGGGAAGTTGACCAAGGACGAACTGCCGGCGTTTCAGCAAGCGCGCTTCGCGGAGTTCGATCTGAACAGGGATGGCGTGCTGGACAAGGACGAGATCGAGAAGATGGCGCAGAAGTTGAGCGAACGCAAGCGACCGTGATGCAGTCCTGGCCGTGCTCTCGATGGAGCCCGGCCCCACTCTGTCTGAGGGAACCCGACATGCGTATCGCGGTGATTCTCACACTGGTACTCGGCACACATGTGACGGCGGGTCAGCCGGAGAAGCCAGGGCCGAAGCCATTCCCGGCAACCGGCAACGACGAGGCTTGGGCGACTCTGCCCCGCGAGAACCCACCCTTGCCGTCGTGGGCGAAGGTGCTTGTGAGTCCGCTGCCGCGGACCACGGCCAAGATGCTCGAACTCGATTACTTCCACCGTGAGAAGAACCCGCTCGGCGCGGAACTCTCGTCCCTCGTGCGATGGACCGCGGCCGACGCCTTGGGTTCCCCTTCCGGCAAAGCGACGGCGGAAGCCGATCTCCGACGCGCCGGGGTGCCGGCCCGTGTGCTGACGAAGCTGGGCGACAAGGACGCTCTCGCCCCCGAGTTCCGGGTTGTGGTGGCGTTCGCCCGCAAACTGACTCTTCAGGGTCACGCGATCACCGACGAGGAGTTCGCGGAACTCCTGAAGCTGTACGGTCCCGAGAAGGTCACGGCGATCGTGCACACTGTCGCGTACGCCAACTTCCACAACCGGGTCATGCTCGGACTCGGCGCGACCGGCGATCCGGTGCCTCCCGTGGACGCGAAGTTCGCTCCCGAGAAGTTGGCAAAAGTCCAGGCACCGGCCCGGCCTCCGTGGGACGACTTGAAATCGGTGAAGGCCGGTGGCCTGTCCGTCCGCGCCGATTGGGGCAAGGCCGATGCTGACGCATTGAATGTCGCATTGGACAAGCAGAAAGAACGCAAACTGCGGATGCCGCTGCCGCCCCCGTCGCGGATCAAGGAACTGCCGACGCGGGAGCGCGAGCAGGCCGAGCGGGTCGTCTGGACGGCGGTCAGCAGCGGCTACCAGCCGGAGATGCCGCGCTACTGGTTCTCCGCGCTCTACACGTTTTACGAGGAGGCGAAGGTGGACCGGGTGTTCACCAACTCGGTCTTCTGGGTCGTCACCCGCACCAACGACTGCTTCTACTGAATGGGTCATGCCGAGATGCTGCTCGCGGTCGCGGGCCTCAAGCCGGCAGAAGTGAAGAAACTGACTGCAAAACTGGCGGCAGGGGATTGGTCCGACTTCCCCAAAGCCCAGCAGACGGCGTACGCCCTTGCCTACAAGCTGAGCAAAGAGCCCTCTGCGTTCACCGATAAGGACCGGGCCAGCCTGATCGAAGTCTTCGGGCGTGAACGCGCCGTCGATCTCATCTGGTACGTGTCCTGGTGCAACTACATGACACGCGTCGCCGATGCGTTTCAACTACCCTTGGAGAAGGAGAACTGCTTCATGCCGCTTCCGAAGAAGGACGGCAAGGAGAAATGAGCGGCGATACATCGCGTGAAACCGAAGGGAGATTGCAAGTGGATTCGCGTCTGAACCAGTTGCCCCACCTCGGCACCTTCGCGGCTGCCGCAGAACGGTCCAGCTTCACCGGTGCAGCAAGGGCACTCGGTCTGACGCAGGCAGCCGTCAGCCAACGAATCCAGCTTCTCGAAAGGACGCTCAACAAGAGCTTGTTCGACCGGCGCGGCGGGCGAGTCGTGTTGACCGAGGCGGGGAAGCGGCTCTACGACTATGCTCTGAGAATCGACGACCTTCATCGGGAGGCCCGCACCGCGATCAGCGGTCAGCAGTTGCCCATTGCTGGCGAATTGGAGATCGCCGCCAGTTCCGTGCCCGGCGAGCACCTCCTCCCCGCACTCTTGTCCGGATTCGGTCGAAAATACCCGCACCTCCGTGTTCGTGCCACCGTCAGCGACAGTCTGGCCGTGATCGGGCAAGTCGATCGGGGCGAGGTCAGTCTCGGACTCGTCGGGCAAAAGGTGCAGCAGCCCCACTTTGTGTATCGCTATCTCGCCAGCGACCGGATAGTCCTGGTCGTTCCGCCAGGACATCCATTGATCGCGAAGAAGACGATCACGTTCAATCAACTCGCGCAGTGGCCGCTGCTCCTGCGCGAGAGCGGTTCCGGTATGCGCCATTGCTTCGAGACGGCCTTGGATCAGGCCGGGGGATCACTGGGAGGGTTGCAGGTCACGCTCGAACTCGGCAGCAACGAAGCGATCAAGGAGGCTGTTCGCCGAGGCGTCGGAGTCGCCGTCCTGTCGACCTCTGCGGTAAGAGAGGAGTTTCAGGCCGGTCAATTGGTCACACTTCCACTGAAGGGCATACAGTGCGACCGCGACATGTTCGTGGTACAGGACCAGCGACGAGTGCTCCCCGTCCCGGCTCGCATGCTCCTCAACTATCTGGAATCGAATCCGGTTCCGATGCTCGCGTCATAAGCGGGGCTTATGCGCCCCCGGCGGGCCATCACGACGAGTCCCTCACACCCACTTCGGCATCCGGGTAGCTTAGCGTAGCGCCCGAAAGCCGGAGGATCGAAGGTGTACGAAGTCATCTCGCGCATGAGCTTGCCGGTCGCGCTTCTGTTCCTATTTCCCGTCGTGAGTCCGTCCTCCGGGCATGACGAGAACGACGAGATGGCGTCGCTCCACCGTCCGGACGGCCTCAAGTGGAAAGACGGACCGCCTTCGCTTCCACCCGGTGCGAAGATCGCCGTGCTCGAAGGAGATCCCGCCAAGGCAGGGCCATTCGTGTTCCGCGTGAAGGTGCCGGACGGCTACCGCATTCCTCCGCATACGCACCCGAAGCCGGAGCGCGTCACGGTGGTCGCCGGCACCTTCAATCTGGGCATGGGCGACAGGTTCGACGCGACGAAAACCGAGGCGATGCCGGCCGGGAGCTACGGGACTTGGCCCGCCGGCATGAAGCATTTCGTTTGGGTGAAGGGCGAGACCATCGTCCAGTTTCACGGCGAGGGACCGTGGACGATCACTTACTTGAACCCGGCTGACGACCCGAGGACCGGGAAGAAGTAATCATGCACACGATTGGAACAAGGCGAGACGGAAGGCGAGCATGAAGGGTCGCGAGAGCGGGATGCCGGACGAGTCGTCCTGGGGCTCCTTCTTCAATCCGCGCTGCATCCTGGGGAAGCTCGACTGTGCCGTCGCACCGGGCGATGCCGTGGAGTTTGGTTGTGGTTACGGCACATTCACATTCGCAGCGGCGGAACTGATCGAGGGGCGAGTGTACGCGCTCGACATTGAGCCCGCACTGGTCGCGAGCCTCGCCTGCAAAGCGACCGAGGCCGGATGCACCAACGTCGTGGCTGAAGAACGGGACTTCCTTCTGAACGGGAGCGGCCGGCCCGATGCGAGTGTCGGCTATGTCATGCTCTTCAACATTCTCCACATCGAAGACCCGATCCGGCTCCTGCGCGAAGCGCACCGAATCCTGACGCCCGGCGGATTGGCCGGTATCATCCACTGGCGGACCGACATTCCCACGCCGCGCGGTCCGTCACCGGCCATCCGCCCCCGGCCGGAACAATGTCGAGCGTGGGCCGAAGCGGCGGGATTTCAGCATGTCCGCAACGAGTCCCTGTGTTGCTGTTCATGGCATTGGGGTCTCGTGGTGCGGAAGCCGCCCTATTCAGGATCATCGTGATGCCCCACCTGCCGCCGCTTCAGAACACCGAAGCTGTCGATGCCGCCCGCACCGCGCTCGAAGAGCTTGAAGCGAAGCTCGGCCGCGTGCCGAACATGTATCGCACGTTCGCGCATTCCCCGCGGGTTCTGAACGCGGCGATCGCGATGGCGCAGGCGATCCGATCCGAACTCGATCCCAAGTTGCGGGAACTTGCGTATCTGAAGGTGACACAGATCACGGATTGCGCCGTCTGCCGTCACTACCACGTCGCACTCGGGCGGAAGGCAGGGGTCACAGAGGAGCAGATCGCCGATCTCGCGGATTTCGAGTCAAGCAGCGCCTACACGGACCTCGAACGGGACGTCTTGCGGTTCACGGACCAGTGGAACCGAGATTCGACAGTGACCGCGGACGTGATGGTCCGCTTGAGGCAATCGTTGTCGCCCGAGCACCTCGTCGTCCTGGCGGCGACAGTGGCGCAGGCCAACTTCACGAGCAGGTTCAACAACGCATTCGGAGTCGAGTTGCCATGAGCGATTCCAGTAAGGCTTGAGCGGTTCGAACGCCTGCGGGCGACCAGATGCACAGCGATAATGCTTACTTCGATTTTGCAGCACGTCTTGGACAGCAAAACCGGGCAGCCAGCCTCAGCCATCTGGCAGGGCTTCACTGCGTCTTCGCCAATCTGTCTCGTCAATGCACGTGCAGGTGAACTCGATCCTTCCCTCCCGCGAACTTCGGCACGCTTGCTACTGCCGCCGATCATTCCTATTCCGTCACCCCTGGTGCTTCCCACGCTCGAACGGATCCGTCGGACAACGCAGCGAGAAGCCTCCCGCGTTCGGGGATGAACCCGAGAGCCAACACGCGAAGGTTGTCCCCCGCGAGCGGCAGTGTGAGAATCTCTTGTCCGGTGACGGTATCCCAGAGCCGGACCACCTTGCCGAAGGCCGTGACAAGTCGCGAGCCATTGTGGTTGAACGCGATTCCACCAAAGCGGTTGTCGGCTTGACCCGGAAACTCGGCGAGCTTCGCTCCGGTGGCCGCGTCCCAAAGCCGCACAGCATCGTTCGAACCCGTTGCAACAATCGTTCCGGCGGGATTGAAGGCAAGGCCGTCGGCACCGACATCCGGTCGTTTCACCTCGAACCGAACCTGGCCCGTCGCTGCGTTCCAGATGCGAAGTTGACCGTATGAAGCTGTCGCGATCGCCGTTCCATCACCACTGATCGCCGTGGAGCGAATGAATGATTCGTGGCCCCCGAGATTGAACATGTCCATGCCTGTCTCGGTATTCCAGACCATCGCATGAACCGGAACTTTCTTCCACTCCCGATTCGCCTCCAGAGCGAGACGGTAGTCGCGCGGCTCATGATTTGACACGGCCCATTTGCCGTCCGGGCTGAGCGCAACCGCCAGAATCATCCCGTCGTGTTTCCTGCCGCCAATCCGGGTTTTCGTTTTCCAGTCGAGGATTGAGATTCTTCCATCCTGTCCACCCGCTATCAACCTGCTGCCGTCGCACGAGTAGGCGACGCGATTCGTTCCGTATTCGTGCCCGGTGGTGAGTTGAGACTTTCCCCGGGGCGTCCACAGATAGACCGGCGACGAAACCTCATTTCCCAGCAATCGCGCGGCACTGGTCGAACGAAGGCTGTCACCGGCGACGAGGGCGACTTGTTCGCCACGCGGGTGGATCGCCGCCTGGCTGGGGCCACCGATCGCAATCCCCGGAAGCGTGACGATCTCCTGGTCCGCGGTCGGGTTCCAAATGCGAATCGTTTGATCCCAGGAGCAGGACACGAGTCGGCCGTCTGGAGTAAAGGTCACGGCATTGACGAAGCCGGCGTGTCCGCGGAGCGTGCGCACCTTCCGGCCCGTGTTCACTTCCCAGACATCCATGGGCCGGCCGAATCGCGTTGCGGCGACGAGCAGCTTTCCATCGGGACTGAAGGCCAGATCGCCGAGCGCGGGCACCGCGACGGACATCACGGAAGAGCCGTCGGCAAGGTCGAGGACGCGAATCTGCGGGTTGACCGCATCATCGTAGCCTCCGATCGCGATCCGCTTTCCGTCTGGGGAAAAGGCATAGCTTTGAGTGGGACCGAGAACACGTTCCTCCTTGCCGCTCGCCAGATTCCAGAGCACCGTGAGTTGCTCCTGAACGGAGGATCGGAGGAAAAGGCCCGTATTCCTTTTCACACCGAGAACCCGCCCGCCCGGCGCGAATGCCAAAGCCATGGCGATCTCGGCCGGCGTCGGGATCGCGGCTCCCGTCGCCAGTTCCCACATGCGCCATTCATGCTTCGATTGCAACGCACCCGCGGCGGCAAGCACGTGCTTGCCATCGGCGCTCACATCGAGACTTCGGACACTGGCCGACAACTTGCCCAGTTCCTTGCCGGGTTGCCCGGTCGTCGCATTCCACGACGAGACGGCCCCGTTGCGTTCGCCGAGAACGCATGTCATGCCATCGGGCGAAAGAGCACCGGCGCAGAAGCCTCGATTCAGTTTGGAAAGGCACACCTCGGTGATCATTTTGTTCGTCGTGAGATCCCAGACCTGAGCGCCGGCATCGCCTCCATCGGCAAAAGCCAGCAACCTTTTGCCATCCGCACTCACATGGACGGTTCTCGTGAACTGGCCGTTGCCGGGCAGCGAAAGAAGTTCGGGGCGGCGCAGATGATCCAGATAATGCCATTCCCATCCGCGGAACTCGGGCGGTGATGCGGAGAGAAGCTTGTTGACCTGATCGGCGTCATCCGCACGCCAGTATTGCTGTGCCAGCGCGATCTGGTTGAAGTAAAGATGTTTTCGGGCCAGCGTGCTCGCCGTCTTTTCGGCGAGGGCCGCTTGCTTTTCGGCCGCAGCCGCATTCTCCGCTTTCGCCCGTTCCCGTGCCTCATCGTGTCGAGCGGACTTCTCCGCCTTGGCCGCATCTTCGGCGCGAATCCGTTCGCCGGTTTCGTTCTGTCGAGCCGTCTCGGCCGCATCCCGTTGCGTGCGAGCTTCCACCAATCCGAACACCGTGCCGACCCCGCCGCCCAGAAGTGCGAGAAGAACCAGCGACGCAGCGATGACCTGCCCTTTGTTCCGGCGAACGAGTTTTCGCAGTCGATAGCCGGCGCTCGGCGGGCGAGCCTCGACCACTTCATCGGCCAAGTACCGCTGGATATCCCGAGCCAAGCCGTTGGCCGTGTCGTAACGACGGCCGCGGTCCTTCTCCAGCGCCTTCATCACCACCCAGTCAAGTTCGCCGCGCATGAGCTTCGTCAACTTCGAAGGCTCGACGTTTCGGTTCGCCGCAATGCTCGGCAGAGCATTGTCAGTGCTGAGTTTCGTGCTCGGTCGCGGAGGTTCGACTTCCCGTACGATCCGAAGCACTTCCAACACCGCGGCTTTCCCGAGCTTGGCACGATCAATCGGTGTCGTACCCGTGAGGAGTTCGTACAGCAACACGCCGAGCGCGTAGACATCGCTCCTCGTATCCACGTCCATCTGGTTGAAGCTGGCCTGCTCGGGGCTCATGTATTCCGGAGTTCCGACCACGGCACCAAAGCCGGTCATCAGGGTCCGGTCGCTCAATGGATCGCCCGCGGCTTTCGCGACGCCGAAGTCGATCACTTTCGGGACGGGCTTATCGTCGTAGAGGGCCACCAGCACGTTCGACGGTTTGATGTCGCGGTGGATGACGCCCTTCTGGTGCGCGTGTTGAACGGCAAGGCAGACCGGGACGAAGAGTTCCAGGCGTTCGCGCGGCGTGAGCTTCCGATCATCGCAGAACTTCGTGATCGGGATGCCCTTGACCAGTTCCATGACGAAGAAGGGCGAGCCGCCTTCGGTCGCTCCGGCATCGAGCACCTTGGCGATATTCGGATGATCCATCATGGCCAGTGCTTGCCGTTCGGCTTCGAACCGTGCAAGTACCGCCTTGGAGTCCATCCCGGCCTTGATGAGCTTCACGGCCACCGCCCGCTTCACCGGTTCGGTCTGCTGCGCCATCCAGACCGATCCCATGCCGCCCTCGCCGATCTCCTCGACCAGCTTGAACCGGCCCGCCAAAATGCTACCCGCCGCCTCTTGGCGGGAACCTGGCAGTACGGAGGGGTCGACTTCGCCAGTTGCCGAAGTGACGGCGGGATCGGACGACTCGAACGTGCCGGTCGCAACGAAAGCGGCGGGCGACCCGGCCGGGCGATCCAACGGACTGTCCGTGCCGCGATGAACGGCCAGTAACGCATCAAGCCGCTGACGAAGCTCAGGCTGATCCGCGCAGGCGCGGTCGAGGTAGTTCCTGCGTTCGGCCTGGTCGCAGAGGGCCAGTGCGCCCGAAAAGATCTCCAATTCGTTCACGGGAAGCTCCAAAGGCATCCGGATGGGAACCTACTCCCAATGCGGATTCGGCGCGGAAATCGCGCAGTCGTTTCTGTGGTTTTCAAAGTTCGCCCAAGTCGGCAGCCAGCCACGCTCGCGCGTATGCCCACCAGGCGTCGACCGTTCGAGGCGAAACGCCGAGAGACGCTGCCGCTTCCAGGACGGTCAATCCGCCGAAGAAACGCAAGGTCACCAGTTCTGCAACCCGCGGTTCCACCTGTGCCAACTTTGCGACTGCTTCATCCACAGCCAACACGTCGGCATCGAGTTTCGACGCCGGGAGTTTGTCGAGATCGAGATCGACTCGTTCTCCTCCGTCCCGCTTCGTCGAAGATCGGCGTCGGGCATGGTCGACGAGAATCCGGCGCATGGCCTGCGCCGCAGCAGCAAAGAAATGGCCTCGATTGGCATACCGGGAAGTTCCGTCCGGGCCGATCAGCCGGAGATAGGCTTCATGCACCAGCGCCGTCGCATCGAGGGTGTGGCCGGGTTGCTCGTTGACCATTCGAGTCGCCGCGAGTTGACGAAGTTCGTCATAAACGAGGGGAAGAATTGCTGCCGCGGCTTTGGGATCGCCGTTCGCGGCCGCATCCAAGAGTTGTGTGACGTGGGACATGACGAACGGAGTCTACTCCCGTACTGCACCAGCGACAACGGACGGCCGATGCTCTCATGCTTGAAATGAAGTGGTTCACCCACCCGGTGCAGCAACCCGCTGCAATTCGCAGGAAGAATACGCCTGAGCCGGCTCAAACACGAAACGTCACTTCACAGGCGGATCAGCAAGCAACTCTGCGAGCGAGACCCGAAGTGCGCCGGCCATAACCTTGAGATTCAGGATCGAAATGTTGCGTTCGCCGCGTTCGACCGAACCGATGAAGGTTCGGTGGAGATCGCACTTCTTGCCGAGTTCGTCCTGGGTCAAGTTTCGTGCAACGCGGTGTTCGCGGATGCGATCGCCAATTCGTCGAAGAAAGCGTTGGTCTGAAAGGTTCATTCTTGACGGACATGGTGCCGACAAGCATGATGTGTTTAAGTAGCATTCCCGGCGATTCCGCCATTCAATCTCCGTGAGCAGACCATGGCTGACGCTTCGCCAGCCGCAAACCAGTTCTGGCTCCTGACCGGCCAAGTGCCGACCGGGCCGTTCACCGTTGCCCAAATCCACGCAATGCTGGCGTCGGGGAAAGCCACCTGGCAGACATCTGCTTCTCCGCTGGGCGATGGGACTTGGCGACCCCTTTTGCAGATCCCCGGCATCGGCCCGGGCACCGAGTCAACACACCGTGCCCAGCCGATCACTCCCGCGCCAACACCGATCGAAGTGCCCAGAACCGAAGCTCCACCTGCCAGTCCCTCATCCGCCCCCAGTGCTGCACCGGCCACTTCGCCCGGGGTTGAGGCCGCGGTCGGGTTTGTCGTCCTCGTTTGTCCTCGGCCTCCTCGGTTGGCTGGCCTACGAGTGGATCCGGCCTCTGACGGCCACCGAGGTGTGCAAGAAACTCGATACCGTCCAGACTCCGATCGAAGCGAAGAAGTACGTCACACCGCGCATGTACGCGGTCATCGAGACCATGCTCGCGGATCCGGCACCATCGGACCCGAACGACACATTCGAGTGGACTCAGGAAACGGACGGGCTGCTTCCCAATACCAAGCGCGTCGGGTTTCGCGGAAGTTGGTTCGTTGCCGAGGCGGGCAAGCGCGTCCGTGTCCATGGGCATTGCAACGTCGTGATGTCGGATGGATGGAAGGTGGACGACATGGTGTTTACGGGAGTAGACGGGGCTTCGCTCCCGGCACCGGTCTCGTTGGCCGACGAAGTGCTCAAAACCAAGTCGACCGCCAACCAGACCAAACCCGCCACCGATGCCAACCGAGAACGACGAAACCGGAACACCTTGGCGGGGCTCGCGATCGCGGGCTGGGCGCTCATCAAAGGCGGCGGGCTGAAGGTGATCGGCGTGGTCGCACTCGGTGTGCTCGGGGCACTTGCAGCCGCCTGGCGAGGTTCGAGGCGAAGCGGGTGAGAAACCCGTGTGCCGGTCGAAATGCGTGTTTGGAGCACCCGAATCACCCAACCAAGTCGATGTCATGACCAGCCAGTATTGGATCCTCGTCGGCTCGGTGCCCTCCGGTCCCTTCACCGTGGTTCAGGTACACGCCAAGTTGGCGGCGGGCGAAGCAACCTGGCAAACGAAGGCCTGTGCAGTGGGTGAAGAGCACTGGAGGCCGTTGCTGAACACTCCTGGAATCGGTCCGGCAGAGATTCCGCTGGAAGATGAGTTGGGTGCTTCGTCCGGCGATTCGAACCATTCCCACGAGCGGAGCCAAGAGTCAAGGGTTGGTGTCTCGCCATCGAATGAATCCGCGCCCGAAAAGACGCCGCAGCGGCGGGCAGGCGCAGGGGTGGCGTTGTTTCAGGTCGTGGGTATCGTCGCTGCGGTTCTGCTGGTGTCGATCTTGTTCGGTGCCTACTGGCAGATTGCCGTCGGTCTGACGCTTTGCCTCTTCTCGATTCCCGGTCTCTTCGCATCGCGGGCCAGACTGCTCGCCCTTGCGAAGTACATCGGCACCAGGAATCACTACCTCGCACGCGCCGCATGTCTGATCGGCCTCGTGGTCGGCCTGTCCTTTCTCGGAGCGGCAGTGAGCAGGTTCAACTCGCTCGACAGAAGAGGGACTCTGACCCGAGAAGACGCAGAGGCACTCGTACGAAAGCAACTGGAAGAGAAACTCCGGAGAAAGGTCGATTCGGTTCAACTGAGGGACGAACGTGGCGGTTTCGTCGGTGAGGCAAAGCAGGGAACAGCCATCTGGGATGTTCGCGTGAAGATCCAGGACGACGGGATCAGTTGGGAGGCCGAGCCTCGGGAGACCAAGCAGGAGCCTACGCCGAAGGATCCCCTTGCGAAGCAACTCGCGGTGGACATGTATCGAGCCGCCTCGCAAGGGGACTACGGTCGGGTGGTCGACTTCATCTGGCCGAATCTTGTGGAGGAGGCGGGAGGACGCGAGCAACTGATCAAGCTGATGGAAGAGTCGATGGGAGCGTTGAAGGCGAAAGGGATCTCGGTCCCCTCAGTCGAAGTGGGTGAGCCGCTGGAGTCCGTTCAGGACGGGCCGTACACCTTCGTGGTGATACCGACTCGTGCCACGATGAACACCAAGCGGGGCACGCTCACGGGGCGTTCCTTCGTGCTGGCGATCTCGAAGGACGGAGGTTTGTCGTGGAAGTTCGTCGAGGGGACCGGGTTGGCAGAGCAGTCCGATCGCGAGTCGTTCAAGCCTAAGCTTCCCCAATCCCTTCGTTTCCCGACTCATGAGCCTCCGCGGCCTGTAAAGGAATAGCCTCTTTCAGAGAGGTGGCCAACCCACAAACGTGGGGCGGATTCTCATGCGATGCCGGGCACCACGGCTCGGCCTTCCATGCCGAGTCCCTCGCTGATAGCTAAGCGAAGAGAGTGTTGACTCCGAAGGATGCTTCGAGCGATGTCGGCGACTCCGCCCCAGTCGGTGCCATGCACCAAGGAACGGAATCGCCGCGAGTATCAGTAATTCGCCACGACCCAGATGCAGATTGCCAAGACGACAAAGACCATCATGTCTCACTCCTCAAGCATTTGATCAGGGGAACCGTCCACCAGGGCTGGCGCGCTCGATTGAGCGAACGACCGGCTGGATGATTCCACATGATTCCGAGTGACCTCACATCACGTCGAGCAGTTCGCCGGTGACCCCCGCAGGGAGCGGCGGAACCAGCTTCCCACTTGGGCGACGGCCGCGGTGACGACGCCACCGATGCCGGCGAGGACCGCAGCCACACCGGCGGGCGCGATGAAGCCGAGCACGGTGATCCCCACGCCGACGCCCAGGGCCACGAGCAGAATGCGGCGCAGGGGCATCAGAGTGGACAACATCTGCGACGTGGTCGTGACCGCTTCCTTCGCCGCGCGGTAGCGGTCGACGACGGCGGTCCGCGCGGCGGCAGCCTTCGCCTTGATCCGGCTCCAAAGGCTCGGTTGCGGCGGATCCGATGCGATCGGTTGGACGATGGGAGCCACGGCCGGCGCGGGAGCGAGGTTCTGGATCATGGCGCGGAGATCCGGGTTGGTCATGACTTCGAGAATGGCATCCTTCACCGCGCTTCGAGTGCCCTCGCGGGCCGCAGCGGCAATCGCCTCGGGCAGCCCGTCGCACAATCCGTCGATGATGCTGTCGAGCCGATCGAGTTGATCGGAAAGCTGCTTCCGTTGCGGCCGGCCGTTGATCATGGTGGCTTGAGCGGTCATGGAACACTCCAAGGTTGATGGTGGGCGGAAGGGTGGTGAACGTCAGGTGAGGAATCCCCACAGAAGAGAGCGAGTGGGGAGTGGCTCGACTTGTGGTCGATACTTCAGACTGAGCGAAGTCGAGCAGCGCTTGCATCGAGGCCATCGGTTGTGGCCAGGAGATCGGCGGAAGCGGTCAGAATCGCAAGTGCGGTGCGGATCACTGTGCCGCCGGCGATGCCGAGTAGGCCGACACCGAGGCCGGCTCCGATCGCCGTGATCAGATTGCCTCGGCGACCGAGCCACCAACGGATGACATGAACAGCAGCAGCGATGGCGACGGGTGCCGCGGCGCTCGCTGGCACGACCGCCTCCTCAGTCGCTTCCGGTTCGTCGATCGGGTATCGACGGGTGCTGTCGAACTCGTCCTCCTCGTCCGAGTCCCAAGGGTCGGCTTCATAGCCGGGCGGGCGCGCGCGGGATGGTCGTGACTCTCCGGCGACCATGCGTCCGGCAACGAGAGTGCGAACGACATCGCCGATCGCTTGGGCTACGAGTTGGGCCAGTTCGCCCGCGAGGGCTAGGCGAAGTCGCACTTTCAAGTCGACGAGGGAATCGGCGAGGTCACGGACCTTGTCGCCGATAAGGTTCGTCACGAGGTTCCTCCCGGGGCGAGGTTCAACTGCTTCAAGCCGGCCCACACGTTCTGGAGAACCTTCTTCTCCCTTCTGGTCGAGCGGAGCATCGAGATCAGACGGGCGAGTCGCGAACCGACTTCGACGACGAGGAGGCGGATCGCCTCGGCTTCGGCGAGCGGGTCGAAGGTTTCGGGTTCGCTCGGCGCGGGCGGATGACGGCCATTCGCGGGCACGCCGTTGGCGGGTTTCATGGGTCCACTCCTGAGGGGTGACATTGCGGATCGAGGCGAAGTTCGATTCGCGGCCGGGACGATGGCGGTGGAATCGAGTGTGGCTACGGCGAAGACGCGGTCCGGTCCTTCAATCGCAAGGAGTCGAACACCGCGCGGAATGAGCAACGTCCTGCAACCCAGTCGCAGCGCCCGCTCGATCGCCGTGCGGTTCACCGCCGCTGCAAGTTGCGGCCCTTCGACAGCGACCGTCAGGTTCAGTTCCTGAACGACCTCGGTCGTCTCATCGCGAGCGCGAACTGTGAGTCCGTCATGCAGTTCAAGCGTGACGGGCCGATCCTCGCACGCCGCTCCCGGAAGTGCGGGTAAAGCGAGCATGAGTTCCGCCGCTTGGGCGTCGTCGAGGGTGACCGAGGTACACGACTCGGGTTTCGGCACGATCGACAAGGCGTCGGGGAACTTGCCGGAGCCGATCGGCAGATGCACCGACCACGGACCGAAGGCGACGACGACTTCGGCCTCAGTGCGTCCGATTCGGATGTCCGCTTCGTCAGCGAGTTCGCGGCTGCCGAACACGGGGATTGCCGGTACGAGTACGCTCTCGGGAAAGGGGAAAACGAATCCGCCCCAGACCAGCAGGAACTTCGAGTCGGTGCCAATCACATGTCCAGAGCCGCTGATTTGAACATGGGTGAGCACGAAACGACTGGCCTCGCGTGCCGCGGTCCTGCTGCACTCATTCATCGCCGACCGGAACGCGTCCGGCATCGGCGTCATATCGGGCATCGACGGGATCGCGTGTTGCTTGCCCGGCGGAAGCGCGCGGAAGAAATGGGACTTCGCATCATCTTCCGTCCAAGACGCCGACCCTTGGAGCTTCGCATCGACAGAGAGTGAGACGGGATCTGAACGCGTACTCTGGACCGCCGCGAGCAGATCCATCGGCACCAACAACGTCTCATTCTCCCCGTCAGGGGCGGCGACCGCGTAACGAAGGCCGACAGATCCCATGCGACTCCAGAGAGTAAGCACACCGGAACGGACTTGAATGACAACGGGTGGGGCCGGGCCACGCGGGCGTCCGGCCAAGCACTTCTTCGAAAGCGCCCGGAACGCCCGGGCCACGTCGCGCGGGATCGCGATCATTGCGGATGACCTTTTCAGTGGGAGTCGGGAACGGAGAGTTCGGCCGCGAGCAGGTTGAGGGTCTGGTCAGGCGTCACCCGTTGGCGGCGCAGCCAGCGGGCGAATTGCGCGACCATGAGCCCCGCGGCGATGTTCGCCGAGTAGATAGTGCTCTTGGCCGTGCAGGAGCCGGCGAACGCTTCGCCCGCGGTGAAGAGCGATTTCGGATAGACCGCGTCGACCGAAGGGCAGTCGCTGGCCAGAACGCGGACCACTTCCGCGGTCATACGTCCGTCGGCGAAGAACGAGGCGACCCCGCGAACCGACTCCCAGATCACTCGCCGGGCTTCGATCGCATCAACGCAGACGAAGACGCAGTGGTCCTGCGTCCGCGGCCAACCGCGGACCGACGACTTCTTGAAGCGTTCCTGGAACACATGCAGTTCGAGCATCGGGCACTGCTCGTGGCAGGCGTTCCCGACCGCATGCACCTTCGGATCGTCGACGTCGTTCGGCGAGAAGCCTTGGGTGGCGAGGTTCGCGACCGCGACGGTGTCGGGATCGAAGAGGGTCATGGTCGGGACGCCGGTCGCAGCGAGTTGCAGCGCCACCTGCCGGCCGATGGAGCCGACACCGATCACGATGGCGTGGCACCGGGCGAGACGTTCGGGCGGCACGAGGTCACGCTGGCGTACATCGCGGTTCGCCAGATCGGGTTTATCCGTGGGCATGCCAGTCTCCGGTAAAGAAATCGAGGGTGTCGAGTGGGTGCTTGTGTGACCCGTTAGATGGAGTGCGGAACAGTTCGTCGCAGAGGCGTGGAACGTGGATCTTTGCCGCATAGTCCTGCCGCCACGCCTCCACCCGCTCGACGATCGAGCCGGCGAGGTCCGGCCAGTCCGACCAATCGACCCGCGTCGGGAGCGCGATGGCCGCACCGGGTCCGGTGGTGAACTGGAGGCGGGCGGACATGCACCCCGTCCGGCCGAGGATCGCCATGACCGACCAGTCGCACGCGCCGAAGACGCGGGCGAAGGTCGCCTCATCCACACTGCTCGGCTCGACCGAGGCTCCCGGATGGGTGTGCAACCAGATCCGGGCGAACCGGCTCGGCGGGATACCAGCGTCGGCCATGTCTTCGAACAAGTCCGCGACGGCGGCATCCTCGAACGCGACCGAGACGAACGTGCAGTGTTGCCGCACGACCAGCACGTCCTCGATGAAGAGCGGTTCGTCGGCGTGGGACAAGCCAAAGCCGCCGACCTCGGTCGGACCGGCATGACACAGGAACTGGAACTTGAGCCAGGCCAACGTTGAGAACGTCAGCGTCCGCGTGCGCTGGTCAGAGCGGAATCGCCTCCGCCGCTTCGGTTTCAGGAGCAGGGTCATCGGTCTCCTCCACGGAGGAACAGTTCGGGCAACGTCCATCGGAGTCGAGTTCATCCTTGGGGAAGGATGCCTGGCAGCCCGGGCACACATCGCGGCAGTCGGAACAGACCGCTCTTCCCCGTGCCGTCGTGTCGAGCGAACCGCGGCAGTGTCGCGCCCGGCAGACATCGCAAGGTTCCGTACAGTCGCCGCAGCGGAGTTCGTCGCATCCTTCGCAGCGTTCC
The DNA here is from genome assembly GCA_046350135.1 of Gemmataceae bacterium. Classification (GTDB taxonomy): domain Bacteria; phylum Planctomycetota; class Planctomycetia; order Gemmatales; family Gemmataceae; genus Urbifossiella. Next base: position 256,022 of record JAXMBB010000004.1, read on the forward strand.
CCGCATTCGTCGCAGAGATCGCAATCGCATCCTTCGCAGGACGAGGCCTCTTCGCTCCGGATCCGACGGCCGCACTGCGCGCAGTGCGAACCGTCCCATTCGTTGAGCGACACATAGGCCGAGTGCGGGTTGTAGTTCGTGAGCACCGAGTGCACGAGTTGGAAGGCATCGACGAGTCGGCCATCCGCGATGGCCTGATCGAGAGCATCCTTCGCTTCGCCGGCACAAAGAATGTCGTCCTCGACATGGGGATGGGTGACATCCTGCCTCCCGGCGGGGCGGTTCGGTTTGAGCGCCTTCACCTCGACAGCGCGGGAGCCGGTCGCGGACGGTCCGCCGCTCCAGTTGAACTCGATGGCGAAGGGACCGAGCGAGACGCCCTTCAACTCGATGGGCTCGGTGACGATGCGGATCACCGTGTCGGTCCAGCGGACCGTGACCGTGCCGAACTCGGTCTCCAAGTGTCTGAGTTCCCGGATCCACTCGCAGCGGTCCGGTCCTCGCGGCGGCGTCGCGTCGCAGTGGTCGCGGAGTTCGTCGATCCGCTGACCCATGACCTTGAGCAGCGTGCTCAGTTCCTGTTTCAGGCAGGCCGCGGCGCAGTCCAACCGCCGCGCGGTGGCTTGTTCGATCCGCCATCGAAGGGATTCGGCCTCGGTCAGTTGCGAGCGGAGAGAGGCCCACGCCCGCTCGGGCCGGGTCGGTGGTTCGGGTTTGGATGCCCACAGGATTTCGAGCCGGCGAGCCAGGCGGAGGAGAGTGGGAATCGGAAGCATGTCGCCTCCCGGAAGCGAAACGACCCCGGCGCACCGCCGGGGTCGCGGTCAGGTTCTACGAGAGGTCCGGCTACGAAGCCGCTCCCTCGATTTTCGATGGCGTAATGGAAATCCGGTCGCCGGCCTGGAGCACTTGGTCGGCCGGCGTCGGCAGCCGGTTGACGCGGATCAGGAAGTCGTCGGCCTTCCGGCCGGGCAGCTTCATCGCGAAGAACGCGGCCACGCTGATGCCGTCTTCGACTTCGACGTTGTCGGCGAACCCCGCGCCGTCGTTGTTGATGTAAAAGAGCTTCACGGGACGAACTCCAGTTATGCGGATGGAAAACGAATCAATCGACGCGCCACCCGGCCCCGATCAGTTCCTCGGCGGTATCAAACACCTCCTTCTGCAAAGCGAGAAACTCCTCGAATGTTGGTGGCAGCATGAACAGGTTCGCGAACCACACAGTCGCGCTATAACCCGTCTTGCTCGACGTGCCCATGGCGTCAAACATCAAGCCGCATTCCTCGCAGCCCGCAGTGCGGCGAATAACCGGCAAGAACGGCCATGTGGGCCACAGGGCGGGCGTCGCGACGAAGATCAGGTGCCGAGTCAGGGCTCGCGACCGGTCGCAGTAGCGGACACGATGACCTCCTTTCGATGGCAGTAGTTGGGGGGCACGGAAATGACTCAGGCGACGGACGCGGTGGCGAGGTGTTCGACCTTGACGCGAAGTTCCTGACGCGCGGCGGCGAGTTCGCGATCGAGCCGGGACTTCTCTTCGTTCAAGTACTCGGCGTAGGCTTGGATCTTGTACTGCGTTCGGCGAATCCGTTCCGCAGCGCGAGTCAGCGTGTCGTCCCGCGTGTCGGTCCCGAACGACTCGATCGCCTGCCGATGTTCGGCGATCAACGCTGCGAGACCCGCCGCGACGGCTTCTTTGACGCTGCGGTCGCCCTCCGTGGTTCCGGCCTGGATCGGAAACCGGAGCAACTGCCCGTTGATCCGGCCGAGGAAGGTTTGCACTTTGTCCACGAACGCCGCGTGACGTTGCGGACAAAAGTAGCAGCCACCCTGCGGTCGAATCGCGAACAGATCGGCATGCCGCTCGAACAGCTTCTGGATCACGCGCGTGACATCGGAACCGGTCCGGGCGTCGATGGCGCGATCCAGTTGTTCCTGGGCCAACGTGGCCAACCCCGACAGGTCGCACGAGACCTTGCCGGTGCGTTTGTCCAAGACGAGCATCGTTTCCAACTGGTACTCGAACTTGTCGCCCTCTCGGTGTTCGGCGGTGAACTGGAATCGGAGGGTCGATTCATCCTCACCGACCTGCCGGATGATCCGCTGATCGGAGAGTTTCTTGCAGGCGCGGGTGAAAGCGTGCCGGGGTGCGAGTTCGCGGGCGACGTTCTCGTCGAGTCCGGCATCCTTCAGGGCGGCGACGAGTGCCGCGTGGGTCACGGTCACGCCAGCGCAGGTCCACGAAATCACCTCGCCGAGCAACTGCGTGCTGGGCGCGACCGGAAATGACGCATGGGTGGACGTCATCGAACCTCCTGTGTTGGGGATGGAACGAAGTGAAGAGACCGCGATCCGTGCGGTGGACGGAACTGTCAGATGGAGAGGACGCGACCGACGGCCGACTCGTCGGCGTCGAGCGAGCCAACGGAATGGACCTCGTCGGCGACCGCGGCGAGATCGCCGGGCGGATTGTCGATCACGAGCGCGATGGCCCGCACCTGGGCCGATTGCTTCCACGCGCAGAACCGCTCGCGGATCTCGGCGGGAATCTGGCAGATGGCGTCGGTGACCATGATGACGTCGGTGACCCCGGTCGGCGCTCGAAGCTCCGCGTGCATTCGTGGCAACTCGCGGACCGGCACATCGAGATCCGAACCGCGGCCGATGAAGGCCGTGAGCCAATCCGCCAGTGCAGACTCATCCCATCGGCCGGGCGGCAGCGCCAGCAGACGCTCCCCCGAATCACCCGAGTAAGCGACGAGGGCACACCATCGGTTCTGTTGCCGAGCGATCCATGCCAACGCGAGGGCAAGCGCCTTGGCCGTGTGGGCTTTCTCGCCCTCCATCGAGCCGCTTTCGTCGTTCGTGATGATGATCGGCCCCTTGCCCACGGGCTCGCTGGCATTGTGTTCGCGACAGAGCGTCTGCCGTTCAACGAGTCGCCGCAGCGTGTCGAGTTCAAGTTCCGGCACGGCGAGTTTGGCGAGTTCATGTGGTAGCAGCCGGGCGAGGTCTCCGCCCATTTCGACGCCGACCACATCGTCGAGACCATGGACGGTCTTCCGGCGCTGTTTCGATTGCGCCACCCGCCGGTACCGTCCGGCGAGTTCGCAGATCCTCTTCAGCGCGGGATCCGACCGTACGCGCTTGAACAGAGCCGCCACCGCCTTCGGGTCGTTGGAACCGGCAGCCCCCGGTCCCATCCCGAATGCCGCTGCCGCCTCATGGAGTTCGCCCACTTCCCCCTTGGCCGCGGCGAGAGCCTGGCCGACGGCCCGCAATGTTTCCATCTCGCGATCCATGGCGTCCGCGCCGTCGTCGGCGATCGAATCCGAGGCTCTGGGCTCGTTGAGGTCGGCGAACTGGACCGCGAAGTGCGTGGCGGCTATCTCGGAGGCCGTGTCGTCGAGCCTCGTCGCGGCGTGCAACTCCCGGTACTCCGGCGTGCCGAGCAACTGGGCGAGAAACTCGCGCCGACGGGAATCGACGCATGATTCGCGGACTCGCGGATCAGGATCGAACGCCGCCGCGAAGAAATCCGCGGAGGCGAACGCATTCGTTCCGACTTGTCGCAACCGCTCACTCTCGGCGAGGAGGTCGCGGCCGCGCCGCAGCCCCCACTCGTCAATCTCCAGTGCCGTCGGATGCCGTGATACAGGCGCGGGCGCTTCACTCCGTTCGATTTCAACGCAGTCGCGGGGAGGAGCGGCCTCCTGTCCGCCCAGATCGAGCAGCTTGAGCAGATCATTCGGATTCATGGGATTCTGCCTGGGTGATGAAGTCGTGGCCATTGCAGTCGTGAGTCGAAGATCCTCCTTTCCCGACGCGGAGAACGACGGCGTGAGGCAGGCCTGTGGGATGGACGAGATGACAAAGAAAGCGATGGCGTCCGAGCGGAAGGCGTCTCGGCGCTAATACTCGTCGGGGAGCAGGACCGTGGTCGCTTCCCGATTGCCGTGGTCGTCCACGGCCTCGGTAATGATCCAGATCTTCAGATCCGTCGCAAGCAAGTAGGCCGAGAGCAAGCGGCTGCCATCCCGCAGCGAATCATCGTTTGCCGCCTTGTCGTCGGCACTGACCGTGCCCCAATCGCCGGCCAGATGCCGGCTGAGGAACTCCGATGCGTGCTGACCTGCGTGCTTCAAAGCGGAAAGCGCTCCGGGTGTAGCCAGGATCCGTCCGGGCCGGAATAGCGGTGTTGTCACGTGATTGACGCCCTCCAGAGGAGACAGCCGGTCCGGCACCCACCGGTGCCGTACCGGTCGAAGATGATGGTCATGGAGAAGGGGTCACTCGCCGGGGAACAAAGGAGTGTGGTCGATGCGCTTCAGGTAGTCGGCCCACGCAAACGATCGGCCGAGCCCCTTGACCGAGGTGAGACCCGGCAGTGCCTGTCGTTCGATCGTCAGCGCCCGGCCGAGCAGTTGCGGGTGATGCTCGCGTAGCCAGAGAATCTCGGACTTCCTTGTGGCCGGGCAGAACCAACACGCGCTCTTCGGCGGCACTGGCAGCCCGGCATCGCGAATGACCTGCTCGCAGGCGGCGCGATCCATCTGCCAGTCGGTCAGGAGCGGGTACCAGTACGTGAAGTAGTGCTCATCGAGCCAAGCTTCACGCGACGGTCTTTGCTCCTTCGCAGGTCTGGTCCGCGCCCACGTCTTGCGGTGGGTCTCGCCAGCATCGAGTCCGATGGCCTTCACAACGCCCGCATAGGTGCGACGCGTTTCCGAGGCGTCGAAGCCGAGCGCCCGAACGACACGCCGACCTTGGGCCACACAGTCCGCGGGCGGGAAGTGCCTGAGAATCATCTTGTCTTGGGGGGCACGCTTGTATTTCAGGGAGCACGATTTGCCCCCATAGGCGAGCGAAGGAAGTGTCTTCGTGTACAAGCACTGCTCCTCCAACGTCCGGTATGCGGCGCGGACGGGCTTGTACCGCACCGTCTCGACGGGCGGAAATCCCATAGTCCGCAGGTAACGCTGAATCACCGGTAAGTAGGCGTAGGTCTCGGGCTTTTCTCCGGCGGTGTCAGCGAACAGGATCATGTCCGGCCGGATGTTTCGCTGGACGAACTCCACGAGCATCGCCGTGGAGTTCACGCCCAGCCCGTACGCAACAACGAGGGGACAGTCCGGCCGCGGACGCTCGTCCGGCATGGTGTGATCCATTCTGTTGGGTTGAAGGAATTGACGGCGGAAGTCGCCGGTCTATGCGCGAAATGCGCTCGCTCAGATCGCTTCGATTGAGGCGAGCTTCAGCTTGCGCAGTTGCTCCCGCACGTAGTCGCGGGCGCGATCGACGCGGTCGTTGCCCTTGAGCGCGGCGAACTGTCGTTCGATCTCGGCAAGCTTCGCGGCTGCTTTGGCGGCATCCGCCAGATTGCGGACATCGCACGCGCCCAAGATCTGCTCCGCTTCAAGCAGCAGTTGAGTGATCTTCATTCCGGTCGGGTTGGCGACGCGACTGATCACTTGCACGACTTTCTGCGGCTGTTCGACCGGATCCTCCCAAAGTGTGTTCGCGGCGATCTCCAGATGCTCAGGAGCGACTTCTTCCGCGCCGCAGAGGTACGCGTAAGCCTGGACCACGCCGACCGTCTTGTACTGACGGCGATCGCCGGGCTGGACGCCTTCTTTGCCGAGTTCGCGAAGGATTGTTTCGAGTGCCTGCTTGGCATCAGCCGACCACGGCAACGCTTCCGCGGCTCGCCGCGCCCACTCGACTTCCTCGGGCGTGATGGTGGTAGAAAGCTTCGGCGTGTGGTCGCGAACCCAGAGCAATCGCTGTTGACCGACTTTGGATCGAATAGGCGAAACAGACCGCCGAAGCAGGAAGCGGTCGAAGAGCGCCGAAAGTTCCTTGCCGGTTTCGGGCGACGGCCATTCGTTGGACGCTCCCACGCACATGCGGAGCGGCACCTTGCGGGCCACGCCGTCACCCACGTCGAACGTGCGTTCGTTGAGGATCTTGAGGAGTGTGTTCAGGATTGCCGACGAGGCTTTGAAAACCTCGTCGATGAATGCGTAGTCGGCCTCCGGCATTTTGCCGCTCGTCATACGCAAGTACTTGTCTTCCTTCAGGGCACTGAGACTCACGGGTCCACAGACCTCTTCCGGAACGCTGAACTTCGAAAGAAGGATCGAGAACTTCCTTCCGCCAGTCCACGCGAGCAGCGAGTCGAGGAGCAGGCTCTTGGCCGTTCCGGGCTGACCGACGAGTAGTGTGTGTTCATTGGCGATTAGAGCGGTAAGCAGCATGTCGATTTCGTCATCCCGTTCGATCAGCACCGCGGCCAACTCTCTGCGAGTGGTCGCAAACTTCTCTTGAAGGACATCGAGGACGGACGTAGCCAGTTTCATGGAAGCCTCCAGGGGTCTTGATGAGTCGTTGCCAATTACGAACAGAAAACCCCGCCACGACGGTTCGTGACGGGGTTCAGCCGGGCCACAAGAGGTAACCCCGTCGCAGTCAAGTATCTTGACGCGATTGGGGCGTTTCTTTAGCACTCGTAGACTTGGAACATTCGAAATCGCGCGGATTCGCCGTTTGCACCCTCGATGAGTGCCGAGATCTGCTGAAATTGAAGTAATTGCACTCGACGTAAGCCAATAGCTTCGAGCCGCGTTGGGGCCGGACAAGTGCGCTACCCACAGACCTTCTGCTGGGGCAACCCGCTCAAAGTAACCGAACTTTCATGTGCTCATAGTGTCCTTCACGGTATCTTGACGTGCCCGATCGGAAGGAGGTTGCAATGTCGCGCATCGTTGAAGTTCCCCATTTGCTTTGTGGCTATGCCCTCGGCCACGGTTTCTGCGGCGAGCAGATCCCCATTAGGCGCTCCGGAATCTTGACCTCTGAAGATGGTGAGCAATTGTACCGACAGTTGGAGGGCGTATCCGAGGCGTATGCTGCGGCTTTCGGACCGGGGGGTGTGAGCCCATCGCAGGTCGATCACTTTCTCGCTGTGATCCGGCCAGACCGCCAAGCCACTCTTTACTGCAACGAACTGCAACTAATCGCCGGTATCCGCATCAATCGGGTCAGTCGAGACGGGATCCGCACAGGGGAGGCGATCTTCGGCAATGACGTTGCCGACGTTGAAAGCTTGGAACTTCGCGACGCATCCGGAAACCCAGTCGTGATCCCCGACGACCACGGCTTTTGTTTCGTACTGTCGCACCGCTGGCGTAAGGCGCTGATATTTGATTACAGCGTCTTTCCACCGAACCCGCGCCGCCGCACGGAAAACCTGACGCGCGTCTTCGGGCATGCGATGGGACAACTAATGTTCCAAGAGATGTACTCGGTATCCGAGACGCAGTGGGCGCGATTGTTCGAGTGGGGTTGGTTCCCATTCGTCGGCCTTACGCACCAACACCGGAGGTCGCTCTTGAGTTGGGCCAATAACGATCGCTACCCAGCCCCGCTGATGGAGGAAATCTGTTTCGCGTTCGCGGCCAATTTGGAGGACCGTGTCGAGGTCTGGCGGCAGCGGCACGAACTTGTGGTGCCGCAGACTGGGTTCTTGACGACCGCGCTGGAACGATTCAGGGCCAACGACAACGTCAGTTGCATCAGTGTCTTGTACCCCCGAATCGAGGGCGTGATGCGAACACTTTTCGCCGAGGAGAATAGCAAGCCACGGCCGGATCAAAACGAGATGGTGACCAACTTGGTCGAGAACCAGCACCCTGACTCACTGCTACTGCCGCATCGGTTCGGTGAGTACCTCAACGCCGTCTACTTTCAGGGCTTCGACTTGAGCAAGGGGAACCTCCCACTGTCTCGGCACAGCCATGCACACGGAGTGTCGCAGGCCGGCGACTACGACTTTATTCGCGCCGTGGTGGGCTTCATGATCTTCGACCAACTTTGCCACTACTTGACCGACTAGCGTGTGAAACGAACGCTCCCGAGTAGAGGCAGCCGTTTCGTACTTCGTTGCGGCCAGCCGGACGCTGTTGATCGAGGTAGGTAGGCAGCGATCACTGTCTGGCCGACCCGGACTGTGGGCGGCGAAAGCGAAGGCGCGGGAAGCGAGATCCGCAAGAGTGCTGATCTCCTTCGCCTTGTGGCTGGAAAAGATATTCTTCGAGTTTGGCGACTCGCCGAAGCTGCGGGCGAAGTGTAAGGCGACGCTGGCGCATGGGTGTCCTCAAAAGCGGAAATGGGGATCGACGTGTCGAGCGTTGTATACCTTGCGCACTCGGACATCGTGTCCGATTAGTTCCACGGATCCTTTTGCGACTACGGTACTGCGATCACAGCCCACTAGGAATTACGGAGATTCCAAGCAATTCTTCGCGGCAATTCGCAAGGCCTTGCAAAGAGCTTCGAGTCGTGTAGACTTCAACAATCGCCATGCTTTTCAGACTGTTCCGCTGTTTCATGAGCTAGGGCTCAGTGTTCTTCACACGGACGAAGTCACAGGTTCAAATCCTGTATCGCCCACTGAACATAAGTCCTTTCTGCCCTAGCACTTCGCTAACCTCCGGACGGTCCGGAGAGACGGCCTCCAAATGCCTCATACTGCGGGATTTCCCGCAATTGGGGGACGGATGCCGCGATCCCGTAAGTCGATTCCCACGCCACGCGAACACAAAGGGGCCGCCGTCGTCGATTTCTACGACGCCGGCAAACGCCGCACCATCACGCTCGGGCCGTGGAACTCCACCGAGGCCCAGGATGAGTACGACCGCCTCTTGGCCCGTATCCGCGCCGCGAATCGGAACACGCCCGCGCCGGACTGCACCGTGAACGAGATGATGCTGGCGTAAATCAAGTGGACGAACGCGCTGCAGACCTCCGTGGGCGGCACGAATCCGAAGTACACGTTCGCCACGCTCAAGAGGCTGTTCGGCATGTTGCCCGCCGCCGAGTTCGGTCCGCGCTGCCTCAAGCAACTCCGCGAGCAGTGGGTGATGGACGGGCTGAGCCGCAAGGTGGTCAACGGCCGCGCCGGTGCGGTGAAGCGGATGTTCAAGTGGGCGGTGTCGGAAGAGATCGTCCCCGTCGAAACCTACCAGAAGCTGCTCACCGTTGAAGGACTCCGCGCCGGCTAGACCGCGGCGCCGGACCTCGCACCCGTCCGGCCCGCCGTCATGGCCGACGTGCAGAAGGCACTCCCGCGAATGCCCGCGGCCGTCCGTGCGATCGCGGAACTGCAGCTGCACTCGGCGGCTCGAGCCGGCGAACTGGTGAAGCTCCGCGTCCGCGACATCAACCGCACCGACCGAGGTCTACGAGTTCGGCCGGCACGACGATCAGCCGTTCTTCGTGTTGGAGTTCGTCGGCGGAGGTTCGCTGGCCGGTCGCCTGCGTTCCGCGGCCGGCCTTCATGAGATCATCGATTCTTCGGCAGCTCGAACTTGGTGTAAGTCTCAGTGACAGTGTCGCCATTCTTCTCGAAGCTCATGCTTCGGCGAACCAGGAGTTTGGTCGTCGGGTCGATCCAGACTCGCACGGGGATCACTCTGTTCCCAAGGAGTTGGGGCGCCTTACCGGCCAGTTCGGACACCAAGTTATGGGTGTAGACTCCCAGCAAGGACTACACCATGGAACGGAGGACGTACGCCCGCAAGTTCAAGCTCCAAGCCGTCCGCACGATCACCGATCAAGGGCTCTCCGTCTCCTTTGAAGACCCGGAAGCTTACTTGGCTGAGGCCCGCACACTCGCCCGCCTCAAATATCGTTCCCGTTTCCTATGATGTCGGTGTACTGGTTCAGCCTGAATTGGAATTGTCGGGAGCAGTCGTTGGCGACAACGGGTGTGTTGGGATCGACTCATTTTCACAATAGCACCGGTTTTCAATTCGGGGCGGCGTGGCGAGCGATTCGGCGACGTTCGCGAGCCTCCTCCAGCTTGCGGTCGCGTTCGGCGTGGATGGCGTCGCGACGTCCGGCGAGAACGTCGTGGGGCGTGACGTAGCCGATGGCGCTGTGCAAGCGGACGGCGTTGTAGTGGAGGATGAAGTCCCCGACGACGCGACGGGCGTCTTCGGGTGTCAGGGGGTCTTCACGCGGACGGCGTCGTGCTTCAAGGTGCGGTGGAATCGTTCGAGTTTGCCGTTGCTTTGGGGATAGTAGGGCGAGGTTTTGACGTGGGTCATGCCGCTGATGCGGATGAACTCCTTGAAGTCCTTGGCGAGGAACTGGGGTCCGTTGTCGGTGATGATCCGGGGCGTGACACCGGGGTGACACTCCTTGCCCTTCTGGATGATCTGTTCGATGTCGGCCTCGGTCATGCGTTCGCGGATGTCCCAGTGGACGATGGCGCGGCTGGCTCCGTCGAGGACGGAACAGAGGTAGTGGAAGGTGCCGGCGATGTTGAGGTAGGAGACGTCGACGTGCCAGTGCTCGTGGGGCCGGAGGGGTTGCACGAAACCGGTTCCTTTCAAGCTGGTTTTGGGCTTCCAGCGTTGGAGAAGACCGGCTTGGGAGAGGACGCGGTAGACGGTGGCGGGCGAGCAGGCGACGATGTTGCGGTCGATCATCATGTAGGTGAGCCGCCGGTAGCCTTCGAGCGGGTATTGGTGGTGGAAGTCGATGATGGCTTTTCGTTCGGCGGCGGTGAGCCAGTGGTCGCGGGGCACGGCGCCGTTGTGTTCGTTGGCCTTGCCGTAGCGCTCTTTCCAGGTGTGGTAGGTGGACGGGGCCAGCCCGATCCAGCGGAGCAACCGGCCGGCGGTGAGGCCGGCCTTGACGCTCCAGGTGCGAACGAAGTCGACGATGGCGTCGCGGACATCCGGGGCAACCCACTGGCCGGTCAGGGTTCCCCAAGTTCTTTTTAACTGGACGTGTTCCTCCAGGAGTTCGGAGAGCACCTCGTGTTTGCGTTGGAGCTTCTCTTCGAGGGCGGTGATTTTCTTGTCCTTGGCGTCGTCGGCGGCGGACTTGGCGCGGGTGGTCTCGAAGGCGGCGACGCCTTGCTCGAAGAAAATCTTCTGCCACTGGTAGAACTGCGAGACGGCGATGCCGGCCTCGGAGCAGACCTCGGAGACGGGTTGGCCTTCGAGCAGGTGTTTTCGCAGGATCGCGATCTTGGCGGCGGGCGGGAAATGCCTTCGTTCGGGCGTGCTCATGACGGACCTCCAGAGTGGAGTGTCGTCACCTCAGCCGCGCTCGTCAATTTCCAAGTTCAGCAGAGGCAGAACAGGAGGGGCTGGCTCCGTTCAACCCTGATCCGAACCATTACCACCACAATCGCACGGGAGAAGACAACGCCGATGCCCACATGAAGCGACAGGTGATGGGACGGGAAGTTGTGGTTGCCATCACCAAGGGCAAGCTCGACTTCGGACCCTGGGAGCAGATTTTCTACGGGGAGTTCGACGGCAACAGGCCCAAGAGGGTCTTGGTGAAGATCATCGGCGAGTGACTTGGGCCACACGTGCTGCTGTACTTCACCCGAAGGACTTCAGGATTTTGATTGGCTGCTGTGGATGCCGGAAGCGTTTGCCCTTCCGGGTCCGAAACCCCTGTTTGTTGAGTTCCCGGCAGACTTCTTCCCAGGTCAACCCCTTCCCAGGAAGCTCCTGAATCTTTGCGAGCTCCGGAGCGTAGAATGGTCTCAAGTCCTCTGGAATCTTGGTCTTCGGCTTTCTCGGACGAGGCTCTTTTGGCTGAATGGCGTAGCTGAGTGTTAAGAAGACCGCAACGATGTCTAAGGAACTCCATGCACATCACATCCAGCGTGTTCATCAACGACGACGAGCGAGGTCTGCACCACGATTTCGGCGTGTGGCTGGAGAAACTCGCACCGTTCAATGCGGACCCGAACGTGTATCATCACAACCGGACGGGCGAAGACAACGCGGATGCCCATCTGAAGCGGACGATCATGGGCCGCGAAGTCGTGGTCGCGATCACGAACGGGCGGCTCGACTTCGGCCCGTGGGAACAAATCTTCTACGGCGAGTTCGACGGCAAGCGAAGCAAACGCGTGCTGGTGAAGATCCTCGGTGAATGATCGCCGGCATCCCGACGCGATGGCATCAGGGGCGGGGAGCGAGGCCGCGTGGTGATCGCAGCAACTCCGCGGGCGAAGCCGGTGGGAGCTTCGCACCGTTGACCACGTCGCGGTTCAACGCGTCCGCGGCGGCCTGCGCCAATTCCGCATGTCGCGCCAAAAACGACCGAATCGCATCCAATCGCTCCGTCTTGGCTTTCTTGTCCGCCGTCGGAGGCAGCGGGACGGCGGATCCCAACACCTGGGTGAAAAGTTGGACCGACTGTTGGGCCGCGTTCGGATACTGTGGATCGTTGTCCCGGTGCGCCATCACGATGGCGAGCCCCACGCGTCCCGCGAACTTGGACCAAGCGGTCGCGTTCGGAGCGTTCGGCAGCGTTTCCCGCTCCATGGACTCGAACCGCGCTTTCGCCTCGTCCAGCCGCCCTTCGCGGACCAGAAGCAGCCCCAACTCCACGGACGCGGCGATCCAATTGTCCGGAGTGGTGGCGCGATCCTTCAGGATGGCGAGCAATTCGCGCTCGCGAGGCGGCACGGTCTTTTCCATCGGCCGGATGTCCGGCAGTCCGGTGAGCGGCTTCGAGGCGGGCGCGGCCGGCGATTCCGCCCTCGGATGCAAGAGGGCGTAGGCGATGGCGCCGAACGAGGCCGCGATCACCAAGCCGAAGCCGCCGATCACCCACTTCAGCCAGCCGAGTTCAACCACCGGCGAAGTCGGCAAGGCGAGCGTGGATCCGGATGGCAACACGGCCGGTTGCGAGGTGGAGATCGCGAGCACTTCCGCAGGGAGGACCGCATCTTCGGGCGGTTCCCCCAATTGGATACGCCCCAGTTCGCGAAGCACCTCCCGCGCGGACTGCTGGCGTTCCTCGGGCTTCTTCGACATGAGTTTGCGAACGATGTCGACCAGTTCCGGCGGCAGATCCGGTCGCAGCGACTCGAGCGGTCGAGGCGTTTCCGTGATGTGCTTGAGGGCGACCTCCACCGCGGACGCGCCCTTGAACGGCGGCTCGCCCGCCAGCAAGTGATAGCACGTGACGCCGAACGAATACAAATCCGAGCGGTGATCCAACGACTTTCCTTGTGCCTGTTCCGGCGAGAGGTACAGGGGCGTCCCGAGCGTGACGCCGCTCTGGGTGAGGCTCACCGCGGCGGGGTCGTTGAAGAACCGCGACAGGCCGAAGTCCGTGACTTTCACCTCGACCTTCTTGGTGACGAGGATGTTCTCCGGTTTGATGTCGCGATGCACGAGCCCCTGTTCATGGGCGCGTTGGAGCGCGGCCGCGATCTGCTTCATGATGCTGAGCGCGACCCGCAGTTCGGGCGGTCCCTTGCGGGCGAGGTGCTCGCGGAGGTTCCGGCCCTCCACATATTCGAGCGCCATGTAGCGAAGGCCGTCGCTCTCGCCCGCGCCGTACACCTGCACGATGTTCGGGTGGTTGAGCGTGGCCACGGCTTCGGCTTCCGCCTGGAACCGCAACATGGCGGTCGGGTTGTCGGCAAGGTCCTTGCGGAGCAGTTTGAGTGCGACCTGGCGTTTGAGGGAGAGTTGCCGGGCGAGGTAGACTTGGCCCATGCCGCCGGCGCCGATCTTGCGCAGCACTTCAAACTCGCCGAGCGTGCGCCCGGAGAGATCGGCGGCGGAAGGAGGCGAGGTGGCGTCCGGCATCGAAGCTCCGGTTCTCCGTTCATCGTCGGGAGTTCCGCTCTTGGAGTCCAGTGGAGTTCCCGACATGATGGGAACTCGGCCCGGCGGCGGAGAACTCGGTGCAGCGCGTATAATGCGGTTGTCGACCTCGGCGCGGGAAGCGGCTCGGAGCCTGCCATGACCAAGTGGAAGTACATGACGGCGCAGTTCGTCACGACCGGGCTCGGCGACCAAGCCACGGTCGAGAAGGTGCAGGAGAACGCAAACGCGCTCGGGCTCTACGGGTGGGAACTCGTCTCCTCCAACGTGTATCACAATCACGAAGTCGGGCAGGACGTGCTGATCCTCTTCTTCAAGAAGCCGCTGGTCGAGGACGTGTTGGCCACGCCGACTCCGCCATCCTTCGGCTACCCTTCCGGCCGGTGAACCATTCATGCCCTTCGAGGTGATCAATCCGCACGTCCGCCGCGGCCTCTATCGCGCCGCGCTCTTCGACTTCGACGGCACCCTCTCGCTGATCCGCGAAGGGTGGCCCCGCGTGATGATCGGAATGATGACCGCGTTGCTTCGCGAGCGCGGCCTCGCGCAAGAGACGGACGAGGATCTGTGGCGAACCGTGGATCGCTTCGTGATGACGCTCAACGGCCACCCGACCATCGTGCAGATGGAACGCTTCGCCGAGGAAATCGCGGCCCGAGGCGGCGTCCCCGATTCACCTACGGTGTACTTGCAGAACTACCTCGACCGCCTGATGGCCGTGGTGCAGCAACGGTGGGACGGGCTCGCCTCCGGTCGTGCCAACTCGGCCGCGTGGGTGGTGCCGAACGCGCATGCGATCCTCGCTTCGCTCCAAGCCCGCGGGCTGCCGCTGTACCTCGCCAGCGGAACGGACCTCGAAGCGGTGCTGCATGAAGGCCATCTGTTGAAGGTGCTCGCGCCGTTCGGAGAACGCGTGTTCGCCCCGTGCGTCGCCGATCCGACCTTCAGCAAGGGCCGTGTCGTGGCCGATGTTCTGCGCGAGCACGGAATCCCCGGCGCCGAGTTGCTCGGCTTCGGCGACGGCGTCGTGGAGACGCAGGAAGTGAAGCGGGCCGGCGGCACCTTTGTCGGCGTCGCCAGCGCGGAGCCGGGCCAGACCGGCATCAACGCCGAGAAGCGGACTCGGCTGATCGCCGCCGGTGCGGACATCATCGTGCCCGATTACTCCCGGCAAGGCGAACTGCTCGACTGGCTCTTCTCCGTGTAAGCCGTCCGCCCCGCGTGCGGTATCATCTTGGTATCGGCCCGCCTCGTTCTCTACGAATTGCGCATGTTCACTCGTTTCTTCATCGACCGCCCGATCTTCGCCACCGTGCTGTCGATCCTCGTCGTGCTCGCCGGGGTGGTCGCACTCTCGTCGCTGCCGGTCGCCCAGTATCCGAACATCACACCGCCCACGGTCGAGGTCGCGGCCGTGTATCCCGGCGCGAACGCCCGCATTGTTGCAGACACCGTCGCCTCGCCGATCGAAGAGCAAGTGAACGGCGTGGAAGACATGATGTACATGTCGTCCACCTGCGCCAACGACGGCACGTATGTGTTGACGGTGACGTTCAAGCCCGGCGTCGATTTGAACATCGCCCAAGTTCTTGTTCAGAACCGCGTGAACCTCGCGGCTCCGAAACTGCCCGGCGAGGTGTCTCGCCGCGGCGTGCTCGTCAAGAAGAAGTCTCCCAGCCAGCTGATGATCGTGAACCTGTACTCGACCCGCGAGCTGGTCGAACCGCCGCTCTCCGCTTCGCGCAAGGAACGCGAGCAGTTCGAGAAGGCGAAGCAGGACGACATGCTCTATCTGAGCAACTACGCCACGATCCGGCTTCGCGACGAACTCTCGCGGCTCCCCGGCGTGGGAGACATCACGTACTTGGGGCAGCGGGACTACTCGATGCGGTTGTGGCTCGATCCCGAGAAGCTCGCCGCGAAGGGGCTCTCGGCGGACGACGTGGTTCGCGCCGTGGCCCAACAGAACACGCAAGTGGCGGCCGGTCAAGTGGGGCAACCGCCGGCCCCGAGCGGGCAGACGTTCCAGTACACGATCAACACGCTCGGCCGCCTCGCCGTGCCGGAGCAGTTCTCCGAGATGATTCTGAAAGCGGATGCCGAAGGCCGTGTCGTTCGCATGCGGGATGTGGCCGAGGCCGAACTCGGCGCCTTGAACTACGACCAGATCTGCACCTTGGACGGCAAGCCCTCCGTGGCCCTCTCCGTGTACCAGCTTCCGGGTTCGAACGCGCTCGACACCGCCCGCGAAGTGAAGGAGAAGATGGAGGAACTGAAGCTGCGGTTCCCCGAGGGCATCGACTACGCCATCGTCTACGACACCACGCCGTTCATCGACGAATCGATCAACGAAGTGTACCTCACACTGCTCGACGCGGTCATTCTCGTGGCCGTGGTGATGCTCGTCTTCCTCCAATCATGGCGGGCGGCGGTGATCCCGTTGGCCGCGGTGCCGGTCGCGATCTTCGGTACGTTCGCCGCGATGGCCGTGCTCGGCTACACGGTGAACAACCTCACGCTGTTCGGCCTCGTGCTTGCCGTCGGCATCGTGGTCGACGATGCGATCGTCGTGGTGGAGGCGGTGCAGCATCACATCGAGAACGGGATGAGCCCGCGCGACGCCACGACGCTCGCGATGGACCAAGTGGCCGGACCGGTGATCGCGGTCGGCCTCGTCCTCACCGCGGTGTTCGTGCCGTGCATCTTCATCAGCGGCATCATCGGCGAGTTCTTCCGCCAGTTCGCCGTGACGATTGCGATCAGCACGCTGCTCTCGGCGTTCAACTCGCTCACACTGAGCCCCGCCCTGTGTGCGTTGCTGTTGAAGTCGCACCACGCGGGGCAGTCACACGAACCGCTGCCGCGGATCGCGTTCCCGCTGCTCGGCGCCGGCCTCGCGGTGTGGTTCCTACGACCGCTCTTGGCCGAGCACATCGCAGCGGATCGCTGGATGCTCACGCTCGCGGCGGCGACCATCGGCGTGGTGGTCGGCTACCTGCTCCACATCCTCTTGAATCGCCTCCTCGGCTGGGTGTTCAAGGTCTTCAATCTCGGCTTTGATCGCGTCACCAACGGTTACTTGAAGGCTGTGGCCGGGTCGCTTCGCATCGCGCCGCTCGTGTTGATCGGTTACTGCGGTCTGCTCTACCTCACGTTCGACACCGTGCGAAATACGCCGAGCGGATTCATCCCGGCGCAGGACAAGGGCTTCCTCTTGGTGAATGTGCAACTGCCCGATGCCGCGTCGCTCGGCCGCACCACGAACGAACTCGCGAAGCTCGATGCGATCGCCCGGCGAACGCCCGGCGTGCGGCACACCGTCGCGGTCGCCGGGCAGTCCGTGCTCATCGGCGCGAACGCGCCGAACTTCGGCACGCTGTACGTGATGTTGGACGACTTCCCGAACCGCCATTCGCCCGAACTGTTCGCCGATGCGGTCGCGGTGAAATTGCAGGCCGCATTCAACCAGGAATCGCCGGGCGCGAATGTGAACGTGTTCGGCGCTCCGCCCGTGGACGGACTCGGCACGGCGGGCGGGTTCAAGTTGATCGTCGAAGACCCGGGTGCCAGCGAGTCGAAGGAACTCGAGTCCGCGGGGTCGGCCCTGACGCAGCGGGCGGGCGCGGAAAGCGAACTGCGTGACGTCTTCACCGGCTTCCGCGCGGACACGCCGTGGCTGTTCCTCGAGATCAACCGCGTCGCGGCACAGGTCATCGGCGTGCCGGTGAGCGAAATCGTGAGCGCACTGCAGGTGTACTTCGGCTCACTGTATGTGAACGACTTCAACCGCTTCGGCCGCACGTGGCAGGTGAATCTCCAAGCCTCGGTGAAGTACCGCAAAACCGAGGCGGACCTCAAACGCATCCGCGTGAAGAACCCGAAAGCGACCGACCCGGGCGACAACATGGTGCCGGTCGGGTCGTTCCTCGCGGTGAAGGAGATCCAAGGGCCGGTGATGATTCAGCGGTACAACCTGTACCCGTCGCTGTCCGTGAATGCGACTCCGGCGCCGGGTGTGAGTTCGGGCGCGGCCATCGCCGCGATGGAGCGTTCGGCCGCGGAATCGCTCCCGCCGCACATGAAGCCCGAATGGACGGAACTGGCCCTGCTTCAGCTTCAAACCGGAGACACGGCCGCCCACGCGTTCGTGCTCTCCGTGCTGCTCGTCTTCTTGGTGCTTGCCGCTCAGTACGAATCGTGGGCGTTGCCGCTCGCGGTGATCCTCGTGGTGCCGATGTGCCTGCTGAGCGCCGCCATCGGAGTGCGGCTCGCCGGGTTGGAGATCAACATCTTCACGCAGGTGGGTTTCGTGGTGCTCGTGGGGCTGGCGTGCAAAAACGCGATCCTGATCGTGGAGTTCGCGAAGCAGCGAGGCGAGGCGGGAGCGGACCGCCGCACCGCCGCCCTCGAAGCCTGCAAGCTGCGGTTGCGGCCCATCGTGATGACGTCCGTCGCGTTCATCATCGGCGTGGTGCCGCTGGTGCTGGCGGAAGGGGCGGGCGCGGAAATGCGACACGCACTCGGTACGGCCGTGTTCGCCGGCATGATCGGCGTCACGGCCTTCGGCATCTTCCTGACGCCGGTGTTCTTCGTCGCGGTGCAACGCTTGAAGGATTGGTACGGCGCGGGGCGATGATCGCGCCGCACGACCATCACCAGTCGGCGATCACCTCGCCGCCGGCGGCCGTGGCCATGGCGCGAATCTTCGCCGCGTCCGCGGTCTTCTTGTCGAGCGAGCGTACGCTGCCGTCGCACAGCGCCGTCAAGATCTGCGACCGCTTCGGGTGCCCGAATTCCGGGAACTGGCCGCCCTGCTGCAGCAGTACTTCCTTCGGCGCGGGCCACGGCACCGTCTCCGCCGTGTCGATGATCATCAGCGTATTCGACGTGCCGTCCATGATGTAGTTCGGGAAGCCGCCCCGCTGCTTCATGAGCGCGCTGTCGAACGCCGAACCGTCGCCGGTGAACACGCGATAGTGAGTCTGCGTTCCCGGCGGGTCGTCGAGCGGGGACAGGTACGTCCGGATCGAAGTGTCCGCCAAGGACTTGTTCCGCCCCTGATCCCACCCGCTCTTCAAATCGAACTGACGGTACACGGCGTCCTGCTCGATGTACGGCAGGATGTGGACGCGCCACGAGAGGCTTTGATCCGCAGGCGGGAGATTCCTGGTGCTGGACGCGTGGTTGAGCGCACCGATCGAAAGCTGCTTCAAGTTGTTCATCTCGTTGGTGCGGGCGGCCGCCTCGCGCACCTTCGAGATCGCCGGCAGCAGGAAGATGAAGCCGCCGATGCCGCAGACGAGAATCAAGCCGCCGACCACGGCGAGCACGATCAGCACGACCTTGCCGCCGCCGCTTCCCCCGCCGCCCTTTCGCTTGCGGCGTTCCCATTCGTAATCGTCCTCGTCGTCGTCGCGGCGGCGACGCTTCCGCGGGCGGTCGTCATCGCCGTCGGCATCATCGTGGTCGTCGCGGCCGCGGGACCGGGGGCGGTCGTCGTCATCGTCGTCGTATCGCGCCATGGAGGGCCTTCAGAAGGTTGCGGAGGGGTTGTGGTTTGCGAGGCATTGTAGCCGGGGCGGGTTCGGCGGTCACCCGCGGGGCGTCGTCCAAAGCGCCGGCCGCTTCCAGGGCCAACACGCAGAATGCGGATCCGGCGTTCGTGATGTAATGGGCCTTGTCGTTGTTCAACGAACGGGTGTACCAGCGGCCGCTCTCGCGTTGATTCTCGCGGATCCACGTCGCACCCCGGACGATCGCGGGATCGCTTGCGGGCACGCCGGCTTCACGCAGCACGAACACCGCGAGGCCGGTGGCGTAGCCGTCGCTCGGTGCGTTTGGATCGTTGTCCGTCTTGTCGCGGCGTTTGTATTCGCCGAGCGAAGGCAGGCTCCAACCGCCGTCCGTCCGCTGTTTCGCGCGAAGTTCCTCCGTGATCCGACCGCGTTCCGCAGGCGTGAGCAACCCCTCGACGCGGGCGGACGCCCACAACAGCATCGCCTTGTGGTGCAGGTCCGGGGCCGGCGTGTCGCGAAGGTATTGCTTCAACTTGGCGAGGCCGGCCTTCGCCGCGTCGGTCTTTGCGTAACCGCCCGGAGCGTAGCCGACCGCGAGCGCGGCCACGGTCGCCCCGTAGTAGTCGTCGTGTTCCATCGGCGGCCAGTTGCACTTGAGCCATTTCCATTCGCCGGTCGGCAGTTGTTCCTGCCACATGCGATCGAGCGCGGTCTTGGTCGCGGCGTCCATCGCAGCGCCGGTGCGGGCGTCACTGAAGGCCAGCGAGAACGCGGTGGCCACGACGAACGTCGGAGCGGGAGGCTTTTCCTTGCTCGCCCACGACGCGGCGTCCTTCTCCAAGAAGGTTCGCACTTCCTTCCAGCCCTCACTGCCGGCGAGCGCCGGACGGGCCATGAGGTACGGCATGTTCGTGTGGCACGTGATGCACTTGCGGTCTCGCGTCCATCCCACGCCGACGCCGTCCAAGTATTCCGCGGCCTTCGCCTTGGAGAACGCGGCGGCAAGCGGCTCGGTGCCGCGTGTCGGTTCGGGATCGGGGATGTCGAACGGAGCCAAGGCGAGGAAGAGGGTGGGCAGCATGCGCTTCACTCCGTGGCGAGAAGGATGTCCGGCACGTCTTGGGTTTTGCCCCGGATCAGGACGCGTTTGAAGGGCCACTCGGTGGGCGGGGTGATGCACTCGCCGCCGTCCGCCTGCACGATCACGGTGTCCACCACGGCGGCGGGGCCGACGCGGGGCTGCCATGTGATCGCTTGGCCGAGTGTGAACCGCTCATCGACTCCCGCGCGGCGCAATTCTTCAGCGGGGAAGCGGCCCGCGCCGTACCCCGGCTGGGAAAAGCGGCCGTCGAACTCGTAGGGCGTGCCCGCGAGCACCGTCTGTCCCGCCTTCAGCAAGCCGAGGGCGGTTTCTTCCGGCCGCGAATACGAGCGGTAGATGGCGGCCAGTTTCAGTGCCAGATCGTGAGAGACGGCGAGTTCCTCGGGCGGGCTTCCGAACGCGACCGTACGGCTGGCCGTGGCGTGAAGCCCGCCGCGCTGGGCGGTCGCCTGCAGCACGCAGTAGTCCTTCACCGGGGCGGACGACGCACCAGCGCGGCGATAGCGCGACCCGCGGCCGTCCGCCGTCACGCTGATGGCCACTGGCTCGGCCCCGCGGTGCAGAATGCGGTGCCCGAGTTGGCCCGCCACTTCCTCTTCCGTGGAGCCGCGGACGAGATTGCGGGCGGTCGCTTCCACGGCGTGCGCCACGAGCCGGCCGAGCGAACGATACTCATCTTGTTCGTAGTTCGTGAGGACGCGCAGCAGCGGTCGCAATCGTTCGCCGACGGGCGGCATGTTCGCGAGCGGACGATCGCAGCACACCTTGCGGCCGCCGGTCACGTTCATCAGCAGGTCGGCGCGGCCGCCTTCCCACGTCCACTCTTTCAACTGGAACCCGAGTTGATCGAGTTCCTCGTCGAAGAGCCGCTGCGTGTCCACGTTCGAGCACAGCAGCCAGCGTTGGCGTCCGTTCGTGTAGATGCCCGGGCGTTCGGAGTCGGCGATGAGCCCGCGGACGTTCATGCCTGCGGTGAACCAAGCGACGTGGGCCACGCCGAGGAGCAACGCCGCCTCGCATTCCACTTGCTCGAGCAGCCAAGCGATCTGAGCCTGCTTGATGTCGATGTCGGCGCGGCGCGACGCGAGCGCCACCGGGGGCGGGGCTGGCGGCGGAGCGGCGTGAGTGCCGTTCACCTCGGGCGGAGGCAGAGCCTCCCCCAAGTCGAGTTCCACGGCGGAGTCGGGTTCGGGATTCATCACGCGAAAACGGCCGGGTCGCCCCGGCCGCATCCTGCGAGTTGCAAAACGGGATCAGTCGTTCCGCGAGATCATGAAGATTTGCAGCACGTACCAGAACAGCAGGGCCACGGCGGAGAACAGGTCGAGGCTCGCGGCCACATGCTCGTTCGTGCCGTAAACGTGCATCACGTTCGAGGTGCTGTAGATGATCGCGCCCGCGGCGAAGGCCACCATGGCGGCGCAGAACAGCAGCCCGAGCGAAAAGCCGAACAGCATCGAGGCGATGATCACGCCGAGGGCCACCATCGAGACCACGGACAGGATCGGTCCCATGAACGAGAAGTCTTTGCCCGAAAGGAAAACGGACACGGTGAGCCCGCCGAACACGGCGAGGGTCACGATGCCGGCTTGCAGCGGCAGGTTGATGTTCACGCTGGTGGCGAAGTACATCAGTGGCAGGAACAGCACCGCTTCAAGCATCACGTACAGAGCGAGCCCCGCGTACTGCAGCCCCACCGATTGGTGCGAACGCGCCATGTATCGCGCGGCGTACCCGCCCACCATGAAGAGGACGAGGACGGCCAGCCAAGCTCCCCGGTTTACGATCACGCCCCGGAGCAGGTTCTCGCCCGCACCGGTGTTGACGAGTGCGATCAGCAACGCCTCCAAGCCGACGAAGGCCAATACGGCGGCGAGAAGGTGGACGTAGGTCCGTTTGATGAATGCGGCGCGGGCCGAGGCGGGGGACGCCGCCGCCGGCAAGCCGTAGCTTTGATCGAGGTCGTAATTCATGGTCTCTCCCGACATTTGGGTGAATGCCGCTACTCACACTCTACGCGGCTTGGAAACACGGATCAAGCCGCCGCTCAACCGCGGCAGAGAAGGCTCAGCACGGCCATGCGGACGGCGAGGCCGTTGGCCACTTGTTCCAGAATGGCCGAGTTCGAGCCGTCCGCCACGTCCGGGGTGATTTCCACGCCGCGATTGATGGGCCCGGGGGCGAGCAGCAGCACGCCCGGCTTCGCCCGTTTCATCCGCTCGCCGTCCATTCCGAAAAGCAGCCGATATTCGCGAATCGACGGGAACAGCCCGCTGCGCTGCCGCTCGAACTGCACGCGGAGCAGGTTCAACACGTCGCATCGCGGCAGGATCGCGTCCAAATCGTGGGCGATCTCGACGCCCAAGCTCGCGACCTCCGCCGGCACCAGCGTGGTCGGGCCGCACACGATCACCTTCGCCCCGAGTTTCACCAAGCCGTGGATGTTGCTCCGGGCCACACGGCTGTGGGCGATGTCCCCGATCAACCCCACCGTGAGCCCGGATACTTTGCCGAGTCGGCGGCGGATGCTGAAGATATCCAACAGGCCCTGCGTGGGGTGCTCGTGGGCGCCGTCGCCGGCGTTCACCACGCAGACGTGCGGCATCAGATACTTGGTGAGCAGGTGAGGCGCCCCGGGCGAGGAGTGCCGCACCACGACGGCGTCGATGCCCATCGCTTCGATGTTCTTCGCCGTGTCGATGAACGATTCGCCCTTCGCGGTGCTGGAGCCGCTCGGAGAGAAGTCCAGCGTGTCCGCACCGAGGCGGCGGGCGGCGAGGCCGAAACTCACCCGCGTCCGCGTGGACGGCTCGTAGAAGAGATTGGCGACGACCTTTCCCTTGAGGTCGTCGCGTTTCGGCGAGTTGCCGTAGCCCGCGCCGAGGAACCCGGCGGCGGAGTCCAAGATCCGCGTGATGTCCGCGGCGGAGAGTGCTTCCAACCCGAGCAAGTGTTTCATGAGGCCATTGTAGGGCCCGTCACTTGCTTCCCATCTTGGATGGGTCGAAGTCGGCGTCGGTCAGCTTGGCCGGGATCGTGAAGTTCGTGTAGCGGTAATACTCGAGTTCCTTGCCGTTGCCGTCGTAAAGGATTACGAGCACCGGCAGGCCGCGGGAGGGTGAGCCCGCTTTCATGTCGAAGAACCAGTGCCGCGTGCCGCCGGAGGGCAGGCCTTCGTCGCCCTTGCGGACGACTTCCTCCACGCCTTCCAGTTGTGCGTTCGGGTAATCCTCACGCTTGATAGAGCCGGCGAACTTGAGCGTGTCCGCAGGAATCTTGCCGGCTTCGTACTTCGCCATCAGCGTGAGGAACTTGCCCGCGCTGATCGCCACGCCGCTCTCGCGGATGCTGTGCCGGCTCTTCGATCGCACCTGCGGGCTGTCCGGAGACAATGACGGCGCCTTGAACCCTGCCTTCACCAGCCGCGAATCGCCCTTGCCCACGATCACGTGGATCTTGTCCGCGTGCTGGCTCGGGTTGTACAGCACTTCGCGGCCGAGCCCGGCTTCGCTCACATTCTTCATGTACACGGCCATCGGCTCCGCGCGGAAGCGGAAGATCACTTCCTCAAGCGGGCCCGGCGTGCCGTCCACGTTCTCGCGGCGAGTGAAGCGGGCTTCATACAGGCCGAGCGTCTTTACCGTCTCGGCCGTGGCGGAAGCGATCTTCTTGAGCGGTTCGAGGTTTGCGGTAGCAGCGGGGGCCGCGGGTGTGGTCGGCGTCATGGGTTGGAGCGGAGCGGCGGGTGTCGCGGGCTTCTTGCGAGGCGGCAGGCCGCCGGCCGGTTGCACGCCCGGTTCTTCCTCCACGGCGGGGGCCTTCGGAGCTTGCGGCGGGACCACGGCGTAGGGCAACGCTCCCGGCTCGGGCGGCCGCGGCGGAACCAACGGCGACTCTTCTCGATCACCACCCGGCGCGGCCGGCGGCGTTGGCCCGTTCAGGGCCAAAGGCGTTCGTACCGCGGGGGCTGTATTCGCTTGATTGCGGGGAAATGGACCTTGGGCCCGCGAACGGTATCGTTCGCAACCCACTGTCGCAAGGACGAGCAACAACAGTGCGAATCGGCGTGGCATGGCGCAGCTTCCGTGCGATTCGGGGCGAACTCCGTACCCGGACGATAGCGAGCTCCGGCAAGCAGGGCAAGCCCGGAAGCCGGCCACCGGCCACCGGCCAACCACTCACACTCTTGGCCACTAAGTGTCCAAAACCCCTCCGGACATTGCATTTCGTCGAATGGGGCCGGCCGCGTCACCCCGCATTCACGGAATAGACGCCCGAACCCGCGATAAGCCCGGCGAGGAAACCAACCGCGTCCTGGCGGGCTTTCGCGATCTCGGCCATGGACTGATAGTCGTTCAACCGCTTCGCCAGTTCCGACACGCTCGGGCAGATCAAGTTGCGTTCGTCCTCGTTCGCCAGCATCGCCTTCGCCGCCTCGAGTGCGTCCTTCGCGCGGTCGATGCGGAGCAACAGGTTCACGTAAATCTGCGCCGCGTAGCTGGCCCCTTCCGCGGCCTCGCGCTCAGCCTTCATCTTGAAGCGGGCCAAACCCTCTTCCACTTTCACGCCGGCGATCACGTTCAGGAACGCGAGGAAGTCTTCGTACGTATCCTCGAACGGGGCGTCGCCGCCGCCGCCGCGGATGTTCGGAGCGAGCCGCCGGCCGTACTCGCAGAGGTCGCGGGCCAAGTCGTTCTCCGGCCCCTTCGGCAGGTACATGCTCATTTGGCAGACGCTGCTGAGGTGCGAGGTGTCGATGTGGTACGAATCTTCGCTGAAGAGTTCGGGGTGCCCTTCCACCATGCGCGTGAGCGTGGCATCCGGCGGCACCGCGTGCCCGCGGCCTTCGAGGTCGGCCCGCACGCGCTCCGAGAGTTGATCGTGGATCGCATGAACCAGCTTCCCGATGCAGTGGTCGCGAAGTTCGGGGTTCGTGTTGAGATCGGAACTGCTCACGGTGGTGATCGCGGAACACACTCCGTGACGCTCGAGGATCAGGTCGAACCCTTTCTTCGGCAGCACGCCGCCCTGCCACGCGATTTCGATGAGCGGGTAGATGTCGTCTTCGGGCTGCGGCTGGAATTTCTCCAAGGCTTCGCGAACGGGTTCGGGTTCGCCGAGCATGCGGAAGAAGTTCCACGCCTTGGGAAGGTCGCCCTTCCGGAGGAACAGCCCGCCGACGTGCCGGCCCGCTTCGCGGATCGCGTTCTCATAGGGTTCATGCGTGCTCGGCGGCAGATCGGCGGACGGCCCCGTGGGGAACGGCGACACGCCCAGTTCGATCCGCTTCTTCATGAGCAGCGCGTAGAAGAGGTTGCCGTAATCCTCGGCGGTGCGGAGTTCCGCGATGAGTGCATCCACCGCGACCGCGGGCCCGCCGGCGGCGAGGTTCGATTGGAGGCGGTCGAACACGGCGGGATCGATCATCGATTGTGCTTCGTCGTCCATCGCGGCGGCTCCGGGAAGCGGTGAGCGGGCAGGTTCTCTCATGTTATGAGGCTTGGCCTTCACCCTGCCTCCAGAGGTTCGACAGCACGATCTTCGATGACCAATCCAGCGATTCGTAGGGTGGGCCGTATCGCGGCCAATCGCGAAGCGATGGCCGCGGGAGACCCACGCGGGGAAGTCAGTTGATTCCCCGCGTGGGCCTCCCGCAACGACTGCGCAGCAGTCGTTGCGGTCCGGCCCACCCTACGAGTCGCGGGTCTCGCTCTCCACCGGGTAAACACCAGTATGAGGCGAATGGAGCCGCTGCCGGAGCATCAGCTTCACGGCGCGAGTGACCACGAACCGCGGCACGAATCGTTGCAAGGCGATCATCAAGCGATTCCGCCAGCCGGGGATCACCCGGACGCGACCGCGGTTCAAGGCGCGAATCCCGGCCGCCGCCACGTCGCGGGCCGTGAGCTTCGCCCCCGCGCTGAAACCACCTTTCTCGAAGCCCGCAGCGGCGGCGAACTCCGTTTCCACCGGGCCGGGGCAGAGGCACGTCACGGTGATGCCGCTGCCCGCGAGTTCCGACGCGATCGCCTCGGACAGCGAGTTCACATACGCCTTCGTCGCGTAGTACGTCGCCATGTAAGGCCCCGGCTGGAAACCGGCGACCGAGCCGACGTTCAGAATGCGGCCGCGGCCCCGGGCCTTCATTCCGGGCAGCACCCCTCGGAGCAGTTCGGTGAACGCCGTGACATTCACTTGGATCATGGCTGCGAGCTTGGCCGCGTCGGCGTCCGCGAACGAGCCGACGTCGCCGAATCCGGCATTGTTCACGAACGTGTCGAGCGGCCAACCGGATTCAGCGATCGCATTCAGAAGCCGCTTCGGGCCGGCGGGGTCGGACAAATCTTCGGGGAGGACCAGGCACTTCGCGGGCAACTCGGCGGCGAGTGCGTGCAACTCCGCTTCACGACGGGCGGTGAGAATCAGATCGTGATCGGCGGCGAGGAGCCGGGCCAGTTCGCGACCGATGCCGGCGCTTGCCCCCGTGACCAGTGCAACGGGTCGCGTCATCTTGCCCATCCTCCGCCGGTTGTGCCGCCATCGGCATTATTGTCTTACGGGACGACACGGCTTGACCCCGCGGCGCAAGTCCGGCATATCTCGGCGTTCGCCGGGTGGTGCGGAGGGTCATCATGCGCACGAGAGTCTTGGCTTTGACAATGACGGCAATCGCGGCCGCGAGCGGCGGTTGCTCGAGCATGAACAATACGGAGAAGGGCGTGGGCATCGGCGGCGCGATCGGCGCGGGCACCGGCCTCGCCATCGGGGCCGCCACCGGCAACCCGAAAACCGGCGCCGCCGTCGGCGGATTGCTCGGCGCGGGCATCGGCGGGCTCGCCGGTTCCGAAAAGGATCGCCAAGTGCAGGAGCGACGCGACCTGCAGCAGGCCAACGCGGTCGCCACGGCCCAGGCCCAAGCCCAGCAGCAACGCATGGGTCTGACCGATGTCGTTCACATGTGCCAGCAAGGGCACGACGAACAAGTCGTCATCAACCAGATCCGTTCGACGGGCAGCACGTTCCAGCTTTCCGCAGCGGACCTGGATTTCCTCAAGACGAACAGCGTGCCGACCCGCGTGATCGTGGAGATGCAGAACGCGAAGAGCACTCCGGTGGTGGTGCAGCCCGCCAAGCCGGTGGTGATCCGCGAGCAACCGACGGTGATCTATCGCGATCCGCCGCCGGTGGTGATCTACGAGCGCCGCCCGCCGCCTCCGCCGGGCATGTTCATCGGCTACCGCAGTTGGTGATCGGGGAAGCCGTATAATCCCGGCACCATGTCTGAACGCCATTCCTACCCGCGGCTTCTTGGCCGCGGTGTTCGCATTGATTGCACGATGAAGACGGTTCCGCTTCTGCCGGAGCCCAAGGCCAAGCCCTGAGGTTCACTTTCCGCGAGCCAAGTCCCGGAACGCTTCGCAGAGGATCGGGCCGGCTTCGGGGCCGACGCTGTTGCCTTCGCCGTACTGGGCCTTCTTCAATCCGTAGCAGAAGGGCGGTTTCTCGTCCCACTGCCGCTTCGGAAGGATGTAGCCGATCTCGTCGTTGCCGAGGCCGACGATCATCCGGTGCCTGCCCTTCAACTGGCCATAGAGGTGGGGCTCGATCGCGGCGTTCGGGAAGTCCGCACCGGGATCGACGGGGTCCTGCACCTTGCCGAGCACGAGTTCGGGATAGATCTCGCCGGGGATCACCGCGACTTCCAAGTCGCCGAGCTTCAAGTAGCCCACTTCGGTCTTCACGGCACACGGCTTCGCCAAGTCCTTGGTGACGACGAACTCCTTGGGTCTCGGATTGCCGTCCCATTTGTACGCGGGGCGGTCCAACACGCCGAACTGCCAGGCGAGGCGGTAGATGTTGTTGTCGATCGGGACGAGCACCTCGCGGGTGCGGATGTCGAACGGGGCGAGCGCGAGCGGCTTCGCATCGGCGAGCCCTTTCTCCGCCAGTTTGCCGACCAGGCGGCCGTAGCGTTCCGATTTCTCGAACGTGCCGTCCTGCAGTTCCTTGCCCGCATCGTCCTTCACGCTCAGGCGGATGGTCGTCATCAATCCGCCGACCGTGCCGGTGAAGTACGCCACCGGGCACTTCTGACTTTCTTGGAGTTGCTTCACTGTGTAGTGAACGAAGTCCGCGGTGATGGCGGTGTTCTTGCTGTCGAGCACCTCGGGATGGCAGTTCCACTGCACGAGCACGCCGAGCGGGGCGTCCGTCCTGGGATCCGCGAAGCGGATGGCGACGATCTCATCGTGGCGCACATCGGGTTGGCGCGTGTCGCGGATGAGGTTGGCGTCGCGGGCCGTGCCGATCTTCGCCGCGGCGGGCTTCCGCGCCGCATCCGCCTTCTTCACCGTGGCCACGCACGCGGCTTCCACCTTCTTCAAATAATCAGCATCGACTCCGGACACGAGCGGGTTCGAACCCCACAGGCCCATCGTGTCCGGCCCCTCGTGGTTGTGCGTGGCGGAAACGAGGACGTACTGGAAGCCGGGCAGTTCCTTCCGGACTCGCTCGGCGCTGCCGATGAAGAGGCCGACCACGTCTACGGAGACCATCGCGACGCGCTGATCGCCGTCGCCGAGTACCACGGCGCGAGCCATGATCGGATCGTGGACCGACTTCGCCGTGCGGTTCTGGCCGAAGCCCGCCAGGTAAACGGGCGTCTTGCCGAGTTCCGGCGTCACGTCCGTCTCGGCAATGCCGAACGTGAACTCGGCCGCGCGGGCGAACGTGGCCGGGAGGCAGAGAAGAACGAGGGAGAGGAGTGTTGGGTTCATGCTGTCGTTCTACTTGTCGCGGGTAAGTTGATCGAACAGCCACGCCCGGCTGTACGCCCAGTGTCGCTTGGCGGTGGCGGGCGAGAGCCCGAGCGCGTCCGCGGCCTGCCCGATGGTGAGGCCGGCGAAGTACCGCAACTTCACGAGTTCGGCCTTTTGCGGTTCGAGTTTGGCGAAGCGAGACAGGGCCTCATCCACGGCGAGCAATTCGTCGTCCGGTTGCGGCGCGGCGAGGGGCAATTCCGCGGCATCGAGCCGGATGCGGTCGCCGCCGTGCTTCTCCGTTTGTTTGCGGCGGGCGGCGTCCACCAGGATGCGACGCATCGCTTCGGCGGCGGCCGCGAAGAAGTGCCCGCGATGATCGAACCGCTGGACCGACGCGATCCGCAGATACGCTTCGTGAACCAGCGCGGTGGCGTCCAGTGTCTGGCCGGGAGCTTCTCGCGCCAGTTTCGCGGCGGCCAGCTTGCGAAGTTCCGCGTAGACGAGTGGAAGAAGCTGATCGGCCGCGGCGGCGTCGCCGCGTTGAATGGCTTCGAGTGCCGCCGTCACGTCGTGCATGGCCGTCACACTTCGATCGTGATGGTGAGCGAGCCGGTCTCGGCGTCCTCGCTCATCTCCTTCACCGTGCCGAGTTGCTTCGCCTTTTCCTTCAGGGCGTCGCGCGTCACCTTGTTCACGATCTCGGAGATCTCGGGCTGGAGTTCCTCGAGCCGCTTCTCGAGCCGCTCGGTGGCCTCGTTCTGAAGCCGCGACTGCTCCTGCTCGAACTTCTTGTCCAAGTCCTGCTTCAGTTGCTCTTTCACGCGGGAGCGGAGGCTCTGCTCGTCAGGGCCGACGTCGTTGAAGCCGCTGGCCTCGCGCGCGGCCTCCTGGCTGATCGTCTCTTCAGCGCGGGCCTTCACCGTGATCTCGCCGGAACACGGATCGACGGTGATCGTCACGTTGCCGTCTTCGCGTGTCATGGTGCCGTCGGGCCGCTCCTCGAACCCGCGGCGGGCCAGTTCCTCGCGAAGGAGCGAGCCCATGGCCTCGGGTGGCAGGATGTCGAGGAGTTCGAGTTGCGTGCCGATCTCGTCCCCGGCCTTGAGGCAGCGCGTGTCCGAATCCTTCATGCTGATGCGGTACGCACGACTCATGTTCACTCCGCTCGCAACGGTTCGATGGCGGCGACGGCGGCACGGGCTCGCGCCGCGATGCGTTCGCCGCCGGCTTCTTCCCACTCCTGTTTATACATCTGGCTCGCGGCGTAGCCGTCGTCGAAGTAACCGATGCCGCGGGCGGCTTCCTCCCATGCGGCCAGCGACTCCATCTGCCGCGGCACGGCGAGGGCCGCCCGTTGCGTGTCGAGGCGATCCGCGAGCCGGCTCGGGCCGCTGCCCTGCAACCCGCCCGTCCAGAAGATCGGCTGCAACTCGCCGCGAAAGAGCGTGGCGTTCACGTTCAATACGAAGCGGGCGAGATCGAGCCGGTTCGCCGCGCGGGCCGACTCCAGGAACGAGTTCAGTGCCGCGTACTCGGCGCGGCCTTGAGTTCGCATCGCACCCCAATCGCCGATGTGGCCCTTCGATCGCTCGGACCGCAGCCAGCGCCGCGCGAGTTCCGGTTGCAGGCACTCCAGGATCGCGGCGCGGAGCCCGGAGAAGCACGGCTCGAAACTCGGCGGCTCCGAACCCGCGGGCAGTTCGCCGGGGAACGCCAGCCAGCACAGCGGGTTGTCGCGGAACGCGGACTTCACCCGCAGCACGTCGGCCACGTCCGGGTCCGTGCGGCACTGGTCGAACGCGAGCCAGAAGAAGAGTTCATCCGCGGCCGTGAGCCCACTCGCATCCCACGGCACGTTCGTCTCGTGGACGCGCTCGGACGCGGCCCACATCAGGAATTCGACGACGTGCCCGGTGAACTTCAACGTCCGTTCTTCCAACGTCGAGCGTTCCCACACGCGGCCGCGGTTCGGTTGGCCGTCGCGCAGGAAGCGGTCGTTCCGCCAGCCGCCGATGCGAGTCAGATGCAGCACGCAGCCCTTTGCGAGGCTGTCCTGGATCAACTCGATCGCGGTGCGCGAGAGGCACGGCGGCCGCGACGCTTGGTTACGAAGGTCACGCAGCCCGCGATCGCTCGGATGATGCCCGAGGAAGAACCGCAGGATGTTCAGCAGCGTGAACTCGAATCGGGACACTTCGCGCGGTGTCGTCATCGGCGCTTCCAGCCTTTCCACAACCCTACCGCATTCTTCGCCGGAAAGCCATTCACGACGACTTCGTTCCCGCGGACGCGGATCTCGAGCGTGTTGCGCTTCCGCCACTGGTCGTCGAGCCGGTAGCGATCCGTGAGGAAGTGGATGCGTTGGTTCGCGGAGCCGATCCAGCGCCGCGTCTCGTCCGGTTGTTCCCGCAGATACGGCCCGTCCACGAGAATGTCCGTGTGCCGCAGCACCGCTTGCGTGTTCGCGTCTCGCGTCAAATCCTCGATCACATATCCGGTGAAGACCATCACTGAGAGTCCGAGTTCCTGTGTGGCACGCGCCAACTCCTCGGCAGCCTCGGCATGGGCGAAGGGTTCGCCGCCAAGCAATGTGATCCCCTCGATACCGTGTTGAGCCTTCGCGCCAGCGATCTGTTCGATGAGCGATTCCACGATGTGGATTCTGCCGCCGGTGAAGGTCAGGAACTCGGGATTGCAGCAGCCGGGGCACCGCAGCGGGCACCCTTGGAACCACACGGCGAACCGTTTTCCCGGCCCCTCGGCCTCCGTGCAATCCACGATCTGCGCGATGTTTGCGTTCATCGGCGGATCAACGCCTCGGTGGCGATCAACTCGCGGGTCAAGCCGTCCACGAGGTTCACCTGCGCCGCGCCCGGCAGCACGTTCCACGTGTAGGTCTCGACTTCGAGATGGGGCGCGTACTTCAATTTGGCCATCGCACCCAAAGCCTCGGACACGGCGGGCCGCGTGGTGCTCAGCGGGCCGATATGCTCCGCATCCACAGGCACGTGGAAGTGAACGCGCCAGCAGTCGGCATCGGCGAACCCCGCGGGGGGCGAATCGATCAACGCCTCGGTGAGGTCCGGTGCTTTCGCGGTGCGCGTGAACGTCTGGTGCAGGTACCGCGGCTCCACGAAGTGTCGAAGTGCCTCGCGACCGGTCGTGTTCCGCGCCGGATCATCGAGTTGAACCGCACAACTGATTTGCACCTTGTTGATCCGCACGCCCGCCGCATCGAGCGACGCCACGCTCTCGGCGATGTTCTCGAACTCCACCGCCTGATGGCACACGTCGTAGCACAGGCCGATGTGCTCGCGAACGAGCCGTCCCTTTGCACCGGCCTGCTTCCAAAGCTTCCCGAAGAACGCGATCGCCTCCGGTGTCGTTTCCAATCGGCAGAACGGCTCCGGTTCGATCGCGAGGCGAATGGTACGGCCTGTGTCGCGCTTCACGCGGTCGAACCACTCGGCACATGCGATCAGGTTGCGGATGCACGCTTCCTCGAAGTCCGCGGGAGGGTCGAAGCCCTTGAATCCGAGCGGGAGCGTGGAGATGCTGCCGTCCGTACCGTGAGCCAGGAGTTCAGCGAGAACCGTGGCGCATTCCGCGGTGTAGGTGAGCCGTTCGGGTTGAGACCAATCGGGAAGATATACGTTCTCCTTCACGCGGGCCGCGTGAAAGTCGCCGTACGGGAACGCGTTCAGCGTGTAACAGACGAGACCGCGTGCCGCAAGCTCGGCGGCGAGCCGCCTCGGCCCGCCGTCTTCGGCGAGCAGTTCGTCCACGACCGGCCGCGCAAGCCACAACCCGGCGGCGACCGGCCGGCCGATCTGCCGCATCACTGGCAAGGTGTACGTGTCCAATCCGGCGAGCACGTCCGCCACCGTGAGCCCGGCGTGGACGTTGGTGCAATACCCGAGCGGAAGGGTGGAGAGTGCCATCAGGAAGAGCTACCGGGAAAGACGACCCCGCGATAAATGTCCGCGAGCGGAATCGAAACGGGGACGCCGCGAATCTCGAATGTGCTTGAGAGCCCGATCGCGACGGCGACATCCCACGTGCCATCATCCCGGCGAAAGTGCTGTTCGATCTTTGGCTCATGTGAAGAAACCAAGACGTAAGCATGCAGCGACGGGATGCGCATCGACTGGATCCGCTTGAATCCGCGGTCGTAATCCTCAGTCGAAGGCGAAAGGATTTCAATCAGGAGGCGAGGATTCAAAAGGGTGTCCATCACGTCGTCTTCCAGCACCGCTTCTCCGCAAACGACCGGTATGTCCGGATAGGTGTAGTGCGGCGGCGTGCCGGGGATCCGGACTCGCATGTCGGTGCTGGTTGTATAACAGGACGTGCCTTTGAGCCTCGCGTGGAGTTCGCCGATCAGATTGTCCTTGATTCGGTTGTGGGGAAGCCGCGCTCCCGCCATCGCGTACATCTCTCCATCGTAGAACTCGCTTTTGAAAGGCGCGAGCCTCTCCACTTGGAGATACTCGTCCACCGACAACTTGCGTCGTGGGATTGCCGACATCATTCACCTCGTGTCGTTCAGTTTACCGCCCCGCCGCTAAAACAACAGCACACACGGGGCACTCTCCATGCGGTTCGCACGACTTCTCCCGCTGTTCGCGCTCGGCTTCGCACTGGCTCAGGTCTCCACGGCGCGGTCCGAACCCGGCCCGGCGGAGTTGAAGGCCGAATACGCCAAGGACATCCGCCCGATCCTTCAGAAATACTGCCTCGGTTGCCACTCCACGAAGGCGAAGAAGGGCAGCCTCGACCTCGAGCGGTTCGGCAACACGGACGACATCCGCAAGGACGTGAAGCCGTGGCAGGGCATGATCGAGCAGATCGAAACGGGCGAGATGCCGCCGAAGGACAAGCCGCAGCCGACCGCCGACGAGAAGAAGAAACTCATCGCATGGGTGAAAAACTTCCTCGATGCCGAGGCGAAGGCGAACGTCGGCGATCCCGGCCGCGTGCCGCTGCGGCGGCTCAGCAACGCGGAGTACGACTACACGATCCGCGACCTCACCGGGGTCGATCTGAAGCCGACCCGCGAGTTCCCGGCGGACGGTGCCGCGGGCGAAGGCTTCACCAACGCCGCCGAAGCGCTCACGGATATCTCGCCCGCGCTGCTCACGAAGTATCTCGCCGCCGCGAAGGACGTCGCGGATCACGCCGTGCTGCTGCCGGACGGCATTCGTTTCTCGAAGGGCAAGACGCGCCGCGACTGGACCGACGAGCAAACCGCGAAGCTCCGGGAGTTCTATGCCGCGTTCGCGCCCGGGGACGGGAAACTCCCGGTTCTGCCGTACTTGGCGGCGACGCTGAAACACCGCGACGCATTGGCCTCGGGGAAGTTCGACGAGGTTGCGTCGAAGGAACGTCTGAACGCGAAATACATGACGGCACTCTGGGCGGCACTGACCGGCAAGGCTCCGTCGCACCCGCTCGACACGATTCGCGCAAAGTGGCGCACGGCGACCGAGAAGGACGCGCCGACGCTGGCGGCGGACGTGATCGCCTGGCAAAACGCCTTGTGGCGGACGGTTCGCATCGGCAGTTACGTGCAGGCGAAGTGGGGCGAAGGAGCGGGCGCGGGCAAGCCGATCGAGAGCCTCACCCGGCAGGTGCCGATCGATCCGCCTGCGGCGGAGTCCGCCGTGCTGCGATACGCGCTGAAGCCCGCACCGGGGCAGTCCGCAGTGACACTCCAGCTTGCGTCCCGCGATCTGCTGCCCGGCGGCGTCAGAACGGTGTTCTGGCAGCGGCCCCGCTTTGAAGCCCCGGGCAAGCCGCCCCTGCTGCTGAAGGACTACGCGACCTTCGGCCCGCAATACGAGATCGATTACGCCGTGTTGTTCGCGAGCACCCAGAAGTACCTCGCCGCAGCCGCCGACCCGAGAGCCCCGGTCGAGACACTCGACGACGCGTTCCTCAAGCGTTGGAAAGACGTACTCGCGTTGCAACCGCCGGCCAAGGACGATGCCGAGGTGACGAAGCCGTTGCGGACGATTCCCGCCGGAGCGCTCACGCTTCTCGAGGATCGCCTGCCGAAGGACCCGGCCCAGGCCGCGATCAACGGCTGGCGCAAGAAGGGCACTGATCTGCCGGTCGCGGTCTCGAACTCGTCGGAGAAAACGCAAAAGATTCCCGGCACGGTGCGGCCGCACGCGGTCGCCGTTCACCCGATGCCTCAGGAGTACGTGGCCGCGGTGTGGACGAGCCCGATGGAAGGCAAGGTCCGGATCGCCGCGACCGTCACGCACGCTCACCCGGCGTGTGGCAACGGCGTCGCCTACCGCATCGAGCACCGCCGGGCCAAGCTGGCCGGCGTCCTCGCCGAGGGCGTCGTCGATCTCGGCAAGGAAGTCCCGACGCCCGGCCTCGCCGCCAAAGTTCAGAAGGACGACCTGCTCGTTCTTGTGATCGATGCCCGCGAGGGCAGCCACACTTGCGACATGACCGAGATCGCGTTCTCCATCACGGAAGCCGGCAAGCCCGAGCGGAAGTGGGACTTGGCGAAGGACGTCGCCGATTCGATCCTCGACAGCAACCCGCACGCCGACTCGCTTGGAAACAAGGACGTGTGGAGCTTCGTTCGCGGAGCCAGCGTTCCCGGTGCCGTCGGGAAGAGCGGCCCGATGATTCCCTCCGACTCGGTGCTCGGCCGATGGCGGGCGGTCGCGCTCGATCCCGCCAAGCGTGACGAGGCCGCGAAGTTGGCCGAGCAGGTCCAGAAGTTGCTCTCCGGCCCGCGCCCGCCGCTGGAGAAGAGCCCGGACCGTGCGCTCTTCGACAATCTCGTGACTGCCGATGGTGCGTTGTTGCAAGGGCTCGATCTGACCCGGCTCGGCAAGCCGAAGGACGGAGTTTTCGGCCCGGCCAAGGACGATCTCGGCAAGGATTTCCTGCCGCTACCCTCGGGGAGCGAACTCGCGATCCGGCTGCCGGCGGCGATCTTCCGGGACCGCGAGTTCGTCGTCGATGTCAAACTCGAAGCCGGCGGCGAAGACGGTGTCGTCCAGGCACAAGTCGCCGCTGCATCCCAAGCCGCGTGGGACTCGAAGAGTCCGATCCTGGGCACGCCCCGCGGCTTGAAGCGACTCGCTGCCGGAAACGCCGAGTTCCGCAGCATCTTTCCGCTTTACACATGCTTCCCGCAGGTCGTTCCCACCGACGAGGTCGTGAGCCTCAAGATGTTCCACCGCGAGGACGAGCCGCTGCTTCGGTTGTTCCTGAACGAAGCGGAAACGCGCCGGATCGACCGACTGTGGGCCGAGCATCGTTTCATCAGTCGCCAGCCGGTCGCGGAATTCGCCTACCTGCCGCAGTTCATGGGCTTCACCACGCAGGACACGCCCAAGGAGTTCCAGCAGTTCTTCATCGACCGCAAGCCGCTCTTCAAGAAACTGGCCGACGAGTTCGAGAAGGAAGAAGAGGCCGCTCAACCGAAGCAATTGGACACGCTCGCCGCGTTTGCAGCGAAAGCGTATCGCCGCCCGCTCGCGGCTTCCGAGAAAGCGGAGCTTGCAAACTTCTACGAAGCCGTTCGCAAGAAGGGCGCCGCGCACGACGAGGCGATTCGCGGCGTGCTCGCCCGCATCCTCGTGTCGCCCGCGTTCCTCTTCCGCATCGAAGCGGCCCCGGCGGGGAAGGAGCCAGCAAACGTGAGCGAACTCGAACTCGCCTCGCGGCTCAGCTACTTCCTGTGGTCGTCGATGCCCGACGAGGAACTGCTCGCGCTCGCCGCCGCGGGCAAGCTGCATGAGTCGCTTCCCGCGCAAACGGACCGCATGTTGAAGGATTCGCGGGCCCGCGCCCTCGCTGTCGAGTTCGGCACGCAGTGGCTGCACGTCCGCGGATTCGAGGAGTTCAACGAGAAGAACGAGAAGCTGTTCCCCACCTTCGACGCCAAGCTGCGGTCCGCGATGAATGAGGAAGCGGTGCAGTTCTTCCAGGACTTCTTCGCGAACGACCGCGCTGTCACCTCGGTGCTCGATGCGGATTACGTCTTCGTGAACGAGCTGCTCGCGAAGCACTACGGCATCCCGAACGTCAGCGGTCCGGCGTTCCGCCGAATCGATGGCGTTCGCAAGTACGGACGCGGCGGCATCCTCGGCTTCGCCTCCGTTCAAGCGAAGCAATCGGGCGCGAGCCGCACCAGCCCCGTGCTTCGCGGCAACTGGGTGGTCGAAACGCTGCTCGGGGAGAAGCTGCCGAAGCCGCCGCCGAATGTGCCGCAGCTTCCCGCCGAGGAAGGGGCGGACAAACTCACCACGCGGCAGCAGGTCGAGAAGCACGCCAAGGACCCGGCCTGCGCCGTATGCCATGTCCGCATCGATCCGTTCGGCTTCGCCTTGGAGAAGTTCGACGCCATCGGCCGCTTCCGCGAGAAGGACCTCGGCGGCCTCGCGGTGGACACGAAGGTGAAGCTGAAGGATGCAACCGAGTTCGAGGGCATCGACGGACTCCGGTCGTACCTGCTCGCGAAAAAGAAGGACGTGATCGTGAGGCTCTTCTGCAAGAAGCTGCTCGGCTACGCCCTCGGCCGCAGCGTCACGCTCTCGGACACGGTGCTGCTGGACGAGATGGTGGCCGCGTTGAACCGGATCGACGGCCGCGTCGCGGCGGCGATCGCCGTGATCGTGAAGAGCCCGCAATTCCAGAAGGTCCGTGGTCGCGACTTCGGCGAGTAACGCCATGCATCCGCTTCGATTCCTGCGGCGGCGGTGGAAGCGGATTGCGATCCTGCTCGTGGTTCTCATCGTCGTTGCGAATGTGCTGGCGGCGAGACATTCGGAGGCGTTTCTCGTTTACGCCGATTCCGGCGATGCGGTTGCTCGGCCGGAACATCTCACGCGCTGGCAAAAGCTCGGCCTTCTCGTGAACGGCG
Source organism: Gemmataceae bacterium (assembly GCA_046350135.1). Taxonomy (GTDB): domain Bacteria; phylum Planctomycetota; class Planctomycetia; order Gemmatales; family Gemmataceae; genus Urbifossiella. The sequence continues at coordinate 293,953 of JAXMBB010000004.1, forward strand.
TCGCCGTGCCGCGGCCGGAGAACCGGAGCGTGCCTGAGATTCCCTTCACGATGCACCGCATCCCGATGGGCGAGGAGTGGCTCGAAGCGTGGCACGCGTCCGCGGCCGAGCCGCGCGGCATCGTGGTGATGTTCCCCGGCTACGCCTCCGCGAAGAGCAGCTTGCTGCCGGAGTCCGCGGTCCTGCGATCGCTCGGCTTCGATGTGCTGTTGGTGGACTTCCGCGGTGCGGGCGGATCGAGCGGCAAGGAGAACACGCTCGGGGTCCGCGAGGCGGACGATGTCGCGGCGGCCGTGGCGTTCGCCAACGAGCGGTGGCCGGGGCGGCGGATCGTGTTGTTCGGGCGTTCGATGGGTGCCGCGGCCGTGCTCCGCGCCGTCGGGCCGCTCCAAGTGAAGGCCGACTCGCTGATCTTGGAATGCCCGTTCGATCGGATGCTGAATACGGTGAAGAACCGGTTCCGCGCGATGGGTGTGCCTTCGTTCCCTGGCGCCGAGATGCTCGTGTACTGGGGCGGCCGGCGTCTCGGATTCGACGGCTTCGCCCACAACCCGGAGGAATATGCAGACGCGGTCTCGCTCCCGACGTTGATCCTGACCGGTGCCGCGGACGCCCGCGCGACACTGGAACAGGTGCGTTCCGTTCACGACCGGTTGCGTGGTCCGAAGCGGTTGCTGATCATCGACGGCGCGGGACACGAACCCTTGCTCGGGAAATCGCCCGCCGCATGGAACGGAGCCGTTCGCGAGTTCCTTCACCCGTGAGTCGATCACTCCGCGTAGAGGAACTCGTTCAGGCAGAAAAGCACTTGGCAGAAATCGGCCAAGGATGCGTCGCGGTTGGTCGAGTCTTTCAAGAACGATGCGCCGTCGGAGAGTTCCGCTGCACTCGGATCGCGGGCCAGCGCGATGCGATAGGCCTGCTTCACCGCGTCCGCATCCGGCAGCGTGCCGAGCCGCTTCGCGAAGCCCTTCGCGGCGGCCCGCACCTGCGGGTTGTTCATCAGGTGGAGCGCCTGCGGGGCGATGGTCGTGCTCGGCCGCTCGCCCACGCCCGCCGTGCCGTCCGGAGCGTCGAACACGATGAGGGCCGGAATCAGCTTGCTTCGCTTCATCGTGAAGTAGATCGACCGCTTCCGGCTCGCTTCGTCCAGCGTGCCGGGGCCGTGCATCGCGGGGTCGAGGATGCCGCCGACGGCGAGGATCGAATCGCGAATCACTTCCGCTTCGAGCCGCCGCACCGGGTATCGGCCTGCGAGTTTGTTCTCGGGATCGGCCTTCACCTTCGCTTCGTCCCGCGCCGAACTCTGTCGATAGGTCTCGCTCATCACGATGAGCTTGTGGATCGGTTTGAGCTTCCACCCGCCCTTGATCAGTTCACCGGCGAGGTAGTCCAGCAACTCGGGATGGCTCGGTGCTTCGCCGCGGAGGCCGAAGTCCGACACGGTGGACACGAGCCCGCGACCCATGTGCCGCTGCCACAACCGGTTCACGATCACACGGGCGGCGAGTTGTCCCGCGCCGTCCTTCGCGTCGGTCAGCCAGTTCGCGAAGGACGTGCGGCGGAAACTCTGCCGTGCGTCCTTCGGCGGAACGGCGATCCACTTCGCTTGAGCTTCGGCCTGCGGCATGAGCACCTGCAGGAACGAGACGTTCGCGGTTCCTTCCTTTTGCCCCGGATCGCCGCGGCGGAGGAAGTGCGTCTCCTTGAGGAAGTCGTCGCCTTGTGTGTGCAACCGGATCGCGGGCAGGCCTTCGGAGGAGATGAGCGCCTTCACGACGCCGGGCTTGGGAGCCTTCGCGAGATGCTCCGCTTCCGCCTTGGCGAGCTTGGTCCATTCGGCATCCTGAGGCGCGAACCACTTCAGGAGAGCGGCCGATTGCTCGGGTGTGCGGTTCTTCGCGGCCAACGCACTGCGGACGAGTTCCGACTGGGCCGCGGCACCGAGGTCGGGCTTCACTTCGCTTGAAAGCGAGATTCGCGGCCGGCCCATGCCGTGCCCCGTGTTGTTATGGAAGCCGAGCGTGACGGTGATGATCGAGCCGCCGGCGAAGCCGATCGGCTTCTCGAAGTTGAACGCGGCGGCGTGGTTCTTGCCGAACTGCGGATCCACGGCCCACGCCGTGGTCGCGTTCTCGTCGATCGCGCCGGCGACGCCGAGCCCCTTCTGTTCGAAGGTCGCACGGGCGTCCTTGAGCTTCACGTTCTCCGCGGGCTTGCTCTTGTCCTTCGGTTCGATCTGCACCGCGATGTTGGTCAGCGCGAAGTTGCCGTTCGCGGCGCGGCCGGGGCCGTTCTTCACGAGCGTGGGATGCGTGAGCGCTTCGATCCGGAGCGATTTCAGGTCCGTCGCGGTCGTGGTCAACGTGAAGCGGAGGTTATCCGTCACCGGGTTTTTCCCCGAGACGAGCACGCTGCCGTCCGGTTGCTTGGCGAGTGTGGCTCCGCCAGTCGATTCCATCTTCTCGATTTCGGGCAGCACCCAAGCGAGTGACACCGGCTTGTCAGTGCGCGCCTTCTCCCACGCGGCCAGCTTCGCGGGCAGTTGCTCCTTCTCGTACTTCGCCACGGCTTCGGTGAACGCTCGGTGCTCGGCGTCGAACGCGGCCTTGGCCTTCTTGTACTTCTCCGGGTCGAGATCGACTTCCACTTCCGTCCGCACGGTGGTGGTGAACGCGGAGAGCATGCGGTAGTAATCGCGGCTCGGCACGGGGTCGAACTTGTGATCGTGGCAGCGGGCGCAGCCCACGGTGAGCCCGAGGAACGTGGTGCCGATGTTCGCCAGCATGTCGTCGAGTTCGTCGTAGCGGTGCTTCTCGACTTCGTTCGCGGTGATCTGCGTGCTGTGGACGCCGGCCGCGAGGTAGCCCGTGGCCATGAGCGCGAGCGGATCGTTCGGGGCGAGTTCGTCCCCCGCCAGTTGCCACCTCGCGAACGTGTCGAACGGCAGATCCTGGTTCAACGCCTTGATCACGAAGTCGCGGTAGTGGTACGCCGTGGGGCGGTCGTAGTCGTGTTCGAAGCCGTGGCTCTCGGCGAAGCGGACGAGATCGAGCCATGGCCGGGCTTGGCGTTCGCCATAGTGCGGGGACGCGAGCAAACCGTCGATCACCTTCTCGAAGGCGTTCGGTGAATCATCCTTCAGGAAGGCTTCGACTTGTTCCGGCGTCGGCGGCAGGCCGATGAGATCGAGGTATGCGCGGCGGATGAGCACGCGTTTCTCGGCGGGCGGGTTCGGCTTCAACCCCGCGGCGGCGAGTTTCTCGCGGATGAACGCGTCGATCGAGTTGAGCTTGCCGGGGTTCAGCGGCTGGAACGCCCAGTGCTTCTTGGCTTCGGGCGGCACCACTTTCTTCGTCCATGCCGCGGCGTCCTCCTTGCCGAGAAGCGGCTTGTCGAACGGGGCACCGAGGTCGATCCATTCCGCGATCTTGGCGATCTCCGTGTCCGGCATCTTGGGCCGTTCGTGCGGCATCGCCGGCATCTTTTGATGCGCCACGAGTTGGTACAGCAGGCTCTTCTTGGCGTTGCCGGGCACCACGGCCGGGCCCGCGATTCCGCCCTTGAGCAGGGACTCGCGCGTGCCCATGTCGAATTCCGATTCCACTTTGTCGCCGCTGTGGCACTTCAGGCAGCGCTTCTCCAGGATGCCGCGGACCGTTGTCTTGAACAGGTCCGTGCCCTTCGCCATCTTCGCGGCGTGGTCCGGATCGACGGGTTCTTTCTTCTCCTGGGCCGAGGCGGGAATGCGGAGCAGCGCGAAGACGAGTGCGGCGAGCGTGAAGAGGCGGGGCGCCATTGGCGAACCTCGGCTTGGATTGCGACTACCGTCAAATCAGAATCGAGCCCCGCACGAGGAGCATGCGTTTCACCTCTCCCCCGCAAAGCCGGGGAAGAGGTGTTGGAGCCACGCTCAACTGCCGCGGAAGAGCACGTCCATCGGGGTGCCGGCGTTCACGCGGGCGGGGCGGTTCACGGCGTCGCGAATCTCGGCGTCCGCCGGCACGCCGAGCCGGTCGTAGATTGTGGCCCCGACATCGTACGGCGTGTAGGCGGTCGAGATCGGGTGGCCGCCGGCGCGGTCGGACTTGCCGATCACACGGCCGCCCTGCACGCCGGCCCCGGCGAAGAGGCCCGAGTAAACGTGCGGCCAATGGTCGCGGCCGGAAATCTTCTCGCCCGGCAGCGTGGAGATCCGTGGCGTGCGTCCGAACTCGCCGAGCGCGGCCACGAACGTGTCCTCGATCAATCCGGATGCGGACAGGTCGTCGATGAGCGCGGCCAAGCCCTGGTCCAGCCACGGCAGCAGCGTGTTCTTCAAGCGGCCCCAGTTGTCCACGTGCGTGTCCCACGTCTGCACGATGCCCATGTTCGCCTGCACGATCGGCACGCCGCCTTGCACGAGCCGGCGAGCCAACAGCAGCGATTGGCCGAACATGTTGCGCCCGTATGCGTCGCGCACTTTCACCGGTTCGCGGTCGATCTTGAACGCATCGGCGATGCGGCCGGACGAGAGCAGTTCGAAGGCCCGCTGTTGGTGCCCGCGGAAGGCGGCATCGGTGCTCGCGGCCGAGTCGAGGCTTTCGAGCAAGCCGCGGCGCGCCAGCACGCGGCTCGAATCGAGCCCCTGCTGCAACGCGAAGGTGTCCATGCGGAAGTTCGGCGAGTTCGGATCCTGCGTCACGAGCATCGGGTCGTGGTTCGGCCCGAGGAAGCCGCCGTGCTGGCCGGGCCACGTGAGCGGGCCTTCGATCAGAGCGTGCGGCAGCGTGACGCCGTTGGGAATGCCGTCGTGTCGCGGGCGGATCTGGTTGAGGGCCGCTGCGTAGCAGGGCCAATCGCGGCGTGAGAGCACATTGTCCAGGTCCGTGATCCGCTGGTTGGGCATCGGTGCCCCGGTGAGCAGCCGGTGCGTGCCGGGGAGGTGCCCGCCTTCGCCGTGGGAAAGGGACCGCACGAGCGCCCAGTGCTTCATCCGCGCCGCAAGCTTCGGCAAGTGCTCGCAGATTTGCAGTCCGGTCACGGTGGTGGACACCGGCTTGAACTCGCCGCGCATCTCGCTCGGTGCGTCCGCCTTCATGTCCAGCGTGTCGAGGTGGCTCAGCCCGCCGGTCAGGTTCACGAGGATGACGGATTTCGTTTTCGGCGTCGAGGCGGCCGGCGTGTTGAACGGCAGAGCGAGCCCGATGCCGGCGGCGGCGTTCACGCGGAGAAAGTCGCGTCTGTGCAATGCGGGAATCAACGGCATGATGTGACCATCGGCGGGTAGGTGCGGAAATTATACCCTGTGAGCCCGCATCTCGCCACCCGGACGTCACGGGTGGAGGCCGCCGACATCGTCGTCCTTCCGTGAGAAGCGGCTGAGGATCTTGTGGGCGAGCATGCCGCAGATCACGGGGCCGGTGAAAAAGCCGACGCCCGCGCCGCCGAAGAAGAGGCCCATGCGAAGCTTGTTCTCGTCCATGCCGAGATTCAGGATGATGCCGGCGGCCGCACCGAGGATCCCGCCGCCCATGAACCCGCCGAACAGCCCGAAGAGCACCGCGCAGCCGACTCGCTTTTCCAGTTTCGGATCCTTCGGCTTCTTTAACAGCGGGCCGCGCATCGGCAGGTTGATCCCGACGAGTACGCCGAGCGCCGTGCCGAGGATCACGATTGCGGGCATGACCAGCAATTCAAACGGGAGGCCGTCGCCCGCTCCAGGCTTGCGGTCCGTGAACATCATGACGCCGATAAAGCCGAAGAAGAACGAGGCGAAGGCACCGATCACGCCGCCGAGGAGCGCGCCTTGCATCCGCCCGGATTGGCGGCCGCGATCCGTGCCGGGAATCGCGGGCAGGATCTCGTTCGGGTTCGCCGGGTGGAGGAATTTGTTCCGGAGTTGCAAGGCGCCTTCGATCATCGCAAGCCGCTTGCGCGGCGGATGCACGGCGGCACCCTGCCAGAATGCAAGCTTCCCGCCGTGCGATTCGATGGACCACCCCGGCCGCGAGGCCAACGCCCGCAGCACCGGCAAGGGGAATGCCTTTCTCGCGGCATCGTCCCCCGCCGCGAACACTTCGGGAGTTCCGGCCGCGAGTTCGGTCGTGTCCACCGTCGTGAGTTGATAGTTGCGGGCGAACGCCTCCGCGGCCGCGCGGTCGTCTTCATTCGTCGTCGCATTCGGATCGAAGGTCACACCCTTCACGCCGATCCAATCCAGGAATCGAGAGCCGATGTTCTTCGCGTTCAACCGGAAATGCGGGAGCCCGGGAGCCGGCAGCAGCACCACCGTCCGCCGCACGTAGTCCGTGCCTTCGCTGGTCTCGCTGGCGGTCGTCAGGTCGAACACCTCCACCGGCACGCCGTCCTTCTTGGTCGTCATCCGGTTGTGAATGGACGACATGTTCGCGAAGAGCGGCATCTCGGGCCGTTCGACTTCCTCCGGCTTCGCCTCGAACGCGAAGTCGTTCTCCGCGCTGAGTTCCGCCGCGTCCGCCGCGTACCTCGCGTTCCGGCGGTGGCGGGCGACGCCGAAGAACAGGCCGACTCCGGCCCCGGCGACACCGAACACCCAAACGCTGTCCAGCGGGAAGGGTTGCCGTTCGAGCCAGCCTTGGCCGTTGATGGTGTAGGTGCGGTTGACGATCCACCAGAGCCCGGCGGCTGCTCCGGCCGTACCGATCATGCTGGCGAGGACGGTCTTGAACATGCGTCTCATGATACGCGTTGTGCCGCCCCGGAGCGGAGGCGGAGACGCCGCGAACCGGTTCCTCGCCGCAGCGAAGGCGGACACTGGCCGATGCATACGATGGTTCATCGCGCCCGGCCACGGATCGGCCCCCGGCTCGAGTTACCCGACAGGAGTCCTGCGGATGAAGCGGCTTCACAGCCTCGCGGCGGCGGCGGCGTTCACCCTCGCACCGTTCACTCTCGCGCAACCGCCACAACCCGGCCCCGCGGTCCAACCCGCACAACCCGCCCCATGGGCCAACAAGTTCTTCCTGCCGGGCATCGACAAGAACCGCGACCAGGCCGCCCCCGCCATCATCACGCACGACTTCGGCAACGTGCCGCACGGCACCCTCTGCACGCACACCTTCACGATCACGAACATCTACGAATCGCCGATGCAGATCACCGAGGTGCGCAAGAGTTGCTCGTGCCTCGATTACGTGCCCATGAACAAGGTGCTGCAGCCGAACGAATCCGCGGCGTTCACCGTGACCATGAACTCCGGCAAGTTCGTCGGCACGAACTCGCAGACGTTCTTCGTCACGTTCGGGCCGAAGTTCGTGTCCACCGCCGTGATCAAGGTGAGCGCGAACAGCAAGACGGATGTGACCGTGAACCCCGGCAGCGTGGTGTTCGGCACGGTGTCGCAGGGGTCGAAGGCGAGCCAGTCGGTGAAGCTCGAGTACAAGGGGCGGACGCGCGATTGGAAGTTGATGGAACTCGCGTCGGCTCCCGCGTCGTTGGACGTCCAGTTCACCGAGACGGCCCGCGGCGGCCGGTTGCTGGGCGGCGTCGAGTACACCGTGACGGCGAGCCTGAAGCCCGGCGCGGCCGCCGGCCCGATCTCCGAGCCGATCGTATTCAAGACGAATGACAAGGAGAACCCGCTGATCCAACTCGCGGTGAGCGGCACGATCGCCGCCCCGCTCGAAGCGGCGCCGGCGCGGGTGAAGTTGGACAACGTGCCCCTCGACGGCAGCGGCACGCAGCGCGTGCTGATTCGCGCCGCCAAGCCGTTCAAGGTGCTGGGCGTGGACGGCGCGGCCGAAGGCGTCTCGGTGGAACTTCCCGCCACGGCCGGCACCGCGCTGCCGGTGCAGGTGCTCACGGTGAAGTTCGAACGCAAGAAGCCCGCGGCTCTGGATCGCGACCTCCGCATTCGCACGGACCTGGAGGGCGGCGCGATCCTGACTCTGCCCGTGACCGCCGACGAGTTGAAGTGAGAGTTCCGATTCGTACACCGGGAACGGGCGGCGACTCTCGCCGCCCGTTTCCGCGCTTCCCGAGGTGCTGCCATGCCTCACGCGCTTCGCTCGCTCGCCGCGCTTCTGCTCACGTCCATGCTGCTGGTCGCTGCGTTCGCGTGGCAGCAACCCGAGGTCGCACCCGCGCCGCGGGACATCACGCCGCTCCCGCCGCTGCCCGCGGCCCATGCCGGCCCGCAGTTCTGGAAGGGCAATCTGCACACGCACTCGCTCTGGTCGGACGGCGACGACTTCCCCGAGATGATTGCCGATTGGTACAAGCGGAACGGCTACCACTTCCTCGCGCTCACGGACCACAACCTGCTCTCCGAAGGCGACAAGTGGGTGAGCGCGGATGCGAACGCGACCCGCACCCGCGCCCTGAAGAAGTACGCGGCCCGGTTCGGCGAACGCTGGGTGGAGACGCGCGAGAAGAAGGGCAAACGCGAAGTGCGGCTCAAACCGCTCGCCGAGTTCCGAAGCCTGCTCGAAGAACCCGGCAGGTTCCTGCTGATCCAGGCGGAGGAGATCACGCACAGCTTCGCGAAGCGGCCGATCCACATCAACGGCATCAACCTCCGCGACGCCGTGAAGCCGATCGACGGAAAGGACGCGATCGAGACCATCACCGTGAACATGAGACAGGTGAGCGATCAGCGGAAGAAGACCGGCCGGGCCATGATCGCATTCCTGAACCACCCGAACTTCGGTTGGGGCGTGCGGGCCGAGGAACTGCTGCTCTCCGAAGAGTTGAAGTACTTCGAGGTGTTCAACGGGCACCCCGGCGTCGGCAACTACGGCGACACGCTTCATGCTTCCACCGAACGCGTCTGGGACGTCGCGCTCGCTCTGCGGCTGGGCAAGCATCAACTGCCGGTCGTGTACGGCCTCGCGACCGACGACTCGCACGGCTACCACGAGTTCGGCGTCGGCAAGGTGAACCCCGGCCGCGGCTGGGTGATGGTGAACGCGCCGCACCCCACGGCGGAAGCCATCGTGAAAGGCTTGGAGGCGGGCGATTTCCACGCCTCCACCGGCGTGCTGCTGAAGAGCGCGACCCGTAAAGGCAATCAGTTCCGTGTCGAAGTGCAGGAGCAACCCGGCGTGCAGTACAAGATCCAGTTCATCGGCACGCTCAAGGACGCGGACTTGTCTTCTCAGGAACAACGGGACAAGGACGGCAACCCGCTGCCCGTGACGAACCTCTATTCGGCGGACATCGGCAAGGTGCTTGGCGAAGCGGACGGCCCCGCGGCGAGCTACGGCATCAGCGGCCGGGAACTGTATGTGCGTGCGAAGGTGATTTCCACGAAGCCGCACCCGAACCCGTACACGAAGGGCGATCTGGAAACGGCGTGGACCCAACCGATCGTGCCGTGAGACGTCACGCCTCGCCGCGGTACACACGCTGGATGCGTTCCCGCGTGAGGCCCATCACCTTGTCGAAGCGGCTCAGTTTCATCCCTTCGATGCTGCGGTCATGGTCCGCCAAGTGGTGCAGCATGTCGATGTCCGAGCGGATCTCGCGGTCGATCTGTTCCTTCATCTTCCACTTCATGAGCCGCAGCGAGCCGTTCGGCCCCGGGTATCGCGACTTCGCATAAGTGATGGACACGACCTGCGTCGTGCGGTCGTCCACCGGCACGTAGAAGATGTAGAGCCGCCAGCGGACCATCGCCTCCCGCCGGCCGTCCGGCGACGTCCACCAGTGGTCGAACACCGAGTACACCGGCGAGAATCGCGTGGTCCAGTCGTCGTGGAACAAGTCCCCCTTGCGGATGTTGATGAGCAGCGCGAAGAACGGGTGGATGCGTTTCGTGGGCCCGGCGTTCACGACGCGCACGCTGGTGTCCGTCGCTTCGTATTTCACGCTCACTTCGTGGAGCCGGTCCAAGTCGTAGCCGAACGTGTCGTGAACGGTCGCGCTGTGTTCGATCTCGTTGAAGTTGTCCACGGTGAGTTCGAGCGACGCGGGCACGAGATGGCGGTACGTGCAGATGTGGAACCATCCCGGCATGGACACATCCGGGAACTCGGCGGCGCTGCCGTGCGACTTGATCCAGAGCAGGCCGTGGTCTTCGCGGATGTCGTAGGCCGTGGTGCAAGTGGTGAGTTTCGGGGCGCCCGGGCTCTCGCCGTTGCCGCAGCCGTCGAACCGCCAGCCGTGGTACCGGCACTGGACGCGCTCGCCGACCACGGTGCCGGCGCTCAGTTTCAAGCGGCGGTGCGGGCAGGCGTTCGCCACCGCGGCCAGTTTGCCCGTTGCGGTGCGAAACACGGCGATCGATTCGCCCGCCAACTTCACCTCCACGGGCTGGCGGCGCAACTCCTCCGACTTCAACACCGGGTGCCAGTGATCCAACATTCCCATCGGGCGACCTCGCGGACCCCAGTATCTTAGGCGTTCTGTAGAATATGGGCATGTTCACAGGACTGGTGCAAGCGATGGGTGCGGTGCGGGTGGCCGAAGACGACGGCCACGGCGGGCGGCGGTTCGGCGTCGTCGAGCAGGGCTTCGCCGCGCATCTCGCCATCGGTGAAAGCGTGTCCGTCAGCGGGGCGTGCATGACGGTCGTGGACCGCAGCACGGACTGGTTCGTGTTCGAGGCCGGCCCCGAGAGTCTGGCCCGCACCACGCTCGGCCGGACGACCCCCGGGGACCGAGTGAATCTGGAGCGGGCGCTTCGCGCCGGCGATCTGTTGGGCGGGCACTTCGTGTCCGGCCACATCGATTGCACCGCGCCGATCCTGGAGCGGAGCGTGAATGGCGATTGGGAGACGGTGTGGTTCGGTTGCCCGCCCGAGCACGCGGAGTTGCTCGTGGAGAAGGGCTCGATTGCGGTGGACGGCGTGAGCCTCACCGTGGTGGACGCGCTGGCCGATCGCTTCAGCGTGATGTTGATCCCGCACACGGCAAAACTCGACGCGGCAAGAAATGCAGGCGTGCTCATGAACCTCGGTTCGACCCTGCCGCAACTTCATCCTCAACTTCTCGAAGTGATTCCGGCGGCACCGACAGCGCGGTCTCGCGTGATTGTCACGAGCGCCCGCTTCAGCCGAATTGCTGCAACTCTTGTCAGCGTTCTTCGCGGCGGTGATTGCTCGCGCATTGCGGCGATCTCATTGTGCAACCGCATCGCCTCGTTCGCGTCCGTGCAGTTCAGCATCTTCGCGTTCAACTCGCCGCGCTGGCCGTCGAGTGCGGCGATGGTCTTCTCCAGGTTCTTCATCTCCTTGCGAATCTGCTTCTCGGTGCGCTGCGGTCCGCGCGGCGCGGCCGGCCGCGCGCGCTGCGACCTCGGCCGGCGACTTGGCCAAGCCCGCGGCCGCTTCGCGTTCCCCCGCCTCGATCTCCTTGTTCACCCGGTACACGTAGTCGTCGTACTTGCCGAGGTAGTTCACCACCTTGCTGTCGCGCACCTCGATGATGCAGGTGGCGACGCGACTGAAATGAGGAGATGGCGGTCGTGGCTGGTGAAGATCACCGTGCCTTCATACGCCGTGAGTGCGTCCACGAGCAGCTCGACGGTGTCCACGTCCAAGTGGTTGCCGGGTTCGTCCAGGATCAGCACGTTGCCAATCGCTGAGCAGCAGGCCCGCGAGGCAGACGCGGGCGCGCTCGCCGCCGGAGAGCACCGAGATCGGCTTCTCGACGTGCGAGCCGCGGAAGAGCAACGCCCCGGCTACTTGCAAAATCTCCTGTTCTTTCCGGCCCTTTCCCTTCGACCGCAAATGTTCGAGCACCGTGTCCCGTTCGGGCAGCGTGGTGTAGACGTGCTGGGCGTACACGCCGATCTTGCAGCCGTGTCCCCACTTGATGCTTCCCGCAACGGGCTTGAGCGAATCGACGATCGTACGCAGGAAGGTGGTCTTGCCCTGACCGTTGTCGCCGACTACGGCCGCCCGCGACCCGTGATCGATCTCCAACTGGATGTCCGACGCGATGGTGCGTTCCGGGTAACCGATGGCAAGATCCTTGCAGCGGAGCGCGGCCCCGTGGCGTCGTTCAACAATGGGCGCGCGGATGGAAGCGGTCGGTTCGTCGCCCACGATCTCGACCAGTTCCAGCTTCTCGAGTGCCTTGGCCTTCGATTGAGCGAGCCCGGCGGTGGCAGCCCGCGCCTTGTTCCGCGCGATGAAGTCTTCCAAGTGTTTCCGCTTGGTCAGGATCGCGGCATTGGAGCGTTCCTCGTGTTCGCGCCGCTCTCGCTCGTACTGCAGGTACTCTTCCACCTTGCCGGGGAACGAGGTGAGCTTGCCGCGCGAGAGGCCGAGCGTGTGCGTGCAGGTGGCGGCGAGAAAGGCGCGATCGTGCGAGACGATCAGGCACGCGGCGCGGAAGTCCCGCAGGAAGTGTTCGAGCAGGATCTGCGTCCGCAGGTCGAGGAAGTTCGTCGGCTCGTCGAGCATCAGCAGATTGGGTTCGTGCAGCAGCAGCGCGGCGAGTTTGAGCCGCGTCTGCCAGCCGCCGGAGAGCTTGGCGACGGGGCCGTCGAGGTAGCTGCCCTTCAGTTCGAACCGCCCGGCGACTTCGCCGCACTTCCAATCCGGCTGCTCGCTGTCCCGCATGAGGAATTCGATCGCCGTCTCGCCGGGCAGGAACGGGTCGTGCTGGCGGAGGTAGCCGAGCCGCAGGCTGGAATGGCGGAACACCTCGCCGCTGTCCAGTTCCTCCTCGCCGAGCAGGATTCGGAGAAGCGTGCTCTTGCCGCAGCCGTTGCGGCCGACGAAGCCGACCTTCACGTTGTCGCTGATCGTGACATCGGCGCCGTCGAGCAGGACTTGGTCGCCGTAGTGCTTGTGGGCGTCCGTGAGTTGAAGCAGGGTGGCCATCGGGAACGTGTTCCTCGTCGAAACGGCGAATCACTCAGTTTATGGGAATACGTCCGCGTCGCCCCGAGCGAAATTTGGTGAAGATGCACCGGATGCGCGGACGATAACGGTAATGTGGGGAGACTCCGCGCGCCGAGATCTGCTCGAATTCGCGTCGCAGGTCGCGGTGCGCGCTGTGCCGCGTTCCTCGTGCTGCTCGCGGGCTGTACAAACGCCAACTTCTTGAACCGCAACGCGCCGCAGCCGCTCGATCCCGCCGGCTCCGCGGACGCGCCTGCCCCGGACATCCGCTATCGCGTGGCCTGCCCGGACGTGCTCGAGATCGCGTTCGCCGAGCGGCCCGCGTGGGACTCCTACGCGGCGATCGATCTCGACGGCCGGCTTCCCCTCGAAGCGATCGGCCGGCCGCGGGTCGAGGGCATGACATTGGACGAAGTGCGGGCCGAACTCGCACGCGAAGCCGGAATGCCGCTGGAATCGGTGAGCGTGAGCCTCGCCGCGCCGCGAAGCAACCGCATCTATGTGAACGGCCCCGTGCGCGGCCACACGCGTGTGGTCGCATACCAGGGCCCCGAGCCCGTGATGGACCTGTTGAAGCGCGTCGGCGGGTTGCCGCCGGGGTCCAAATTGAATCAGGTGTATGTGGTGCGGCCGCACGTGGCGGCGGGGCGACGGCCCGAAGTGTTCCGCGTCGATGTCGAGGCCGTGCTGATCGACCAGAACGAGTCCACGAACATCCCGCTGCGGCCGTCCGATCAGGTGTATGTCGGCGAGACGCGCGGTTCGACGTTCTCGCGTATCCTGCCGCCGTGGCTGGGCACGGTTTACCGCAAAGTCACGGGATTGTTGCCGGACCACTGGTGGCCGTGGGCCAAGCCGGGGGCGTGGGGGAGCTGATCACGACGGCAGGAGGTGCGTGCCGGCGAGGCGGTCCTGCGGCGGGCGCGACGGGAACTTGAGCGCGAGCACGAAGTACGCGGGAAGCAGGATCGCGGCGGCGAACCACAGCCCGGCGGCCAAGTACGTCCAGCGGTAGTGGGCGATCTGCACCCACATGCTGGCGGCGAGCAGAAGCGTGATTGGCAGCCATACGAAAGCCGCGCGGAGAGCGCAACGCCCGCGCGTGGCCCGGCGGCCGTCCGAGCGGACCAACGCGATGCCGGCGAGCATCATGGAGAGCCCGCCGCGGAACGAAGCCGCCGCCGCGATCCAGAGCAGCGGCACCGCCGCGAGCACGATCCAGAACGGCCCGAGTTCGAACTTCCAGGGCGAATCCCCGCGGCCGACCGCGGATTTCTCGTTCGCCGCGGACCAGACCAGGATCTCGCGTTCGAGCCGAAGTTGCTGCGTCTCGTTCTTCTGCCCGTCCTTCACCGCCTGCTCGTAGGCTTCGAGCAGCCACCGTTGCGGTGCGGGCAGCATCGCGCGGCGCTCCAACGCTTCCGACCGCAGCCGATCCCGCAGTTGTTCGATACGAGCCGACGCGCGGGGGTTTCCGACTGCGTTCGCCGCGCCTTGCATCTTCCGGAGTTCCTCGTGCCGCGCGGGATCGGCCAAGTCCTTGAGCGCGAGATCGGCCGTGTCCGCGCGACTATCCGCCGCGATGACCAGCACGGTGCCGACGAGCAGCGCGGCACCGAACATCACCCACAGGCCGAGCGCGAGCACCGCGGCTTGGATGCCGAGGTGGGCCACGCGGATGGCGGGCGTCACCTCCGGGGAATGGGCATGGGTCTCGCGGAGATCGAGGCTCAACTCGCCGAGCTTCGAGTAGCCTCGCTTTGAGAACAGCTTCTGAAAGATCGGCGCGGCGTGGGGCGGCACCGGGGCGCGAACGCCGCCCGGCGAACAGGCCGAGCGCGGCTGGCCTTCGAGCGAGAGGGACGCCACGGACCTCACCAGTGCGAACGGCTCGTTCTCCGCCGCGGCCGCGGGCGGCGGCAGCGGAAAGTCCAGCAATTGAAGCCGGCCGTTGGGTTCGACCCAAACCTGTTCCACGCTGAGCCGCGCGGGCAGTGAGCCGTCCGCCTGGGAGGCCAGCAGTTCGTCCACGAGTTGCTCGAGCAGATGCCGCGCGTCCGCCCAAGCGAGCGGCTTGCGGATCGTATGCAAGAGCGGAGCACCGGCCGGGGCCGCAAACGCGACCCATTCGAGGTTCCTGATTCGCCCAAGAGAAGTTGCCGCGACCGAGACGGCGGAGCCTCGTGAGTCGGGGCACATCGCTTGGCAGCGGCATGGCCAGGTTGCCGTCGTCCGGCAGGATCCAGAGCAGCACGCAGCGGTTCAGCGCTGCGATCTTCCGCGAGCCACACCTGTTCGCCGAGCGGTTCGGCCCAAAGGCGGCCCTTCACCGCATACCCGCCGACCGACGCGGGCGGCAGCTCCTTCGTTCGCCAGTAGCAGCAAGTCCATCGAGTTGGCCATCCGCGGATGAAGGCGCAGGCGGCGAACCGGAAGCGGCTTCTGCGTGACATGGCAGCCCGAAGCGAAGTCGTGCAGCCCGCGGTAGCCGCCCAGCGTGCGGCGGAATTGGAGGCACAGCATCGCGAAGCCGGAGGCGACGGTGCCGAGCGCGGCCCAGCCGCCGAACTTGCCCGTCATCGTCGGGGCGTGAAACGTCCAGAACCAGATCGTGGCGAAGACCGCGGCGCGAATCCAGCCGCGGGCCAGGCCCGGCGGGCCGGACTGTCCGATCCGCGACACGCGCAGCCCGAGCAGGCTCTTCCCCACGGTGCGGCCGAGCATCCCTTCCATGGAGGCGAAGTACGCCGTGCTCAGCGCCCAACTCACGGGTTTCAAGTCGAGGCCGAGCAGTTCCGCCTCCGGCCAGTGGAACGCGGATCGGAGCACCTCGTACGGGATTTCGAGAACCAACAACAGCAGCAGGTAATCGAGGATGTACGCGCCGATGATGGCTCGCGGCCGCGCCGGCGTCTGCCGTGCGGGAAGCAGATCGACCACGGCTTCGCGCAGATCGTCGAGCGATTGCCAGCGACGGTCCGCGTCGCGTTCCAAGCCTCGCATCACAAGCCGTTCCACCGCGCGAGGCACGTCCAATCGCTTCTCGCAGATCGAGGGCGGCGGCTCGCTGATGGCTTTCGCCAAGGCCGCCGTCGCACTCTCGTGGTGGTACGGCGCTTCGGCGCACAGCAGATAGTAGAGCGTGGCGCAGAGCGAGTAGATGTCCGAGGCGTAGCTCAGCGGTTCGCCGCGGATTTGCTCCGGGGAGGCGAACAACACGGTGCCGAGGAACGTGCCGCTCTGCGTGAGGTGGCGGTCGCGCGAGTCGCCGAGCGATTTGGAGAGGCCGAAGTCGCCGACCTTCACGCGCTCGTCCGCGGTCAGGAAGCAGTTCGAGGGTTTCACGTCGCGGTGAATCACGCCGAGGCGGTGGGCTTCGGCGAGGCCGTCGAGCACGTCGAGGATATGGGCGAGGGCTTCGTTCACCGGCAACGGGCCGCTCGCATCCACGAGGTCCTTCAGCGTGCGGCCCGGCATCAACTCCATGATGATGAACGGCCGCCCGGCTTCGGTGTCGGCCGCGAGCACGAACACGCAGCGCGGATGGGCCAGTTGGCTCGCAAGCCGGCCTTCCTGGCGGAACCGTTCGACGGACGCGGGATTGGAGGCGAGTCGCGAGGAGAGCAGCTTCACGGCCACGCGACTGCCGCTTTCCGGCGCCTCGGCTTCGTACACCGCGCCCATGCCGCCTGCACCGAGGAAGCGGATCAAGCGATAGCCGCCCACTTCGGACGGCGGCGGCTCCGCGGCATCCTCTTCGGGATTGTCCGTGAAGGGCACATGCGACGCCGTGAGCATCCCGCCGGACGAAAGCACCGTCTCGCGGAGTTTCTGCCCGCAATACATGCAGAACGCCGGCGGCCCCTCGCTCTCCGCGGTGGACAGGCTCCGCTTGCAGCGAGGGCAGGTGACCGGCATGGGGAGATTATCGGGAAGCGATTTGGAAACGACACCCCGCGGCGCGTCATAGCATATTCGCAGACATGGCCCATTCATTTCCCATCGCCCGGAAGCTGCTTGCCTTCGCGGGCCGCGCGCGAAGAAACTGGCTGCTGCGGCACCAGAACAATTTCAACTTCGCGATTCACATGCTCGGCATCCCGCTGGCATTCGCAGGCATACCGCTGCTGTTCTTGGCGGAGTGGGAATGGGGCGTCGGTGCGATCGTCGGCGGCTATCTGCTTCAGTGGATCGGGCACCGCGTGGAAGGCAACGACGTGGGCGAGTTCATCCCGTTCAAGAAGCTGCTCGGCATGAAGTACGTGGCGATCGCCCCGCAGTACCAGAAGTAGGGCGGGGCGAGCGTCGGCTTTGCGACGCGAGCCCCGCCGTAAGCGATTGCGGTCACCCGGCGGGGCTCGCAAAGCCTCGACCCGCCCGACAAGACGGATCACAACGCCATCGAATCGTAAAGTGCGGCCAGCTTCTCCATTCGGTTGCGGAACGAATACCGGCCCTCGACCGTGGAGCGACCCGCAGCCCGCAAACAATCACGCAACCCGGCATCAGCGACGATGCGTTGCAATGCAGCCGCGAGGCCGCTCACGTCGCCGGGTTCCACGAGCAGGCCGTTCTCTTCGTGCTGAACGACGCGCGGCACGCCGTTCACCCGCGTCGCCACCACGGGAACGTCCATCGCCATCGCTTCGAGCAGCACGTTGGGCAGCCCTTCGCGATAGCTGGAGAGCGCGAACGCATCCATCGCCTCGAACCAGCCGCGAACATCCGGCTGCCAACCGGCCAACGTGACGCGGTCCTTCAGTTTCAACTCCGCGATCAGTTTCTCGAGTGAGGCACGTTCGCCGCCGTCGCCGACGATCGCAAGGTGAACATCCGGCAATTGCTGAATCGCGTGAATCAGCACGTCGAAGCCCTTCTCGGCGGAGAGCCGGCCCACGGCGCCGATCAGGAATCGATCGGCGAGCAGGCCCAACGCCGCCTTCGCTTCCGCGCTCGAACGGGTGCGGCGATAGTCGTCCGCGTCGATGCCGTTCTCCAGGAGCATGAGCCGCTTCCCGGGCACGCCGGCCTTCGCGCACTCCGCCACGAGATCCTCGGACACGCAGATCACGTGCTCGTACCGCTTCAGGCAGAACTTGTCGATCTTGTAGTACAGCGGCGTCTTCTTCGTGTGCTGCACCCAACCGTGAACGGTGGTGACGAGTCGCATCCGGTGGAACCGCTTCAGCAGGAGCCCGAGCGCGTTGGTCTTGTAGTCGTGGCCGTGCCACACCGCGACATTCTCACGCCGGCACAGCCGGATCAGATTCGTGACGACGCTCAAGTCCCGCGGCCCGCGATCCGGAATGGACACGAGCGGCGCGCCGTATCGTTCGGCGTTCTGGCGGATGACATCAAAACCCGGATCGTCCGGCGGGTGCAGGTATGCGCAGAGCATGCGATACCCGAGCGGCTCGAGGAACCGCGGCGAATTGAGCAGCGTCTTGTCCGGCCCGCCCCCGGATCCCGTGACCACGCGTGCATCGAGAATGACAGGGGGGGGCATTTGTACTGCGTTCGTTAGCCCGACGCGCAAGCGAGGAATTAGTTCATCCCTCGCTTGCGCGTCGGGCTAACGAGACGCCTCTGTGGTTAACTGGCTTCTTTCACGACATCCCGCGAGTCCGGCACGGGTACGATCTCTTTCTCGTCGAGGATCTCGTAGCTGTACCCCTGTTCGGTGAGAAACATCTGCCGGTGGTGTGCGAAGTCCAGTTCGCGCGTATCGCGGGTCACCAGCGAGTAGAAGTGGGCGTTGGTGTTGCCTTCGCTCTTCGGGCGGAGGATGCGGCCGAGTCGCTGGGCTTCCTCCTGCCGCGATCCGAACGTGCCGCTCACTTGGATCAGCACGTTCGCGTCCGGCAGGTCGATGGCGAAGTTGCCGACCTTCGAGAGAATGAGGTGCCGCACTTCGCCGCTGCGGAACTTCTCGTACAGTTCTTCGCGCTCGCCATTCGGCGTCGACCCGGTGATGATCGGCAACTCGAACCGCTCCTGCAGCCGGCGAAGTTGGCTGAGGTACTGGCCGATCACGATCACGCGCTGGTCGTGGTAGCGGTTCAGCAGTTCCTCCACCACCTTGTCCTTGGCTTCGTTCTCGCTGGCGATGCGGTACTTCGCGCGGTGGTCCGCCACGGCGTACTCCATGCGCGTCTTGTCGTCCGGCAGCGCGACGCGGATCTCGCAGCAACTCGCGGAGGCGATCCAGCCTTTGGTCTCGAGTTCGCGCCACGGCACGTCGTACTTCTTCGGGCCGATCAGCGAGAAGACGTCGCCTTCGCGGCCGTCTTCGCGGATGAGCGTGGCCGTGAGCCCGAGCCGCCGCCGGGCCTGGATCGTGGCCGTGACGCGGAACACCGGCGCGGGCAAAAGATGCACTTCGTCGTAGACGATGAGGCCCCAATCGCGCGAGTCGAAGAGCCCAAAGTGCGGGAAGTCCTCGGTCTTGTCCGGGCGGTATGTCAAGATCTGATACGTGGCCACCGTCACGGGGCCGATCTCCTTCACCTCGCCCGTGTACTCCTTCACCTGGTCCGCGGTGAGGCTCGATTTGTCGATGATCTCGCGGACCCACTGCTTCACGGCGGTGATGCTGGTGGTGAGCACCAGCGTGTTCTTCTGAAGCAGGGACATGGCGACGATGCCGACGACGGTCTTGCCCGCTCCGCAGGGCAGCACGATGACGCCCGATCCGCCGCGCACATCACCGCCGGCATGGAACACGCTCGCCGATTCACGCTGATAATCGCGGACGTGGAAGGGCAGGCCCGCGGCGGTGGTCTCGCGCAGCTCGATGGGCAGGGCCGCGCCCTCGGTGTACCCGGCGAGATCCTCGGCCGGGTAGCCGAGCGTGATCAGGGCTTGTTTCAGCACCCCGCGGAAGGCGGGCTCGATGGCGAAGCTCGTCTCGTCCAGTTGCTCGCCGAGGTAATCCTTGAGCTTCTTCTGGCGCGATAGCTCGACCAGGAGCGGCTTGTCGGCACAGACGAGCTTCAGCTTCGTGGCGTCGATGCGCTCCAGTTTCACGCGGCCGTACTTGGCCACGGTTTCGGCGAGGTCCGTGGGGATGTTCGCCGGGATGGGGAACTTCGTGTACTTCTCGAGCACCGCGAGCATTTCATCCGCGGTGATGCCGGCCGCCGCCGCGTTCCACAGCGAAAGGTTGGACACGCGGTATGTGTGGATGTGCTCGGGGCTTTTCTCGAGCTCGGCGAACGGGGCCAGTGCGTCCCGCGCCTCGGCGTACTTCGGGTTGTCCACCTCGACCAGGATCGAGCGGTCGGACTGGACGATGAACGGGTTGGTGGGATCGAAGGAGAGAGCCGGGGGGCGGGCCGGGTTCGACTTGGTCTTCGTCGGCATGTTCACCTGGAATCGAGGCGGCCCGCGCGGATCGGAGCCGAACCGAACCATTTTACGAAAGCGTGCGTCCGGCTGAAACGCCACTTTCCGCGCGGCATTGCTCTCCCTTTCTCAGGGCCGCCCTCTTACGATAGCCCTCTCGCAAACCTTCCTCTCCGAAGGGGACTCGCCCGTGAGCGGATTGCTGATCAAGAAACCGTTGCAGTCCGCGCGGGCGGAAGGCGAAAGCGGACAACTCCATCGGATCCTCGGGCCGTACGCCCTCACGGCGCTCGGCGTCGGGGCGATCATCGGCGCGGGCATCTTCGTCACGACCGGCAAGGCCGCGAACCAAGTGGCCGGCCCGGCGCTCATGATCTCATACGTGCTGGCCGGGTTCACCTGTCTGCTCGCCGCCCTGTGCTACGCCGAGTTCGCGGCGATGACACCGGTCGCCGGCAGCGCGTACACCTACGCCTACACCACGCTCGGAGAGATCTTCGCCTGGATTATCGGCTGGGATTTGATCCTCGAATACGCCGTGGGAGCATCCACCGTCGCCACCGGATGGTCCGCGTACTTCTCGAATTTCCTCTCGCTGTTCCCTCCGGACTGGGGCTTGAAAGTTCCGGAGATGCTCAACGATTCGCCGATCGCGTACAAGGACGGCAAGTTCGTCCAGACCAACGCCATCATCAACCTGCCGGCCGTGATCGTGATCCTCGTGCTGTCCGCCATCCTGGTGAAGGGCATCAAGGAGAGTGCGAACTTGAACGCGGTGATGGTGGCGATCAAGACCGGGGCGGTGCTGTTCGTGATCTTCGCGGGCTTGGCCTTCATCAACCCGCAGAACTGGGAGCCTTTCGCGCCGTACGGTTGGACGGGCATCAACATCTTCGGCTACCCGGTCCACGGCGAACACCGCGGCGAGCAACCGCTCGGCATGATCGCCGGAGCCGCGATCATCTTCTTCGCTTACATCGGGTTCGACGCCGTCTCCACGCAGGCGGAGGAAGCGAAGAACCCGCAGCGGGACATGCCCATCGGCATCATCGGCTCGCTCGTGATCTGCACCGTGCTGTACATCGCGGTCGTGGTCGTTCTCACCGGCATGGTGAAGTACGACCAATTGGACACAAAGGCGGCCGTGAGCCAGGCGTTCGCACAAGTCGGCATGGGATGGGCGAAGGGGCTGATCTCCGCAGCGGCGCTCGCGGGCCTCACCACCGTGTTGCTCGTGATGCTGCTCGGCTCGGCCCGCGTGCTCATGGCCATGAGCCGCGACGGCTTGCTGCCGCCGTTCTTCGCCAGCATTCATCCGAAGTTCAAGACGCCGTGGAAGGGCACGATGACGGTCGGCCTCTTCGTCGCGCTCATGGCCGGATTGCTGCCGCTGGACGCGCTCCTCGAAATGACCAACATCGGAACGTTGTTCGCGTTCGCAGTCGTGAGCGGGGCGGTGCTTGTGATGCGCTACACGAACCCGTCCGCGCCGCGCCCGTTCAAGGTGCCGCTGATGCCGCTCACCCCGGTGCTCGGCATGGTGGCGTGCCTGCTGCTGATGCTCTCGCTGCCGGCGCAGAACTGGTATCGCCTCATCGGCTGGATGGCGGTCGGTTTGGTTTTGTACTTCGCATACGGCCGCAGCCACAGCGTGCTGGGGAAGACTCAAGCGTGATCGATCACTCGGCGCGGTCGCGGATGCCAAACCAGAGCGACCCGCCGACGCCGCAGGCGATGCAAGCCACGATGATCGCGGAGTTCCAACCGAACGCATCGCCGAGGATCGGCGTCATGATCGGGGCCAGCAGGCCGAAGCCGTTGCCGCTCGTGTTCACGACGGCACACGCGAGCCCGCCGGATCGCGGTTCCAGAAGCGGAGCCGTCGTCCAGAAAATGCCTTCGCACAGTCCGAGGCACGCGAACGAAAGCGAAAACCACAACGTCACCATGTCGGCGTTCGCGGTTCCGAGCCCGAGCCAGCTCAACGCGCCGCCGAGGCCCATTCCTCCGATCGCGATGAGGCGGCAACCCCGCGCACGCCCCATCGCGTGGCACACCGCATCAGACACCCACCCTCCGACGAACATGCCCGCGGCCATCGCCAACGCGATGATCATCGACGACACGCGGCTCTCGTCCGCCGGCACGTTCAACACCTTCGCGAAGTAGTATTCGATCCAGTAGAAGAAGAGGTACTGCACGTAGCCGATGGCGCCATAGCTGAGGGCGAGCAGCACGAGCGAACGGTTCTTCAGGAGGCCGCACATCTCTCGCAGCGTCGGCCGGCTGCCTTCGACCGCGTGTTCGGGAAGACCCGCGGTGGCGAGATGCCACGAGACCGCGAAGAGGATCAGAACCGTTCCGCAGATCGCGAACGCGTTCGGCCAACCGACCACGTTCATCAGCGTTCCGAACACCGGGTAACAGAGGGCGACGCCGAGCAAGGCGCCGGCCGTGACGAGGCCGTTCGCCAACGAGCGCCGTTCGAGCGGCACCCAAAGCGAGACGGACCGTGCCGCGCCGGGATGGAGCGGCACGCTCGTGACACCCGCCAAGCTGCGAATCACCAACAACGGCACGAACATCGCCGCGACCGCGAGTTCCGCTTGGCCCAGCAGGCCGGTGATGACGGTCCACGCGCCGAGCCCGATTCCCATGAGCCCGAGCGCCCGCCGCGGACCGATGCGATCGATGAACCACCCGCCGGGCAACATCAGGATCGTGTAGGAGAGCAGGAATGCGGAATAAACCATGCCCATTTGGGCGTTCGAGAGCCTGCCTTCGCCGATGAAGTGGGCGTTCGCCGCGACGGAAATGCTGACGCGATTGAAGTGCGCGAGGAAGACCAACCCTGCGAGCAGAAACACGATTCCCCAGAGTTTGGGCATGGGCGGCGACCCTCTTGTTAGCCGGACGCGCAAGCGACGGATGGGCGGAGCCCGAAGAATGACGCAATCCTCCGTCGCTGCGCGTCCGGCTAACGATCCATCCGAAACCGCTGCACAATTTCCTCCGGCAACTCGTAGCCGATGCCGGGCTTCTGTGGCAATTCGATCACGCCGTCCTTCACCGGGAAGCCCGCGGCTTGCAACTCGCTTCGCAGCGGCGACTCGTACACCTCCGCCGGCGCGAACTCGATGTAGGGCGTGATCGGCGAATAGGCCGCAAGATGTACGCTGGCCGCGCCGAGAATCTGCGTGGACCAGTTGCCGGGGCACACCGTCGCGCCGCGCATCCGGGCCAGTTCCACGATCCGCTTCGCTTCCGTGAGCCCGCCGCACGTCGTCATGTACGGCTGCGCCACCTGCACGCGGCCGCGCTCCATCATGTCCAGGAATTCCCACCGCGTGACGCCATGCTCGCCCATCGCCAGCGGAATGGACGTGCGGCCCGCCAGTTCCGCATACGGCATCGGTGAATCGACCGGGAACGGCGTCTCGAAGAAGTACACGTCATGCGCTTCGAGTTGCTTGCAGACCCGCGCCGCGTTCGGCACGTCGTGGAACAAATAACCCACATCGATCATCAGGGTCGGCTTCGGGCCGAGGCTCTTGCGGAACCGCGCCGCGAGTTCGACCACATCCTCCGGGCTCGACATCATCGGTTCGAGCTTGAACGCCTTGTACCCGAGTTCGGCCAGTTTCTCAGCCCGCTTAACCTGCTGCTTGAACATTGGCTTCCCGCCCCACACGTCGGACACGATCGTGCAGTAGGGCGTGACCACTGGCTTCTCACCAAAGGGTGTTTGAAACGCCCCCCGCTGCACGCCGCCGAGCAGTTCCCACACCGGGCGCCCGAGACGTTTGCCGTACAGGTCCCAAAGCGCGACATCGAGCGCGCCGAGAATGATGATCTCCCAGCCGCGGCGATTCGTGTGGAGGAAGGCATCCCACATTTTCTGCCAGAGCCGTTCCGGATGCGTGATCTCCTCGCCGAGGAGCAGCTTGCCGAAGTGCGTGTCCGCCCCGCCCACCGTCGCCTGCACCACGCCCGGCGGCACGCGGAAGACTTCGGACAATCCCGAGAACCCGTCGTCCGTGTGAACTCGGATGCACGCCAACGGCTCGACGCCGCCCTTGTCCGGGTCGATCTCCGGGCCATCCCCGATGACGAGAGTTTCCAACCGGTCGATGATCATCCGGTCACTTCTTCTTCCGCTTCGGTTTGGGAGTCGGCGCTTCTTGCGATTCGAGCTTCGCCAGCACGCTCTTCGGCGCCACGGCGCGGTAGCTCTCGTCGATCCATTCCTTGAGCAGGTCCAGCGGCATGTCGGCGGCGGTGGCGAACTTCGCGCTCACCCAGCCATGCTTGCCCAAGCCGTATCCGGCCGGCTCGGCGAACGGCATCGCCAGTGCCGCTTCCGCGGACACCGGCAACTTCACCCCGACGCCGTACCCGCCCTCCGGCGGCTGACCGAAGAACAGGAAGATCTTCCCCTTCACCTTGATCACGCGTTCGCCCCATGGGAACTCTTCCGTCGCGTCCGGGAAGCCCAGAGCGAACGTGCGCAGTTGCGTTTCCATCTTCGAGAGCTTGCGCGGGGCCGCGTGCATGTCGATTTCCGGGTCGGGTTCAATTACAGTGTAGGGGTAACCTCCGAAACCCGATTTCTGCTCTGGAAACCGGGTTTCTCAACACGCGAGGAGAAACCCGGTTTCCAAAGCAGAAACCGGGTTTCATAGCCACATGATTCGCACGTTCTCCCTCGCCTTGCTCTTTGCCGCGACCGCGACCGCCGAGGAACCGCCGCGTTCTTACCAGCCGGTGAAGCGGCCGGAGTTGCCCGTGGTTCGCGGCGCGACCCGCACCGCCGTGGACCGCTTCATCCTCGCTCCGCTCGAAGCGAAGAACCGCAAGCTGGCACCCGTTGCGGATCGAGCCGTGCTCATCCGCCGCGTCGCGTTCGATCTCACCGGGCTGCCGCCGACGATTGCCGAGATCGACGCCTTTCTTGCGGATGAATCGGCTGACGCCTACGAGAAGATGATCGAGCGCTACCTCGCGTCGCCGCGGTATGGCGAACGCTGGGGCAAGTTCTGGCTCGATGCCGCCGGGTACGCGGATTCGAACGGCTACTTCAACGCGGATTCGGACCGCCCGCTGGCCTGGAGGTACCGCGACTGGGTGGTGCGGGCCCTCAACGCGGACAAGCCTTACGACCGCTTCGTGAAGGAGCAGATCGCCGGCGACGAGATCGCGGGTTACGTGCCCGGCGGCGACGTGACCCCCGCGATGGCCGAACTGCTCACCGCCACGCACTTCATCCGCAATGCGCCGGACGGCACCGGCGAATCGGACGGCAACCCGGATGAGGTCCGCATCGATCGCTACACCGTGCTCGAAGGCAACGTGCAAAATCTGATGAACTCGCTCCTCGGCCTCACCGTGCAGTGCGCCCGCTGCCACGACCACAAGTTCGAGCCGATCACACAGGAGGAGTACTTCTCGCTGCAATCGCTGTTCTTTCCCGTCTACAACCCCGAACGCTGGACCAAGCCGAACGACCGGCTCGTGACCGTGGGCACGAAAGCGGAGGTGGAAGCGTTCAAGCGCAAGAACGAACTGATCGACAAACAGGTGAAGGCGGCGAACGCGGGGCTCAAGGCGTTCGCCGATGCGCTCCGCGAACAACTCAAGAACGAGATGATCGTAAAGACCACGGATGACGACCTCGCGAAGCGGTTCCCAGAGTTCGCCGCACTCCGCGAGCAGATGAAGAAGACGATCGCCGCTCGTGAGAAGGACCGGCCGAAGCCGCTGGAGAAGATCGCGGCGTACTACGAAACCGATCCGAAGCCGCCGGTGCATCACCTGCTCAAACGCGGCGTCCACGACAAACCCGGCGACGAAGTGCAGCCCGGCGTGCCGGCCTCGCTCGGCGGCAAGTTCGTGATCGCGAAGGCCGCAGGTGTGAGCACCGGCCGCCGCACGGCGTTCGCCAACTGGCTCGCGAACCCGGAGCACCCGCTGTTCGCGCGAGTCATGGTGAACCGCATCTGGCAGCACCACTTCGGCACCGGCCTCGTGTCCACGACGGACAACCTCGGCGTTTCGGGGGCAAAGCCATCACACCCCGAACTCCTGGATTGGCTCGCGGCCGAGTTCGTGAAGCAGGGCTGGAGCGTGAAGGCAATGCACCGCCTGATCCTGACCTCCGCAGTGTACCGCCAATCATCGGGAATGCGGAACGTGGAACTCGGAATGCGGAATGTAGAACTTGCCGCAGTGGCTGGATTCGTGTCTGCAATTCCGCATTCCGAAATCCGCATTCCGCAATACGAGGACGACCCGGACAACCGGTTGCTGGCACGCTTCCCGCTGCGGCGACTCGATGCCGAGGCTGTGCGCGATTCGATGCTCGCGATCTCCGGCGAACTCGATCCGCGAGTCGGCGGGCCGTACGTGCCGAGCCGCCGCACGGACGACGGCGTCGTGATCGATGAGAAAACCGACGGCTCGCGCCGCCGCTCGATCTACCTGCAGCAGCGGCGCACGCAGGTTGTCACGTTCCTGCAGTTGTTCGACGCCCCGGCGATCGTGTCCACCTGCGGCAAACGGACGCCGAGCACGGTGCCTCTGCAATCGCTGGCGCTGTTGAACTCGGAGTTCGCCCGCCTCCGCGCGAAGGCCTTCGCTGCCCGCGTGAATAAGGACCTGTCCACCGCCTTCCGCCTCTCCGCCGGCCGCCCGCCGACCAAAGACGAATCCGCGGCGTGTGAGAAGTTCCTTGCCGCGCAGCGGCTCGTTCACGCGAAAGAGAAGGACGCCGACGACCGCGCCTGGACCGACCTGTGCCAGATGCTCCTGGCGAGCAATGCCTATCTGTACGTGGAGTGAATCGAGAATGACCGCATGACACGAGGGCGCCCAACCGTGTATCCGCTCCCGCCGCCGTGGCAGGCAATGAGCGACACCATTGTGCTCTGGCATGGTTGCGTTCAGACGGCGGCTCACGACATTCGGATCAACGGGATCAACCTCGCGAGAAGCCGCTATGCCCTCGATTTCGGTCCAGGGTTCTACACCACGACTTCGCGTTCCCAAGCGGAAGGGTGGGCGCGGAAGAAGTTCGTCGGCCTCACGCCTCGTGAACGAAATGCGACCCACCCGGCGGTTCTCCGGTTCCAACTTCCGCTCGATTCGTTGGCCAAGCTGGAAGCTCTGATGTTCGTCCGTGGCGATCCGCGGCATGACGCGTATTGGAGCTTCGTGCATCACTGCCGGTCGGGAAGCGCCGCTTCGCCGCGCCGCCACCTTCACCCGTCGCGGGCGGTTCCGAAGGATAACTACGATGTGGTGTGCGGCCCGTTGGCCGCCGTGTGGCCGCCCGACGGACGGATCGCGATTCCGGACTCGGATCAATTCAGCTTTCACACCGACGACGGAATCGCCATACTGAATGCAGCGATCGTCGCCGGCCCACCCGACTTCAGGATCATTCCGCTATGACGACCCGGATGAAAACCATGCCCGCAAGCATCTCCAAGCTGCCCCGCAAAGTCGTCCAGGGCTATTGGGCCGAAGTGCGTCGTCAGTTGCAGTCGAAGCACGGCATGAGCCTTGCGGTGGCTCGCCACGCAATTCAGGCTTATCGGGATGCCCTCTCGAAGCTCGGTGTCGGCGACGAGATCTATCATGCACCGATCGAAGAGACCGCGTGCGGAATCGTGACGGGCGAGTACGACAAATCCCCCTGATTCTGATCGTTCCGAGTCCAGTTGGTGCGCGTCCAGTTGCTCATTCTGCTCGGCGCGCGACGCTTTTCACTTGCGTTGCAGAACTTCCATTGTTCAATGAGGCCATGCAAGCCAAAACTGTCATCAAGAACTACGGTCTGCTCTGGAATCGGGACTATGTTCACTGGGGAGCACCCCGTAACAAAGGAACGCTTCTCGGGTATCGTTCGAAGAAGCGCATCATCGACTTCAGGGATCAGATTGGCGTCTATGTCCTGTACGACAAGGATTACGTTCCTGTCTACGTGGGCCAAGCCGGGAGCGGCAGCAAAGGCCTATTCAGCAGACTGAAGCAGCACATGAATGACCATCTCTGGAATCGATGGCAGCACTTCTCCTGGTTCGGTCTGCATCCCGCAGGCACGAAGATACTCAACAAAGGCAGCGGCACATACACATTCGATCGTCCGACTGCACTCAACATCATCGAAGGCATCCTCATCGCGATCACTGAACCTCGGCTTAACAGGCAAAGCGCAAAGTTTGAAGGAGTCGAGAAGTTCCATCAGTGGTGGGAGGATGAATGTACCAAGTATCTTCCGGAGAATGTCCCCTATCTCGTGGAGGAGTTGGGAAAGAAGTTTGATGCGTTGAAGCGGAAGATTGACAAGATGTGACGTCGTCGCCCCGAGAGATGCAGACATGAACTTCTCTTTCCACCGCCGCGCATTTCTCTCCCGGTATGCCGGGAGCCTCGGCGGGCTCGCGCTGGCTCAACTCGCGGCGGAGGCCGCGGACCCGCTCGCGCCGAAGAAGCCGCACCACCCCGCGAAGGCCAAGGCCGTCATCTGCCTGTTCCAGCACGGCGGCCCGAGCCAGATGGACCTCTTCGACCCGAAGCCCGAACTCACGAAACAGCACGGCAAGCCGCACCCCGGCAAGCTCGAAACGCACTTCCACACGCAGATGGGCAAGCTGCTCGCGTCGCCGTTCAAGTTCGCGAAGCAGGGCAAGAGCGGCATCGAACTCTCCGAGCTGCTGCCGCACACCGCGAAGATCGTGGACGACTTCACGCTCGTGCGGTCGATGCACACCGAATCGGTGGATCACGAAGCAGCCTTGAGGCACATCCACTCGGGCAAGACGTTCCCCGGCCGCCCGGCGTGGGGGTCGTGGGTGCTGTACGGGCTCGGCAC
Source organism: Gemmataceae bacterium (assembly GCA_046350135.1). GTDB lineage: Bacteria > Planctomycetota > Planctomycetia > Gemmatales > Gemmataceae > Urbifossiella. The sequence goes on from JAXMBB010000004.1 coordinate 322,981, forward strand.
GGAGCGCAAGGAACTGCCCGCGTACGTCGTGCTCTCCGATCCCGGCGGGCTCCCCGTGGACGGCACGAACAACTGGTCCAGCGGGTACCTGCCCGCGGTGTACCAGGGTACGCCGTTCCGCGCGAGCGGCACGCCGGTGGCCCACCTCGCGACTCCCGCCGATGTTTCACCCGCCGCTCGCCGCAATCAATTGGATGTGTTGAACGAACTGAACGCGGCCCACCTTCGCCGCCATCCCGGCAACGCGGAACTGGAAGCCGCGGCTGAACCACTTCGAACTCGCCGCGCGGTGCAGACCGCCGTGCCGGATGTGCTCGACATCTCGAAGGAGACCGAAGAGACGAAGAAACTCTACGGCATGGACAATCCGAAATCGGCGGAGTACGGCAAGCGCTGCCTTCTGGCCCGGCGGCTCGTCGAGCGCGGCGTCCGCTTCGTGCAACTCTTCCTCAGCGGCCAACCATGGGACACGCACTCGAAGAACGCGGAGAACCTGCGGAACCTCACGGCCATGACGGACCAGCCGAGCGCGGCCTTGGTCATGGACCTGAAACGCCGCGGGCTGCTCGATTCGACGATCGTGATGTGGACGGGCGAGTTCGGGCGGCTGCCGGTGTCGCAGGGGCCGGACGGCCGCGACCACAACCGCCACGCGTTCTCATTGTGGCTGGCTGGCGGAGGCTTCAAGAAGGGCTACGCCCACGGCGGCACGGACGAGTTCGGCTATGCGTCCGTGGACAAGGTCGTCCGCGTCTCGGACCTGCACGCCACGCTGTTGCATGCCTTGGGATTGAATCACGAGAAGCTGGCGTTCCCGCACGAAGGCCGCGACGACACCCTCACCGATGTTGTGGTTTCACGCGCACAATTGAAGCGTGAACTCTTGGCGTGACGTCACCGCTTCCGCATCACCAGCAGGTACACCGCCGCACCCAATCCGATGAAGCCGAGGCCGATCATCGCCTCGCTCCGCTGCTCGGCCGTCACGAACATGTTGGCCACCACCGCGCTCATCATCACGAGGTAAATCGCAGGAAGCAGCGGATAGCCGAAGCAGCGGTACGGCCGCTCCGCGTTCGGCAGCTTGAACCGGAAGACGAACACGGACGCGACCGCCAGGGATTCGAACGTGGTGGCCCCGAACATCGCGAAGTCGGTCACCACGTCGAACGGGGACTTCCCCGCGGGCAAGTTCACGTCAAGCTCCATGAATCCGAGCGGCACCACGGGCACGCGGTACTGCGTCATCGCGCCGACGCCGATCACGAGCAAGCAGGACCACACCGTGAGCACGAGCGTGGCGAACGCCGGCGTTCCCCAACGCGGATGCAGGTTCTGCAGGCGGCTCGGGGCGAGTCCGTCCTGCCCCATCGCGTACAGCAGCCGCGGGCCGGCCAGCAGGTTCCCGTTCAACGCCCCGAACACGGACATCATGATGATGAACGACGCGATCAGCACGCCGACCGGACCGAGCAGGCGCAGGCAAAACTCGGTGGCCACTGTGGTGTCCTTCGGCACTGCCGCGATCTCGGCCCGCGGAATCACGAGGTAGTACGCCGCGTTCGCCGAGCAGTAGAGCGCGATCAGGATGAAGACGCCGAGCCCCAGCGCCCGCGGGATGTTCTTCTGCGGGTCCTTCACTTCGCCCGCCATCATGCCGATGTTCATCCACCCGTGGTAGGCCCACAGCACGCCCACCATCGCGGTTCCGATCGCACTCCACCTCACCAGGCTCCAGTCGGCAGGCCACGTCGGCTTCAGATTTTCGATCAGCGGCGGGTGCTTCGGCGGGTTCATCACCGCCCAGATGATGAACGGCAATGTGGCGATGAACAACAGCGATGTCACTTTCACGGTGGTGACGATGAGTTGCAGGATGCCGCCAAGCTTCGTGCCGCGGGCGTTCACGAACGCGAGCACGGAGATGACCGTTGCGGTGAGGAGTTGGCGCGGCCAGAAGTCGAGCACGGTGCCGTCGGTTCCGATCGCCTGCTTCAGCACGTCGTGCAGGGATTCGGTGAACATCGTGGCCAAGGCCGCGATCGAGGCCGCGCGGATGATCCAGAACTCGACCCAGCCCCAGAGGAACCCCGCCATGCGGCCGTAGGCTTCCTTGAGGAACACGTAGTTGCCGCCGGCGCGGGGGAAGAGCACGGCCACTTCGGCGATGGCGAGCGCGCCGAACAGCGCGAGCAGTCCGACGATCACCCACACGCCCATCGCCAAGCCGAACTCGGGCACCAAGTCCGCGACGTTGCGGGCCTTCTTGAACACGCCCGAGCCGATGACGGTGCCGACGACGATGGCCGTGGCCATCCACGGCCCAAGCACGCGCATCAATCCGGGCGGTGAAGTCTGCATGAAGTTCAAACTGTTCTACGGAGAAACCACGGCCCCGAGGCCGTTCGGAACTCCGGGGTTGACCCCGTTTTCCACCCCTCGCTATAGTCCCGGCCGGTTCCCGCTCCGACCACGGATGGTTGGCCGATGCTGTTCGACCTGTTCAAGCACGTTCCCATGAAGGGAGCCCAGGAAGCGGCCTACCAAGCCGCGCCCGGTTACTTCAAGCTCGTCCACGACATCCTGCCGGAACCGTTCTTCCACACGCAGTCGTTCCTGCTGTACTTCCTCGGGATCTTCATCGCGTATTGGTCCATCCCGCGCCGTTTCCAGATGGCCCGCATCTGGCTGCTCGTCTTCGCCAGCTTCAACTTCTACGCCGCGTGGAGCTACGAACTCGCGTTCCTCGTCACCGGCACCACGATCGCGGATTATCTCTTCGGCCGGTTCATGGACCTGAGCCGCCGGCAGGGCATCCGCAAGGCCGTGATGATCACCAGCATCACGATGAACCTCGGCATTCTGTGCTGGTTCAAGTATCGCGGATTCTTCCTGAACGAACTGCACTCCGCGCTTTCGAACTTCGGTTACGACCCCGGCTACGGCAAGCTCGACCTCTTCGGGCTCATCGTGCCGTTCGGCATCAGCTTCTATACGTTCGAAGCGATCAGTTACGCGGTGGATGTGTACAAGCGCAAGATCCCGGCGGAGACGAGCTTCCCGCGGTTCCTGCTGTTCATCCTGTTCCTGCCGCACCTCGTGTCCGGACCGATCGTGCGGGCCGGCGATTTCTTGCGGCAGGCGCGGCGGCCCAAGCGGTGGAACTGGGTGCGTGCCCAGGTCGGCGTGCAGTTCTTCCTCATGGGCGTGTTCAAGAAGATGGCCATCGCCGACCGCATGGCCGTGTTCTGCGATCCGATCTTCAACGAGCCGGACAAGTACAACTCGGGCGCCGTGTGGATGGCCGTGCTCGCATACTCCATCCGCATCTACTGCGACTTCTCCGGCTACACGGACATGGCCATCGGCCTCGCGCACCTGTTCGGCTACAAGCTGACGAACAACTTCAACATGCCGTACATCGCGGCCAACGTGTCCGAGTTCTGGCGGCGGTGGCACATCTCGCTCTCGTCGTGGTTGCGGGATTACCTCTTCATTCCGCTGGGCGGCAGCCGCGGCAGCAAGTGGCTGAACTACCGGAACCTGATGATCACGATGATGCTCGGCGGCTTGTGGCACGGAGCCGCGTGGAGTTATGTGCTGTGGGGCGTCGCACACGGAACGCTGCTCATCCTGCATCGGCAGTTCAAGGAATTCTGCGAAGTGCGGCCGCGGTTGGAAGCCGCGTTGCAAACGACCTTCGGCACGGGCCTGCGGGTGATGACGACGTTCTTGGCCGTGAGCCTGTGCTGGGTGCTGTTCCAGCCGAACCTGCCGCCGAACCCCGCGAAGCCCGAGTTGATCACCAGCGGCCTGGATCGCGCGGTGGCAATGTACTCGAAGATGTTCAGTATCTCGATGGGCCAACCGCTGCCGCTGCACAACCGCAGCCTGTGGTACACGGCGGCGTTCCTGCTGGTGTGCCACCTGATCGTGAGCCGCGGGCTGTGGGCGAAGGTGTACGCCCGCTTGCCGGCCCCGGTGCTCGGCGTCGGCTATGCGGTGTGCGTCTGCACCGCGATGCTGCTCGCCCCGGACAGCGGCGGCGGCTTCATTTACTTCGATTTCTAATCGCTAACCCGCAACCGGCATTGAACCTCACTCTGCGAATCTTCGGCTGGCTCGGTGCGCGGCGCGAGCTGCAGCCATCGCGGGGGCGCGCCGTTCCGCGGGATCGACGCCGCTTCGCGAAACGCTCGATCGCGCTCGGCGTCATCGGGCTGCTTCTGCTGCAACTCGGGCTCGGCGCCACCGCGGAGAACTCGCTGTACGTTCGTGATCCGGGTTACTCGGACAAGGCGATCCGCCTCGCACGGCAGGAAGCCGCCAACCCCGCCGGCCCGCGCATCGTCATGCTCGGCACCAGCCGCACGGCCGCGGCCTTCCACGCCGGCAAACTGCGCGAGCAACTCGGCGAAGGCGTCGTCTTCAACTTCGGCATCCCCGCGTCCGGCCCGGTCACGCACATCACGTACTTGAAGCGACTCCTCGCCGAAGGCCACAAGCCGGATCTGCTGATCTTGGAAGTGCTGCCGCCGAGCCTTGCGGACCTGCCGGACGGCCCGCTCGAATCGCGCTTCTTCTTCGGCGACCGCCTGCGCCACTCGGAATTGGACAGCGTGATCCGGTACGACTTCCCCGAAGAGGCCGTGCGGTCGAAGTGGCGGCAATCCGTGTTCGAACCGTGGTACGCGCTCCGCTTCCCGATCCTGGGCCGGCTCATGCCAAGCGCCCTCTCGTGGCATCTGCGCTTCGATTGGAGCCGCAGTTGCGACGCCTTCGGCTGGGGCGCTCCGTTCGCCGAGTCCGTCACACCGGAGGAGTTCGACGCGGGGCTGACACGGGCGAAGGGCGAATACGAAGCCATTCTCGCAACGCTACGACCGACCGGCGGCGCGGCACGTGCTTTGAACGATCTCGCCGCCCTGTGCCGCGAACGCGGCATCCCGCTGCGGCTTGTGACGATGCCGGAATCGATCGGGTTCCGCGCCATGTACTCGCCCGAAGTGATGAACCGCATTCGCGACTTCCTCCATGCCGTGTGTCGCGATCACGGCTGCAAACTGGTCGATGCCCGCGAGTGGCTGCCGGAGTCCGGCTTCACGGACGGGCATCACGTGTTGAAGTCCGGCGCCGCGATCTTCACGGCCCGGTTGGATGAAGCGATAGTCCAGCCGTTCCTGCGGAGGCGGCCATGACGACGCTTTCGCAATCGACGCCGACCGAGGTCCGCCTCCCGTTGCGGGAGCGCGTCCGCGTGCGTCTCGCGGGCATCGTGGTCGCCCCGGTGAAACGCAGGCCGCAACGCGACGCGAGACTCCGCGCGGTGATCTCGCTGGCCGTCGGCTGCGCGTTGTTCTTCGCGGTGCAGTTCGGCCTCGGCTGGGCGGTGCACACGGAACACAACCCGCTCCGCGACCCGATCTACTTCGACAAGCTCGCCCTGCTGAAGAAGCATCCCGCGTTCTTCGCCCCGCCGGGGGGCCGCTCCTCGACCGTGCTGTTCCTCGGCAGTTCGCGCACGCTCAACGCGGTGAACGCCCGCGCGGCGTCGGTGCAATTCACCGATGCATTCGGCGAACCAGTGGAAGCCTTCAACTTCGGCCAGGCCGGTGCCGGGCCGATCACGAACGCCGTGTACCTACGCCGCCTCGTGAAGGAGGGCGTGAAGCCGGACTTCGCGGTGATCGAGATTCACCCGACGTTTCTCGCCGGCCAGCGGCCCGATCCGCCGGAAACGAAGTGGTTGCTGCCGATCCGCCTGCGGCCCGACGAACTGCCCGTGGTGCGGGCGATGGGCTTCCCCGCGGCCGAGCCCGCGGTTCACGGCCCGCGCGGCTTCCTCGCGCCGTTGTACGAGTACCGCTTCCTCACGCTTGATCGTTACGCCCCGTGGTTCCTCATGAGCAACCAGCGGCTCAACGGCGGCCACGAGTGCGACGACTTCGGTTTCACCCGGCTGCAAGAACAGGTGAACCCTGCGGACAAGCCGGCGTTGCTCGCCATCGCGAAGGGGCAGTATGCGTCGTACTTCGACGGTTACCGGCCGAACGGGTGCGGTGTGAACGGTCTCCGGGACACGATCGAAGTGTGCCAAGCGAACGGCATCCGCCCCGCACTCGCGATGATGCCCGAATCGCCGACATGGCTCGCGTGGTACGACGCGGAGGGGTTGAAGGAGTTGAAGCGGCTCGCGGACCGCCTCGGCGAGGAATACGGCGTACCGGTGTTCGATGGCCGCACGTGGGTGCCGGATGAATTGACCGTGGACGGGCATCATGTGGCCGGCCCCGGTGCAGACATGTTCACCAAGCGGATAGTAAGTGACGTGTCCAAGTGGATGAAGCGTTAGCCGGACGCGTAAGCGACGGTCTTTTTCGGTCGCTTACGCGTCCGGCTCACGAAGCGGCAGAACGAACATGAACCTGTTGGGGCTCTTCAAACTGGTGCTGCGATTCCCGCCGATGCGGGAGGCGAAGCCGCACGCGCCGCGGCCGCCGCGTCGCCGGTCGCGCGGCACGCTCGCGTGGTTCGCGGCCGCCTTCTTCTCATTGAACATCGCCGCGTTCCTTGCCATCGACGCAAGCGATCTGAACCTCCGCGATCCGGAGTACGGCCGCCGCCTGAGGCACCTCAAACGCCGCATCGCCGAGCATCCGGAGCGGCCGCTTGTCGTGGTCATCGGCAGTTCGCGAACCTCGATGGGTGTGCGGCCCTCCGCGTGGGAAGCGTTTCGTCCCGGTTCGCCGAACGACCCGCTGATCTTCAACATGTCGCTGGTCGGCAGCGGCCCGCTCATGGAACTGATGTGCCTCCGCCGCTTGCACGACGACGGCATCCGCCCGGACGCGGTGATCCTCGAATACTGGCCGCCGTTCCTCCGCGAAGACGGCCCGTATTACGAGCCGTCGCGCATCGATCACGCCCGGCTGCGTGATTCCGACCGCACACTCGTGCGCGATTACTGGGACCACCCCGAAGAGACCGAACGGCTCATGCGCCGCGACCGGCTCAACCCGTTGTTCCAAACGCGGCAGCGACTGCTGGCCCAGGTGTTCCCGCTGTGGCAACCGTGGGACAAACGCGTGGATCTCGGCTGGATGGCGCTCGACGAATGGGGCTGGCTCGCGGGCTTGGAGGAAACCTATCCGCCGAAACCGGAGGCCCGCCAACTCCGGCTGCAGGCATGCGAGAAGATCTATCGGCCGCAGTTCGTGGAGGGTTACTCGATCCACCCGCTCGCGGACCGGGCGTTCCGCGAAGCCGTGGCCGAAGCCCGTTCGCACGGCGCGAAGGCGGCCATCGCGTATCTGCCGGAATCGAGCGAGTTCCGCTCGTGGATGCCGGATGACGTCGAGCGCACGGCGCAGAATCATCTCGCGAAGTTGCGGAGCGAATTGAACGTGCCGCTGATCAATCTCCGCCACGCGATGCCGGACGGCTACCTTGTGGACGGCTTCCACCTTTCCAAGGACGGCGCAACCGCGTTCACCAAGACATTCGGCCCCGCCGTGATCGAGGCGTTTCCCGGCTTGGAGAAGCGGCGATGACTGCGACCGCGCGAGGACGCGCCCGGTCCGCCGTTGTCGCCGGGTTCGCAGCCGTGCTCGCCGCCCATGCCTGGCTCGCGGTGCGGGTGGAAACGGATCGGCCGCATTGGCGTGATCCGGAGTTCTTCCAGCGCACGCGTGCGGCCAAGGAACTCGTGCGCTCCGACTCGCGCCCGCTGCTCGCGATCCTCGGCGGCTCGCGCGCGCAGATGGGAATCGACCCCGAGCGTCTGCCGCAGGATCACTTGGCGTTCAACTTCTCGCAATCCGGTTGCTTGCCGGTGGGCACGTGGTTGAACTTCACGCGACTGCACGACGAAGGACTGCTGCCTCGACGGATTCTGATCGAGGTGCTGCCACCGGTGCTCGCGGACGGCGGGCCGGCCGAAGCCCGGCTTGTTTCCTCACGGTTGAGTGCGAGCGAACTCGAACGACTCGAACCGTTCGACGCCGATCCCGAGGAAGCGCGCTCGGAGTGGCGATCCTCCCGGGTGGTGCCGTGGCTTTCGTTGCGGAGCCCGCTCCGGACCGCCGCGGGGTTCGAGGAACGGCTGCCGCCGATGTCCGCCCGCGGTTGGAGCCCGGCTCCGAAGTATGACGTGCGGCCCGAAGAACGCGAGCGGCGAACGGTGATCGCGCGCGGGACCTACGGTTGGCTGCTGGACAACTTCGCCGTCCATCCGGCCAACGACCGCGCGTTCCGCATGATCCTCGATTCGTGCCGCGAACGCGGCATCCGGGCGGCGCTGTTCACGATGCCGGAGTCGCCACGGTTCCGCGGCTGGTACTCCGCCGAAGCGCGGACGCGGATCCGCGACTGGTTTCGAACCATGAGCGAGGAATATCAGGTTCCGGTGTTCGACACTTCGGAATGGATGAACGACGAGGCGGCGTTCTTGGACGGCCACCACTTGCAGCGTGCGGCCGCGGAGCGATTCAGTGACCGCTTCGCCCGCGAGTGCGTGGAACCGTGGTTGGCGAGCAAGCCATGAAATTGTCGTTTCGCCCGCTCTTGCGGGCGAACATCCCGGTGCCGGCCATGCGATCCGTTCGCGGGTCGGTGCGCCGCCGCGCGCGGCTCGCGATCCTCCTCGGGATCGCGTTCCTCGCTCTTGCGCAACTCGGTCTCGGGCTTTCCGTCGAAACGGTGAAGCCCGAATGGCGCGACCCCGAGTACGGCCACCGCATCAAACAGGTGCGAGAGCTTCATCCCAAGATCATCGCGATCGGCAGTTCACGCACCCTCATGGGCCTCCGCCCGGACGCGACCGGCTTGGATGTCTACAACTTCGGCCAAACCGGTGCCGGCCCGCTGCAACTGTTCCTCACCGCATCGCGCATCCTGGACGACGGAGCGAAACCGGACCTGCTGCTGATCGAACTCTTCCCCGCGGCACTCGTGGGGAACGGACCGGCCGAAGAAATGATCGACGCGTGGGGCCCGCGCTGGAACCGCGGCGATCTGCATCGGCTCGCCCCGTTCGCGGACGATCCTGCAAAGCTCGAACGCGAATGGCTGCGGCAGCGTCTCGCCCCGTGGCACTCGCTCCGCTTCCCGCTGCTGAATCACATCCGGCCCGATTGGCTGCCCGCGTCCAAACGGCTCGACTTCCAATGGGTGAACATGGATCGCCGCGGTTGGCTGAAGTACCCGGTGGATCAGGTCTCGGATTCGGAGCGGGCGAGGCTCACGGAGAAGGCCGGCGAATCGTACCGCAAACAACTCGCGAACTACGCGATCGGTGAAGTTTCGGATCGGGCCTTGCGTGCGATCGTGGAGCGATGTCGGCGAGACGGCATCCGCGTGGCGTTCTATCTGATGCCGGAGAGCGCGACGTTCGCCAGTTGGTATCCACCCGGTGCGATGGAGAAGTTCCGCACGTATGCCGCGACGTTGGACGCCCCCGTTTTCGACTCCGCGGGCGGCTTCGCCGAAACCGAGTTCGCGGACAGCCACCACTTGCTGCCCGCCGGGGCGGTGCGGTTCAGCCGCCGTCTGGCGGAGGAGCACCTTCGGCAGTGGAAGTGATCAGCCCCGCTTCACGTGAGAGACCAAGTCGAACCCGCCGATGAGTTCATCCAATTGCTCCGCGAGGCGGCCGTAGGTCTCGCCGTCGGTCACGATGGTGATCTCCACGCGGTCCGCACCATCCTCGTCCTCCGGCAAATCCTCCTCCGGTTCGAAGCGGAGTGCGGCGAGGTGCGTCTCGTCGAAGCCGCTGAGTTCCAGTTCCGGCAGGTCTTTCAGTTCGTCGAGCAGATCGGCGAGGCGGGCGGGGTCGAAGCGGCCTTGCGCTTCTTGGTTGTTGAGCACGAGGTTGAGCGCCTTCTCGCGGGCCTCGTCCAACCGCACCACCGACACCGCGACTTCACGCACGCCGAGCGATTTCAGGATGCGGAGCCGCGCGTGCCCGCCGACCACGCGGCCGGTCGTCTCGTTCCACACGAGCGGTTCGACGAGCCCGAACTGCTCCAGGCTCGCCCGCAGCTTGCGGTATGCGGGGGATTTCGGCGACAGGATCTTCCTCGGGTTGTACGCCGCCGGTTGAAGCTGGCCGATCGGCAGGGTGCGGACTTCGAGCGGTTGCATGGCGTGACTCCGCAGGGTGAAGTGAAACGCGGAAGAGTACACTCCCGAAGAAGCGTGTCAAACAGGTCCGTGACTTGAACCGGCTCGCGTTTCCCGCGAAGATACACGCATCCTGCCGAAGCGAGTCCTGCCTCATGCGCACATCCCTGCTTTTGCTCCCGCTGCTGGCGTTCCCGGCGAACGCCGCCGAGCCGGTCAACGCCGAGTACTTCGAGAAGAAGGTGCGGCCGCTGCTCCTTCAACACTGCACGACGTGCCACGGCAAGGAGAAACAGAAGGGCGAACTGCGGCTCGATTCGCGCGAAGCCATGCTCAAGGGCGGCGACAACGGGCCGTCCGTGAAACCCGGCGACCCCGACAAGAGTCTGTTGATCAAAGCCATCCGCTACACGGATGCGGACCTGAAGATGCCGAAGAAGGCGAAGCTGAGCGATGCGGAGATCGAGATCTTTACGGAGTGGGTGAAGGGCGGGGCGCCGTGGCCCGCGGGCGGGACCGCGACACCAACCGGCCCCGGCGACAAGTTCGACCTGCAAGCGAGAGCCAAGGCACACTGGTCGTTCCAACCGATCGCGAACCCGCCGGTGCCGGCGGTCGCGAACGCGAAGACCCCGATCGACGCGTTCCTGCTCGCCAAGCTGAACGCGGCCGGGCTCTCGTTTTCCTCCCCGGCGGACAAGCGTACCCTCATCCGCCGCGCCAAGTTCGATCTGACGGGATTGCCGCCCACGCCGCCGGAGATCGATGCCTTCCTGAAGGACGATTCGCCGCAAGCATTCGAGAAGGTCGTGGACCGGCTGCTCGCGTCCCCGCATTACGGCGAACGCCAAGCCCGCCACTGGTTGGACCTCGTCCGCTACGCCGAGACGCACGGCCACGAATTCGACTTCGAGATTCCGGACGCGTGGCGGTACCGCGATTACGTGGTGCGTGCGATGAACGCGGACGTGCCGTACAACCAATTCCTCACCGAGAACATCGCGGGCGATCTGATCGCGAAGCCGCGCCGCAATCCGAAGGACGGCTCCAACGAATCGCTCACCGGCACCGGGTTCTGGTGGCTCGGTGAAGGGAAACACTCGCCGGTCGATTCGCGCGTCGATTACGCGGAACGCACGGACAATCAGATCGACGTGTTCGGGAAGACGGTGCTCGGGCTGACGCTCGGGTGCGCCCGCTGCCACGATCACAAGTTCGACCCGGTCGCCACGAAGGATTACTACTCGCTGTTCGCGGTGGTCGCGAGTTCGCGCTTCCAGCGGGCCGATGCGAACGATCCCGAACCGGTGGCGAAGTTGCTTGACGAGATCGCGGAACTCAAGGGCACGCCCAAGGCCGCCGATCCGGCACGTTCGCCCGCGGGCATTTGGCGCGAGAAGGCCGTTTCGTTCGAGCAGTTCGGCGACGGCTGGCGTGACCGCTGGGACGCCTCGGGCCTGGCCTTGCGGCCGGAAGCGGGGCCGGGCCTGCCGCACAGCGGCCGTGAGAGCCGCAAACTCACGGGCGCGCTCCGTTCGCCCACGTTCATCATCGAGAAGAACTTCACGCTGCTCCGTGTCGCCGGCCGGGACGCCAAAGTCCGCTTCATCCTCAACGGCATCCAACTCATCCAGAGCCCGATTTACGGCGGGCTCGCGCAGACCGTGAACCACGGCGAAGAACTCCGCTGGATCGGCTTCGACACCCGCATGTGGAAGGGGCAGCCCGCTTACATCGAAATCCTGGACGACGGCCCCGGCTACTTCGCGGTGAGCGAGGCGTGGCATTCGGACACGCATCCCGCGAGCGACCCCGCACCGAAGGTGCCGCTCTGGGATCCGGGAGCGGCGGACGCGAAGATCGTGGCGAAGATCACCGCGCTCGAAGCGAAGATTCCGGACCCGAAGCGCGTGCCGGCCGCCCGCGACGGCACCGGCCGGAATGAGAAGGTGTTCATCCGCGGCAACCCGAAGACTCTCGGAGCGGACGCACCGCGCGCGTTTCTCGAAGCGTTCGGCGGCGCCCCGTTCGAATCGAAGGGCAGCGGCCGCTTGGAACTGGCCAAGGCCGTGACCGACCCGAAAAATACGCTCACGGCGCGGGTGATCGTGAATCGCCTCTGGCAGCATCACTTCGGTGAAGGCATCGTCCGCACGCCGGATGATTTCGGTTACCAAGGACAGCGACCCACGCACCCGGAACTTCTCGATTGGCTTGCGACCGAGTTCATGAAGAACGATTGGTCGCTGAAGAAGATGCACCGCACGATGCTGCTTTCGGCCGCGTACCAACAATCCTCGCACGCTTCGGCCGAAGCCTCCGCCAAAGCCGCGACCGCCGATCCGCAGAACAAGCTGCTGCACCGGCAGAACGTGCAGCGGCTTGAAGCCGAAGCGATCCGCGATGCGATGCTCGCCGTCTCGGGGCGGCTCGATCGCACGATGGAAGGCCCCGGCGTGCTGCCGTACCTCACGGAGCACCAAGTGGGTCGCGGCCGCCCCGCGTCCGGCCCGCTCGATGGAAACGGCCGCCGCAGCCTCTACCTGCAGGTGCGCCGCAACTTCCTCAACCCGTTCTTCGTGGCCTTCGACTACCCCACGCCGTTCACCACGATCGGCCGCCGCACCGTGTCGAACGTGCCGGCCCAAGCGCTGTCCTTGCTCAACAACCCGTTCGTGATCCAGCAGGCGGACCTGTGGGCGAAGCGCACCACGGGTTCGCCCGAAGACCGCGTCAAGGCGATGTACACGGCGGCGTTCGGCCGCCCGCCGTCCGCGGACGAGATCGAAACCGCGACCGCATTCATCCGGGAAGCCGGCCCCGGGGACAAGGCTTGGGCGGACTTGGCCCACGTCCTGTTCAACGCGAAGGAGTTCATCTTCGTGGAGTGATCCGGGCTGGCTTCAGCCGGATGGCGTTGGCCGGATGGCGTTAGCCGGACGCGCCAGCGCCGGATGAATGGCATCACAAGACCACCCGTCGCTGGCGCGTCCGGCTAACGGAGGTCTGCCATGCCGTCGCCCGATGTGATCCGTGTGGTGTGCGGGAAGTGCGGGGCGAAGCTCGGCGCGCCGCCGAGCCACGCCGGCAAATCCGCCCAGTGCCGCAAGTGCGGCAACCTCATGACCGTGCCTGCTCCGCCGCAAGCGGTGCACGCTCCGCCGCCGCCCGAGCCGATCTTCGAGGCCGAAGTGCTCGAGCCGGACTTCCTCGAACCGGAGGACGAGCCGCCGCGAGAGAGCCGCCGCGTGCTGGTCGAGTGCCCGAACTGCGGCAGCGAACTGGATGTGAAGAAGTCGGAGATCGGGCGGAAGATGGACTGCCCGCGTTGCGATCAGCGGGTGCGCATCCCGGAGCCGGTGCGGCGGCGACCCGGCAAGAAGACGAGTTCGCCGTGGTTCCTCGTCTCGCTCATCGCCGGCGGAGTCCTGCTGCTCGCTCTTTCGATCTGGGGCGTCGTGGAACTGGTGAACCGCAGCGGGCCGTCCGTTCCCGCGCTCGTCGTGAAACCGGGGCAGGAGGTCAAGCTCAACGCAGCCTCCAGCTTGCGGGCGCAGGACAGCACGCTGTGCATCATCGTTATCAAGGACGAGTCGATGTTGCAGGCCGATCCGAAGGAGTCGCCCCGACTCAAGTGGAGCAACGGCGACATCACGGAGATGTCCAGAGGCAATATCACGGCCCTGTTCTCGGATGGAAGCAAGAAAGTGATCCGGCAGGAGTTGATCTTTCGCGCCACCGAGACCGGCGCCCGGCCGCGGTGGCTGCTCTACGGCGACCTCAAGATCCGCTGCCGCATCCTGAGCGAGAAAGAGTTCGAGGACGAGACGCGGTGACACTCACCCCACGAAGATGCCGTTGGCCAGCACCGCGCTCGAGAACGGATTCAAATCCTGGAAGTTGGCGGGCTCGCCGTTGGTGGTGAACGTCGAGCCGAAATAGACCCGAGCGAAGCTGGCCAGCCCTTCCCCCGTGCCCGCGATCACATCCGCGCGGCTGTCGCCGTCCGCATCCGTGGTCGCCACGCGCACGCCGCCGCGATTCGAGGAATTCCCTGCCAGGAAGAAGCTGCTGAGCGGATTGCCGAGCGCGGCCGTGGTTCCCGCCGTCGTCACGACCTGCCCGCTGATGCCGAGCACGCGCGGCGAACCGCCCGGACCCGCACCGAAGTACAGGTCCGCGAAACCGTCCCCGTTCACATCGCCGATCGTGACGTAAGCCCCGTTGCGGAGCGAGGTGTCGAAGGCGAAGAAGTCGCCGACCAGCTTGCCGCGGGTGCTGTAGATGGTGGCGCCGTCGAAGAGCGCGATGCGCGGGCCGCCTTGGAATCCGGCCGCGATCGCGAGGTCCGCGAAGCCGTCGTTGTTCACGTCGCCGGCGGAGCTTCTCGCCCCTCCGCGGAAGTTCGCGTCGTCGATGCCGAAGAAGTTCGCGCGCACGTTGAAGTTGCCGGCCGTGTCGAGCGAAAAGATGGTGACGCGTGGCCCGCCGCCCTGGTCGGGGGTCACGATCACTTCCGCGCGGCCGTCGTTGTCCAAGTCCGCGGTCGTGAGGAAGCCGCCGCCGGTGAAGTTCCCGCCGAACGGGTCGAACGGCGCGACGAGCAGCGTGGTATTGTCCGCCCCGCTCACGACCGCGACGCGGATCGCGGTTCCAGGCCCCGTGACGAGCGCGGTGTCTTCGATGCCGTCGCCGTTCACGTCGCCCACGGCGGGCCGCACGTTGGCCTTGGAGGCGCCGAATGCGGCGAGGCTCGCGGCCGCCGTCGCGTTGTACTGCCCGGTGCCGGTGTTCGGGGTGAACAGCGACGCCTGTGCGTTCAGGCTGCCGCCGATGGCGAGGTTGCGCGGGTCTTCGAGTTCGACCGGCACGCGCACAAGTTGGCCGTTCACTTGGCCGCCGCCGCCCGCGCCCGCAATGACGAGCCGCCCTTGAGGCGTGAGTACGGCCGCGTAGCCGAGGTCGAGCTTCGTGCTGCCGGTCACATCGAACGTGAACTTGCCGGTGCCGTTGAACGTGGTGTCAAGCGCTCCGGAGCTCGTCAGCCGCACGATCGCGGTGTCGCTGGCGGTGTTGCCCGTGTCGCCGACGAGCAAGATGCGGCCGTCCGCTTGGAGCAGCACCGTGCGGGCGTCGTCCGCGCCGGAGAGATCCACGGTCACCTTCCCGGTGGTGTTGAACGAAGGATCGAACGCTCCGTTCGCGCCGGCGAGCCGCACCACGGCCATGTCGGCGCCGTTGTTCCCGGCCACGAGAATCGCCCCGTTCGGCTGGATCGCGATGGAGTGCGGCACGTCCACGCCGCCGAGGTCGAAGGCGAGCTTGCCGTCCGTGTCGAAGGACGCGTCGAGGCTGCCGTCGGCCGGGAGCAGCCGGGCGACGGCGAAGTTGCTGCCCGTGGTTCCCGCGACCACGATGCGATCGTTCGCCTGGATCGCGACGGCGGTCGCCGAATCGGTCGCACCGAGGTCCACGGTCGTCTTTCCGCCGGTGCCGAAGGTGGCGTCCAACGTGCCGTCCGCAGGGTTGATGCGGGCGATCGCGAAGTCCGTGCCGTTCCCGCCTACGACGATGATCTTCCCGCTCACCGGCGAGATGGCGACGGCGCTGGCCGCGTCCGTCCCGCCGAAGTTGATCGTGAGCAGGCCCGTGCCGCTGAACGAGGAGTCGAGCGCACCGCTGCTCGTGAGCCGGGCCACGGCGAAGTTCGGCCCTGCGGTCGTGCTGCCCACGACGATGATGCGGCCGGAGGAATCGATGGCCACGCCCGCGGCTTTGTCCGTTCCGCCGAACTCGATGGTGCGGGTGCCGTCGCCGTCGAACGTGGTGTCCAGCGTGCCGTCCGGCAGGAAGCGGGCGACGAGGAAGTCGTTGTTCGATGTGCCGACCGCGACGATGCGGCCGTCCGCTTGCAGGGCGACGGCGGCGAACGGAGCGCCGGCGAGTGTCGCGATGCCGTCGCTGCTGAAGGACTTGTCGAGCGCCGCGATCGCGGCAGGGACATCACGCTCTTCCAAATGTTCGACGCGGAGCCGACGGCCCATGGTGCAACCTCCTGTTGAGCGATTCCTGAGTGTCTTCGTAGCGGATCACGCCGCGGCGGCGAGGGCAGAATGGCGAAGCTGGGCGGTTTGGACGGGAACTTTGGCACCCGCGAAGAGGCTCAAGCGTTCCGCGACCTGGAACGGACTGAGCGCAGATTCGAGTTCGGCGGAAGCGGCCATCGCGGAGAAGGCCCGTTCCACTTCCCATGCTTGCGGGAAGGCCGGTTCGCCGAGCAGGATCACGCGTTCGCCATCGATCCGCGGCGCGGCCGCGAGCGGTTCCCAACCCCACAGCCACCGTTCGCAGCCGTCGAATCCTTCGGGCAGTGTTCCGTCCGTTCGCAAGGCCGCGGGGCGAAAGCACTGATGGGTCAGGTTCACCACCATCGGCACCCCCGCGGGAATCCGCGGCTCCGCCTCGCGGCAGGCACTTGCGAATCGCGACGGCGTCGGCTCTCCGAGCGCGACCTGCATGAGCACTTGAAACTGGTGAACGGTCGCGACGCCACGCACGGAGAAGCGGTAACCGGCCCGCCGGGCGGGTTGCAACACGAGCACGATCTCATCGTCCGGAACGGCGAGAAGATCGGCGAGCGGCTTGGCCGCGGGTACGGGGGCGAGGGCTTCGCGCAAGCCGGGCACGGATCGCGCCGCGTGCCGCGCCGCCGGCGACGCGCTGAGTGCGGAGACTTCCCGCGCGATGCGTTCGCGCAGCGGGTCGTTGGGGTTAGCATGCGGACGGGCGGCTTCGAGTTCGACTTGTCGGCTTCGGTGGAAGAAGAAGAGAGCGGGTTCGCGCCAACGGGATCGCTTCTCCCTGCGAAGGGCAAGCAGATCGTCGCGCAGGGCGGCGAGCCGGGCGCGAATTGCGTACGCCGAGTCGGTTGCGGCCGCCGGACGCTCCCCCGAGCGCGGGCGAACCAGTTCCGCGAGCATGCTCGTCCTCCATGACGAGCCGACATTAGAGGCCGAACGCGGCCGCGCGTGCAAGCCGAACTCACTCGCAGAGCGATTCCAAGAGATACTTCAGCTTTCGCACCTCGGGTTCCACCGGGAACGGGCCGTCCGGCACGTCGCGGATGTCCACGCACAAGGCGCGGTCGTAATGGCACTTCTCGAGTTGGGAAATGATTCGGCCGTATTCGAGTTCGCCTTGCCCGACGCGGACTTGGAACTCCTCCGGCTTCGAGCCGCTGTCGCGGAGACGCACGTGGCGGACATACGGAAAGAGCGCGTCGTAATTGCAGTTCCCGTGCGGCCCGGCAAGGTAGTGGCTCGGATCAAGCGTGAGACCCAGACCCGGAATGCGGCGGCACAGTTCCAGCGCCCCGAGCGGGTCCGCCGTCAGGGTTTGGCTATGCGTTTCGACGGAGAGCGTCACGCCTTCCGATTCGGCGATCGTGGTCCATGCGCAGAGGCGGTCGGCGTCTGCGTCGAAGTCCGAGCCGAGGGGGGCGGCGGAGACCGTGATGAGCGGCACGGTGGAGACGCGGGCCAGGCGGCACACGGCACGCAGTTTCCCCTTGGCGGAAACGGGATCGTCGTCGTGCATCTCCAAGTGGAAGGCGGCGAGCGGCAGGTTGGCAGCCTTCAGGCGCACCGCGATCCGCGGTCCGTCCGCAAGCACTTCCGCCGGCGACACATGCGGGCTGGAATCGTGAATCGCCAGATCCGCCTTGGCGAATCGCATCTCACGAATTGTTTGAAGCGTCGGTTCGAGCGCGGACCGCCCGAAGCTCAGCGTGGAACACGCGACGTACACGGCGCGACCTCCCCCGGCGGCGCACGCCCGGCGTGCGCATCCGATCCTCGGACCCCGCACGACCCCGCGCGCAGGGACCGACCCCCGATCGGCCGGGGAGATACCCGCACGTCCGTCCGGACGCAAGGAGAAAATGAGTGAAAGACTGGAAAAGGGTCCGGCAAATCTACCGGGCGGTTGAGGTAGGAGTGGGAAGCATCCGTTCCCAGTAGGTTTTCCAGAGTCCACTGTCCCACAACGACTCCAACGCCATGATTGCCTCGGCGTTGTCGGCGTCCCACCGCATACCCGCGCCCTTCAGTCGTCGGGTCAGTGTTTTTGCAACACGCTTCGGTCGGACCGCTCCCGATCTGCCAACCCGTCGTCGCTGCACGGGGTGCATCCGGTGCAGTGTACTGCGCCCTGAAAACTGGGCGCGGTGGTGATTGGGGATAACCGGATATCGAGGAGGCTGCCCCATGGCGAAGCCGCGGAAGTTCAGTCCGGAGTTCAAGGCGAAGGTCGCCTCGCGGCATTGCGTGGCGACCGCACGATGGCCGACTTGTGCCGCCAGCACCGGCTGTCGGACACGGTCGTGAGCCGGTGGAAGCAGCTGCTGCTCAAGCAGGCGCATTGCATCTTCTCGTCCACCACGCCGGACGACGCGATGCAGCAGCGTCTCGACGACCTGGAGCGACTGGTGGGCCGTCAGGCCGTGGAGTTGGACGCCGCAAAAAAGCTCTCGGCGATGCTTCCCTGACGCTCGACGCCAAGCGGCGTCTGGTTCGGAAGCATCAGGCCAAGTTCGGCGCGCCACTGTTGTGCGACCTGCTTCAGATGGAACGGAGCAGTTTCTACTACACCTCAGCTCCGGAGCTGGACGACGGCGTGCGGGCGACGGTGGTGAAGATCGCGGCGGAGTTCCCGAGCTACGGTTATCGGATGATCCGCGGCGAACTGCGTCGCCGCGGGTTCGACGTGAATGCCAAGCGGGTGCGGCGGCTGATGCGCGAGGAGAACCTGGTGATCCAGGTGCGTCGGTTCGTGGCGACCTCGGAGTACTGCCCGAACCACGGCGACTGGCCGAACCTCGTGAAAAGCCGGGCGATCGCGACGCTCAACGACGTCTGGGCCGCGGACATCACGTACATCGATTTGGGCCGCGAGTTCGTGTACTTGGCGGTGATCATCGACCTGCACAGCCGGGGGATTCGGGGCTGGTGGCTGGATCGCGACCTGTCGTCGGCCTTGACGCATCGGGCTCTGGACCGCGCGTTGGCGAAGCACGATGCTCCGCAAGTTCATCACAGCGATCACGGCGTGCAGTACATGGCGAAGGGCTACGTGGAGAAGTTGGAGCAGCACGGCATCGCGATCAGCACGTCGGCGAAGGGCAAGCCGATGCAGAACGGAGCCTGCGAGCGCTTCATGCGGACGCTGAAGACAGAGCCGACAGAGACCTCCACTCGACGCACGCGTTGTCGAGGTGGTATCACCTGCTTCGGTGAGCGCATGCCCGTGGGCGTTGCTCGAACTGGCCCGCTGGTGTCAGGAGCATCGCGCTCGTTTCGGAGGATCCGAATCATGTCGAATCGTCCCGCTTTCACACCCCCCCCCGCGCCTGAACCCGTCTCCACGGACCGAACCCCGGTGGCAGGATCTGCCGAGCCGCCAGCAGGAGGAACTGCTGCAACGTCTCGGCCGCATGCTGGCGGATCGACTGGCGAACCCCGACGCTCCGGCGGAGGGATCGCATGAACTCCATTGATCCCGCTGCTCCGTTCGGACACAAGATCCGTCCGCGTCAGCGTGAGCGTCTCGCCGTCGTCTACATTCGCCAATCGACGCCCCAGCAGGTTGCGAGCAACCGCGAATCCACCGACCTGCAGTACCAACTCCAGCGACGGGCGGTCGCTCTGGGCTGGGTCGCCGAGCGGGTCGCGGTGATCGACGACGATCAGGGAATTATTGACCGTCATGTCTGCAACTTCGCTTTATGAATGGGCAGCCTCGCGCCCTTCCAGAAGCTGGCGAGTCGTGGGATCGAGACGGCGGTCTGCTGGAGCAAGGGTTGGAGTTGGCGATGGAGTTCGTCGGAGTCGACCGGGGCCGCATTGGCCAGGTCGCCCCACTTCAGGCGGTTCCAGACGTGCTCGACAGGATTCAACTCGGGTGCGTAGCCGGGCAACGTCACCGCCTCCAGTCGTTTCGACTGGACGAGTTTCGCGGCGGCCTGATGGACCTTCCAGCCGTCCCAAACGACGATGATACGGCCGCGGAAGTGGTAGTGTAGGTCGCGGAGGAAGGCGACGACGTGTTCGGTCTGGAAGTAACCGTCCTGGCGTGTGCGGAAGAGCAGGCCGAGCCGACCGCGTCGCGGCGACAGCGACAACGCGGCCATGACGGACACCTTCTGCCGGTGCCGGCCGCGGACGGTGAGGATGGGCGTCTGGTCCTGCCAGCGAGCGGCGGACAAAGGGCTCGCGGCCGCGCGCATGGCGGCCAAAGCCCCCGGTTACACGTTCGACGCTAACACGCTCCTTCACGAGGCGTACTTGCGTCTGCTCGAGGACCAGCAGTTCGACAGCCGGGGTCACTTCCTCGCTGCCGCCGAGCCGATACGCCGCATCCTCGTCAACCACGCCCGGGACCGCAACCGGCAGAAGCGAGGCGGCGGGCGGGTACGGGTTGAATTGCTCGATCAAATCGGCCGTCTGGTCGAAGATCCCGACCTCGTCTTGTCGCTCGACGATCTGCTCGCCCCGCTCGCTGACGAAGACGCCGCCGCGGCATAAGTCGCGCACCTGCAACTCTTCGGCAGACAAGTTCGCCAACGATCCCGAGTTTCTCGCCAAGCCTCGCCACTAAATCCACGGCTCACTTCCGTCACTATTCGTGGGAAGGAGCCATGCGCCTCAGGACGTCACTCCGCCCGTCGCCCCACCGGCCGCGGGCGACCCACCACCCGTGAGGGCCCTACCTCGCGGCCGAGGCGGGTCGTGAATGAGGACCACCTATGGCCGCACTCCTTCAAGCCGATCGCCCATCTTCCGCCGCGCTCGCCGAGCAGTTCCTGTTGCACCTGCCCCGCCTCCAGAAGCATGCCCGCTACGCCCTCCGCCACATCCCGTGCCCGGATGTGCGGGCCGACCTGATCGCCGAAACCGTCGCACTCGCCTGGAAGCACTTTCTCTCGCTCGTCCGGCGAGGCAAGGATCCGACGGCTTTCTTCACCACGCTCGCCCTGCGGTGTTCGCAGGCGGTGCGGTCCGGGCGCCGTCTCGCCGGGTCGGAGCGTTCGAAGGACGTGATGTCGCCGGTCGCGCGGATCCGGCACGGCTTCACGGTCGGCGGACTCGACGATCAGCCCCGGGAAGGCGACGCGCTGGCCGAGGCGCTTGCGGAAAACACACAGAGCGAAGTTCCCGACCAAGCCGCGTTCCGGATCGACTTCCCGCGATGGCGATGCCGGTTTGGATCGCGGAACGGACGCATTCTCGACGCGTTGATGGTGGAGGAGGGTACGGGCCATGTTGCCGAGTGCTTCGGGCTGAGCCAGGCGAGAGTCAGCCAGATGCGAAGCGAGTTTCGCGATAATTGGGAATCGTTCCACACGGGAGAAGAACAAGTCGGCGAGGGGGAACGCAAACGCCAGTGCCGAGTTGTAGAGGCGTGACCGTCACGCCTGCCGCGTGAGTAGGGCGCTGCTACAGACGCCGATCGCCGGACAGGACGAGAACGTCTCAGGCGAACTCGCGCCGGGCACGTCTTCAACCGAATCGATCCGGATAGTCCGGGTCGCCAAAATCGGCGGTGTTTGCCGATCGTCAGTGTCCGTTTCCCCTTCAACCAGGAGTTCCCATGAACGCGCGACAACGCTTCAACCAGTACTAGGCTCTGTTTTAGAACAGTAAACGCAGTGCTCGCTTGATCATGGCGAGTTTCACCATGGCAAGGAAGTTGATGGCCAGCTTCTCGAATCGCGTCCTGTACTGGTTCAGCCTGAATTGGAATTGTCGGGAGCAGTCGTTGGCGACAACGGGTGTGTTGGGATCGACTCATTTTCACAGTAGCACCGGTTTTCAATTCGGGGCGGCGTGGCGAGCGATTCGGCGACGTTCGCGAGCCTCCTCAAGCGGTCGCGTTCGGCGTGGATGGCGTCGCGACGTCCGGCGAGAACGTCGTGGGGCGTGACGTAGCCGATGGCGCTGTGCAAGCGGACGGCGTTGTAGTGGAGGATGAAGTCCCCGACGACGCGACGGGCGTCTTCGGGTGTCAGGGGGTCTTCACGCGGACGGCGTCGTGCTTCAAGGTGCGGTGGAATCGTTCGAGTTTGCCGTTGCTTTGGGGATAGTAGGGCGAGGTTTTGACGTGGGTCATGCCGCTGATGCGGATGAACTCCTTGAAGTCCTTGGCGAGGAACTGGGGTCCGTTGTCGGTGATGATCCGGGGCGTGACACCGGGGTGACACTCCCTTGCCCTTCTGGATGATCTGTTCGATGTCGGCCTCGGTCATGCGTTCGCGGATGTCCCAGTGGACGATGGCGCGGCTGGCTCCGTCGAGGACGGAACAGAGGTAGTGGAAGGTGCCGGCGATGTTGAGGTGGGAGACGTCGACGTGCCAGTGCTCGTGGGGCCGGAGGGGTTGCACGAAACCGGTTCCTTTCAAGCTGGTTTTGGGCTTCCAGCGTTGGAGAAGACCGGCTTGGGAGAGGACGCGGTAGACGGTGGCGGGCGAGCAGGCGACGATGTTGCGGTCGATCATCATGTAGGTGAGCCGCCGGTAGCCTTCGAGCGGGTATTGGTGGTGGAAGTCGATGATGGCTTTTCGTTCGGCGGCGGTGAGCCAGTGGTCGCGGGGCACGGCGCCGTTGTGTTCGTTGGCCTTGCCGTATCGCTCTTTCCAGGTGTGGTAGGTGGACGGGGCCAACCCGATCCAGCGGAGCAACCGGCCGGCGGTGAGGCCGGCCTTGACGCTCCAGGTGCGAACGAAGTCGACGATGGCGTCGCGGACATCCGGGGCAACCCACTGGCCGGTCAGGGTTCCCCAAGTTCTTTTTTTAACTGGACGTGTTCCTCCAGGAGTTCGGAGAGCACCTCGTGTTTGCGTTGGAGCTTCTCTTCGAGGGCGGTGATTTTCTTGTCCTTGGCGTCGTCGGCGGCGGACTTGGCGCGGGTGGTCTCGAAGGCGGCGACGCCTTGCTCGAAGAAAATCTTCTGCCACTGGTAGAACTGCGAGACGGCGATGCCGGCCTCGGAGCAGACCTCGGAGACGGGTTGGCCTTCGAGCAGGTGTTTTCGCAGGATCGCGACCTTGGCGGCGGGCGGGAAATGCCTTCGTTCGGGCGTGCTCATGACGGACCTCCAGAGTGGAGTGTCGTCACCTCAGCCGCGCTCGTCAATTTCCAAGTTCAGCAGAGGCAGAACAGTCCCAATTCGACGGCACTCCTTCAGCCATCCGATGGTTTGCTCCACGATGCTGCGACGCTTGTAAGTCGCCTTGTCGAACTCCACCTCGGGATCGTGACGAGCCTTTTCGTTCTCCTTGTGCGGGATCACCGCCTCGATGCCGCGATCCTTGAGGAACGTCCGGATCGGTTGGCCGCTGTACGCCTTGTCCCCCGCCAACCGCTTCGGGCGGCTCTTCGG
The DNA here is from genome assembly GCA_046350135.1 of Gemmataceae bacterium. Lineage (GTDB taxonomy): Bacteria > Planctomycetota > Planctomycetia > Gemmatales > Gemmataceae > Urbifossiella. The sequence continues at coordinate 346,534 of JAXMBB010000004.1, forward strand.
ACGTCCCTGCTTCTGATGAACCTTGACCCTCTTCAGAATCGGTTCGAGCGGCTGCGAGTCATGCGTTTGGCCCGCGGTCACCTCGACTTCGAGTGGCGTGCCGTTGCCGTCGACGAGGATGTGGAACTTGCTGCCGAATCCCCCGCGGGAACGGCCCAAGGCGTGGTCCGCGGGTTCGTCGGGGTGCGTCTTGAGACTTTTGACGCGCCCGCCGCCGATCGCGAACCCCGCACCGACGTGCCGTCGAGGCACCACAAGTCCCAGTCGATCTGGCCCGCCTGGTCCAACCGCACGTGCAGCACATCCAGGATCGCGTCGTAGAGCCCGGCCTTCCGCCAGTTGCGGAACGTGCCGTAGACCTGTCTGCCACGGCCCGAACGTTCGGGCAAATCCCGCCATTGGGCACCCGTGCTGAGGATCCACAGCAGACCGTTGAGCATCTCCCGGCGGTCGCGAGCCGGACGCCCCGTTTTCGCCGTCGGCTTCGGGATCACCGAATCGAGGACCGCCCATTCTTCGTCGCTGACTTCATGTCGCTTTCGCATCGCACAGCCTCCGTGGCCGTGCCCCATAGCGACTACATTCAAGTTTTCAAACAGAGCCTACATGACGATCGCGATCGTCCTCGCCAGCTTCATTGGCCTCACGGCCGGCTCGTGGCTCGTCTTCGGGGTGTCCGCGGTGATCCTCATCATCTTGAACCTGATCGGCGGGGCCATCCGCTTCGGCGGCCCGCGCCGGATGCGCTTCCGCGGGCCCCGCTTCCGCGCCCGTCGCTACGCCTGAAGCATCTCGCCCGCCACCGCCCACGGCGGGCGCTTTTCTTAGCCGTGCATTATTACATTCCGTGTCGGGGGCCCGCGAATCGCCGCCCGCAGCGAGGCAGCTGCTTCAATTCGGCCACGGCGGTGATGCCGTGGAAACTTCGGCTGCGCTCGCCCAGACTTCCGGAGTGTCGTGGCTTCAATTCGGCCACGGCGGTGATGCCGTGGAAACTTGAATGCTCGCGTTCCGTGTCAGCGGGCGCCCAAACCGGTTCTTCCGCAGATTTGATGATGAGCTGGCGTTAGACTCCGCGGGCAACTTCGCCCGTGCGGCAGGACGCCGACATGTTCCCGACCGATTCTCTCCTCCCCGTCCCCGCTGGTTTCGCGATCACGGACTTGGCCTTCGCCGGAAGCACATTGGTGGTTGCGGCTGCATCCACCGCGACCGAGGCGGCCTGTCCGGTTTGCGCTTCGCGTTCACCGCGGACCCACAGCCGGTATCGACGCACCATCGCCGATCTCCCCTTCGGCGGGCGCACCTGCGTCCTTCGGTTGGTCGTGCGCCGATTCCGCTGCACCAACGCCGGGTGTGAGCGCCGCATCTTCTGCGAACGGTTCCCGAAGTGGCTCGGCTCGCACGCTCGGGCCACGGATCGGCTCCAAACCCTTCAACGCGAGATCGGCTCGGTCGCGGGCGGCGAAGCCGGTTCGCGACTCGCCACCGAACTGGCCGCGCCCGTGAGCGGCGACACGCTCATCCGCCGAGTACTCGCGCTGCCGGAGTCCCCCGCCGAGCCCGTGAGGTGCCTCGGCATCGACGACTTCGCGTTTCGTAAGGGGCAGAACTACGGCACCATCCTGATCGACCTCGAACGTGGCTGCGTGATCGACCTGCTGAAGACCCGGGAGGCCGCCGATGTCGAAGCGTGGCTGAAGCAGCATCCCGGCATCGAGGTGATCACGCGGGACCGCGCGACCGCGTACGCCAACGCAGCCACCGGCGGAGCGCCGCAAGCGACCCAGGTCGCCGACCGCTGGCACCTGCTGAAGAATCTCCGTGAAGCCGCCGAACGCCTGCTTTTGATCGGCGACGCAAGCTGGTTCAGAAGTGCTTGACGCGTCCCGTGGCGTCCACCGAACCCTTGGATTTCCCGACGTTTTCCGAGCAATCCGCGGCACCACCTCCGTCCCCGGAGCCGACGGTGCGGGAAGAAGTGCGCGACGCCAAGCGTCAACAGCGGATCGAGCTTTACGCGAGGGTCAAGGAACTTCATCGGGCCGGCGAGTCGATCCGACGGATTGCGACGCTGCTCGACTTGGACCGCGAGACGGTCACGCGTTACATCCACGCGATACGTGCGTCGTCAGCTTCTCGCCGCTGGCAAGGACGCATCGAAGCCGACCGGTCCGGGGCACCGCACGCCGACCTCGAAGCAATTGGCGTTCGCAATCATTCGCCGCCCAGACGAGCGGGACGAGGAGGAGCAAACGCAAGTCGAGTCGCTGAAGAGCTTGGAGGAACTATGAGAGGCTTTGGACCTTGTCATCCAATTCGCGGCGCTGGTGCGTGGCGCAGCAACGATGACGTTGAAGGACTGGTTGCTGAAGGCGGAGTCCGCGGCGTGTGTCGAACTTCGCGGCTTCGCGAAGACCCTGCGTGAGGACGAGGCCGCGGTGCAGGCGGGAATGGCCTTGAAGTGGAGCAACGGCCCGGTCGAAGGGCATGTGAACCGGTTGAAGTTTCTGAAGAGGCAGATGCCTTCGGCCGCGCGAGCTTTGATCTGCTGAGGGCTCGTGTTCCGCGCGGCGTGATCGAGGCCGGGGAATCGCTGCGGCGACATCCTGCTGCGCCATGACGGGCCAATGGGAAGCGATCACCAACTCTGCGGAAGAACCGTTTTCAAGCGCCCAATGACAGCTTTGCGGCATGCTCGACGTAGGCGAGCATCCGCTCGTTGATCGAACAAGTGTTCGAGACGGCTTGGTGCGGTGAGATGGCAAGTTCAAGTTCCCGACGGGTTTTGGCTGCGAGCGATTCTTGCGAGCCGAAAAGGCCCGGGAGGAGTTCCTCATGGCGTAGGCCGGCTGAGTCAGTCCAAACCAGCCGGCCGCGGCCAGACTGCTTGTGTTCGAGATAGGACGGGGTGATCTTGCGAGGACGTGGCATCGGATGCACTCCGATGGGTTTTGTGGAAGGATTCCACAAAACCCGCCATTCGGAGACCGCACCCGCGACACGCGGAGTAAGCAGAAACTGCTTCGGCCAAAGGACTTCCAAGAGTGGAGCGGAGGAGAGTCGAACTCCCGACCTCTTCGTTGCGAAGGACTCTTTGAAACCCTCGGAAACAGACCGAATGACGCTGTTTCCTCGAAGATTTCTAACGAATGGACTTTCAAGCAGCAAGCCTGAATCTTTGCACGGTATGCGTGGAATTGTGGAAATTCCACACATCGCTTTGAGTTTTGTGGAATGTTCCACAAAACGATTTGGCCGGGGGGGCCGCCACAATTGCAGAACGCGCTTGACCAGCATTCCACGACGCGGCATCCTTCAATGAATGCTGTCTGCTATCTCGTCCCCGTTGCACGGCGTGTCACGCCGTGAACTGCTCCGTCTCGCGGCGTTCACTCCGGTTACGATCGCCTCCGCGCACGAGACTCCCATCGAAGCGGGCTTCGGCAAAGCGAAACGTTGCATCCTTCTTTTTCTTTGGGGCTCGCCGAGTCAGCTCGAAACTTGGGATCCAAAACCGGACGCTCCGCCGGAGATCCGCGGCGAGTTTGGCTCTGTTCCAACTTCAATCTCGGGTATCCGCATCGGCGGCTTGTTTCCCCGTATCGCGAAACTCGCGAACAAAGTCACTTTCGTTCGATCCCTCACTCACAACCATCCCATCCATGGGACCGCATTCGCCCTGACCGCGCGGCCGACCACCGATCTCGATGCCGAAGGCGACACTGCGCGAGACCCACGTCATTGGCCATACATCGGGTCCGTTGTGGACCACTACGAAGAACAGCGTGACGCACGACCGCCGGCGATCCCACGCAATTTCGGCCTGCCGTTCCCATTGGGTTCGCACCGTCGCTTGAAGCCCGGGCCCTACGGTGGCTTCCTCGGAGGAGCCTACGACACCGTATGGTCCGACTTTCGCGCGAAGGGAACCCGTGAAGTGCTTCGCGACGCGGGAGCACCCGATGTTCCCACCAAGATGGTGGCCGACCCGTTCCTGGGGATTCTTCCGACAGACCGCTTCGATGCCGCGGCCGACGACCCGACCATTGTGCTGGACCGACTGAACAGACGCGCTTCGTTACTTGAACAACTCGACTCCACAGAACGCCGCCGCAGCAAACAACCGGGCGAGGAGGCGTTCAACAAGCAACACTTACTGGCTCGCACAGTGCTTGCAAGCGGCCGACTCCGCAATGCCTTGGATATTCAGCGTGAGCCGGCCCGCCTCCGCGAACGCTACGGCATGACGCTGTTCGGCCAATCCTGCCTCGCGGCCCGAAGATTGCTTGAAGCCGGCGGAAAGTTCGTCACGGTGTGTTGGGACGAGTACGGCCTAGTGAATACCGGGTGGGACACGCACGTCCACATGAAATCGCGCATGACCGAGGAACTCGGCCCGGGATTCGACGCGGCTTTCGCAACTCTGATTGAAGACCTTGAGGCGCGGGGGATGCTCGAGGATACTGCGATTGCAGTGGTCAGCGAGCACGGCCGCACACCGAGGATCCAGAACGTGGACGGCGGCGGACGCGACCACTGGGCTCGGGCCTATTCGAGCCTATTCGCCGGCGGCGGCTTCGCGAGGGGACGTGTCGTCGGCCGCACGGACCGCTTGGGCGGAGAAGTGGTGGAGGCGCCGTTCTCGCCGAAAGATGTGATCGCAACACTGTTTCACCTGCTCGGCATCAACCCGGAGTCCGAGATTCATGATCGTTTCGCCCGCCCGTGGCGCATCGGCGGCCCGGGCATCGTTCGAACCGAATTGATCGGATGACTCCGTTCGAGCGCGAGGGGCAAGGTTACCGATGCTTGATCCTGGTGTCGCGACCTCAGGCATTCCACGTTGCGGGCCATCCAGTGCAACTCGATCTGTTGCCTGCCGACAGAGTGTGTTTTTCCAGATGGGAGAAGGCATGAGAGGTGGCTCATCGACGCGTCCCACGTGACTCTTCCACCTCTCGCTTGGCAGCCGGTAGGATGTCCCCAGTCCATGCTTTGGCGTCGTCATGGTTGAATCAGAGCGCGATAAGACCGGCAGTTACGTGGCACCGCAAACCGGATTCCCACCGGGAATGTTGGTGGGGGGCTATCGGATCGAATCGCTCATCGGGGTTGGCGGAATGGGCGCGGTGTATCGTGCCTTCGACGACGCCTTGGGTCGGCCGATCGCACTCAAGGTTATCCGAACAGCTAGTGACGACCCCATCGCCCGAGACAGGCTCTTGCGGGAAGCCCGATCTGCGGCGGCGGTGGTCCATGACAATGTGGTTCGCATTTACCAAGTCGGAGAAGCAAGCGGGGCTCCTTTCATCGCCATGGAACTGCTCACGGGGCAATCCGTCGCCGATCGGCTGGCCGCGGGTCACATTCCGGTCTCTGAGGCCGTCCGTATTGCCAAGGAGACAGCGACCGGATTAGAAGCCGTTCACAGAGCGGGCTTCGTGCACCGAGACATCAAACCCGCAAATCTCTGGCTCGAGAATGGTACGGGGCGTGTGAAACTCTTGGACTTCGGGCTTGCGCGATCGGACGGAGATACAGCGATCACTCACACTGGGATGATCGTCGGTTCACCCGCCTATATGTCGCCCGAGCAAGCCGCGGGACTGGCAGCCGATCATCGTGCAGATTTGTTCAGTCTCGGTTGTGTGCTTTACCAACTTGTCACCGGCAGAAAACCCTTCGATGGACCCAATGCATTGGCAGTCCTTCACGCTTTAGCCACCATCACTCCTCCAGCGGCGGACGCCGTGAATCCAGAGGTCACCCCTCGGTTAGCAGAAATCATCAGTGCCCTGCTTGTGAAGAATCCTGCGAATCGAACGCAATCTGCCACAGCGATTAAGCAGACTCTACAGCAGTTCGAAGAGAACGCGGTCGATGCACAAGAGGCAGTGGTTGGCACGGAACCATTCGCGGCCAAAGAAGATTCCGAGCCAGAAGATCGAAGGCTTGCATGGGTGACTCGATTGGTTGATCTGCTTCGCCATACCAAGCGTGGAATAAACCCGACTCCTCGGGGATGGGTCGCCTCGGCGTTTTGTGTTCTCATCTTTCCACTGATTTTCGGGCTGATTGGACAATACTTGGATTGGGCGGACTACGCCTACCGCCAAGCGACCATACCGGAATCCGAGGTCATCAATGGCAGACTTGCCGTCAACTCGTTGCTGCGACAGAAACATGACAACTGGATGGTAATCATGGGGCTGCTGGGATTTGTGGCCGGGTGTGTTTGCCCGATCTGGTACTGGCATCGCCGCTTCAAGCGTGTGCAACGTTCAACGATCGAAGAGCTTGCGACGCTGTTTCCTGTGGAAGTCGCGAGGTGTGGTGGTCCAGTCGCCCTGAGTGATCCGGCTTTGTTAACCGCGATCATTACACGGGCTCAAGATCAAACTGTCCGACAAGCGTAGTCCTTCAGGTTTCTGCTGGCGGCGGATCATAAGTGCAGCACCCGCGGCGGGCGAAAGTGTCGCGCGGTTGGGATGGAGTTTACCGGGCGGGGGTGTCCTCTGTGACAGAAAGTCGGGGTTTCCATCAGAATTTCGGTTCGGCCCCGGGTCGTCGTTTCGTGTCGTGCAGGCGGTAACTCTCCCCGGTGGTCTCGACGATAACGCAGCGGTGCGTGAGTCGGTCGATTGCGGCCCCGCTGAGCAGTTCGGGCCCGAGGATCTCGGTCCACTGTTCGAAGCCGAGGTTGGTGGTGAGCACGATGCTGGAACGTTCGTAGGCAGTAGCGATCAAGTCGAAGAGCAATTCCGCCCCGGTCTTCGCAGAGAGTGGTCATCAACTCGGTGAGCCGGAGCATCGTCGCTGGGGTAACGCCAATCACTGCCGAGGTCGCAGGTCGGCAGATGTCTCTGGATGCTAGCCCGCGGCACCTTCTGATGGTGCATTTCGACGGCAACGGAACGATCTTCAGATGCAGCCTGAAATTCAATTGAGTTGATGACAAGGTACCGTGCAATGTGACGCCAGCTCACTCTCGCACACAAATCCGATCTAAGCTGTGGCAAACTGCCGTGAGTTTTGCTCGCAGGGAAACGCCCGCATGGCCACCGTGAACTCGAACTTTCAACAGACGCGGCGACTTCGAGAAGGGCAGGCGCAAGAGGAGACGATTTCTACTCCGCCGCCCGTCATCACGGGGCGATTCGAGGAGGTGGCGCGAGGCGGAGCGTTCAAGCCCGCTTTTCCCCGGATCCACGGCTATGAGTTGCTCGAAGTGCTGGGTCGCGGGGGCATGGGGATCGTGTACAAGGCCCGCCAACTGGGTGTTAACCGGCTTGTCGCGCTGAAGCTGATCCTTGCAGGTGATCAGGCCGCTTCAGAAGACATTGCCCGATTCTTCCAAGAGGCCGAGGCGATCGGATCGCTCCAACATCCGAACATCGTGCAGGTCTACGAGATCGGCGAGCATGAGGGGCGGCCGTTTCTGTCGCTCGAACTCGTCGAGGGGGGCACGCTGCTCCAGAAGATCCAGAATCAACCGCAGTCCGCCGCCTTCGCTTCCGAGATCTGCGAGTCCATCGCTCGGGCAATGTCCGTCGCCCATTCCGTACACATCATCCACCGGGACTTGAAGCCGGCCAACATCCTGCTGCAGAGTGCGTCCACCGCTTCCGATTCCGCTCTCCGCGGTTCCGGGAACGCAAGATCCGCCCCGCTTGCCAAGATCACGGACTTCGGCTTGGCGAAGCGGCTCAATCAAGCGGAGAAGCTGACGGTGACCGGGACAGTGGCCGGCACTCCTTCCTACATGGCACCGGAGCAGGTTCGCGGCGACCGCGGCAGCGTCGGCCCGGCCACGGACATCTGGGCCATCGGCGTCATCCTTTACGAAACACTGACGGGCCGCCCCCCGTTTCAGGACGCCTGTCCGATCCAGACGATGTCGGACGTGCTCTTTGAGACTCCGACTCCACCGCGGCGACTGATTCCGAGCATCCCGCGAAACTTGGAGACAATCTGTCTCAAGTGTTTGGAGAAGTCCCCGGCCCGCCGTTACACTTCGGCATTGGAGCTTGCCGAGGATCTGCAGCGTTTTCGAGAAGGGCGGCCGATTCAGGCCCGCCGGGTGAGCCGGGCCGAACAGGCTTGGCGCTGGTGTGTCCGGAACCCGATTGTCGCGGGATTGATCGCGGCCCTGTTGATGATCTTTGCCAGCGGTGCCGCGGTTTCCAGTGCGTACGCATTCCAAGCGGACGCGAACGCCGTCCAAGCGGACGCGAACGCCCGTGAGGCAATCGACCAGAAATCGAAAGCCGAGGAGAGTGCTCTGCAAGCCAATGAGCAGAAGGCGAAGGCGGACAATCTTGCGAGGCAGGCCCTCGAACGCGAACTTCGCGGAGTGCGCGAGCGATATGCGCTGGAAGCGAACATCGCGCTGATGTCCTGGCAGGCGGGAGACATCGCGCGGGCCCGGCGATTCCTCAACAAGTTCGCGGACGCCCGCCCCGGCGACTCGGACCTCCGCGGCTTCGAGTGGCACTATCTCAATCAACTTTGCCAAGCGGATGTCGGTACGATTCCGCTGAAGACCAAGCAACCCTACGCGCTCTCATTCAGCCCGGACGGTCGTCGCTTCGCCTTCGGCCGCGACAAAGAGTTCGGCCTGTACGATCCCGATCTCGGGATCCTTCCGCTCGAATTCCGCGGGCACATGTCGCTCGTCACATCCTTGGCTTGGAACCCCTGCAACGCCGAGATCGCCAGTGCAAGCCGCGATGGCACGATTCGCGTCTGGGACTCGAAGACGGGAAAGCCGCTTCACCTGCTTCGCGGTCATGCCGACGAAGCCTTCGCCGTGCTGTATGCGCCAGATGGCACGCTCATTTCGTGTGGCGGACGGCACTCTGGCGGAATGAAGCCGGGCGAGATCATCTATTGGGACGTGGAGAATGAAAAACCGAAGAGGACGATTCAGAAGCACGAGGCCGCGATCAATTGCATTGCGATCTCGCGTGACGGCTCGCTCCTCGCGAGCGGCGGCTTCGACAGCAAGCTCAACCTCTACGAGGCCGGCACCGGCCGGGTGCTTCGAGAAATCCGACTGCAAGCTCACCTCGGCATCCTGTCCGTTGCGGTCCATCCGCTCAAACAGTGGGTCGCCGCCGGGACGAGCGAAGGCCCCATCGCCCTGTTCGACCCCGCAAGCGGCTCGCTGCTCCGCGAACTGCATGGCCACTCAGACTGGATCAATTCCCTTGCGGTCAGCGCGGACGGCACGTGTCTGGCCAGCGGTGGAATCGACAGCAGCGTGCGCATCTGGGATGCGGAGAAGGGAACGCTGTTCCGGAACTACCGAGGACACGACGGGATGGTGCACGCAGTCGCGTACAAGTCCGCGACTCGCCATTTCGTCTCGGTGGCCGACGACGGTGTGGCACGAGTCTGGGATGTCCGCAGGAAGCTTGAAAACACGTTTCTGGGCTGGGGAGGCTACGAGCATGTGGCCGCACAACTCCATCCGGATGGCCAGCGGCTCTGCCTCGTCTCGCTGTTCGGGGACGCGAATGTGATCAGCACCGATGCCAAATCCCCGGCGCCTGCGAAGCCGATCGAGATTTCGGGAGGAAAGTACCTCCAGCAGGCACTATTGCTCCCGGACGGAGATACGATTGCCGCGGTGTCCGGAGATCACAAAGTCGCGTTCCGAACGATCTCCGGCAAGCCCGTTTCCGCAAATGTGATGAAGGTGACGGAGGGATACAGTGTGTCCGCTTCCGGTAACGGACGATGGCTGGCCGTCGCTTTCCATCCACGCCTCCTCCACATTCACGATCTCAAGGAACCGACCGAGCCGCGTGCGATCGCCACTCCCGCCAACGTGACGAGCCACACCTGTTCGACAGGCGAGGATCCGCTCCTCGCGGCGGCCACCGATGCAGGCCTGATGCGATTGATTGACCTCCGAACCGGCGAATCGTCGGAGTTCCGCTTTGCGGATCGCGAGATCTACACGAGTCTCGTTTTTTCACCGGACGGTTCGCAACTCGCCGGGGCGGACAGCCGCCACCGGCTGCACGTCTGGGACGTTCGGGCGCGAAAGGAACTCTGGTCATGCGACGCTCACACGGCCACCATTCAATCGATCAGCTTCTCAAACAAGGGCGATCGGATCGCGACGGCAAGCATGGATCGCACGGCCAAGGTCTTCGACTCGGCAACAGGAAGCGAAACCGTGACGCTCCGCGGCCACATGCGCGGCGTCTACAGAGCGCTCTTCACTCCCGACGGAACGAACGTGATCACGGTCGGAATGGACAACCAAGTTCTGAAGTGGGAGGGGGCCAAGTCTCGATAGCGGAAGCCCCCTGCACATCCAAGCTTCGGTCGCTGCGGACCGATGAATCGTAAATAGCCCGGGGGAATGGTTCATCGATGGCCGTTCAAGGCGATCATCGGCCTTTGTGGTCGTGGTGCCGAGCCAAAATCGATCGGCATCGCGTGGAAGTGCACTGGATCGGCATCCGGCCTCTGGTCGTTGGCTGGAAACGCCGAGGCCCGATCTTATCGTTTGCCGCCCTCAATTCCACCGCATCGGCTTCCCCGTCAGCCAAGAGATGACCACGGCGACCAGCATCAGGGTGACCGGCGTCAGCACCGGCACGGCGAAGACGGCCGCCACGCCGACGGCGGCCCACGGCAGGTCGGCTGCAAACATCAGATACAGGCTTCCAAACAATGCCGCCGCGACCGCCAAGGTGAACGGGACGAGCCGTCCGTTCCCGTACCCCAGCAGCGCGCCGCGTGCGGAGTAGAAGAACAGCACCGCCAGAGCGACGGCCAGCGGGGTATAGAGGATGTAAGCAATCACGCTGCCTCGTCCTTCTTCGTCCTCTCCGGGGGCATAACCCGACTGCAATTTCACGTTCGGCCAGTACCCTTGTTTGTACGTGTCCCGCATGGGCTGGCAGGCTGAGCGGCCCAACAACACCGCGGCATGAACGATTGAGATCGATACTCGGGAGCTCTCTGCTCATATGGACTACGATTCAATTGCCCAAACAATCGGCAACGTATGCGTTGCTCTCGCCGCGTTCCTATTTCTGCTCCGACTGCGACGTCTGCTCCGGGACTACGCGAGCCAGTACTTGAGTGACAATCGCTGGACGAGGCCAGTCCTGATCACTTTGATTCCGGTGTGGCTGCTCCTGATGGGCGCCCTACTCTGCATGACCGCTGGCGGTGGATTCGACTCGTTGAGCCTCAGCCGCCCCGTGCTCTACGCGCTCACCGTCGCCGCGAGCGTCGCGTTGGCGACAGTCAATTTCGTGTTCATCGCCCTGTATATCCGGCCCGGATTCACGCCACGTGCCATCTACACTGCGGTGATTTATCTCGTTCCCCTCACCACCGCGCTGCTGGCGGTCTTGAGCCTCAACCAAAAAAATGCACCCGGGGATCCCATTCAATGGCTGCGTAGGCCTTGGACCCTTTTCGCCGCCTTGTGCCTCGTCGTATGCGCGATGTTCTTTGGACGCCGACTCATCAACAGGGGTTTTCGCGGATTGACAGAGATCACCCATCGAATCCTTAACGCCCGAAACACGACACCGGAGCACCTCGCCAAAATCGCCACGCTCAATCCGCAAAGCGATTTCGCTGAACTCTTGGAGCTCACCCGGCCCGTTCGAAGCCGCGTCGTGTGCAAAGCCGCCACTGCTCGCCTCCGCACGAACCCTGCTTTCGTAGAATCGCTCGCTGCCGCGCTCGAATCGCGAAATGCGTCCGCCGCGATGGAGTTTGTGCATGGCGCCACGCTTTCGCCAGAAGAACTAAAGCGACTCGCACTTCCGACCCGCACCGCCATAGAACGCTTCATCACCGATATCCCTGCGGCCAATTACATCCCTCGCACGCGTCAAAAAGAACTGTTGAAATGGGGACGCAGGAGATTCCCAGTCATCATCGGGAAATTCTCCAGCACAGACATTGATTTTTCCAAGGTGATGCCCGCGTTTGAGAACGCACTCCGTGCTGTCGACTCCCTCGGATGAATAACAGCCAGCGTGAGCGCGAGGTTCGAGGAGTGTAGCAGAAGGGCCGCGAACGCGATTCGAACAGGAGTATTTCGCCGACCACCCGGTTCGCCGGAAGTGGCACGCAATCAACCACTTCGCATCGCAGTCTTTGAAAAACTCTCTCGCGAGATGCGCGCGAATCGTTCGTGAAGCGTTGCAGACATGGAGCATCCTGCCCATGCCTGTCATGCCTCGCTTCACGGATCCCACGGCCGGAACGCGGCGGTCGTCCGTTGTGCCGCACGAAGCGGCGGTCGCGGGATGCATTGAAGCATCCTTAGCAAAGCGTCACGAGCAGTTTGCCAATGCGGCTCTTCGTCGCGTTTCCTGACGGGGCTTGGAGCGGTCCGAGGTTTGCGGTCTTTTGGGGGCCACGAGGCTGCTTACACTGCTGGCAGTGGTCGAGCCATCGTGCACGGACAGGCAGGAAAATGGGCGAAACGTCGTGGTTCATTGTAATCGGCCTTGCCCTCACCGTTATGGCGTTGGCCGGCACGTTCCTGAAGCGTGCCCCTTGTCTTCAGCTATGTTCTACCTCGCGGTCGGCATCGGCATCGGCCCTTCCGGCACGCAGATGCTCGACCTCCGCTGGCCTTCTGACGCCGGGGTAACCTGCTGGAACTCGCAACTCCCCAAGATCAGCCCGCGCCCCGGACGTTTTCTTCCAGTTCATATGCGCCGTCCCTCCGATCCGACCCCGGCTTGCGGCTTGTGTTCACGCGGCCGCCTGTTACCATCGGGCCATGGCTGAATTGCCGCCCACAACCGACCGCAAACCCACGGATCCGGACGAACCAGACCGGACGACCGATCACTTCCTCCATTCCGGATCGTCGGACGACGTTGAGCCCGGAACCGTCATCGCGGGTAAGTAAAAGTTGCTGGCGCCGATTGGCGAAGGCGGCATGGGTTCCGTGTGGCTCGCTCAGCAATTTGAACCTGTAAAGCGACAGGTGGCGATCAAGCTGATCCGCGCCGGGATGGATTCGAAGACAATCCTTGCACGCTTCGAAGCGGAACGCCAAGCCCTCTCGATGATGGACCATCCGAACATCGCCCGCGTGTTCGACGGCGGCACCACCTCGGCCGGCCACCCGTTCTTCGTGATGGAACTCGTCAAAGGCACGCCGATCACCGAGTTCTGCGACGAACGCAAACTTACGCCACGGCAACGACTCGAACTCTTCGTCCCCGTCTGCCTCGCGATCCAGCACGCCCACCAGAAGGGGATCATCCACCGCGACATCAAGCCCTCGAACGTGCTGGTCGCTCTTCACGACGACAAGCCAGTGCCGAAGGTGATCGACTTCGGCGTTGCGAAGGCGATTGGCTTCACGCTCACCGAGAAGACGCTGCACACCGGCTTCGAACAGGTTGTCGGCACCCCGGCCTACATGAGCCCCGAGCAGGCCACCTTCAACCAACTCGACATCGACACTCGCAGCGATGTGTATTCCCTTGGCGTGCTGCTGTATGAACTGCTGACCGGCACCACGCCGATCGAGCGGGAGCGGTTCAAGAAAGCCGCATTGTTGGAAATGCTTCGCGTGGTGCGCGAAGAGGAACCGCCGCGTCCCTCGGCCCGCCTCTCCTCGACTCAAACCAAAGCGAGCATCGCGGAGAATCGCGGTACCGAACCGTTGCAGCTCTCCCAAGAACTCCGCGTCGATTTGGACTGGGTGGTGATGAAGGCGCTCGAGAAGGACCGCTCGCGCCGCTACGACTCGGCCAGCCACTTCGCCGCGGACGTGCAGCGCCACCGGGCCGGAGAAGCCGTTCAGGCTCATCCGCCGAGCGCGGGCTACCGGGTGAGCAAGTTCGTCCGCAGGCACCGCGGACCCGTGATTGCCGCTTCGATGATCCTGCTAGCTCTCGTCGGAGGTGTCTGCGGCGCGATCTACGGCACGATTAAGGCCGCGGGACAGCGCGAAGCGGTTGCGCTCCGCCAACAGGCCGAGCGCGAACGTGACGCCAAGGAGACCGCGCTCGAAAACCTGGCTCGCTTCGAGTACGGTCGCACAGCGCAGGTCGCACTTCAGGAATGGCGCTCCAACCACATTCCCGGGGCACGAGCGCTGCTGAACGAGACTCGTGCGGATCTGCGCGGCTGGGAGTGGCGGTACGTCCAGCGGCTCTGCAACGCCGAACTCGCCTCGATCGATGTCGGGGGCGTCGTTGTCAATTCGGTGTCGTTTAGCCAGGACGATTCCCGGATTCTGACATCCGGCCACCTGACGGGCGCTGTAGTCTGGGACGCCAAGACCGGATCCCGGTTGCTCAAAATGATCGGCCCCCAGCCGGACATGGTATCGGCATCGTTCGGCCCCGGTTCGACCCGGATCACAACGGCGCACTCCGACCGGGCCGCGCGGCTCTGGGACGCCGAGTCCGGCCGGCTGCTCAAGACCTTCACGGGCCATTTGGGCGCGGTGTCGAGCGCCCGACTCAGTCCGGGCGGGTCGCTGCTCGCCACGGCCAGCAGCGACAAAGCCGTCAAATTCTGGGACGTCGAATCCGGCGTTTGCACGGCGACCCTCTCCGGACACGCGAACGATGTGAACTGTGTCGCTTTCAACCGGGATGGAAGCCGTGTCGTCTCGTCCAGCTGGGACGGCACGGCCAAAGTTTGGGACGTGAAGCAGCGTCAGTTGATTCACTCGCTCGTCGGCCACTCCGGACCTGTCTATTCGGCGTGCTTCAGTCCGGACGGCAGGCAAGTCGCGACCACAGGCGCCGACGGAACCGCAACGATTTGGAACGCAGAAACCGGCTTGCCGGTGGTGACACTGCGGGGTCACACGAACGGAGTGCGCTCCGCCGCGTACAGCGTCGATGGAGATCGTATCGTCACCGCCAGCCTCGACGGCACCGCCCGCGTCTGGTCCGCCAAGTCGGGAGTCGAGTTGCTGGTGCTCCGCGGACACATCGACAGCGTCGGCGACGCTGTCTTCTCCACAACGGGCCACCGAATCGCGACCGTCGGTGGGGTCGATGGGACGGCCAAAGTGTGGGATGCTCATCTCTCTCCCGAGGGCCGTGCGCTGCGTGGCCACACGAATGGGGTGTTTAAAGCAGCCTTCAGCCCGGATGACGCTCGAGTCGCGACGGCAAGTTTTGATGGGACCGCCGTTCTCTGGGATGCCGAGGGCGGAGTCCGGCGCCGCGTGTTGACCGGTCACCAGAATGCCGTGCTAACGGTCTGCTTCAGCGCCGACGGCTCACGCGTGCTCACCGGAAGTTCCGACCGAACCGCCCGACTGTGGCACGCGAATCGAGACCATGAGCCGACCATCCTGCGCGGCCACGCACAAGGAATCCCGGCCGCCGCGCTTAGCCCCGACGGATCACTGGCAGCCACCGGCTGCTCGGACGGGACCGTCAAACTGTGGGACACGACATCAGGGGCCTGCCGCCTCACACTGCAGGCCCACAAGCTCGGAGTGCATGCGATTGCCTTCCATCCGGACGGCAAGAGCCTGCTGACCGGCGGCGGGGAGACTCCGGCGAAGCTCTGGGACCTCGCAACTGGACAGGAACTGCTGACATTCGTCGGGCACACCGATCAGATCCGCACGGTGGCATTCAGTTCGGACGGCGCACGCGTGGTGACCGGCGGCATGGACCGGACCGCACGGGTCTGGAACGCCGCGACCGCGGAGTTGCTTGCCGTCCTAAAGGGCCATGCAGGCTGGGTGAACGCAGCGGCATTCCTCAACACGGACCGATCCCGGATCGTGACCGGGGGAGGAGACAAGACCGCAAAAATCTGGGATGCCTCCTCCGGGGCGGAACTGCTGAGTCTCCAAGGCCACACCGGAGAGCTTTACTCGGTTTGCTTCAGTGCGGACGGCACGAGGGTTTTGACCGGCAGCCAGGACGGCACCGCACGAATCTGGGATTCACGCCCCGTGCGCTGACCAGTCGCTTAAGAAAAGAATCGAGATGCTTGGCCCTTGGCGGTCACGCGATCAGCTTCATGATCGGCTCGGCCTTCTCCACGCCGTGAGCTTCTGGTCGAGGCCTTGATGGCGGAACGTGAAGTGGTTGTGGTCGATGCCGACCAGGTGCAGGATAGTGGCGTAGAAGTCACGCTGTGGCAGGGATCCTTGACGATGTAGCTGAAGTCGTCGGTCTCGCCGAGGATGGTGCTGTCCTTCGTGCCCGGAACGAAATCCGCCACTACCGACCTCTTGAGCTAAATGCCGCCGAGGAGATTGAGGCCTGCATCGAGCCTCTCCAACGTGCTTCTGGATCATAGCAGCGCCCCGATCGGCGTCCCCTCACTGCGCGGGAAGGTGCGACCCAGTGGGCCGCGAAGGGTCTTCTCGTGGTCGATGCCGACCGCTTTGAGAACGGTGGCGTGCAGGTCCGCTGCCGGGTACTTGTCCTTCGGTTCCTTGCCGCCATCGGGGTCGCTTTCACCGATGGCGAGGCCGCCGCGGATGCCGCCTCCGGCGATCGCCGCCGTGAAGTTGTGCGGCCAGTGGTCGCGGCCGCCGAGCGGGTTCATCTGCGGCGTGCGGCCGAACTCGCCGAGGCAGATCACCACCGTGTCCTTGAGGGCATCGCGCTGATGCAGATCACGGAGCAGAGCCGCGAATGCCGGGTCGAGTTCGCCCTTCAAACGCGTCGTGATCTGGTGATTGTTTGCGTGGCTATCCCACCCGGCGAGCGTGACCTCGACGCAGCGGACGCCGACTTCGAGCAATCGGCGGGCGGCGAGGCAACCGCGGCCGAATGCCGTGTCGCCGTATTCCTTCCGCACCGCGGCCGATTCGCGGGACACGTCGAACGCCTTCAATTGGTCGGATGACATCATGCGGCGGGCGCGGGCCATGGTGTCCATGTGGCCAGTGGCTTCGACGCGTTTGCCGCGGCCCTTCGCGAATGCGCTCTCGACGATCTTCAGGTCGTTGAGCCGCTGCTCGAACCGCTCTTGAGAAACCTGTGGGGTCGTGTCCGGAACCTTCTCCGCGGGGTCGAACACCTTGAAGGCATCGAACTCGGCGCCGAGCGTGCCGCCGCGGGCCGGCCACTCATTCGGCAGGATCGAAACGTGCCGCGGAATCTCGACCCCTTCGCCCGGCAAATCGTGGCAAAGGATCGCGCCGAGCGACGGATGCGTGACGGTGGGATCGGGGCGGAAGCCGGTCTTGAGCGCGTAGGTGCCGCGTTCGTGGTCGCCTTCCTTGCTCCACAGCGACCGCACGAGCGAGACGTGCTCCATCTGGTCGGCGAGTTGCTCCAAGCCCGCGGCGAGTTTCACGCCCCTGGCCGTGGTCGGGATCGCTTTCGTCCCTGCGGCGATGTTCGTGCCCGGCTTCGGATCGAACGTTTCCAACTGGCTCGGCCCGCCACCCAGCCAAAGCACAATGACGGACTTCGCCGGGGTCCGCTCCTTCTCGGCGACCCGCGCCAAAGCTGTGCCGAGCGGCGTAAGCCAACCCAACCCCGCGCCCGCGAGAAACTCACGACGATGAATGTGCGGCATCAGTGATTCCACGAGATTTCCGTTGAGTTGAACAGAACCCAATACAGGTCGGCGATGCGGCTCTTCCGCACATCCCCTTCCGCGTTTGCCAGTTTCGCCGCGAAGTGAGTCCGTTCCTCGGCTGTCGGCCGCCGCGTGAGGACGGTGAGGTACGCGGTGTCGATCGCGGCGCCGTTGTCGGGCGCGAACATCGCGATCTGCGACGACGCGTTCAGCAACTCCTCCTTCGCCTTGCCGTCCACGAGGTCGCCGTTCATGATCAGAAGCCGCTGCGGGATTGTGCTGGTTGTCTTCGCGAAGCTATCGTCGTCCGCGTCGCCGTACCGCTGCACGAAGTCCCGCTCGTTGAAGTAACGCTTCATGCGCGTGAACACGTGCGACTTCTGATTGATCGTGGTGACGGACGCGGCCTGGATCACGTTTCCGATTACCTGCTCGGGGCGTAGACGCGTCATTGGGAAGACCGCGAGCGACTCCTCGTGGGACTCCGTGATCTCGAACATCGCGGCGCTGTCGAGGCGAAACGCTTCGGTGGACGCGATCAGCAGGATAAGCCGCTTCAGATCGTGGCCGTGCGTCGAGAAGTCGGTCGCGAGAATATCGAGAGCCGGCGGAATACGCTCGTCCAGCGATTGGGCTTCGATCCGCTTCAAGAGCGGCCGGCCGAACATCATTGCCCAGACGCGGTTCACGGTGGCACGGGAGAAGTGAAGGTTCCGCGGGTGTGTGACCCACGCCGCGAGTTGCTCCCGCCGCGTGCCTTGGCTCGGCAGCAACTCGGGGAGGAACGGCACGGATGGAGCGATTTCGTGCGTACCGCCGGCAACGCGATCCTCGAAAGAGTACTCGCCTTCGCCCGAGTCCGCGATGTTCGTGACCGTGTGCTTCGTTTGGCCGAAGAACGCCGCCAGCGATTGGAAGTGCGTCTGCTTCCACGCCGGTTCGAGGAAGTGGTCGTGGCACTGGGCGCAGTCGATGCGGAGACCGAGAAACGCCCGCGTGACGCGGATGGCCAGCTTCTCGGGGTCGGGAGCCTTCTTGTTCTCGTCGAACGTCGCGGCGATGAAGTTCACCGCGGGCTTGTCCGTGTTCAACCCCTGCGCGGCAATCATCTGCCGCACGACTTCCGAATACGGAGTATTGCGCAGAAACTGGTCGCTGAGCCATGCGGTGTAGCGGCGCTTGCGGTAGGCGATGACGGGGCCGTCTTCGGTTCCCACATACGCCCGGGCCATCCGCTCGGCGAAGTAGTCCGCGAAGCGGCGGTCGTTCAGCAGGTGATTGGCCCAACCATCGATCCGCGACTCGGGAGGCTGTGCTTCGAACTGACGGATCTCTTCGAGCGACGGGACGGTGCCGGCGAGGCCGAGCGAGAGCCGCCGCGCGACCGCGAGATCGTCCGCCCGCTGTGCCGGTACGATCCCCTTGGAATCCCACTCGTTCCGGAAGGCGGTGTCGACCTGCTGGACGACCAAGCGAAACTCGTCGTTGCGTGTCGGGCCGGAATCGAACTTCACTTTTCGCGCGTCGGTGGAAAGCGGGAACAGGCTCGCCCGCAGCGCAATGCCCACGCCGATGACGACCGAAACGAAGAGGATGTTCCGAGCCAGCATGCTGAAGGATACTTCATTGCGACGGCCGCGGTTTCACGAAACCGCGATGCCGCGGCGCGGGTAGCACACACAATGCCTTCCGCGCCGCCACCGCTGTTCGCCGAATTGGTCGAGGAGCCTCCCGTTTTCGCAGTGCTCGCGGACGAACCGTCGCGGGCGGTTCCGGTCTCGCCGCCGACGGAGAAACGCGGTGCGATTGGAACTGCCACCTCGGTTGTGGAATGGTGCTTCGGGGTCGTGTCGCTCTTCGTGGGGTTGGCGGTTGCGGCCGCGGTGCCGATCGGGCAGTTTCTCGCTCTCGGCTACTTGCTCGAAGCGAGCGGCTGCGTGGCGCGGACTGGCCGGCTCCGCAACGGCTTCATCGGCGTGCGTACCGCGGCCCGCTACGGCGGCATCGCACTCGCGGCCTTTCTTATCTGGCTACCGCTGTACTTCCTCTCGATCCAAGCCGAGGCCGCCCGCATCATCGACCCACACGGCCGCATCGCCCGACGATGGGAAGGCTGGCTCTCCGCGATCGCCGTGCTCCTCGCGCTGCACGCCGTCGCGGCAATCCTCCGGGGCGGTCGAGTCCGGAACTTCCTCCATCCGTTCAACGTGCCGTGGCTGGTCCGCCGGGCGTTTCGCGGCGGGCTCTACACGGAGGCTCGCGACCGCTTCTGGACCGCCCTCGTGAGCCTCCGCCTGCCGTATTACTTCTGGCTCGGCCTGCGCGGCTTCCTCGGTGCGTTCCTCTGGCTCGCGATTCCGCTGATGTTGCTCGGCCAAGGGCATCGTCTGCCCGCGATTGGCATCCTCGGCGGATGCTTGCTCGCGATCGTCGTTCTCTATGTGCCGTTCCTACAGGTTCGCTTCGCACTCACGAATCGGTTGCGGGCGTTCCGCGAGTTCCGCCCGCTTCGGGACGCATTCCGCCGGGCACCGCTGGCATTCGCATTCGCCCTTTGTTTCCATCTGCTGTTCGCGATCCCGCTCTACGTACTGAAGATCGAAGTGATCCCGCGCGACCTTGTGTTCCTCGAAGGGTTGCTCTTTCTGCTGTTCATGTTCCCGGCGCGGCTGCTCGATGGCTGGGCACTGGCCCGCGGCGAACGCCGACGCGAGCCGCGATTCTGGATGGTCCGCTGGTTCGGCCGGTTCGCCCCGATCCCCATCGTGATTGCCTACGTGCTCGTGGTGTTCGTCTCCCAGCACATCGGCTGGTCGGGCGTCGCTAGCCTGTACGAACAGCACGCCTTCCTGCTTCCGGTCCCATTCGTGATGTGGAACGGATGACGATTATCCAACAACGACCCCATTTGCCTCGCTTGTCGGCCCCTGCCTAAGGTGACACGATCCTGCTTCCGGTGAAAAGTGGGGCGCAGATGCCACCGAAGCGGTGCATTGCGGGTGCGTGCACAGGCAACATGAGGTCGGCCATCGCGCACACGGAGAATCCGGCGGTCGTTTTTGCGGACAAAGAATTGGGCCATGTCCGAGTTTTGCCGCTCGCCGCCGTCGTCATACCGCGTCGACAGCAGCGACCAGCCTTCACCGGTCTGGCTCTTGACGTAGTTCTCGCCGGCCTCGCGTTGGGCATCGAGCGAGTTGAACTCCTGCTCCAACCCTTCCTCGGTGCTCTTGCGGGTGTAGACCGCACACCGAATCACGGGCGCGGCCAGTGGTGCCCCGTTCTTGGCGGTTCGCTTCATGCCTCACCTCGCTTTGCCAGATTGAAGAAGGCGAACCCGTTGCAGTGCGTGCCCGTTACCGCCTTGGACACGGCGCTGAGCGACGCGTACACCTGCCCGTCGTACTCGAAGCCGTCGGGGCGAACGCGCACCTGAAGCACCTCGCCCTTGTACTTCCGGGTGATGACCGTGCCCGGCGGTGGTAGCCGGTCGTCCACATGCTTGAAATCCAACACCGCAACGGGGGCCATCTCGGCCGGCGCCTTCATCGACGGCGGCCGGATGCGAAGATGTACTGGTTCAGCCTGAATTGGAATTGTCGGGAGCAGTCGTTGGCGACAACGGGTGTGTTGGGATCGACTCATTTTCACAGTAGCACCGGTTTTCAATTCGGGGCGGCGTGGCGAGCGATTCGGCGACGTTCGCGAGCCTCCTCAAACTTGCGGTGCGTTCGGCGTGGATGGCGTCGCGACGTCCGGCGAGAACGTCGTGGGGCGTGACGTAGCCGATGGCGGCGCATTGCAAGCGGACGGCGTTGTAGTGGAGGATGAAGTCCCCGACGACGCGACGGGCGTCTTCGGGTGTCAGGGGGTCTTCACGCGGACGGCGTCGTGCTTCAAGGTGCGGTGGAATCGTTCGAGTTTGCCGTTGCTTTGGGGATAGTAGGGCGAGGTTTTGACGTGGGTCATGCCGCTGATGCGGATGAACTCCTTGAAGTCCTTGGCGAGGAACTGGGGTCCGTTGTCGGTGATGATCCGGGGCGTGACACCGGGGTGGCCTCCTTGCCCTTCTGGATGATCTGTTCGATGTCGGCCTCGGTCATGCGTTCGCGGATGTCCCAGTGGACGATGGCGAAGCCAGCTCCGTCGAGGACGGAACAGGGGTAGTGGAAGGTGCCGGCGATGTTGAGGTAGGAGGCGTCGACGTGCCGGTGCTCGTGGGGCCGGAGGTTGCACGAACCGGTTCCTTTCAAGCTGGTTTTGGGCTTCCAGCGTTGGAGAAGACCGGCAGGAGAGGACGCGGTAGACGGTGGCGGGCGAGCAGGCGACGATGTTGCGGTCGATCATCATGTAGGTGAGCCGCCGGTAGCCTTCGAGCGGGTGGTGGTGGAAGTCGATGATGGCTTTTCGTTCGGCGGCGGTGAGCCAGTGGTCGCGGGGCACGGCGGCGTTGTGTTCGTTGGCCTTGCCGTAGCGGCTCTTTCCAGGTGTGGTAGGTGGACGGGGCCAACCCGATCCAGCGGAGCAGCCGGCCGGCGGTGAGGCCGGCCTTGACGCTCCAGGTGCGAACGAAGTCGACGATGGCGTCGCGGACATCCGGGGCAACCCACTGGCCGGTCAGGGTTCCCCAGAAGTTCTTTTTTTAACTCGGACGTGTTCCTCCAGGAGTTCGGAGAGCACCTCGTGTTTGCGTTGGAGCTTCTCTTCGAGGGCGGTGATTTTCTTGTCCTTGGCGTCGTCGGCGGCGGACTTGGCGCGGAGTGGTCTCGAAGGCGGCGACGCGCGCGCTCGAAAGAAAATCTTCTGCCACTGGTAGAACTGCGAGACGGCGATGCCGGCCTCGGAGCAGACCTCGGAGACGGGTTGGCCTTCGAGCAGGTGTTTTCGCGGGATCGCGACCTTGGCGGCAGGCGGGAAATGCCTTCGTTCGGGCGTGCTCATGACGGACCTCCAGAGTGGAGTGTCGTCACCTCAGCCGCGCTCGTCAATTTCCAAGTTCAGCAGAGGCAGAACAACACCGCGGTGGCCCTCGTCCACCAGCACGAGGTTGCTCCCCTCGAAGTTCTCGATCGCGACCACCCGTTCCTTCTGCTTGTCGCCCAACCGCGTGACCTCGATGATCTCGACCGGCCGCTCACGGAACAGATGCGCCCCCGCGTCTTTGTCGAACATCTCCGCTTCGATCCCGGCCGCGGCGAATTCCCGCTCGTGCTGCTGGCTCAAACCCTCGTTCGGTGTCAACAAGATGATCCGGTTCAACTCACGGCCGCGGCCGTGTTTCTCCAGATGAAACCGGTACTGCAGGATGTTCGCGTGCATGAGCAGCGTCTTGCCGCTACCGGTCGCCATCCAGAACGCAAGCTTGTTCAGCGGGGCCGAGTCGTCCATCGGTTCCAGCCGATCGGCCTCGCCGACTTGCCCGTTGTACTTCTCGATCTGCTCATTCAGGCTCGCCCGCAGCCCGGCCGGATCGCGGAAGTACCGGTCCAGGTACACCTCGGTGAACAGCAGCGCGAGGTACTGGAAGTACTTCCAGACCACCGGCTCTTCGCCGTGCAGCAGCCGCTGCTCGTTCAGCCGCTTCGTATGGCTGACGATGTTCGTGTCGTACTCGCGCAATTCCTCGGTGGTGAGGTGCGTGTTGTTGAACAGGTGGGTCGTGATCGCGTGATGCAGCTTGTGAACGCCGTTCTCGTCCAGCCCTTCGAGCCCTTCTTGTTTCAGATGTTCGGCGAGGTCGTCGAACTTCGTCACGCCGAAAAGGTGCAGCAGCCACTGGTTCAGCACCAGCTTGAACGGGAACGGCACCTGCGGCGGCCTGGCACGGACGCGCGCCATTACTCGCCCTCCCGCACCGGGTGCCGCGCTTCAATCTCCCGGCGTTCCCGTTCCAACTCCCGCTGCAATGTCTCCTCCGTCGGCAGCACCTGTACGTACTTGGATGCGAAGATCCGCTTCCCCTCGCTCAGCACCGAATACTTCGCGATCGCCTCGTTCTTCATCGAACACAGAATCAATCCGATCGTCGGGTTGTCGCCTTCCGGCCGCATCTGCTCGTCGAACGCGCGCACGTAGCCGTCCATCTGCCCGATGTCCTGGTGCGTGAGCTTGCCGACCTTCAGGTCGATCAGCACGAAGCACTTGAGCAGGTAATTGTAAAAGACGAGATCGATGTAGAAGTCTTCGTCGTCGAAGCGGATCCGCTTCTGGCGGGCCACGAAGCAGAAGCCCTTGCCCAGCTCCAGCAGAAACCCCTGCAGGTTGTCGATGATCGCCTGCTCCACCGTCGATTCCCGCAGCGACGGGTAGTCCTTCAGATCGAGGAACTCCAGCACGTACGGATCGCGGATGAACTGCTCCGGGCCCAGTTTTGCCAACTCGCCCTCGGCTTCCTTCCGCACCGGAGCCTTCTTGCGGCTGCCGAGCAACCGCTCGTAATACTGCGTCGAGATCTGCCGTTCGAGTTGCCGCGTGGACCAGTGCTCGTCCGCCGCCTCGTTCATGTACCATTCACGGGATTCGGTGCTCTCCACCCGGAGCAGCAAACGGTAATGCGACCATGTGAGTTCGGCACGCAACTGCGGGATCCGTTCTGCATTTTCCTCCGATTTGAGACGCACCGCGTCTCGTTTCGAAGTCGGAGATTCGAGACGCAACGCGTCTCGAATCGGGAACACGATGTGAAACTGCCGCATCTTCCGCAGATTCGTGGTGTCGAAGCCACTGCCGAACTCCGCGGTGAGGCGCTTGGAAAGCTCCTCCAGCACTTTCTCCCCGTAACCGGCCCGGCGCTTGCCGCCTTGTTCGTGCTCCACAATCAATCGGCCGACATGCCAATAGCTCAGAACCATCGCCGCATTGACCGCGCGATACGCGCTCGACCGTGCGGAATCGAGAAGCTCCCGGATGCCGCGATACAAGGCATCCGCTTGTTTCACCGCCTTCGCCATCACACGCCCTCCGCCGCGAACATCAGGCGGTGGAAGTCCTCCTCGATCAGCCGCACCTTCCACTGGTCGTCCGGCGTCTTCAGGTTCTCCAGGTTGTTGTCCCCGTTCACGTAAATCGCGTCGAACTCGAAGTCCTTCGTGCTGATCTTCAGCTTGTCCGTCATCCACGTGTCCAGCACGAGGTTGTCCTCCTCGATCTTGCCGGTGAGCGTGCGCCACACGACCAGCGCCTTGCGACCGTTCGGCAGCGTGCCCTCCACGCGGCGGAAGCGGAACGCGCCGTCCGCCGTCTCCTTCAGCCCGCCCTTCAGCTTCAGGCGTTTCTCGGAATCGTGCTCGAACTTCGCCGTGAACCGATGCGGTGCGGCGAAGTGCGACACCCGCAGGCCCAGCAGCCAGTTGAACGTCTCGATCAGGTCCACGCACGTTTCGCGGCTCTCGTCCGACCCCGGCCGCTTCACCGTGAGCCGGTACTGCTCCGGGTCGGCGAACGCCGCCACGTTCAGCAGGCTCGGGCTGCCGCGGCTCTCCACCTTCAGCAGGTATTGCAGCAGGTACTGTTCGCGGAGTTTATCCGCCCCCGCGGCGGCGGGCTGGTCCAGCAGCGATTGCTGCGCGGGCGTGCGCTTCAGTTCGAGGTTGTTGAGCGTGTCCTCATACGATTCGAGGCGGACGATCTTGAATAGCCGCGGGCCGCGCTCGATTTCCTCCTCGGTCGGCGGCCGCTTCGGCTTCCCGTCCTTCCACTCCGGCGTGAACGCGACCTTCTTTAGCCGCGGCAGCAGCACCGTGTCGAAGTAATCCGCCATCTCGACAAGAATGAACTTCCGCCGCCCGCCATCCTCCCGATTGAGATTGAGGACGGCGTGCCCCGTGGTGCCGGACCCGCCGAAGAAATCAAGAACCGTCTCAGCCTCACCCGTTGATGTGACCGTAAGAGTCTGGATCAGTCGCGTCGGCTTGACCGTGTCGAATCCATGTTGGTTGGTGAGCACATCATTAAGTTCACCTTTGCCGATTTCGGACGTGCCGGACCATTCGGACTCCATGAAACAGTAGTAGGGGTCGTGTTCCGCACCTTCGTCGTCCTCGAAGTACCTGCGAAAAGGAGTACCATCCCTGAACTCAAGTTTGTCCTGACGCTGGAGGTCCCGGATGAACTCCTCTGCACCTTGCCAGCGTTGATCCTCAGGAGGGGTGTAGCCATCGATCTCGAACCGCATCGTATCACGACGATTCCCGCCACGATTAGACTTGAGAATCGTAGCGATTCGGTATTTGCGACCATTGAATGAATGCGGATATGTCCGCGACTCGCCGGATAACAAAGGCTGGAATTGCGTACCCTTCGGACTCGATTCGAAGATGTGAACGTACTCAATTTCATTCTGCGGTCTATGTTTGGCGTCGCCCACGTTGACCGGCTTGACACGCGCCTTCCAAACTACGGTCGCGGAGTGCTTGCGAAGTAGGGGCACCCGATACAGGACTTCACGCAATGTCGACTGCTCGTCTTCACCTATTGAAACGTGAAACACTCCGCCTTCATCTAGCAGCAACTGGCTGGCCGTGGCCAGCCTTTCAAACATCATGGTGAGCCAACTCGAATGCTGGTAGCTGTCCTTGTACGCGAAGCCATCGTTGCCCGTGTTGTATGGCGGGTCGATGTAGATGCACTTCACCTGCTCCTTGTAGCGGGCCTGCATCAGGTTGAGTGCCTGGAAGTTCTCGCTGTGGAACAGCACGCCGTCCGTCTTCTCGTCCAGATCGCCGAGTTCGGCGAGCAAGCGTTCTGTGAAGTGATTCGGAAAGTGCCGCGTGTCCACAAATGCGGAATTCGGAATGCGGAATCCGAAATCCGAAGACGAGAACAGCCTGCCCGCGTCCTTCGGCAGATCGAAGAATCCGAGCGACTTCCATTCCGCCTGCTGGGCCTTGTTCGCGGCGATCTCCTTGTGGAACGTCTCGGGCACCTCTTTGAGCGCGACGCACCAGTGCGTTTCGACCACGAACTTCTTCTTGAGCCAGAGCGCCCGCTGGAAGTCCTCCAGTTGGGCGAGGAAGTCGATGATCTTGCCGGCGATGCGGCGGATCACGCGGATGCGGGACAGGTACTGTTCGACGCGCGGCGCGGCGGCGCTCTCGATGTCGTCCAGGTGCAGCACTTCGTTCTTGATGTAGAAATCGAGTTCGCGGCGGAGGAACCCGCCGAGGTCCTTGTGGATGAAGTAATCGAAGGTGTTGCGGGCGACGTAGCGGTTGAGGTGCGCCCGGAGCCGGGAGTAGTCCGCGGCTTCGCCGTCCGCCTTGATGTGCGGTTTGCCGAATTCGGCGACCCACGACCGGAACGCGGGGCCGTCCGTCTTCAGGATGCGGTCCTCGGCGATCCCGGTGAGGTCTTTCTGGGCCGGCGGCTTGGGTTTGCCGGCGCCGGCGGGCCAGTCCGCGAGCGTGGCCGGGCGGTACTCGAAGCGGATCGTGAGTTCGCCGTTCTCGATGAAGATCGGGTTGGTCGGGGCGAGCACGAAGGCGCGATCCTTGCCGGCGGCAGCCTTCACGTTGCCGTGTTCGCCCTCGGCGGCGTCCGCGAGTTCGAAGCGGACGCGCATCGGGTTCGCGTCGTCGTCCGGCCGCAGGCGGAAGGCGTAGGAGCGGAGGTATTCGCTCGTCTTGATGTAGTACTGGTCGTGATTCGCCCAATGGAGCTTCACTTCTTCGCCGTCGTAGGGGATGGCGTATTTGCCGTCCGCGGAGTAGCGGCGCTTGGAGATGAAGTCGCCATCATCGTAGTATCGGGAGAAGAAGCGGTGGAGGTGGTCGAAGACATCGGCTTCGAGTGCGCCGAGATCGACGGCCTCGGCGAGGCGGGCGCGGAGGTCCTTCACCGGCTTCGTCGTTTCCGGATCGATCTCCAAGTCCTTCGCCTTGGCGACAGCCTTGTTCAATTCCGCTTCGAGGGCGGCCTTGTCGGCCGGCTGGTAGAGCGCGAAGCCGTCC
>JAXMBB010000005.1:0-295159 GCA_046350135.1 Gemmataceae bacterium
GGCATCGAGCCGGTGATTCCGCATCGGGACGACGAAGCGGCCCGGCACGATCCCGCGGTGACATTCGACACCGGGGCTTACCGGCGTCGAAGCATCGTGGAGCAAACTATCGGCTGGTTGAAAGAGTGTCGTCGGATCGGAACCCGGTTCGAGAAGTTGGCCATCAACTTCCGAGCCATGGTCCGGTTGGCCATGAAAAGCGGACGCTCCGTTTACTGTTCTAAAACAGAGCCTAATGGCACGCCAAGCATCATTCAAACGCCACGCAGTCCGCAAGTCCAGACCGTTCGTTCCCTCTTATAGCGCTTGCAGTCGCTCCATGGCGTTGACGAGCGCGCTCGTCGAAGTCGTCGAGTCTGCAGCGATGATGGATGCGGCCGCTGCGTTCGTCAACGTGGGATGCGACTTGAGTTCCAAGGCGACGGACTTCGGCACCCTGTGACCGCGAGCGATCTCGTTCGGCGAGGCACCTCTCGGCGCTTACGGCACGGGTGGACTTGTGCTTGCAGTCGATTTTGTCCGGCGCGTCTGCGAATCAGCGGCGGCCATTCCCGGCGTTATCGTCGCTTGAGCGGAGGATCTGGAAGAGGTTCCGGGCCTATCAAATCGATCATCCCATCCTGTGAAATGACCGCAACGAGTAACCCCGTGCGGCACTTGCGTGCGGCGTAAAAGCCGGAACAATACTGAAGGGCGGAATTATACCGAGACCCCCTGGCCGGTTGCCCTCGGCCGGGGGTAGCCAGGCCGTCAAGGAAGACGCCGAACGCATGGATGTGCCCGCCGGAGTCGAGAAGCAACCCGCCATCGATGCGAGAAAGGCCTCGGACGGCTTCCGGAGCGATGGGCGAGTTGAACAGCGCAAACCCGAGGTCGAGTCGCTCTGCCTCGGCCGCGGCGTTCGCGGTCACAATCACGGTAGCCCCGTGCCCGTCGTCGGCGACAGCGGACAGGATGTCCCACACCGGCTTCGGGCTAATTCCGGGGAATCGGACGTCGAACTCATCATTGAATGCGATTTCCGTCAGCCGATCGACTGGAACGGTCGGTTGTCCGTCGGTTACATCTAAGACCGGTCGCCCGCGGTACCACCAACGGTAAGACCCGCGGCCTCGGAATTCGACCACCGACCCCATCTCCAACCTGGTCTTGTCTTCGTCCCGTCCTTCGTTCCGATCGCCGAGGTGTCCGAAACCGACCACCTCGGCGCGGACGACGACAGGAATGTGCTCTGGGGTTCCAGACATGATGAGCTTCCCGATCGCACGGTAGTTCGTGACCGAGACCCCGCGCTTCAAGCGTGTGGGAGTGGCAGCGGATGAGTCGTTCCCAAGGAAACACACACGGCCGACGAGCGGTGAATCCTCGTGGTACTGTGCGGACACGCGGTTGCACCACTCGAACAGAGAGACGAAGAACTCGGGTCGCTCCACCATGCTGAAAGCCCCCTCGCACCCAGGCCGCATCGGCACAAACCCCCAAGTAATTGGAACTTCGAGCTGCCGTTTCATCAGTTTTTACACACGGTCCGCGAGAAATCACCGGGGAGCTCGGGTGGGACCTGCCGGGGCATTTGCACCGTCAGGAAGTGGTTTAGGCCGTAGAACACAACTGCTTCTTCCAACCCCTTTGGGAGTGCATGATGCTCGCCGTACAGTCCGCCTTCGCCCTCGGTCAGCGGATCAGACAGAAATCGATCTAACACGCTATGCGGCGGCCGGTTCAGGACGGCGTAGAGGAGCACACTGGCCCGGTTGTTACGATCCTGGACGGGGTAGGACGTCACCACCCCCGGCAATTCCGTGACGTTGCTTTGGAACTCGCCCTCAACTAGCTTCGCGAGCAGATAGTCCCAGGAGCTTGGAACATCGGATCCCGGCGGCGGTGGTGCGCGATAGTACCACCTGTCAAGTATGTGACGCGTGGCGCCGAGAACTTGTTTGAGGAGTCGCTTGGAAACCGCATCATCGAGTTCCCGCCAGTGGTCCAGCAGCTCAGTCGGGAACTCTCGTGCCGCGGAAGAGAACGGTTGGTTCAAGAGGGCATCGCGCGCTTGACGCTCTTCTACCGACTCTGGCGGTCCACCCACCAAGGCCGCTTTGCTGAGACTGCGCCACCTGTGGGGCACCACAATCCCGGCGACGTGCATACACTTCAGATCGCTCTGGATCGACTCAAGAAGACGATTCAGGACGTCCGGATACTTGCGGTTGTGGACCCCGCACTCGTCTCGGACCTGACTCAAGGGAGCGTCAACTAGCATTTGGCGTCGCCTCCATGTGCCGCGCCCAAGAACGAGGCGAACTTCGGAGCGGGCGGTCGAAGAAGAGCGGTTCGAACCTGTTGTTCGCCACCTGCACTCCGAGGTCGATCAGAGTATCCAACTTGTCGATCGCGTCGAGCAGCCAGTCCCCGGAGGGAAAGCTAACCCGGCGAGACCGATCCGTTCCGAGCAGGAGGCGGAGTTGAAAATCGACGTCCTGCACCTGGGAGGTCATGAGGACATTTACGAGGTGTTCCCCAACCAGCCAATCGCTACATCGTGGTGCCGATCGGCGACGAGCAGAACCTGCAGGTGCTTGCGATCTTCAACCGTTGATCTTCAGGTCGGCGTCGCCGGCGAGCGTGGCACCCTCCGCAGTTTCATAACTCGGCTTCGACATCCGCCCGCGGCTGTTGTCCTCATTGATGATGACATAGCGGTAGTAGACGCCGTTCTCCGTGGTAACAGACTCCGCGATCACGGTCTTTTTCGACTCGTTCATGTTGCTCGTCTCGTGAGGGGGCGACTCCGATTCTACGCGGGACAACGGTTCCTGACGTACCTGCCGCCCAAAAGATCTCCCTCGTCGTTTCATCCGGGCATTTTGGCAACCGAACATACCCGCATGTCAACAGCGACCCTCGAACAACCCGGTCCGTCGCCCGCCCGTTGGCAATTCTCGCTTCAGCGAACTCAGCCGGGCAGGGGTCTGTCGCGGTCCGCGGACCGCGGACGGCCATCAACGTCTACTGCTCCGGAGGTAAGTAAGGCTATTCAGTTTCAGCTGAGCATGGTATGCGGCCCGACATGCGAAGCAAAGGAACTGCGTCTGAGTTGGAAGCCCGACGACGGACCGCGATCACAAAGCACAAAGGAGGCTGGTCGCAGGCGAGGATTGCAGCGTTTCTCGATGTCCATCCGGTCACGGTCGCGAAGTGGGTCGCTCGCCACCGTCTTGAAGGGGATGCCGGGTTGGCGGCCAAGCCGACTCCGGGCCGACCTCGGTTCTTGACGGCTGGAGCAGACGGTCTTGGGTTGGCTGGCGGACAAGCCGACTGCACACGGTTTTTCGACCGACCTGTGGACGGCTCGACGTGTGGCCGACCTGATCCGTCGGCGGTTCGGCGTGGCGTTTCATACGGACTACTTGCGGGCGTGGCTCCGGCAGCGCGGGTAACCTTCGGTTCCGTAGACCCGACCGGGTGCAACCTAGAAACACGCCGAACCATCATGTTTCGTAGGGGATTCTATCACGCGATGGGGCTCGCGTCGATGTTGGTTCTTCGCGAGCGATCACTCGAAAACACGGAGTTTCCAACTCGATTCGCGGAATTGTGCGGAAACCCGGTCGAGGCCGGTGAGGGAGCAAAGAATTGCGCCTCTCCACATGAGCAACTCGACGGGTGCCGACTCCCTCTGCTCCCTCGCCTGCACGTCTGGTTGCTCGCCTAGCGGCCGATCCTCCCTGAACCCGGCCTCAGTTCGGCTTGAGCCCGGCGTTGCTCAGAGCCTCTCCTGCGCGGTCGCGATATCTTGTTCAAGCAATCGCAATGACGATCACCCTCCTCGAAACTCGACCTCCGCTGTCGGTTCGCCAACGTAGATACAAGCAGGGCGCGAGCGTCTCCCCAATGGTTGCCCACAATCCGGGTCGCGAAGAGTGGCCACGCCATCGACCGAAACTAGCTCCCGGCAACGGTCTGAGGGCGAGGAACAGGGTTAAGCCGCCGCAGCACTACGCTCCCCTATTGGCGCAACCAGCAGCACGTCTCCGTTCGGATGAAGAGGAATCCGCAAGAGACTCGCGCGCTGGGGTCGCGAAGAGCGGTCGCACCGTCGTCTGAAGCACATCGGCGGCAACGACCTGAGTGCGAGGCATACAGTTTAGCCGCCGCTGTGTGCCCAAGCACTATTGCAGAACCGTCCGCGGGTCTAAGTCCGCACCGACTTCGCCGCCGCCCTCACGTTGTCAGCGAGGTCGCCGCGGTCGATCTCGTGGGCCAGCTTGTAGAACTCATCCGCGGCGTGACGGGGGTTCAGCCGCCTGTCCCGAACCGCCTTGCGAACGAACGCCTTGATTTGGTCGAGCACCATCCCCGACGTTCCTGCGTCGTCCTCGATCACCTTGCAGAAGCCCTCGATCACCGGCCTCGGCAGGTCGGGGCCATTGAGGAAGTAGCGGAGGTGGGCCATGAAGTGTGGGTGTCGGAGGATGTCGCGGCCCGTTGTGCCGTTGCTCTCGAACACCTGCTGACGCGACTTTCCGCGGCCGCCAGCGTTCATCTGGGGATCGGTGAAGATGGCGAGGCGGACTTCCGGGACGGCCTTACGCTTGATGAGTGACTCGGCGAGGTCGCGCATCTTGTCGAAGTGCTCGGACCTGTCGTCCCGACGCGCTAGCTCGTGAATGTCCCAACAAATGAAGTCGAAGAGAGCCTTCTCGCGGGCGTTCAGTGCCACTTTCTGAATCTCGTTCATTCGGCCTCCTCCGTTCGTGGAAGTGCAGCAAAGACTTCCCGGTATCGAGCAAGCGGGGATTCGATGCCGAGGCGTTCGTACACGGCGTTCAGGTAGCTGACGGCCGTTCGCACGGCCCAAGCGGCGCACGCCGCGCTCAGACACTCGCGCGGGAAGAAGTTCCCCCCGTCGAGCACGAAGCTCGGCTTCGCGAGGCCCAGAATCTTCAGTGAGGCAAACAGTCTACTTCGCTCCGCCTCTTGGCCCCACATCGACTTGTAGTGCGTCAATTCGTTCCGGAGTTTCACAAGTAGGTCGGCATTCTGCGAGGGCTGTGAACCGCGATCCAATGGCGGCTTCTCCAGCAAGTGAAGCAACTTGGCGAAGCGGTCGAGCACGCCGAGCCGGTCGAGCATCTCTGCAAGGGGCTGAAGGAAAGCCTGTGCTCTGGCATCCACACCATTCGAGCCGAGGTGATGGCCGGGGCCGTACCGGGCAAGTTCCCACGACTCCGCTTCCAGCGCGGCCACTGACTGCATGATGGCGGCCGCGACGCAACCGATGTGCTCAATTCGGATGGGGTCGCCCGCGCCTGTGCCTTCGCTCGCTTCGATCTCCGCTGCCGTACGCGCAAAGCCCGCGCTTGCACAAAGGAACGTCGCCGTAAGGCTGGCGCGTGTGTCAGCCGACGCCTCAGACAAGCTGAGCCCGACCGAAGAACCCGCGGAATTGTTCAATTGCAGCCTCCCTTCCTTAATGGTTGCGGATCGGTCATGCCGCCCTCTGCATAGTCGATATGCTGACGAGACTATGCGCCGCGCCTTTACCCTGATTGAACTGCTCGTTGTCTTGGCGATCATTGCAACTTTGATCGGCCTGCTCCTGCCCGCTATTCAAAAGGTCCGCGCCGCCGCCCGCCGAGCCGAGTGCCAGAACCACCTTCACCAGATCGGGCTTGCAGTCCACGGGTACTATGATGCGACCGATGGCCGCTTCTTCCTCCACCACCCTTACGATGCGGACGTAGCGACGAACTCGATACGAGCCAACTCGTTTGCAGAAGTGTACTGGGAGGACAAGCTCATGCCGTTCATCGGTGGCCGTCAGGAAACCGACGATAATCTTTCGCGGCAGGGCATCGTCCTTCCGAGCGAACGCATCTACAGGTGCGCTGCGGACCCGACGGACCGGAAGCCTTACAACGACCCCGCGACCGGGGCTGTGGATGGCGTGGAGCATCGGACCAGTTACCTGATGAATTCGCTTCTGAGCCACAAGTCGCGGCGATATGGTCAGTGGACGCTGAACCGATTCGTCGCGGAAGTAGGAACTTCCCAGTTTCTGAGTTTCGCCGAGCGCAATGGGGCCGCGTTCACTTTCGATAGCGGCGAAGACCCACGGCAGGACGATTATGACATTTGGCTGGGAACCGACGCTTTCCGCCCGTGGCTGGCATGGGATCGGCACAGTGGCCGGGCGAACTACCTTTATCTCGATGGACACGTCGCAACTCTGCCTTGGGAGTCCGCCGTCATCGACATGTTTCCTGACAAGCAAGTTCTAACCGCTGACGGGACGTATCCGTAAGGGTTCACGCCGCTTCACTTCGCACGCTCAAGGTCGGGCATCCTTCGCGCCGAGATTGCCCTGTCACTTCCTCCGCGACGGCGGCGAGGATGTGAACCGTTGATCCGGGTCTTGCCGCAAGCAATGAAAACGAGCCCGGATTCCAGCAGGTGGGAGAAAGACGACGTTACGGGCCAGTCTTGTCGAGGTTGGCGACGACGATCGTGACCTCGCCCCCAATGAAGGCATGGGCGGGCGCAACTCTTTGCGCCCTACTTCGCCTCTGCAACCTTTGTCTTCATCTTCTTCAGTGAATCGAGCCCTCTCACCCTGTCAACCACTTGCTCCGCGATTGTGGGTGCGATTTTTCGGAGATACTCCATTCTGTAATCATGCCAACCCGCCTCACCGACATTGGGTGCGTTCGGGGGAAGCTCAAGCACCAGATGTCGTGAAATCTCAAGTGACTTCTCGCGGCAAAACGCTCGGGCCACCTCCGAGGCCTCATCGTGAATAAGCTGGCGGTCCGGGTAACGCTTCTCAAAATCGGGTTTCCATTGTTTGGTGTCCATCTTGTACCGATCCATGAACAATCGCTGCCAAGTGAGAATGCCCGAGTTCAGCGCATCCTTCTTCACCTTGAGCGCGTCGGCGAGCACGAGCCGCGCTTTGGCCGCTTGCAGGTCGTCGAACGCCGCAGAACGGCAATCGAGCCAGAACACCGTTGCCGCGAGAACTCCGTCCAGTTCATAGGACTGTTCGAGCACCTTGAAGTAGTCCTCATCGCGGTCGGCGGTCGCACTCTTGGTCTCGGGTGCCGAGGGTTGTTTGGGAGTTTCCTTTCGATCTTGTTGCTTGGGTCCGCCAACACTTGGCCTTGGATCAGGCTGCGGCGGGGATGGATCGTCCTTCGCGTTCTTCTTGCATGACGCGACGGCGCAGGCCAGAACGACGATGAGTGCGACTTTCGAGAGAGCGGCAGGCATGAACGGGCCTCCGAAAATGCGGAGCGGCGGACGCAAAGCCGCTCACGACAGGCCCGGCCAAGAGCCTTGACAGAACGGACTCTGGCCGCCGCCCCTTTCGGGGCGTGGCTAGGTCCGCTTCTGTCAAAACACCGCGGCCCTTTCGGGTCGCGTTTGGCCGGTTCGTCGTGAAGCGAAACCAAGCGTTCACGCTTGGTTCAAGTTGTCCGCAGGGAACCCCTGCGGTCGATGGTCCGCGTTGCTCCAATGTGGGTGCGGCCGGCATTTGCCGGTCTGGGATACTTTACTCTGGTTGGAACGGAACGAAAGCCGCTTCTTCACTTCTAGATTCGCGAGACGATCCACCAGCCGGTCAGGCCGATCAGGAGCAGCCAGAGGCACAGGATGGCTGCCCCACCCAACAACGAAGTTGGACTGTTGCCAAGCGCTTGCTCCCGGACCTTACGACGAGCGTCCTCGAACACTTCAAGCGGTACGAGGCGTCGGAGAAGCAGAATGCCGAAGGGGACGATGACGAAGTCGTCGAGCAGGCCGAGGATGGGGATGAAGTCAGGGATCAGGTCGATTGGGCTCAAGGCGTAAGCAAGGACGGCCGCCGCCACTACCCGTGCATTCCAAGGACAGCGCGGGTCTCGAATGGCCAAGTACGCAGCCACAACCTCCTGTCGGAGTTTCAGAGCCCACTCTTTCCACCGCCTCCGCCACGTCATCGCGAAACTCGGTCAAGCAATCGGAACGGACTGAACCGAGCAACGATCAATCACCGAACCGGCGGAAGAGAATCGGAAGAACCAGCAGGTTGAGCACGGTCGAAGTGAAGAGTCCGCCAAGAATCACCATCGCCATCGGCCCCTCGATCTCCCGGCCTGCCTCTCCGCTCCCCAGTGCAATGGGCAGAAGCCCCAGCCCGGTCACCAACGCCGTCATCAACACCGGGGCGAGCCGTTCGCGGGCACCGCGCACGATCAGGTCCGCGCCCCACGCGACGCCCTCGTGTTCTCGAAGGTGTTGCCAGTGCGACACCATCATGATCCCGTTCCGCATCGTGATGCCGAACAAGGTCACGAACCCGATCATCGACCCGACGTCCAGCACACCGCCCTTCGCGTAGACAGCCATGACGCCGCCGACCAAGGCGAATGGCAGATTCAGAAGCAACAGGATCAGTCGCCGCACCGAGCCGAACGCCGACCACATGAGCAGCACGATTCCAACGGAGGCCCCGACCGAAAGCCAAAGCAATTCTCGCTGGGCCGTCCGCTTCGCCTCGTACTCACCGCCGAACGACACGTATACACCCCGTGGCAACTCGACCGACTTCACACGCCGTTCGGCTTCGGCCACAAATGACCCGAGGTCGCGACCCTTCACCTGACAGGTGACCGCCACGCGCCGGGTCGCTCCTTCGTGGGAGATCAGAAACCGGCCGTCCGACAGGAACACATCGGCCACCTGCTTGAGCCGAACCTTCCCCGCCGTCACTCCGGACTCGGTCGGGCTTGCCCGCGGCTCCACAACTCCCGCGGGAGGAGTCGCCGTCAGGCTCGCAGGAACCGTGAGCCACAGTTCGGCCACCGCGTCCACGTCCATCCGGGTGTTGTCGTCGAGCAGGACCACCACGTCGTACACACGGTTGCGATCATACACTTGACCGGCGACCGTCCCTTGAAACGCGGTGCGGACAGCATCGAGCACTTGTACTGGCCGCAGCCCGAAACGAGCGGCATCTTCCGCCCGGACCCGGATCACCAGTTCCGGTGCCCCGATCTGGGGCTCGACCAGCACGTTGTCATGACCGGGGATGTCGTTTAGCACACGAGCGACATCGGCGGCAGTCCGATCAATGGACGCCAATTCCTCGCCATGCACCTTGACCACGACGCTGCCCGAGGTGCCGGAGAGCGTCTCCTTGATCCGTTCAGTCAGGAACGGCATCACCTCGAAGGAGTATCCGGGCGTCTGCTTCAGAGCCCGCCGCAGTTCGCGCTGGACTTTCTCGGCGTCCTCGCCCCTGAGAGGCGTGAGATCAACTTCCAGTTCGCTGTATTCGACGCCCCAAGTGTCTTCACCCAGTTCCGCTCGCCCGGCTTGTTGCGACACGCTCCGCACGTCCGGTCGCTTCCGGAGTTCAGCCGTGACGTTCCGGCCCGCGGCCATCGACTCGGGGAGCGACGATCCGGGTAATCCCCGCATGTGGACGACGGCGTGGTTCTCCCGCATCTCCGGGAGGAACTCACCGCCGAATCCGAGCATCGCCCACGCGGCGGCCGCAATGAGAAGCATTGTCAACACCACCACCAGCGCGAACTGTCGATCAAGCCACCGGAGCAACCGTTCATAACCTCCTTGTAACCGGCGCAGCAGCGGTGGCTCTTCAGCCCCGCTGGCCCGCGGCAGCAGAAACATCGAGAGAGCGGGAGTCACCGTCAGGGCCACCAGAAGGGATGCGAGCACCGCGAGGACGTAGGCGTATCCCAGCGGAGCGAAAAGACGGCCTTGAAGTCCGGTCAGGAAGAACACCGGCACGAACACGAGGATCACAATGAATGTCGCGTAGACCACCGCACTCCGCACTTCCAACGACGCCGACAGGATGACTCCCGCGGTCGAGCGCGGATTCCCGGCCGCGGCGTTCTCCCGGAGACGCCTGAAGATGTTCTCCACGTCGATAATCGCATCATCCACCACCTCGCCGACCGCAATCGCCAAGCCGCCGAGGGTGAGCGTGTTCAAGCTCACACCACACGCCCAAAGCACCGTGACCGCGCCGAGCAAGGACAACGGAATCGCGGTCAGGGAGATAAACGCGGTGCGAAGGTTGAACAGGAATACGAACAGGACTATCGCGACCAGAACTGCACCAAGCACAAGCGAGTGGGTTACGTTCCCGACGGCAACCTCGATGAAGTCGGCCTGTCGGAAGAGTGCGGGATGATAAGTAATCCCCTGCTTCTCCAATATTGGGCGCAGGTCCTCCAACTCGGCCTCGACCCGACGAGTCGTGTCGGGTGTGTCCACATCGATCTGTTTGGAGACGACAAGCGTGACCGCCGGGGTTCCGTTAACGGCGGCATCACCGAATTTGGGTGCCGCTCCCTCGGAAACATCGGCCACATCCTTGAGTCGAATCGGGCTGCCAACTGTCGGGAGCAGAAGTGTGTCGCCCAGTTCGCGTGCTGATCGGACCTGACCTTCGGCCCGGAGCGTCAGTCGTTGCCGGTCATTCTCCACGAAGCCGGCCCCACGAACTCCGGTTGCTTGCCGGGCAGCATCAAGCACATCGGTGACCGAAAGCCCTCGGGCCGCTAAGGCGTCCGGGTCAACCCGGACTTGGAACTGCCGAACCTCGCCGCCATAGATGGTGACGGACGCGACTCCGCCGACGCCGAGCAGGCGTGGCCGAACGTTCCACTGGATTACGTCGCGCAGTTCCTGCGGGCTCAACTTCTCCGAAGTGAATCCGACAGTGACCAGACGGCCGGTTGCGGCTGTCAACGGAGCCATCCGAGGCGAACGCACTCCCTCGGGCATTTGCCCCGCGAGTTCCGCGAGTCGTTCGCCGACCTGCTGCCGAGCGCGGTAAATGTCGGTTCCGTCATTGAATATGACGGTGATGACCGAGAGCCCCTGAACGGACTTGGAACGGATGACATCCAGGCGGGGCAGTCCATTGACGGCGGTTTCGATGGGTTGTGTGACGAGTTGTTCGACCTCCTGCGGCGAAAGCCCCGGTGCCTCGGTCTGGATCACCACCTCGGGGGGTGCAAACTCGGGGAACACGTCGAGTTTGGCGTGCCCGGCAGCATATGATCCGAGAACGAGCAGGAAGGCGGCCAATGCCAGCGCCACCACTCGATTGCGGACCGACCAGTCAACAAGTGCAGTGAGCATGTCAGTCGGCGTCCGCCTCCCCGCGGAACTCTTCGGAGAGCAGCACTTGGGTTCGCTTGGAGACGACCGGCTCTCCGGGCGAGACTCCGCTCGCCAGCACCCAGCGTTCACCATCCCGACCGAGAACTTGCACCTCGCGTCGCTCGTACCGGCCGGGACCGACCCGGACGTACACCAACGCCCGCCCTTGGTGGTATAGGAGGCCGCCCGGACGGGACCATCACCGCATCTCGGACTCCGGCACCCGGTACGGGGACGAATGCCTTCACGAACAAGGCGGGCCGCCCTTACAGCGGTGTTCAATGCAGCAGTCGGCTTCATACCAGAAAGCGGCGTATTGCGAGGTTCACTTCGACCTGTGGTGCCTCGCCGATCAGCCGAGCCGTGAGAGTCTTAACCGGGGCCGAAGGGGCCGGACGATTCGACGCGCCAGCCAAAGCGGGCGGACCTGTCTGGGTGGCAATCAGGTCCGCCGCTTGCGGCGGGCCGGCGGTCAACGCTTCAGGCGGAATCTCCAGACGGATCAAGGCGAAGCGGAAGTCCACGATCCGGGCCACGACTCCGCCGGGCTCGACCGACATCCCCGGTCGTCCCATCAGTTCGATCACGTCTCCAGTCGCCGGTGCGACGAGCGGCTGCGTCCAAGCCGCATCGACCTTGTCCAATCGGTTGATGGCATCAAGCGCCTTCTCCCACTCACGCACGGATGCTCGTGCGGTCGCGAGTTGGGTCTTTGCGTCCGTGAACTGAGTTCTGGCTGTATCGACCTCGGATTGGGGCACGCCGCGTCCGGCTGACTCCAATCGAGTCAACCGTTCCTGCTGGATACGGACAAGCTCTTCCGCCCCCTTCTCCCGCGCCTTCGCCTCGTTCACTTTGGTCAGCAAGTCGAGTCGTTCGGTCGGACCAACGCGGACATCCACCCGGCCGAGCACCTGCCCGGCCGTGACTCGCGTTCCAAGGCCGGGCCAAGCATGATCGCGTTCCGTCCGAAGCGTTCCGGCGAAGGCCGAGCGGACTTCGGATGTCGTCTTCGGGTTCGGAACGACTCGGCCGTATGCCGGCGCTCGCGGTGCCCATTGCGTCGCGGATGCCGGCTCGTCGGCGATCCCGTGGGACTCCGCGAACTGCGCTCCCAGCTTGATGACGCCGACTGAGGCCCGCTTCAGTGGTGGTTCGTCGGCCTCCGCTTCGCGCCGCTCGACACTTGCTTCGTGGAGCAAATACACTCCAGCGAGCAGGCCGCCGATGGCGGCCAACCCGAGAGGCCACATGAGAAATCGAAATGCCGCTCGGAGTTGCATGTCCGCTCCCATCACCCGCCCCGCGGCATGGGGAGCGACGCCTTCCACTGCCCACCCTGTTTGACGAAATTGAGTTTCTCGCGATCGTGGTCGTCATCGTCCTCGACATAGGTCACGGTGGCCTTGTCCCCTTGGACGACGATCTTTTCCACCTTGCTGGCGGGCACCTCGTGGTACTTGCCGTGAAACCGATTCGAGCGAAGGAATGCCTTGCCGTCGAGGCCGGCCATTTCGCTGGCCGTCAACCCGAAGGACTTCTCCTGCTCCGCCTTCCCGGCCGCGTCGGCTTTGGTGTAGACCCCGCGGGTCTCTTTCGCGGCCCGGTCGGCCTCGGCTCGTGTCTCGTCGTCCAGCAAACCCCAGAGTTGCTCGGCGTTCTTGGATTTGATGGCGTCCTGAAGCGAGGCAAACGCCTTGCGGACGGCATCCTCATCCGGGGAGGCGGCAGCGTCGGCCGGTTTGTTTGAACAGCCCCACGCACCGAAGGTGAGGAGTGCGAACGGAAGAAAGCGCCGAAGGATCATGCTCATCTTGTCTCCTGCTCACGGTGTCGAACTTATCGTTGCTCATGGCTGCCTTGGCAACCCACTCGGAGTTGCGATGGCCGCTTTGATGCGGGCGGCCAAATCGGGATCGCTTACACCCGATCCGTATAAGTAGTGCTCCAAGGCCTCTTGTGCTTCTCGGCGGACCTTCGGGTCGGAGTCCTTCAAACAATCCAGCAAGGCCGGAACCGCCGGCCCGGCGTCGGCCCCAAGGTCGCCGAAGGCCTCGGCCGCCTCCTCGCGGACCTTCGGAATCGGATGTTTGAGCAAGGGGATCATCGACTGAACTGCGC
This sequence comes from Gemmataceae bacterium, assembly GCA_046350135.1. Lineage (GTDB taxonomy): Bacteria > Planctomycetota > Planctomycetia > Gemmatales > Gemmataceae > Urbifossiella. The sequence goes on from JAXMBB010000005.1 coordinate 13,306, forward strand.
GCCGCCGGTCCGCTTCCGCCAATCCCCCGACAGCCCGTGTCGCCGCGAGTTTCCCGGCATCGTCACCGGCGTCGAGCAGCCTGAGAAGATCGGAGACGATGGTTGGGTCGTCTCTTCCCACCCGACCGACGGCCTTCGCGGTCGCTTCACGAACCTCATCGGCATCGTCCGCGACCATGTGGTGTTTCAGTACCGGCACCGCCTCCCGTGCATCGGGACCGATCTGCCCGAGCGTCCACGCCGACAATCCGCGGCCTTGAGCATTCAGCCGGTCGAGCCCGCGGGCAAGAGCGGGGGTGGCGTCCACGCCATGACGAATCAATGCCTCGGACGTCGCCGAACGGACCTCCAGACTGTCGTCTTCGAGCATCCCGACGAGCGTGTCCCACGATTTGGTGCGTTCCAGCGTACCGACGCTGCCGGCCCGCACCTCGGGGCTTAGAACGTACAACTCCGTTGCGATCAGGCCCATGCCGAGAACGACAACGAAGATCACAAGCAAGTGTTTTTTGCGAACGCGGACTTTCACGGCAGACTCGCCTCACGCGTGGTGCTGATGCTCGCGAAGTCGATCAGGGGCGTTTCGGTTCTTGAGCCGGTTGCTTTGGTCCGCCGGGAAACGAACCGAACCATTCATTGCCAACGTCCAATTGCATGAGGCCTTGGAGATCGGCAACCGCCTGCCATACCGTGCGCCGGGCCTCGGCCAAAGTCACACGAGCGGTCAACAGATTCTGTTCGGTCGTGAGCACGTCGGCAAACGTCACTTGGGCCGATCCTGCTTGGTACGCCTTGCGCGTCAGGTCCACGCTTTCCTGCAACCGGGGCAACACCTCGGCTTCCAATCGCTCCACCTGCCGCGTAGCCGCACGGTAGCGGGCAATCGCTTCGGCCGCCTCCTTGGACAGCCGGGACTCGACGCTTCGGACCGACGCCTGAGCGAAGGCCAGTTTCGCCTTCGCCTCGTACACCGCTCCCTGTTGGCGGTTCCACACCGGAATAGCGGTTTCCGCAACGACCACGGCACCCGAAGTTTGGTCGGTCCGGTCGAGGTTGAACCCGCCACCAACGATTACGTTCGGAATCGCTCCGGCCTGAGCCCGATCAATGGCCAACCGCGCCCGGTCTACCTCCACTTCGGCCTGCCGGATCGCCGAGTGTGCGGCAAGAACTCGGTTGAGGATGGCCGCATCTTCCCACGCCGGCGGAGCGGGCGGCAGCGTTCCGACCTCGTTCGCCGACGGCAATTCGGCCAACCCGACCTCGGCGGCCAACTGCCGCCACACCCCGCGGATCGTGTCGCGTGTCCGATCCCGATTGATCTTCGCCTCTTCGCGAAGAGCTTCGAGCCGGATCATGTCCGTCTTGGGGCGGGTCTTCGCTACCTCGACCTGCTGGCGAGTGACTTCAATCCCGCGGTCCAAGGAGGCCGCGATCTCGTCGTACTCGCGGTGAAGGAACCACAAGGCCAGATAATCGAAGTAGAGCCGACGAATGCGGGTCAGGGCGTCGAACTTCCGCACCGTCGCCCCGAGAACTGCGGCGTCCGTTTCCCGACGAGCGACAGCAACATCGAGTCGCCGCTTGCCAGCGGTCACGATCTCTTGGGTGAACTCGAAGGCCGAATTGCCGGGACGGGCGATGTCCGACCCGATGGTGTCATTCGTGAACAGGAAGCGAGGATTCGGGTAAAGACCTGACTGCATCAATCGGCCCCGCGCGGCCTCAACGTCGGCAGCCGCCTCCCGGAGTGCCGGGTTGCTCACCAAGGCGAGGTCCCAGATAACCGGCAGGTCCAGCCGTTCAACCGGAGCTTGAGCCGGGAAGTTCGCTGCCGCGGGAACCACTCCGGAGGCCGGTTGCGATGGAGCGGAGGCCAGCGGCGCACGCTGCACCATCGGTGGAGCGCGCTCAACTGTGCTCGGAGTATCTCCGTCCAAGCTTTGGCAGCCGACGGAGAGCAGCAGCAAAGGCAGAATCGTCCTCCGCATTCCTCGCCGCCTCTTGGAAACCGGGCAATCCGTAACGGTTATATCGGTCGGGCGACTTCGGCCACTTCAGGGCGATTCTGCCCGCCCCGGACCAAAGCCGCTCCGCCGTGGAAGTGGAGCATAACGGCCCCAGGTCAACGCAAGGTCACGGCCAGATAACGTTTTCGTTACCTGAACGGCCCCGCTGTCGCTCGGGATCAGGATGGTGAGGCGATGAACTTCAGAGTTCGGGGAAGGTCATGCGTGACACGGGTGCCGCGACCGACTTCGCTGGCATGAACAACCGATCCGCCGTGCAACTCGACAATGCTCCGAACGATGGCTAAGCCGAGTCCGACGCCGCCGCCGGCCGCCCGTGCGGGATCGGCGCGGTAGAAACGGTCAAAGATGTGCGGTAAGTGCTCGGGCGGAATGCCCTCACCGGTGTCGGCCACCACGACCGTGATTCCCGCGCCATTGCTCGTTGCGGTGACGATCACGGAGCCGCCGGGCGGCGTGTGATCCAAGGCGTTCGAGACCACGTTTCCGACCGCGCGATCGAACAGGGACCGATTCAATTCCGCCGGCAGTGGTTGACACGCGGTCGTTGTCAACTTCACACCGGCTTGGGATGCCGCCGCCTCGCAGAAATCGCAAACCACAGCAATCTCCTGCCCGATGTCGAATCGCTCGCGCGCCACTTGAGTCTTCGGGTTCTCGGCCCGCGCCAGAAACAACAAGCTCTCAACCATGCGGATCAATCGTTCGTACTCCTCCATCGCCGAGACGAGCACATCGCGGTATTCATCAGGAGTCCGCGACCGACGAAGCGCCAACTCGGACTCGCCCCGAAGGTTGTGCAGCGGGGTCCGAAGCTCGTGGGCAATGTCTGCCGAGAATCGGGTCAGCCGCTCGAACGACTGCTCCAAGCGATCCAGCATCCGGTTGAAGGTCTCGGCGAGCGTGAGCAACTCCTCCGGCAGTTGTTCGGGATTGATCCGCACACTCAGGTTCGTAGGGTCGATACGGTTGGCCGTCTCCGAGATGGCGTGTATCGGCCGCATGCCTCGGCGTGCAATGTGGTATCCGGCGAGCGCGCAAACGACGAAGGCAATGAGGAGCACGGCGACGAGATACTGTCGATGATTGGCGAGCAGTTGAGATTCCGCCGTGCGGTCGATCGCCACTTGAATCACGGGTGACGATGTGGCTTCCTGTGCGGACAGCAGACGAAACGAGCGACCATCCGGCGTCCGATGTTCGGTTCCCATGGCGGGCTCGACCACAGGTGCCGGGAACGAATGCTGTGGAAGCAACTCGCTCATGCCGGACGTTTCGTAAAGGACGGTGCCGTTCGGATCGCTCACTCTCACTTGAAGCTGCGTATGCTGGCGGGCTCGTCCTTCCTCCTCGGCTTCCCAACGAATCGTATTGCGGTCCCTGCTGTGATCCCGAAGTGCGGCCCGAAGGACGCGAACTTCGTCTCCAAGAGATTGATCGGCTTGGCGGTCGAGGTTGGCGGCGAGCGCCCAGTACAGGAACCCGCTGACAGCCAACACCACGGTGAATGAAGAAACTGCGGTCCAGACCGTCAGCCGTACCGCAAGCGTCCAAGCAGTTCTGCGGGTCGGTGCATCATTCGCGTTCTTCGAGGACATATCCCAGCCCACGGACAGTGTGGATCAGCTTCTTCTCGAACGGGTCATCCACCTTGGCGCGCAGTCGCCAAACGTGCACGTCCACCACTTTCGGCCCGCCGTCGAAGTCGAGACCCCACACTTGCTCGGCAATGACCGTTCGCGACAGCACCTCGCCGGTCCTGCGGGCCAGGAGCGACAGTAAAGCGAACTCCTTCGGGGTGAGATCGAGCCTTTCCCCTTGCCGGATAGCTCTGTGGCGGACGACATCAAGTTCCAAATCGGCCACGCGAATCACGTCCGGCTGTCTGCCGGGGCTACGGCGAAGGACCGAGCGGACACGGGCAAGGAGTTCGGAGAACGCAAAGGGCTTGACCAAGTAGTCGTCGGCCCCGAGTTCAAGTCCCTTGACTCGGTCTTCAACCCCGTCCCGTGCAGTGAGGAAGAGCACCGGCGTCGGTCGCCCGCCGTCACGGATTTCGGCCAGAATGCTCCACCCGTCCACTTTGGGCAGCATGACATCGAGAATGACGAGGTCATAAACGCCTGCGCGGGCCATCGCGAGACCTTCGTCTCCACGGCCGGCGACATCGACGGTAAATCCGTTCTCGGCAAGTCCGCGCGATAGGAATGAAGCGTTCTTCGGGTCGTCCTCAACAACCAGTATCTTCATTGCCGCCTCCCGCCACGGCGACTTGCCGCCAAAGTGTGCCACATGTCGGAGGCAAACATTACGGGCGGCGCTTTCTCGACGGCCGCCGCAACTCGGCGGAATCGCGCTTGTCGGCACGCTTATGAATTAAGTGCATCACCTTCGCAGCGAAGAGGAGCTTTGAGACTGGCAAGGCTGCGAGGGACGCTTGGGATAAGTCCATGCCCATTCGAGCCGCAGCATACACTCTTGCGTCACTTTCCTGTGTACTCCGATACGTCAGCCTATGGCATGAACGGCAACCAAAGTACTGGCCATGCAGAAAGAGCTTACGGACGCGATGGCCGCAGCGCACGCCGTTCCTGCTCAACGGACAGCAGAACCACCATCGCATTCCGCCCAAATAGCAAGCTGTGCTGCCAAGTCGCACCGTGTAGTGAAAGAGGGTCTTGGATGATCCGAGCATGTATCGAAGTTGGACGCTTGTGCCTTCCGACGAGAAGCTGAGACGATAGCCCACCGAGAACACCTTGCGACCCTCTCGTCGGCAAGGGAGCAGCCCGGCGTTTTCAGCTATTCCGGGCACAATCAATGCCTTGCGCGTCAGGTCAATCATGTCGATGGAGCATAAGTCCTCCACCACATCCCGCTTGGACCGATGGAGGCCGCTACCGAACCCGCCCATTTGCACTTCTCCGGCTTGGCTGATTATCCGAAATCAATTGAGAAACGGCAGACTTTTGATGTCAACCCGTCTGGTGGCACACCTCGCTGTCCCACGTCACAGACACCAAGTGGACCGCTGGAACCGCATCGCAGGATCCTTTCATACTGTTCGGCCGTTGGGCCACAGCAGTTTTGTCCACAAGCGGTGAAGGCGCACCGACACCGTGCAGGGTGTCGGTGCGAAGGTCCACGAAGGGAGCCGGCGACCGCCGAGGTTGGTTGATTATCGTGATACCCCGGAACCGTCATCACGCCGAGCAGTGGCCGCAACCACGCAACACCCACCGTGTCGGCTCACATGGGCTACTCGGAAACACCGCGTCCCGGCGGGATCGCCGTCAGGTGTACTTGGTGTCTCGGCCGAACACTTCTTCAGCGTCCTCGGCCTGTGGACTCAGAAGCCGTCACCCGCAGGCTACGCACGGCTCAGGCGTCTCCCCAATCAGTGGGTGTCAGTACCTCGGTCATGCAAAGAAACGGGGGGGCGCAACTCTTTGCGCCCGACTTCAATAGCCCATCGCCTTAAGACGAGCCTTTGTCGCAGCCACCTGCCGCTTCCTCGCGCCCTCTCGGAGCGGCCGAGAAGGGGAGGCCTCGGGTGATGACTGCGATGCGTCGGTCATAGTGGAGATGAAACGGGCAACTGCCGCACGCGATGTAAGCCAGCGATTGGCGACCCGACAGGCCTCCAGCTTCACGGTGGTACCGTCAGGGAGCTTGAAACCCTTCGTGATCCAGCCCCAGATGGTCTGCGGACACGAATGACCGCGAGAATTGCTCGTGACTCGGCGGTAGGCGGGAATCATTTCCGCCGCCGCCGTCACCCCAAGCGCATCGCCGGAGAGCACCTCTTCAATCACCGAAGAAGCCGCTGGCTGTGTTGAGTTCATGATCCATTGCCTCACGTTTACTATCGCGTGGGCATTCTACCAGCGCGTCGTAACACACTGTCCTGAAAAGACTTATGTATATCCGCTATACATCGATCAAAGGCTTGATTTTAGCGTGTTTTGCGATAAAAGCTCCATTCAGAAAAAAGCATGTGGGGGCTTGACCCTCCCCGCGGCGGCAGACCGAACCAAACGCGCTCAGCCGATCTTCGCTGCGATGGTTGCACCGAGAGCCTCGTTCTTCTCCGCGTAAATCTGGGTCACATCAGCGCGACTGTGCCCCAACATCACCTGAGCGGCCTCCAACCCGGCTTCCTTCCGCACACGCGTGGCGAACGCATGGCGAAGCTGGTAGGGGAACCAGTGTTCCAGCTTCGCCTTCTTGCACGAGTAGGCAACGGCACGGCAAATGGCGGTCGGTGTATATCTCTCGCCGGGCAGCTTCTTGGGCTTGGACCTCTTGCGGCAGACCTGCGAAGGTTGAACCTTCGTGCGCCGTGTCGAACGCAGGGCGGCGAACCGTTCTTCCCGCTGTCGAACCGGCGAAAACAGTACCTGATCCGGCGCAAGTGATCGACCTCGGAGGAAGTCCACGAGCACCGCACACGCCTTCGGGCCGAGTTGCACGACGCGAGCCTTCCCCGCGTAGAGAGTCTTGTGGTTCTGAGGGCGGTAGGTCCAAGTCGCACCCGCACGATCAATCTGCCCGAGCGTCATGTTGCACACTTCAGACGGCCGCATTCCCGTATGCCACATGAGTTCCACTGCGCACCGAACGTGCGGAGGCAACAGAGGCAAGGTCGCGCGGACCAGTTCATCGGAGACCGGCTTCACGGGTTCCGCTTCACGGACACCGCAGCGACCCTGCCGCAGTCCCGAGAGCGTTTGGAGGGCGTGGTAGGTCGCTGCGGGAACAAGTTCCTCGGAAGTCGCCCACTTGAACACGCGCTTGATGCGGTCGATGCGTTGATTGACCTGTCGCCGGCACAGGCCGGACTCGATCAGCCTCTGCCTCACCGCACGCAGAGCGAGCGGCCCGAACTTGATCGCAGGGAGGTCGGCGTATAGTTCCCGCAACGGCTTGATCGCGGCTTTCATGCAGGTGAGTTCAGCCGTGGGAAAGCCGTCCGCTCCGACGTAGTAGGTCTGCGCGAACGTGGCGTAGCTCAACAGCACCTCGGCCACCGTCAAGGCTTCCAGCGGAACAGGCGGGGCACCGTGCGTGGAGGAGAGTTCCAGTTGAAGCTGGGCGAACGCCGTCCGCGACTCTTGAGAATCGAACTGGCCGGGCAGCAACCGCTCGCGACGGATGCCCAGAAGATCGGTCCAGATCGCACGAGCACGGCCGGTCTGGGAGTGGGGGATGTAGGACGGGAGGCGATTTCTAGGACGAGCCACCGGGGACGCTCCACTGCGTTTTGCGGAGTGATTCCGCAAAACTCGCCGTTCGGAGTGTCCCCGGCTGTGTGCCAAGGTCTTGGTTAATGACAAGCCCAGTATGGGCTTGTGTTAAGTACACCCAGCAGGAGTCGAACCTGCAACCTTCGGTTCCGTAGACTGATGATCAATTCGACCACAAACTGAACTGGCTTGTTGCCGTGCGTTTGCTGGTGGACACCAGCAACTCGTTTTTATCATCCCGAAGACATACCCTGTCGATCGCGGATTCAAACGGGGCCATTTTCGCGGTCAGAGTCGAGCCAGCGGGAGTTGCCGGGCGGAGCACATGATCAATCATTTCGCGGCGGGCTTGTCGGGACGGTGGACGCGATAGGATTGGCCCTTCAGTTTGACGATCGTCGCGCCGTCGACGACGCGATCCAGCAGGGCCATGGCCAGAGGCGCGTCGCCGAGGTAGTCGGCCCAGTCGCTGAAGTCGATGTTGGTGATGAGCGCGGTGGAGCGTTCCTGGCTGCGGGCGTCGATGATTTTGTACCAGAGGCTCGCGGCCTGCGGGCAGAGCTTGCGTTCGATGCGGTCGAAGCCGAACTCGTCGATGATCAACAGAGGGAAGCGGGCGTAGAAGCGGACGCGGTTGTGGATGGTCTGGTCGGCCATCGCGGCGGTGAGATCCTCCAGCAGTTGTCCGCTCGTCGTGTAATGCACCGGCAGTTCCAGCATGCAGGCGGCCAAGCCGATGCTCTGGATGAGCCGGCTCTTCCCCAAGCCGCTTTGACCGACGAAGACGACGTTCTGCTTGCGGCGGATGAAGTCGCCCTGCGCCAGTGCTTCGATCTGCACGCGGGGGATGGCGGGATTGAAGGTCCAGTCGAAGGTGCTCAGGGGCAAGGCTTCGCGGAAGCGGGCCTGTTGGATGAGCCGTTCGATGCGGCGTTGGCGGCGCAGTCCGGCTTGGTCGGCGAGCAGGCGGTGCAGGAAGTCGAGGTGCGAGAGGCCGGCGTCCTGGGCCTGCCGCAGGGCCGCATCGAGTTGCTCGGCGGTCACGGGGAGGCGCAGTGTCGTGAAGTCGGCGAGGATCTGGTCACGCCGGCTCGGGGTCGCGGCCGGCTTCGGGTTCGTCTTCGCCATGTTCTTCGGGCGGGGTTTCATCGCCGGGTTCCTCGGATTCGTCGGATGCGAGCAGGTGCTGGTAATCGCGGGTGGACCGCGGTCCGATGACGTCTTCACGCAAGGTCGGGTCGAGCGAGTCGCGGTGAAGTTCGGCGAGTTCGTCGAGCAGCGGCCGGGGCCGGGCATGGGCGGCGAGGATGCGGCGGACGGCGGCGAGCGAGAAGGCGCCGAAGCGGACGGCGCGGTCGAGGGCGGCACGCACATCGTCCCGGGCGTACTGCGCAACCAACGCGAGCAGGTGCTGCGCCTGTAGTTTGCCTTGGATCTGCTTGGCGAGCAGGCCGTCGAGGAACGACACGCCGACCGGGCCGAGATCGGCGAAACGCTGCCGCAACAACCGCGTCCGCTCCTCGGGATCGCCCGTCGGATGATGGCTCTTGACGAGTTGCCGCACGCCGGTGCGCGGGGCCGGCACGAGCGCGTGCCGCGCGATCTCCTCCAGCCCGACCGAGTAAATGATCACGTCGCCGTCGGTGATGCGGACCGGCAGCACCTGCCCGATGAACGACCACGGCACGGAGTAATGGTTCAGCCGGTGCGTGAGGAAGCCTTCGACATTCACATGGCGATAGACGACGGTCGCGGTGTCGAAGTCGCGCGTGGGCAGCGGCAGCAGATGCGGCCGTTCCCGCTCGTGGCGATCGCGCGGCGACTCCTTGAAGTCGCGCATCACGTGCACATCCGCGACCGTGGCCAGCCACTCGGCCGCGACTTCGTTGAGGTGGTCGAGCGTGTCGAAGGTGCGGCCGTTGAGCAGGCTCACTTCCACATAGTGGAATTTTCTCTCGACTTTCCCCTTCGTTTGGGGGCGTCGCACGCGGCAGGCCTGCGGCCGGAAGCCGTAGTGCGTGGCGAAGGCGAGGAACTTCGGGTTGTACAGCGGCCCCTCGGCGTCGTGCTTCACGACCACGGCCTTGAAGTTGTCGTACAGGCACGTTCGCGCCACGCCGCCGAGGTGATGGAAGGCGTTCACGTGCTCGCGCAGCGTCGTCGGCAGGTCCATCGCTTCGACGAAGCGGAGGTACTGCCGCCGGGAGTAGCCGAGCAGGTAGCTGAAAAGGCAAACGCGTCGCCGGCCTTCGCGGGTGAAGTCGAGATCGTAGACGCCGAAGTCCATTTGGGCCTGGTCGCCCGGCCCGGTCTCGAACCGCGGCACGGGCGGCGGCGCGGATCGCGGCCGCAGTTGTTTGATCCGCTCGCGGACGACCGTGTATCCGCCCGTGAAGCCGCGGGCTCGCAGTTCCTGCAAGGCGCGTTCGCCTGTGAGATTCGGATAGCGGCCGAGCAGTTCCTTCAGCACCGGCTCGTACGCATCGAGAAGACGCGTCCGTCGCCGCGGCGGAACGCGTTCGGATGAACCGGTGCGCGCGGCTTCGACCCGGGCCAGCACGCGGTCCACGGACCCGCGCGAGATCCCCAACTCCATCGCGATCGACCGCGCCGACGCGCCCTGCTGATGCCGCTGCACGATCTCCAACCGCGTGGCCTCGTTCATGACCGCGTCTCCCGCAAGGCGAGCGAGCCGAGCGTCCGTTCCGCCACCCGCTCGCTCCGGTCGCCCAGTTCACGCAGCATCGGTTCGAGCAGGCAGCGATCGCGGTCCGTCAGTTCGCGTTCGCCCGGCGACCGCAGCCACTGCTCCAGACGCGTCAGGACTTCCGCGGCCTGAGTGAGTTGCTTCACCAGCCAGTTCCCGGCCCGGCTCAAACGCGGATCGCGCAGCGCCGCCGGCACGCCGTTCACCCGCCGCAACGCTTCGCGCGGCTTCGCCAGCACGAACGCCGCCTGCTCCGGACTCGCGCCGTGAAGCAGGTCGATCACGCCGCTGACTTCCTGCGCCGTCAACGATTCGCGGCGGGTCAGGGCCAGTACCGACTCCTGGTTGCCCGCGGGCAACCGCACCAGTTGCCGCGCCAGCGCCGGGCCGAGCAGGCCCAAACGCAGATCCTCCACCACCGATTCGCTCAGCCGCTCCAGCATCGCCAGACGCCGGCACACCCAACTCTTGTGCTGGCCCAGCAGTTGCGCCGCTTCGACCTGCGTCAGTCCGTCGTCACGCACGAGCGCCTGCACGATCCACGCTTCCTCCAGTTCCCGCGCCGCACGCTGGCCGCGGTTCAAACCCAGGATCGCCGCCTTCGCCAGCGGTTCGTCCAGTTCCACCACGCGCACGCTCAGGCTCGTCGAACCCGACGCCTGACGCGTCGCCGACCAACGCTTGAAGCCGTCGAGCAACTCCAGACCCGCGTCGCGGACGCACGCCACCACCGGCGACAACTGGCCCCAGCGACGCAGCGAACCCGCCATCGCCTCTTCCGCCGGCGGATCGGCCAGACGATACCGCCGGTACCGCTGGCCCAGACGATCCAGCGGTACCGGATGAACGACGCCGTGCTCCCAGTCCATGCGCGGACCTCCCCGGACGACCCCGCCCGAAGAAAGGAGACGGGGGACGCAAGACGAACCTGCGGCCACCCGCTCCTCCCTCCTGGGGTCGTGGGACTTTAGACGCCCGGGAAACTCCGCTCCAGAGCCAAAGACATGACTCACGATGTGTCCGGCGAGTGACATCGCGGTGTCACTCGCTGCGCGCGACCGCGCCGGCGACGCCACCGCCAACGCGATTCGCGATCCAGCACGCGACGTAACGCCAAACGGCATGCGGAACTGCAAAACCGGCGGCTCGCATCGCCGGGACGGACCGCGAACTCCACGTAGCACCCCGGCCGATCGCACGAACGCACCGCAAAATCTTCGGGGATTTCCGCTGCGCGCTGGCCCTCGCGCGCCGGAGAAATGGACTCCGCCGGCGGGCTCGCGTCAGCCGCCGCGGCTTCCGCGGCTCGCTCCCGTCGCCGCTGACGATAACGAACGTGCTGCGCCCGACGACGCTCACGGCCCGACTCGCTCGAACGATACCGCCGGCTCGACTGCCACCGACGCCAACGCACCGCCGACTGAGCGCACGGTGCACTGCAATACCGCGATTGCGGACGCGACGGCGCGAACCGCCGCTCACACCCCTTCAGCAGGCACCGCCGAAGCCGGTCCTCGCACGACGGCTCTGGACGAAATGCGGTCGAACACTGAAATGACACGGGCCTGGGGGGAGTCTCTGTCCCCGAGGGTCAAGTCTCGAAGCCAAGCGCCAACTTGGCTTCGAGGCGACTTCGGCCGGGTGGATCCGGTTCACATCGCGACGTGCATCCAACCTACCACACCGCCCGGCCCGCCCTTCGCCGCGAATGACTCACGCGCCGTGGCCCGCGCCAACCCGCGAACCGCCGCACGCCCACTTCGCGCTCGTGGCCGGGCCACCCCGCGATCAGCCGCGCGCGCCTTGGCCCGCGCCAACCCGCGAAAATGGCCCGGTCCGAATCCGCCGCTGACACATACGCACACTCTTCTTGCAAGGCATAGAGAGCACGTGACTTGCGTCATGATACAATCGTGTAGTACTCGCGTGCTGGCGGACTGCAAGATGCCGCCGACTTTCTCCGTTCGAGTTCGTAGCACCGCCAGGCACAGATCCAAGTCCTCGCGTGTGTGGGTCGTCGACCCCGATGCTCGCGCCTACCGGTCCGTCCCCGTTTCCGAGTGCGAGAAGTGCCCCACCAGATCATCGTTCGCTTCCGTCAGCGTGTACGCGTTCGTCCCCGTCCCCGACGACAACCCCGAACTCCCCGTCGCGCTCCGCGAATAGCTGCCGTCCCCCGTCGTCGTCCGACCGTACACCTGCTGCGCCCGGTTCCCCGACTCGTCCGCGCTGTAGTCCTCCGACCCCGACACATCCACCGAATACGAACCGCCGTTCGTCCCCCACTGCGACAACTCGTATCCGTCCGTCCCCGACGAACTCCGCGAATAGTCTCCCGTTACCGTGTTCCCCGACTCGTCGTTCGTGGCCGCGTCCGCACCCGACTCCACCAGCGTGTACACCATGCTCCCCGACAGGATCTGCGTCGGGTCGTAGCTCGCCACGATCCCTTCGACGAGCGAATAGTCCCCGCTCACCGCGTTGCCGAACGTCGTGCGGTCGCTATTGACACGGAAGACTGCGTAATGCTGCTCTTAACGAAAGTACATGTCGAGATTTGATGTGCTAATTGGAAGCATCCTCGAGTATGATCTCCAATGTTTCTTGTGTCTGATCACGGACGGGTCCAATCAAATCTCTTGGTCGCTGTCTTCCAAGTATTGCAGTTCCCGCTGCTCGCGAATCGATTGCGTTCGGGCCGCAATGATATTGGCGAGGTTGCGATGATTAACTCGAAAGTAGCGTTGCCGGTCGTTCTCGTCAAAATCATGTCCCTCCAAGATCTCGTAGGCTTCATAATAAACATGCAAGTCTTCAAATAGCCCAAGCAATGCAAGCAATTTGTCGGGAAACTCTTCATCGTTGCGAGAGAATAGAGGCTGATGAATGACTGGCCGACCATTCTTGACGTCATCTTGAATCGCTGAAAACGACCGACCGCATGTGTCGCGCATTGCTTTGAGCAAGGCGACTTTCTGCGCGCCAAAGTCCTTGAGTATGAGTACTATGTTTGGCATCGTTAGAAGTCGTCCGGGAGCTCGGGCCTCAATGGCCTTCCGTGGGTCTGATTACGCCAGTTGCTGTTATGCCATTTTAGCAAGTGTTCGAGGAATGTCAGTGGAAGTATGTTGCCGGGGTCATTGGCCAGCTGTGGGTAACTCGAAACGCTGTGCTTATGGTGGCTGAAAATCCCCGCGGGCTTCTTGCCGTCCGCAATCGCGGCGAGAGCCGTGGCGTTCCAGTTACGTGTACCAGGCAGTCCGAGACTGAGAAGGAGCCGTTCGTTTGCCCAGAATGCGTCGATTCCTTCCTGCCGCCGCTTTGTAAGCCTCTCGAACCACTGTAGATGCGCCCACTCGTCACGAGTAATTGTTCTTGCTTCGACCTTGGCTTTGAGAGCCTCGTACTTTTTCCTGCTCAGCTGTCGATAGGGAGTCCCGAAAGGAGTTGGCATCGCTCCAGCGACGTCACTCGCGGACATTGTGGAGTAAGCGCTCCCAAAGTCATCAACGAGCAGAGAGAGTTGTTCGCGGAACCAAAGGCCGGCTCCGCGCGGGACGGGAATGTTCGCGCCGTTGCTTCCCAGTGTCACCGCACTTTCTCGGTTCCCCAAGGCAATAAGATCCTTCGACCATGCCACTGCACCTCGCCACAACGCGCCCGGCAAGGCCGCAGCGCGAGTCACGACGGCCACCGTCACCGCGTCCGCCGCTGCCCAACCCTTTACTAGTCCTGGAATGTTGCGGCCAGCCCAACTCCCGTTCACCCACGCACGGCCTTCACCGCCCCGAGACCATGCCGGAGCGAACGAGCCGCGAGTCATCCATCCGCCCGCGAACATCCCGACCACCGGGCCCCCATGCTCCAGCGTCTCCGCCCATGTCTTGGCATTCCACGCTTTCGACACGGAATCGAGGACACCCACAGCTCCCTGTGCGAAGATCACCGCGCCCAGTGCGGGGCTGAACCGCATGATCCCACCCAGAATGGGCGTGAACACCATGCCTGTGCCGACCGCCTTGACAGTCGACCCGATGCCCCGCAACCACGGCGCCACCGACTCGCTCGCCGCCAGCGGGTTATTCGAATACTCCTGGCTCCACGCGCCGTACTCGTGCGTGACACCGCCACCGAACATCAAGCCGCCGCCGATGTTGATTCGAGCCAGTTGAGCCCCGCCTCCGATCCACCGCGCCACACGCACGAATCCGATCGCCGATAGCGCTTCCCGAGCAACGGCACCCGAGAAGTCCGATCCCTCGTACAACCCTCCGTTCTCCTCAATCAACTGCTTCGAGGCGCGGTCGAGGAACCCGATCTGCTTGAACGTGAGTTGATTGGCGACGATCACGCAGCCATGCATGTAGCCCTCGAACGCGCTCCACGCGCCATCCACCGCGAAGCTCGCGAGGCCGAACTTCGAGTCTGCGGAACCATACCCGGCATTCGGCGAGTAACCAATCGAACGAAGCTGGTTGGTCAAGCGCCAGTCGTTGTAGGTCGAAATGCCGATGTCCAAGCCCGCGCCCATGAAGATCGAGCCGGGCCCGAACAACGGGAACGTCGCAATCGCGAACATGTCCCCCCACGACATGTCGAAGCTGTAGCCGAACGCCGTGAAGCCAAGACCGCCCGCCCGCGAGTCGCTGATGCCGAAGTCCGTCCCGAAGATGCTGAAGCTCGGATCCTGGAAGGGCCGGCCGTGGGAGTGGAACGTCACGTTGCCCGGGTTCGCACCCGCCGACGTGTTCGACACATCATCAAACGACGTGATCAGCCGGTAGCGGTCCGTCCCCGTTTCCGACTGCGAGAAGTGACCCACCAGATCATCGTTCGCTTCCGTCAGCGTGTACGCGTTCGTCCCCGTCCCCGACGACAGCCCCGAACTCCCGGTCGCGCTCCGCGAATAGCTCCCGTCCCCCGTCGTCGTCCGGCCGTACACCTGCTGCGCCCGGTTCCCCGACTCGTCCGCGCTGTAGTCCTCCGACCCCGACACATCCACCGAATACGAACCACCGTTCGTCCCCCACTGCGACAACTCGTACCCGTCCGTCCCCGTCGAACTCCGCGAATAGTCCCCCGTCACCGTGTTCCCCGACTCGTCGTTCGTCGCCGCGTCCGCACCCGATTCCACCAGCGTGTAGACCGTGCTCCCCGACAGGATCTGCGTCGCGTCGTAGCTCGACACGATCCCTTCGACGAGCGAATAGTCCCCGCTCACCGCGTTGCCGATCGTCGTCCGCGAGAACGGCTCGTTGCTGCTCTCGATCACGCTGAACGTGCCCGCCGGATCGACGCCCGCATCGTCGAACTCCGACGTGGCCGTCCCGTCCTGCGACAGCGTGTAGTCCCCCGTCACCGCGTTGCCCGTTTCCGACGTGTCACCCGACTCGGCGAGGATCTCCGTGAACACGGCCGACTGGCTCGGGTCGCTGATCGTCTCGATCGCCGTCGACTCCTCGGAGTAGTCTCCCGAAAGGCCGTAACCGCCGGTGACTGAGTTGCCTGTCCGCACGCCGCTATGGCCCGCGCTGGACGTCTTGTCGAGCGTGTAGTGGCCGAGCGTGCCCTCGGACGCGAATTCGCCCGACGTCGATTCCGAATCATCCGTCTCGTCCCGCGTGAAGTCGCCAGTGACGACATTGGCGACGAGGCTCAGGGACGACGAGCGGTTGCCGGTCTCATTGATGTCGTAATTGGTGGTCGGGCTCGTGCCGTGCTCGGAGGTCGTGCTGGTGCCGGAGGACGTGCTCTCGGTGTTCTTCGCGCCGGTCACATCATTGGCGACTCCGGTGGTAGTCGACGAATCCGAATGGTTCTCGGAATGGGTGTAGCTCGTGCCGCTGCCGCCGCCGGAACGGTTGATGGAGGAAGTGTCCGTTTCCGTGATGGAGATCGCGCGGTCCCCGGTGATGCGGTTGCCGATGAACAGAGAATCGACACTCGACGAATCGCTCTCGGAAGCGGTGTAGGTTCCGCGCGAGTCAGAGCCGCCGGACGAGGCGGTCGTGTTCCGGGTTGACGACTGAGTGAGGCCGTAGCTCCCGGTTACGTCGTTGCCGCCTTCGAGGACCGACCCGCTCGCGGTTGTCGTCGCCGTCGAACCCCATGTGAGGCCCTGGTTCGAATCGGACGACGTGGTCGTGCTGGTGGAGGAACTGGTGGCGGTCAGCGTGTAGTCGCCCGTGACGGCGTTGCCGTGGCGTCCGGAGTCTCCACTCGATTGTTCGCGGATCGTGGCATGAGACACGGATCCCTGGTTCGAATCCGATTCCGCCGTGGTCGAGGTGGCCGTGCTCGTCGAACTGAGGGTGTAAACTCCGGTCACGTCGTTGCCGCTGCCCGAGGAACTGCGCGAGCCGGTCGCGCTGGTGGAAACCGAGGTGGAGGATCCCTGGTTGTCGTCCGTTTCGGTCGCGATCGTGGTGGTCGGGTTGCTGGAGGTCAGGGTGTACGAACCCGTCACTTCATTGCCGCTCCGCGCAGTGCTGACCGTGCCGGTCTCGATCGTCGTGGACGATGTGACGGACCCTTGGTTGGTGTCGGTTTCGTAGACGGTCGAGCCGCGGCTTCCGGACGAACTCAGCGAGTAAGCTCCCGTCACGGTGTTGCCCGTCCGGGAAGAGGACGGCGAGGAGGATTCGATCGCGGTTGACGACGAAGTGGCGGTCTGATTCGTGTCGGTCTCGCGAGTGGTTGCGGACGAGTTTCCGGTCGCCATGAGGGAGTACGCACCGGTCACATCGTTGCCGGTTCGGTTCGTGCTGGACGATTCGGTTTCACTTGATGTGGTCGAGGCGACCGAGCCCTGGTTCGTGTCGGTGGAGTACGTCGTGACCGTGCAGCCGGATGTCGCGGTCAGCGAGTAAGTGCCGGTGACGGCGTTGCCGCCGCGTGCGACGGCGTTCGACTGCGTCTCCATACTGGTCGTGGTCGCGGTGGAGGTCTGGTTCGTGTCGCGTTGGCGAATCGTGGCAATGGAGGACGACGAGGAGCTGAGGGAGTAAGTCCCCGTGACTTCGTTCCCGCCGCGGCTCACCGAAGAACTCGCAGACTCGGTGCTTGTGGACGACGAGACGGACCCTTGGTTCGAATCCGTTTCATAGGTGGTCGCGAATGAACCCGATGAGGAGACGACGGAGAAGGTGCCCGTGACGCGGTTGCCGTTTCGCGTCGTCGATTGAGTTTCGGTGCGGGTGGAGGAAAGCTGGACGGTCGAGCCCTGGTTGGCGTCGCTCTCGATGGTGACCGAATCCCCAGCGCCGCCACCGCTCAACGCATAGGTGCCGACCACTTCGTTGCCGCCGCCGGAGATCGACGAGGTTCCGGTTCGCGTCACCGTGATCTGACTCACGGACCCTTGATTAGTGTCCGTTTCGAAGGTGGTGTCCGTGCTCGTCGACGTGTTTCCGTAGCCGCCAGACGGGCTGAGGACATAGACGCCGGTCACATCGTTCCCGTTTCGCACCGTGGTCGAGGTGCCGACATGGGAATTCGTGATGGAACTGACCGAACCCTGATTCGTGTCAGTTTCGCGAGTCGAAGTCGAGGATGTCGAAAACGCGACGATCGAATACGCCCCGGTGACGCGATTCCCGCTTTTGATCGGTGCAGTGTCGCTTCCCGCTTCCGTAGTCGTGATGGAAGTGACCGACGTTTGGTTCGTGTCGGTCTCGAAAGTCGTGGCGGCCGACGTGCCTGTCGTGGAGAGGGAGTAAACGCCGGTCACATCATTGCCCGTGCCGCTCGTGCTGTCGGTGGCCAGTTGGGACGACGTGATGCTGGCGACCGATCCCTGATTGGAATCCACTTCGCGCGAAACGACGGACCGGGTGATCGTGTTCGTCGGCGACAAAGCGTAGGTGCCGGTGACGACGTTTCCCGTCCGATTGGCGACGGCCGTCTCCATGGCCGTGATGGTCGAATTGGAAACCGATCCCTGGTTCGAATCCGTCTCGGTGGTCGTGGTGACGGTGATCGCAGTTGACCCGAACGTGTATCCGCCGGTGACATCGTTGCCCGTTCGGCTTTCCGTGGACAGCTGAGTATTGGTGCTGGCGGCGGAGGCGATCGAACCCTGGTTGAGCGCGGACATCGCGCTGCTGCCTGTGGATGAAGCCGATCCCGACAGCGCGTAATCGCCCGTGACGGAATTGCCGCTCCGAATCGAGTCGGAGATGTCGTCGCTAGAACTCGTGGATTGGGCGATCGATCCCTGATTGAAATGGGAAGAGGCCGATGTGGTGTGGCCACTCTGCGATTCGATCAGGCCATAGGTGCCGTTGACTTCGTTGCCGCTTCGCGAAAAAGTCGAATCGATCGATTCGCTTGAGGAGATGGAGGCGACCGATCCCTGGTTTGAATCGACCTCGGAGTCGCTTCCTGAATGAGTCGAAGCGCCCGACAACAGGAACGCACCGGTGACGGAGTTCCCGCTTTGAACCGTGCTGCGGCTGTCGGTGTACGAGCCGCTCGAGTTGGCAACCGATCCTTGGTTCGACGCCGTGCCGCTGATGGTGGAACTGCTGGAATCGGTTCCGCTGAGGAGATAAACGCCGGTCACCTCGTTGCCGGATCCGGTCTCGCCTTCGCTGCGGGACGAGTTGCTCGTCACGGATGAGACTGATCCTTGATTCGACTCGCTGTACAGAGCAAGCCCGTTGGAAGATGCAGTCGAGGATCGCGAGAAATCGCCCGTGACTTCGTTGCCGGTCGCCGATTCGCTGCTGTTTCCCGTGTTGCTCGAGGAACTGGTGGAGACGGACCCCTGGTTCGTATCGGTCTCGGCGGCCGTTGTGCTCGAATACGCATTCGCTGTGGCCGCGTAATCGCCGGCGACGTCGTTGCCGCTGCGAGTGGCGGATGATGTCGTCAACCCCGAGGAAGTCGATAGAGCGATGGAACCCTGGTTCGACTCCGTCGTCGACCCCGCCCTTGAAACGGTGGAACTCTCGGACAGGGAGTATGAACCGTTGACGTCGTTGCCCGTGCGGGTAGTCGAGGTCACCGAGGAGCTGGAGGAGCCGCCGTTTGCAACCGAACCGCGGTTGCTGTCCGAGAACGCAACGGTGTTGGAGTTGGTGGAGTTCGAACTCAGCGAATACGCGCCGGTGACGGAATTGCCGGATTGAATCGATGTCGTCCCCACGGACTGCGTGTCCGCCGCGGACGAAACCGATCCCTGGTTCGAATCGAGTTCCGTTCCGGCGCCGGTCATCGATTGAGTCCCGCTCAGGAAGTAGTCACCGGTCACGTCGTTCCCGAAGGAACTGGAGTCGGCCGCGGACGACTCGGCCCGGGTGGAATTGGCAACCGAGGCCCAGTTGGTGTCGTGCGCAGTAGTGGTCGAGTCTCCGGACGATGTCGAGGTCAGTGAGAAGGTGCCTGTGACGTGGTTTCCCGCCTTGGCGATGTCGGATGTGCTGGTTTGGGTCGTGGAAATGGAGGAAACCGAGCCCTGATTCAGACCGGTCGCGCTGGCGTGAGCGGTTGCGCTCGACTCGCCGGACATCGAGTAGATTCCGGTGACGGCATTGCCGCCCGAGGTGCTGACCGAAGATCCAGACTGATCGGTGGCGCGCACCGACGTTGACCCGCGATTGCCGTGTTGCTCCGAACCAATGACAGAAAAGGTGGCTAGCGACTCAAGCGAGTACACGCCGGTAACGTCGTTGCCGGACCGGCTCAGGGAGTCCGTCGACTGCCGATTGGAGGAAATCTCCGCCGTCGAGCCGCGATTCGAATCGCTCTCATCCAGGCTCGAGTCGCGGGACTCATGAACGGACATCGAATAGGTGCCGACAACGGCATTGCCCGTTCGCGTGGTGGTTGAGGTCGAGTCACCCGCATCCTCAACCAGCGCCGTCCATCCCTGGTTCGAATGCGACTCGGACCCACTCGACAGGTCGTTCGAGGTGGTCATCAACGAATAGATGCCCGTCACGTCGTTTCGTACGAGATCCGTCGTCACGCCGACGGTGCCGGTCGATTCGGACTCAACGACGGATCCCTGGTTGGTGCTCGTGCCAGTTGCCGCCGTCTCGGCGGATTCGGTGGCGTGGAGACTGAAGCTCCCAGTCACTTCGTTACCGTTTTTCAGGGTGAGCCGCGAACGAATTGCGGAAGACCCGGCTGTTGTGACCGAGCCGCGGTTGGCACGCGACTCATCCTGTTCCGACACGACGTCGTCGTTGCTCGTCAGTGCAAAGTCTCCGGTCACGCGATTTCCGATTCGCGATGAAAGCGAATTGTCGGTTTCAACGCTCGTCGAAAGATACGTCGAACCTTGATTCGATGCCGACTCGGTCATGCTGAGGACCGTTGAGCCGCTTGTGCCGAGCGTGTACACGCCGGTCACGTCGTTGCCGAGTCGAGAGAAGGACTCGGGGCTGATTACATCGCTGGTAGTCGTCGTGAGGGAGCCTTGATTACTTCCGGATTCCGTGGCGTGGCCGGTGACGGACCGCGAGCCGACCTGCGAGTAGGAACCGGTGACGTTGTTTCCAGTCTGCACGCTGTTGGAAGTCCGCGATTCTGAACTCGAAGCGGTGGTCAGCGATCCCTGGTTGCTCGCGCCACCGCTACTTGTCGCGTTCGCGCTTGCGGTCGAATTGAGCACATACGCGCCGGTCACGGCGTTGCCGACTCGGGAGGAATTACTGGTGGAGGAGTCCGTGTTTGTGCTCGACCCGCCCGCCGTCTGATTGAACCAGTGGACCGACTCGGTCGCCCCGCTGCCTCCCGTAACCGTAAGCACGTACGAGCCTGTGACGCTGTTCCCCGTCCGCGACGACGAGGATGTCGCGGTCTCGTTCGCGGACGTGGTGCAAACCGACCCTTGATTCGAGTCGACCTCAAAGCGCGAGGTATTCGACGTGTTCGAAGCGGTCAGGGCGTATGTCCCGGTAATCTCGTTGCCGTCGCGGTTCGATGCGTCCGTTCCGGTCTGAACGGACGTGAGGTCGGAGACGGAGCCCTGATTGGAATCGTGGCCGACCATTGTGCCGCGGCTGGTGTCCCCCGATCCGAGCGAATAGACGCCCGTCACCTCGTTGCCGCTGCGGCCGCTGCTGATGGTTTCCGTGATGGTCCCGGAGGTCGTAGTCAGCGACCCCCGGTTGGAACCGGAGGCGGACTCGACCAACGTGCTCGATCCCGTCGAGGACTCCGCATAGGTTCCGGAAACGGTGTTGCCGGAGCGCATTGCCGACGATGAACGAGTGCGGCTGTTATCGACCGTCGAAAGGGAACCCTGGTTGGAATCGGAGATTCCGGCCGTCTCGACCGCCGTTTGCGTCGAGCTTGAAAAGTAACTTCCGACAACGGCATTGCCGCTCTTGAACGCGGAAGTGCTTCCGGATTCGGTGGTCGACGCGACGGAGACCGAACCTTGGTTGGTCGCGGTCGAGGTGCTCGTGGCGCTGAGACTGTCGTTGGAACTCAGGAAGTAGGAACCCGTGACATCGTTTCCGTTTCGACTGGTTGCGAGGTTGTCGGTCTGAGTTCCGGCGGCGCTCGTCACCGAACCCTGGTTCGCACCGGTTCGGCGATCCGTCAGCACGGAGCTCTCCGACACCGTCATCGAGTAACTGCCGGTGACCTCGTTCCCACCCTTGGACACGACCGTCGACTCAGATTGCGTCGAACTGAACGAACTGACCGACGTCTGATTCGAGGCGGTGCCTGTCGCCGTGACGGAGTTGGAGTGGACCGCGCCGGCGATCGCATAAGTCCCGGTCACGCTGTTCCCCGTCTTCACCGAATGGCCGGAAGACGACTCGGACGAAGCGACGGACTGTACGGAGGCTTGATTGGAGGTGTCGAGAACGCGGTTCGCGGTCGCGCTTTCGTCGACGGTCAGAACATAATTGCCCACGACACTGTTGCCGATCCGCGACGAAGAACTGTTGCTCGTCTGGGTGCGCGTGGAAACGGCCTGGAACGTTTGGTTTGTGTTCGTTTCGATCGTTGTGGCCGAACCCGAGGTGTTGGCGGTGAGCGAGAAGCCGCCGAGCACTTCGTTTCCGGACTTCGAGACCGTGGACGTGTCTCCGAACGTGGTTGTGGCGCGCGTGACGCTGGTCTGGTTCGTTGTGGTCTTCCAAGTCGTCCCCTGGGAGACATCCGTCTGTTCCAGCGAGAAGGTCCGGTTCATGGGGGAGTCACCCATGGCGCCGCCGACCGCTCCGGCCGCGAATTGGCTGACGGCCCCACTCCACAGGGACGAACCGAGCGGTCCCATGATCGCACCTGCCAGGAAGTTGCCGACACCGACGAACGGGATCAGACCCCCGAAGAACCCCACTTTGTCGACGATGGTCGTGACCAGATTGCGCAGGAGTGAGTCGCCGGCATTATTGGACGACGCGGCGCCGGATTCGTTCTCGCGGGGAGCCTCGACTCCGGATTTGCTTTGCGACTCGGTGGTGTGGACGGTCGTGGTCGTGACGATCTGAAGCGTCTGATTGGTCGCCGTCTGCGAGGTCGAGGTGTCAGTGGAGGCGGAGCGCGAAAGGGAATAGCTGCCGGTCTTCTCATTCCCGGTCTTGACGGTCGTGCCCGGCTGCGGAGAAGTCTGGCTGGTCGAACCGACGACCACCGACCCCTGGTTCGAGGCGACGAACGAGCCCGTGCTCGTGGGGCTTTCGGTCACCGTCAGCGAATAGCTTCCGGTCTTCACATTCCCGGTCTGGAAATACACGGCTCCGGACGAAGTGACCGTGTCTGCCGCGTCGGAGACCGAACCTTGGTTCGCCTCGTGCACCGTCTTGACCATGGTGCTCGACTGGGTACGGGTCCGGGTGTAGTCCCCCGAAGCCGCATCGCCTCGTGAATAGATCAACGCCGTGTAGTTGTCCGTCGACGTGGTGTCAGAGATAGAACACTGGTTCGAGCCGTGCGTCCAGCCGATCGCGGAACCGACATTGGTCCAGGTCTCGTCGTAGATGCCGGCCAGGCGGTTGCCGGTCCCTTGTCCGGTCGTCGTGTTCGTCGTGATGGACCCCGATGTCGTGAGCGCCCCTTGATTGGTTTTGGTGCTCGTGACGGACATGACGTCGGTAGAAGTGCCGAACTGAGTGTATCCCCCCGATCCCACGTTTCCCGTGTGCTCCGGCGATTGCGAAATCGATCGCAACGTCGTCACGATCGTCATCTCGCCCTGGTTGAACGTGGTTTCGATCCGGGATTTGCTGTCCAGGAGGATCGTGATGCGGTCGTATACGCCGCTGAGTTGGTTGCCCGAGTCGGTGTTGGTGACTGTCGACGAGCGGGACATGCTGAGTCCCGTCATCACACCGTCCAAAAACGAAGTGCCGAAGCCGCTCGTCGTGGTGCTGCTCACATTGCTGATCGATGCCGCACCCGTGAGATCGTTTCCCTGATTGCTGACGATGTAGGAGTAATTCCCCGTCTCTTGCGAAGTGCCGCCTCCGCCCGGAGTTGTCCAGGATCCGATCAAATTGTAGACGCCGCCGTGCGACTCGTTCCGCGAATAGGTCTCTGTCCAGATCCCTCCCGATTCGCTTCCTGAGACCGTCCCCGTCCGTGATTCGTTGAGTCCCGAAACGTCGCCTTCGTCATAACCGTTTTCGGTCAGACCCAGCGTCTCGCTGCCGGTCCACGACTTGCCGTAGGTTCCGCCCGGCCAATCGGTCAAGCCCGTGGTCATCAGCAGATAGACGTCGGAGCCTCCGGTGGTGAACGTCCCATCCGCATCCGTTTCCGTGGACGGGTGGGTGAACACGGTCGTACCGGACTGGAACCAATTGTAAACCGCACCGCTTCCCGTCTCGAACAAGTTAATGGAGGCGGAACGACCCGGCGTGGAAGTGCCGAGCATGGCCGGGGCGGCGTCCGTCTGATCACGGCTCGCCGTTTCGCTGCCGGAGAGCATCAGAGAGGAAGTGGCGGGCGGAACGAAATCGACTCCCTGCTCAAAGAGCGTCGCAGTCGCCGAACCGTTGAGTGACAGCGAGTACTGGTTGTCCGGCGCCTCCACGAATTCGGTCAGTCCGTAGCTGTAACTCGGATGCACCGACGTCGAGTAGCTTCCGACGGCGGTGTAGGTCACCCACTTCGGTCCCGCCGATCCGCCCCCGCTCGGCGTCGGCGACAGCACCGTTTCCTGATCGAGGTGGTCGCGAACGGGGAGCACGTGATCGATCCCAGGTCCGACGCCCGCTCCGGGTCCGTCGTGCACGTCCCAAGCGAAGATCACGAGCGGGAAGACGCCGTCGTGCGGGAAGGAATGAGTCCCGGAAACGGAGAAGAGTCCCGTTCCGGCCGCCGTCACGGTTCCCGTGGTGGCGATGCCGTCGCCCCATTCGATCAGTGCGGCCAAGTCGGCGGCGGTGAGCATCCCGCCGGGATCGGTGATCGTCCCCGCCACCCCCGAGTAGGTCACGTCCTGCGCGAAGACGAGCACGCTCCCATAGACTCCCGCGACATCCGCGACGCCCGCGAGGTCGGTGGTCGAGCCGCCTTCGTCCAAGACGTGAACCCCGACCGGATAGAGCCCCTCGTGTTGATACATGTGGGAGCCGGACACGGAGTACGTTCCACCACCCGTCGCGGCGATCGTTCCGCTCGTGATCGTGCCGTCGCCCCAGTTGATCGTCGCCGTATAGTCTCCGAGACCTTCGGGCCACTCGTCGGAATACCGGCCCACGAGCCCGCTGTAGAGTTGTCCTTCCACGACGGCGAATGACGGATCGGTCACGTCATGCAGCGGTGCGTCCGCCACCACCACGGACCGATTGAGGACGGTCGTCGCACCACCTTCGTCGTACACGTTGATGGTCAGTGAGAAGGTACCTTCTTCCGCATAGGAGTGGCTTCCGATTACGTCGTAGGGGTTTGTCGACGCCGTGCCCGCGATCGTGCCCGTCTCGGAGGTGCCGTCGCCCCAGTTGATAACGGCGGAGTAGTCGTCCAGTTCCTCCGGCCACTCGTCCGTAAACTGGCCGACCGTTCCGCTGTAAGTCCCTCCCTCGACCAGCGAAATCGGCGCGAGCGACACCGAGTGCAACGGCGCGTCTGAAACGGTCGCGCTGCTGATGACGGAAGCGGAGGCCGAGCCCGTATCGTCCGTCGCCGTGAAGGTGAGCGTGATCGAGTACGGTCCGCCTTCTTCGAGGAACTGGTGGCTTCCACCCACGCTGTAGGCCATCATGCCGCCGTAGCCGCCCATGTACTGGACGGTTGCGCCGAAGGTCCCGGTCCCATCGCCCCAATTCACCGTTGCCGAACCGGAAACCGACCCGGTCCAATTCGTGACCGTGAAGGACGCCATGGTGCCCGAGAATGATTGCCCCTCCACCAACGAAAGCGACAACCAACCGAATCCTGAGACCACCGGCGGGTCGTTCGCGGCAGCGAGGACGACCGCCGCGGAATCGAGTGCGAATGGCTCGAATTCTGAGAGAGGCTGACCGATTGGGGCGCCGGAGTAAACGCGGACCACAGAGTCCAAGCCGGTGACGATGTCGGCATGGAGGTCGGAGTCGACTTCGGCTAGTGCGACTTGCACTCCCGAGCTCGACGGAGCATCCGGAAGGAAGTCGGCGAGCAAAGTGCCGTCGCGGCCGCTGAAGACTTTGACCTCGGGGCGCATGCCCGTACCACTGCCGACCACGAGATCGGGAATCTGGTCGCCATCGACGTCGCCGGCTCGTGAACTCGCCGCGACGTGCACGCCACCGGAAGAATCGCCGGCGAAGGCGGTGAACGTGCCGAGCGGACCGGGCAGGGGCAATCCCGTCAGAGGATCAATCACGCGAACTTCCGCCCCGGCGGCGACGACCAACTGGGCGCGGCCCACGCCCGTGAAATCGGCGGCCGCGAGGCGGACGGCGCTGAACAAGCCGAGTTCCGACAAATCCAACTCGTTGATGATGGTGCCGGTCGAGCCATCGAAAAGGCGGACTCGGTTCCCGGTTGCCGCGATCAGGTCCGGAACACCATCGCCCTGGACATCCGCCGCCGCGATTTCCAAACCGTGAGAAGTTATCGAGTCGAATGTCTGCAATCCGGCCAGCGGACCGGGCGCAGACAAACCGGACTTGCCGTCGATCAGAAGAATTCGATTCGAGAAGTCGCCCGTGACTGCGACGTCAGGGTATCCGTCGCGTGTAAAGTCCGCTGCCGCGATGCGAAGCCCCGTCGTGAACCCTTGATTGGTCAGATCCTGTGTCCAGTTCACGGCACCGGTGTCGGCGGCCAGTGCGGCAAGGCTGGGTCGCTCGGACGAAGCGGCGAAGGCGACGGGATAGGGAAGGGCGCGGCGATCCGGTACGACCCGCTCCTCCAACGTGACAACATCCAGGCGCACGGGATTCGACCTTGTCTGGCTGCCATAACGCGAGCGGAATTCAAAGAGCCGGTCGAGAAGATAGAAAACAGACGGGAGTCGTTTCGCGAGCGCGACGAGAAGCATGGGGCGAACCTCGGTGAGAGTCCGAGTGGTCCGACTGAAGGTGCGTTTGGAAGATGGTCAGGCAGTGGAACGACCTTGTCAAGCATCGGATCGCCGAATTCGCTGGGTTCCCTTCAAACTGAAAACTGAGTCGCGGATTTCATGCAAGATTTGTCGCGATCCCGGGCGAGCTCAGATATGGTGTGTCTTCTCAATCCTCGGTGAGTGTTCGCATGCCTTCTGCCGCTCCTTCGTCGTGTGTCGTTCTCGTTCCCATTTCAACGGCCGTCGAACCGGATTGCGATGAATCGCTTCGCGAATTGGAACGTCGTGGCTACGCGGTTCGAAGGTTGCGCGGCGGCTCGGCCATCGATTCCGTCCGCAATCAGATGGCAACCGATGCTTTGGGGGCGGGGTTTGCTGAACTGATGTGGATCGACAGTGACATTGTGTTTGATCCACAAGACGTCGAGCGACTGCGAGACCATCAGCTTCCGATCACCTGCGGACTCTATCCGAAAAAAGGCCCCACCGAATTCGCCTGCGAATTCCCTCCAAGTCTCGCCTCGATCCGATTCGGTACCGGCGGCGGGCTGGCGGAAGTCCGCTACTGCGGTTCCGGATTCGTCCATGTTCGCCGCGAGGTTTACGAGGCGGTCTCTCGGAAACTCAATCTGCCCGTCTGCAATCAACGTTTCGGTTGCCCGCTCGTGCCGTACTACGCGCCAACGGTGATCACGGAGCCAGAGGGCGTCTGGTCCTTGCCCGAGGACTTTGCGTTTTGCGAACGGGTACGGCGCTGCGGTTTCAAAATCTTCGCCGACACACGAATTCGTCTCTGGCATGTCGGATCCCACCGATACGGGTGGGAGGATGCAGCGAGTCATCGCGAACGGTTCGACGATTTCACCTACCACCGCACGCCCGTCGGATTCCCTCCCGATATTCCCCCTCCGCCTCCGCCTGGAGTCCAGTTCACTCAGGACTGGTTCAGTGTTCACATCCCACTTTGGAAGAAGCTGTTTGCTTCGCTCGTCGGGCAACCGGTTCAAGCCCTGGAGATCGGGGTTTTCGAAGGCCGCAGCGCGATCTGGATGCTGGAGCACGTTCTCATCCACCCCGACTCGCGTTTGACGTGGATTGATCCCCTTTCAGGCGGATCGGATCATCATGCCATGGACTTGACCGGCCTCGCCGAGCGTCTCAAACAGAACTTGCAACGTTACTCCTCGAAGGTTCACGGCCACGTCGGGCGCAGTCAGGAAGTGCTTCGCGGACTCGCGGACGTTTCATTCGATGTCGTGTACCTCGACGGTTCACATGAAGCGCCGGACGTGCTCGCCGACGCGGTGCTGGTCTGGCCACTCCTCAAACCGGGCGGCCTGCTGGGCTTCGACGATTACCGGTGGCAGGGATTCCCCGAATCGGAACGCCGGCCCGCTCTCGCGATCGATGCCTTTCTACGGGTCCATCGCGGGCGCTACGAAGATGTGCATCGGGGATATCAGGTCTGGATCCGAAAACTCAGTCCCACTTGAACCGTTGATCCACGCTTGTGTTTTGGTTTTTTCCGAGTTATCATCCCTCTCCTCCTTACTAATCGTCGCAGGAACGCGGCGCGGAAACGACCCACTCACGGACGAATCCACTCCGTGGTGCATTGATGTCCGCACCAGTTGTCTTTCTGGACAAAGATGGAACGGTCGTCCAAAACCGTCCGTACAACGCCGATTCTGAGCGACTCGTGATGATGGACGGGGCGGTCGTCGCGCTGCAGTCCTTGCACGAGGCGGGTTGGAGGCTTGACATCGCCTCGAACCAGTCCGGCGTGGCCCGCGGTCATTTCCCGGAATCCGCGCTCCAGGCAGTCGAGGCCCAGCTGCGTGGAGTTCTTGGCGAATTGAATGTTCCACTCGCGGGTTTCTACTACTGTCCCCATCATCCCGATGGCAGCGTGGCCCAATACGCCGTGCCGTGCTCGTGCCGGAAGCCCGAGCCCGGACTTCTGTTGCAGGGCTGTGCTGCCCTCGAAGTCCGGCCCTCCGACTGTTGGTTCGTCGGAGACTCTCTGTCGGACGTCGAAGCCGGCATCCGCGCGGGCATGCGCACAATCCTAGTCGGGGCAGACCTGTCGATTCCGACCGACATCGAACCGCACGGACGGGCAAGGACCCTGCAGGAGGCGGCGAAGATCATCCTGACATCCATCCCGAGCAGCCATCTGCCCGGATCGCAGTGACGTATTGAGTGCTCCATGAACAGCTTGACCACGCCAACCCCTTCGACGAACGGTCACTCCCCACCGACGCAATCGGGTTCAGTGGCGGACATGATCGCCCGCATCCGGGGCGGGGCCAACGGCGACCGCGAGATGTTCGAGCTTTTCGCCTCGCTTGCCCACACGGCCGGCCGCGACGATCTCCGCGACGAATTTCGAAAGCGGTCGTCGGGATTTCCGGAGACGACGCCGCACCGAGCGAGTCCGCCTCCGCCTGAAGCCGTGCGACACCACCGCGTCGGCTGCCGGTTCGTTCACGACGGCAAGTTCGCGAGTGCGGTGGAATCGTTTCGCGAAGCGATTCGCATCCATCCCACATGGGCGGACGCACACGGCGATCTCGGCGTCGCTCATGCCCGCCTGTCCCAACTCGAAGCGGCCGAAGCGGCATTCACGCTTGCGCTTCGTTTCGATCCATCGCGCCCGTCACTATCTGAATTGGCGACCTGTTTGCTTCAACAGGGTCGCACTCCTAGTCGAAGTCTGGGCGGAGCAAGCATCGCTTGATGGACCCAGTCGGGCAGGAGCCTACCGGCTGGCAACATTACGCTCCGGGCGCGGGGCAAGGGCGAGGCGGCCGAAGCGGCCTTCCGCGATGCCATCCGCCGCGGACCCCAAGCTCGCGGAGGCGCATTTCCGCTTGGGATTGATCCTGAGCCGACGAGGAAAAGTCCCGCACGCCGAGCCGCCTTTTCGCCCAGGCCGTCCGGCTGGAAAGTCCCCACACAGCGGCGTGGGCGGCGGCGCCGGCAGTTGCTCGAATCGGAGGGGCTCCTTGTGGCCGAGGCCATCTGAATGCTGTCTCGAAGCCGTGAAGCTCGACCCTGCATCCGCCGACCTTCACAACAATCTCGGAGTCGCACTGGCCGCTTGCGACCGAACGTCAGATGCCGAGGTGGAATACGGGAGGCGATCCGGCTCGACCCGCGCTTGTCGGTGCCCACAGCAAGCGTCTCGGCAATACGCTTCGCGCATCGATCAGTGGATGAAGGCGGAACGGTCCATGTCCCGATTCCGCTGCGACTCAAACCGGACTATCCGGAGGCCCACAACAATCTCGGCATTGTTCTCGTCCAGCAGGGACGTCACGAGAACGCGGCACGCCCATTACGACGAAGCGATCCGGCTTCGCGACGACTACCCCGAAGCCCATCTGAATCGTGCTCTGGCTCCTCGGGGCCGGTGACTTCGCGCGTGGATGGCCGGAGTATGAATGGCGATGGAAGATTCGCCATATGAAACCGCCGCCAAGCACCGCCCCGCGGTGGACTGGGGATTCCTTGGAGGGGCAAAGGCTCTTGGTCACCTCCGAACAAGGACAGCGACGATCCAATTCATTCGCTATGCCAAGATGCTCCAGGCCAAAGGTGCGTCCGTGCTAGCGGATTGCCAGGAACCGCTTGCTGAGCTCGGCCTGCCCGGGAATCGAAAAGTAGTCCCGCGAGGATCGGCCGTTCCGCCGCACGACTTGTCCATACCGCTTCTCAGTCTGCCGGGATTGCTGGGAGTTCCTCCCGAGTCCGCCACGGCGGACGTCCCGTATCTTCACCCCGATCCGGACCGCGTGGAACACTGGCGGCGCATCCGGCCGGGCCTCAAGGTCGGTATCGCCTGGCAGGGCAGCAAGGTGCATCGCGGCGACCAGCTCCCGCCAAGTTCACCTCCCACTCGCTTTGCGCCCGGCGGCATCATTCCCGGCGTCACGTTGTTTCAGCCTGCAAAAGGCCCTGGAACGGAGCAATTGTCGGATGAGATCACCAACCCGAATGGGGTTGGCCTGGATCTCGGCGGCATCGAAGCCGCCGACATGGAGGACACAGCCGCTGTCATCATGAATCTCGACTTGGTGGTCACAGTCGACACGGCAATTGCGCACGTCGCCGGTGCGATCGCCCGGCCGGTCTGGGTCGCCGTCGCGGCAGCCTCCGATTGGCGCTGGCTACAGAACCGGGACGACTCTCCGTGGTACCCGACGTTACTTTTTCCGCCAGCCTGTGCCGGAGACTGGGACTCCCTTTTCGGTCGTCTCGCCGTCGCACTCGCGGAATGGGCTCGAAGAGCCTCTTCCGAGCGAGTTCCGGGAACGCAGGAGAATTGATGTGGACCCCTTCCTGCGGCCGGTGCTTGCAGTGGAACAATTGGTCCTCACGGGGGAATCGCTTCGCTCCGCCGGTCGGACGATCGTCTGGACCAACGGGTGCTTCGACTTATTTCACGCGGGACACGCGCGATCGCTTCGTTCGGCCCGAGCACTCGGGGATGTCCTGATTGTTGGCGTGAATTCCGACGCATCGGTTCGACGACTAAAGGGAACCGACCGGCCGCTTCAGTTGATAGGCGATCGTTGCGAGATCCTCGCTTCTCTCGCGTGCGTCGATTTCGTCGTGCCATTCGACGAGGAGACGCCCGAGCGCTGCCTGAGCCTTCTCCGACCGGACGTGCATTGCAAGGGGGCCGATTACGCGCCCACCTGACGGCAAGGCGATCCCCGAAGCGGCAATTGTGACGGCCTACGGAGGTCGGATCGCCTACCTTCCACTTCGTCGAGGTCGTTCAACAAGCGAATTGCTTCGCCGATTGATGCTCAAGCCGGATCACGCATGATGAATTCTCGCCCCCTCTTGGAATCCGCCGACCACTGGAACCTGGTCGTCAGATTCGCTTCAAGTTCACTCGGTGCTAGTCGTCGGCGACGTCATGCTGGATGCATACATCGAAGGCGGGTCGGCAGCTCTGCCCCGAAGCCCCGTCCCGGTCGTCGAATCCGTCCGGCGGTGGTCGTGTCGGGGCTAAATGCGGCTCGCAACATCGCCTTCGGCGGGCAGGCCAGGCTCTGTGGAATCGTAGGCGCTGATCCGCGGCACAGCTCCGCGAGCGTTCGCTCCTGCGGCGTCGATGACCAGGGACTCCTCGAAGAGCCTTCGCGTCCGACCACGTATAAGGAACGAATCCTTGCGCGTGGCCAACAGATCTGAGGATCGACACGGAGGCTTCGACTCCGGGGATTCCGCACGCACTCGGCCGGAGGCTGGGTGGGCCGAGGTGAGCAATCAGACCGGGACTTGGTGCGGTTCTCCTGTCCGATTGAGGGTGCCGTGACCAACATCGCCCCCGGGCAGTCGCCGTCGCCCGACGCGGTCAATGTCCGGTCATCGTGGACCCGAAGGGCTCGGAACCCGCGTTATCGAGGGGCGACTTCATTGTCAAACCGAACGTTGCAAGACTCGTCGCTGACAGGACTCGCGATCGCTGGAAAAGGATCTCGTCGCCGCCGGCGAGGTCTCATGACTTGTTGCCCGAGAGCATCGTGCTCGTCACCCGCGGCTTGCTGGAAGGAATGATGGTGTTTCGCAACGGACACACGTCGCAGGCTTTCCAACCACCTGCGTTCAACGGGTGTTCGACGTGACGGGCGCAAAAGGGGCTAGCCGCCGTAATACTCACACTGACCTTGGCCGCGGGGTGGCCATTGGAAATCGCAATCCATGTCGCGAATACCGCCGCGGGCATCGTGGTCACCCGCTCGGGGACCTCCGCGGTTCGGCCGGAACTCGACGTGCATTGATCGAACCTCATTGATCGCTCAGGGCTCTGCCGTGCGCTCATCGTCGTCGCTTCCGCATGACAGGTCGATGGCCGACTCCACAACGGCCGTCAACGTGAATCCACGCGTCGATCGACCACCGGCAACTGGGTTGCATGCAGGAGTTCGAACCAACTCCCCTTCCTCCGACACGGCTACGCCAAGTCAGTCACATTAATGGACACAGGTGACCATGATCGTGTCTTGTAAACGTCCTCTTGTACGATCGGGATTGAAAGTGCTCGGCCAAACACCACGCTCGTAGAGATCTTCGTCGGGAACGATAACGACGACACTGCTTCCCGGCCGCACCACTGCGATAGGTTTCACCCAGTCCGATCCAAGGGATCCGGAGAATGCTCCGAACGGTACGAGAAACGTGCAGGAAGTCATACCGATCGTCCGGGATGCCGCGGAGGTATTGCGCATCGCCCTGTGGAAGATCGAACTCGGTTACGGATCGAATCCGAGGGAAGAGGGTCGCCCATCTGCCGAGTCCGTCTCGACCGCTTCCTACGTCGAGTCCGTCACCGACAAAATAGTGACACGTAAAGCCCGGTGTGTGAAGCCGTCTGGAAATGGCCTTGCTGCACTCGTTCATGCCAACACCGAGACTCTTTCTTGCAGGATCACCGCCTGTTAGCATAGGTGCAGAAATGGAGCGGGCCCCGAAGCAGAAGCCCGGAAGACGTGATTGTCACGTCCGGCTGGTTGCCAGAAGTATCTGTTTCACCCTCTCCAGAGCCTCCTCCTTCGTCTCCAGGGACGTCCACCGTTCGGTCGAGATCGACCGAACGAATCCCGCATGGCGATCGCCTGTGGCGCGCACACTTGTGAAGATCTTCAATTCGTGACGGCGGCTCGGGATACGTTTTGCCCGGTGCAGGATGTTCGCAAATAGAACTGCATCCGATGGGTTGACGTAAATGAAGTACTGTTCCGCATCCTTCAGTTTCAAGGCTTCGAACAGTACCTCGACGAAGGGTTCCAAGAACCAATCGTTGCACAAGATTGCTCCTTCCGCGACAAGATCATTTCCGCTCGCCGCGAGTGAACCATACCGATCATGGATCGTGTCTCGCAGAACCGGACGGAGGTCGGAGCGTTTCGCCTTCTCTTCCCACAAAGCCCATTCAGTCGGATCCCGGTCGGCCGCATCGAGCCATTTCTTGGCCCCGCCCACCAAGATCGAGTCCACGTCGATGCAGGCAGCCAACCCTTCACCCGCGAGGGTCTTTGCGACGAAAGACTTCCCGGAGCCTTGCTTTCCCGTGACAAACACAACTTTCATTTCGGGTTCCTCAGGATCGATCGTATTGCCCCCTGATTTTTGCCCGACATCGCTTTCCGATGCAGTCGAGGTTTTGCACGCGGCTCAAGCGCGGCTCAGCGCCCATGGGTGCAGCCGACACCGTGCAAGTTTCGCAAGCCACCGGTCGCCGCGAATGTCCCGGTCGTTGATTCCCAAGAAAGTTCGCGCTGGATGAAATTCTCGGCCAGGAAGTGCCGGGCAAAGCACGATTCACCCAACCATGTGCTTTGGCTTGAATCGTGAACAACTTGTTTTTCGCGTAGGCAAGTCCGTCCCGGTAGAATACGTGGTAATCAACCGTCTTGTGAGAACCGGCATGACCGTGAGGCCGATCGCCCTAGTGGGTAGCGAGCCGTCAAGAACGACGGAGGTCGCCCTTGAAGCCGCCGGGTTGCATTTCGACCACTCGATCGGCGTGTGGCGCGACGCCGGCGGACGGATGGGGGTCTTGGCCCTCACGGCCGGTACCACGCGCACCACGAGAACTCGCGAAGGGGTTGATGTGTCTGAACAGGCGACGTCCAGCACTCGTATCACGAAGACATTCGAAGGCACGGATCAAGTTGAAACCGGAAAGTAGTACCACGACTCAACACGAGGATATTCATGCCCATCAGACCCATTGCCCTTCAAGGCAGCGAAACTCTCCAGCCCCTTCCTCGGGAGACAATACCCTGCGCAACGTTCGACGGACGAGTCGGAGTATGGCGGGATTCGGCCGGCCAGCTAGCGATGTTCGGCGCGGATGTGCTGGCGACGCGGATCACCGCGACTCGCGAGGGGACGGACCAGACCGAGCAGTTGGGAGGTTTCAGGGGGACGAGGATCACCGAGACACGTGAGGGTGTGGACCAGGTCGAGCGCGCAGATTGACCCACGCCAACGGGACTGCGATATGCTCCTCCTCGTTACACGTCGGGACGACATCACGGCGGACTACCTAATTGAGCGTCTCTTAGCGCGGAACATTGCGTACTTGCGGCTGGATGTCGATCACTACCTTGACGACGTATTCCTGACGGCGGAGTTTGATGCACAGGGGGTTCACGGTGAAGTCATCACTCCCCAGGGAAAGGCGTCCCTCGAATCAGTTCGCGGGGTGTGGTACCGCCGGGCCTTGGCGCCTCGCCTCCATCATCTCGACCTCACCTCTGGCGACCGCGAATTCGCGGAGCGAGAGTCGCGTCACTTCCTCGAAGGGGCGTTGGGAGCAGTGCCGGCGCGTTGGGTGAATCCTTGGCCAGCCGTTCATCTCTGGGAGCGCAAGCTTGGGCAGCTTCCCCTCGCTGCCGCATGCGGCTTCAGGGTGCCAAGAACGATCGTGTCTACCGACTCCGCCTGGCTGTCCCGTGCGGCGGCCGAAATGCCCGTGGTGATCAAGGCGATCGCCCAAGGGTTCCACGAGACGAAGGACGGTGTGGAGAGCGTCTACACCCACGCGCTTCCTGCCGAACGCTTGACAGATGCTCGGGCGGCGTCCGTTTGTCCGACGCTGGTCCAGGAGCGGCTCACGAAGGTCGCCGACATCCGTTTGACCGTGGTCGGGGAGCGACTCTTCGCCGCGCGGCTCGACGCCGACCTGCACGATGGCTTGGACTGGCGACGGCCTGACACGGCGGTCCGATATTCCTCGGTTGAGGTCCCATTCCAGATCGCTGCCGCGGTTCTCGCCATGAACCGACGGACGTCCTTGCGATATGGAGCGTATGACTTCGCGCTCATGCCCGATGGCGAATGGGTGTTCCTCGAAGTGAATCCCGCAGGTGAGTTTGCTTGGATCGAGGAAGAACTTGGCTTTCCAATCCGAGACGCCCTGATCGACGAACTGCTCACCGAGGCCGCAACGTGACTCCCCCGAACCGGGAACCGATTCTCGATTACCTTCCCGATTATCCCCAACACCGATCCCTTTCGAGGGCGTGGGCCCGATGGTGGCGGGAGACGTGGGACTGGGCGAAGCACACAATCCTGCCGAAAGAGATGGAACTTCCGGACCCGCTCAAGATCGTGGCCCGCCCCGCGGATGCCACGCCCCCGACGGATTTGAGTGAACGCCTATCGGCCGCTAAGGCACTCGTGGACGCCGCCTCCGGCCGTCTTGATACGGTCCGTGGCAAGGCTACGAGCCTTCTCGGCTTCGTGGCTCTTCTCACGCCGATTCTCTCGTGGTGGCTGCTGACGGGGCGGGAACGCGTGGCTTCGGCACCCATTGCGCTTGCCGTGATCGTTTATGTCCTGATTCTGATTTCCGCGGCGGGACTGCTTCTGTGCCTTCGGGCATTGTTTCGGAGCCAGTCGGTGGCTTCGTATCGCGCTCAGACGCCGGCGTTGTTCGTGAATCTGGATACGGCCGAACTCGTCACCCATGATTGGGCCGGCGAGTTAATCGAACAGGTGCGCGTGTGGGGGGATGTTCAGCGATGGTCGGACGTGGTTACCGACTACTTTCGCGCCGGGCAGCGGTTCCTCAGCATCAGCCTCGTGACGGCAATACTTGCGGGGGTGGTGAGCTATCTCTACCCCCAATCCACCAACGCCGTCGCACTTGTTGCCCTACCCACCGGGCAACTCGCCGTCAAAGTCCAGACCGTTCAACGGACTCGAAGCCCGAATCGGGCGCTGGGAAGCGGGAATGTGGTTCGTCGCCGCGGTGGTCGTGGCGGGCGCAATTGCCTTCATGGTCGCCCGGCAGCATTACCGGCAAAAGGGAACGATCACGCGTCCACACCCCGAGTGCAGAAACCTGATTTCTCTCACGGACGCAGCAGCACAGAGAATTCGCGAATCTCGAGAGCAGACAAATGGCACGTATCTTCGGGTTACAGCGAGCCGCTTGGGCACTAATACCGTGATGCAGACGTTGGAGATGGTGTCCACCCTCGATCCCGTGAGCGATTTTTTGGGCGAGTCCGCTGGGGTTCAGATTCTCGTCTCAAGAGAGAGTGCCCCCTTGCTTACACACCACATGATCGATTGGGGCCATGATGGCATTGGACAGGCCGGGTTCATGTTCACATCCAAGAAGGTAGTTCATTCCGACGACTGCCAGCGGGGCGGCCTCTCGGCTTAAATAGGAGGGGGAATGCGTCATTATTCCGGGATCACACGTATACTTCAGAAGGATCAAGACGCATGCAGGCGAATCACCAGAAACACGATGAGAGGCGACCGATACCCGAAATTCGAACCGACCGGGATTCCGTAATCGACCTCCTTGCGCGAATCTTGGCGGATCATTGGTTCAAATCGCGATCTGGTAAAACCGGGCAAACCCAAGCGGCAATCCCTCCACGCGATCACAACATTTCGTCCGAAATACCGGGTAAAATGCCGACCCCGGAGTAATGGCCGATCCAGGACGGCTGAATGCCACGCCGCGCGAAACAATCCCCGTCACCACAGGAGGGAGTCACCGAATTCCTGCGATCCACAGCGTTGTCGTGGCAGGATCTGATTCGTCGGTTCCCGAAATGGGAACCGGGGCGTGCTGATGAACCGGTGTACGCCATTACTCCTGAAGCCCTCGACGCGTTCGAGGGCAAAGCGTTCTTTTCGACAGACGCACTCGAAGCCGAACGAAAGTTCAGTGATTTCTGCAAAGGAAACGGCATCGTGGGGATGTGGCGTGGACAGACCATCACGTTCCCGTTGATGATCGGTGCGACACCGTCCATCCGAAGTCTTCCCCAAGCCACAT
Organism: Gemmataceae bacterium; assembly: GCA_046350135.1. Taxonomy (GTDB): domain Bacteria; phylum Planctomycetota; class Planctomycetia; order Gemmatales; family Gemmataceae; genus Urbifossiella. The sequence goes on from JAXMBB010000005.1 coordinate 50,573, forward strand.
TGGATGAAACGGGCCTTCGCGGTCAGGAGGCGCGGCTTGATTCGCTTACGAACCGAGCAACTGCGGCCTCGGACCGCCAACTCGGAGTGATCGGATGGCTACTGACCGAGCCGATGTTCCTGCGGGAATTGGAGGCACTGAAAGTGTCTCATGCGGCGTTGGCTCCTACGGAACGGCCACGATTCCCTATGACGAGGCTCTCGAAGATCAGGCTCCCAAACATTTCGATCGCCGACGTGAAGTTCCCGCCACCGTTCGATCAACGTCTCGTGACCATTCAGCACATGAACGAGCCGGCACCGGAGTCCGAAGCGGTCGTCGGCTTTCGAGCCTTGCTGAACGGCCTTCTCGACAAATGGGGCCTGGCCTGTCTCGCGACGTGGGACTTGCCTCTCCCGCAGGGTCCGCTGCTCCCGAATCTTTTCCCTCCCGGATCCCACCTTCACCCCGCACACGGTGTGAACCTTCATCTGCCGATCCATTATCCACTCCAAGGCGATGACCAGCTTCTGAAACGAATTCGTGATTTGCAGCGCGAACAAGCCGCCACACTCGGACTTCCGCCCTCATTCGGCGGGATCAGCCACCACCAACAGTACGCACAAATGTTCCGTGTCCTTCATCTGGATCTCTCCATCCTCAGCCGATTACGCGAGAAGCGGCCGGGATTGGTCGGCGTGATCGAAATCGCCGGAGCCAATGCGTTCGGCATCAGCACCGGCCAGGTCCGCAAACTCCGCCATGCAATCACCGCTTGTCGGAAAGGCAAGCGTGCGTCGGTTCCATTTCTCAGCGAATAGGCCATCTCGGACTACTACTCGGAAATCCAAAACCAGGTAGCAGAGGCGGGTCGGTGACAACCGGCACCATGGCGTCAGTGCGGATTCACCCGGACTCGGCATGCCATGGCCAAGGCTCTCAAACTCTCAGACGAAGACATAGCACGTCCGTTCGTCGGAGAGCTGGCGGAGCGCTATCCCCCGATCCTGTCGCCGGCTCAACTGGCCAGTCTCCTCCATCTGAGCCCGAAAACCATCTACGACTGGATGGCGCGTGGCCGCTTGGATGGCGCCTACCGCAAGCGGGGGAAGCATGCACTGATCTGGCGCGACCGTGTCTTGGACGTGCTTTTCAACGGGAAGGACTGGGATAGCCATGACGGATGATTCCAAGCGCATCCGGGTCGGCGATCGGGTCGCGATCTACCAGCGCGGATCGAAAAAGACCTGGGTGGCCGACTTCTGGCAGGACAATGTTCACCGGCGCGTATCGCTCCGCACGGCCAACAAGAAGATCGCGATCGAGCGCGCCACGAAGATCGCGTCCGAACTGCATCAGGGCATCTTCCAGACGGCTCCAGTCCAAGTTCTCCTGGCGCAGGCCGTCGACGACTACCTCGAACATCTGAAGACCAAGAACCGGGCTCGCCGGACGCTTGTGAAGTACCGGGGCGTCTTCGACTGCTTTCTCGAATACCTGGAGAATCTCCGGATCACGCGCATCGCTCAGGTGACCGCGATGCACTTCGACAAGTACCGCGGGGAATTGAGCGTGACCGACCACCGCAAGACGGTGTACGGCAAGTCGGTCATCATCAAGCAGTTGTTCAAGTGGGCGCGCATCCGCAAGCTGATCCGCGAGGACCCGGTCGCCGACATCACGCTCGACAAGCCGCCCCTGGAGCCCAAGGACGGGCCGAGCCTGGACCAGGTCAACGCCATCCTGGCTACGGCCACCGGCACGCTCATGAGTCACCTGGCTGTGCTTGCTTTCACCGGCATGCGAGCGGGCGAGTTGGAGCGGTTGCGTCCGGAGGACGTCGATCTCGCCAAGGGTTGGGTCCACATCCGCTCCCGCGAAGGCGCCGAAACCAAGACCCGCGAATCCCGGAAGGTGCCGATCCACGCCCGCCTGCGTGCGGTGTTGGCAACCTTGCCAAAGACGTCGCGGCCGTGGCTGTTCACGGCGGCGCCGAGCAGGAAGTTCCCGGAGGGTGGGAATCACATCAACGTCAAGCGTCTGAACGAGCAGTTCAAGCGACTGGCCGCTCGCCTCGGCATGCCGGTCGGACGCGAGTCCGGCTTCGTGGTGCACAGCCTGCGCCACTTCTTCGAGACGTTCACGGTGAACGCGGGCATCCCGCAGCGGGCGATCGACACCTGGCTCGGGCACCGCTCGGATAAGAGCATGGCGGCCCATTACTACAAGCTGTCGGACGGCGAGTCGCAGTCCTTCATGAAGAAGGTCCCCTTTTCCGCCACCGCACCGGCCACCAAGACCGGCCGCAAGGAGGTGTAGCAATGTCAGCGACCCCTGAGAGCCGCCGCCACGCGACCCTGGTGGTCAAGGTCGGTGATCAGAAGGAGGAGATCGACGAGATGATCGCTCCCTTGATCCGGGAACTCTGGATCGCCGGCATCTCGACGGCGATGTCGTGCCAGGAAGAATACCGGGAGACGGCGTGGATCGAGTTCCACTTCATCGACGAATTGGAGCGGTTCCTGAACATCGTGGCCGAGTACGACGCGGGCGGCCACTCGCTGTATGCGCGGATCGCAGGACACGGCTGCAGCCACGCCGTCGTGAAGTCCTGGTCCTACGTCCTCACGCCGCTCGACATCGGCGACAACATCGGAGACGACGCGATCGAGAAGCGGCGGGTGAAGTTCGAGTTCACCGCCAACGTGTACATCCCCCACCAGGACATCCCGATCCTAGTGGAACGCTTGGCGACCTACAACCGCCGGCAGCAAGCGAAGGTCGCCTCGAAGACGGCTGAATTCGCCGTGCCGGAATCGGCCGGAGCGATGTGAGCCTCGGCACCGCCGCAAGCGGTGCCGTGTTTGAAGGGAGTGGACGTTCTTTTCCTGGTCGCCGGCCTCATCGCCGGCATGGAGGTCTCACGATGAAGACGCTGTGGCCCGTTCTGATGCTGATCCCGATTCTCCTGGTCATTCCCGGTCAGTCCCCGGGCCAGACGCTGGACAAAACCGGGACAACCGCCTCGCCGACAGCTGCGGTCGCTTCGCAAACCCTTGAAAACAAGGAGCCGGCGAAGGCCGGCTCTTTGTCAGCGGAGAGGGAGGGATTCGAACCCTCGGTACCATTGCTGGTACATCGGTTTTCGAAACCGACGCATTCGACCACTCTGCCACCTCTCCAATGCACGTATAGTATCGACGCGGCAGCGTCTGAACAGCGGTCCAATCAAGGGATGCCCGCCGAGAGCGGCAGGTTCGCCCGTGCAACCGCCACCTCCGCCGCCAAGCGGGCGTTCGCCACGATCAAGGCACGATTCGCCACCAAGGTGCGGCCGGATGTGGCAGTGGCAAGGCGGGACAGCAGGAACGGCGTTCGGGCGGCACCGCGGATGCCCGTCGCGACTGCATCGCGTTCCGCGATTTCCCAAGCCGCGCGGAACTCCGCCTCGCTGATCGCGAGATCCGGGCGGCAGGGGTTCGCAAGCACGACTCCGCCCCCGCCGGTGCAAACGTGTGCCGCGAAGACGGCCGCGGCGGCCGAAGCCGAATCGACGCGGCAACTCACCGGCAAGGACGATTCCACCACATAGAACGCGGGGAAGCGGTCCGTGCGGAAGCCGAGCACCGGCACGCCGAGCGTTTCCAGCAGTTCCAACGTGCGAGGCAAATCCAGGATGCTCTTGGCTCCCGCGCAAACGACCAGCACCGACGTACGGGCCAGTTCGGTCAGGTCCGCGGAGATGTCCATCGCATCGCCGGGATGAACGCCGCCGATGCCGCCCGTGGCGAACACGGCGATGCCCGCCGCATGGGCCAACGCCATCGTCGCCGAGACGGTCGTGGCCGCGAGTCGCTTCAGGGCCACGGCCGCGCCCAAGTCGCGGCGGCTCGCCTTGAACACGTCCTCGGCTCTCGCCAGTTCCTCGAGTTGTTTCGCTCCCAAACCCACCGTGGGAACGCCGCGCCAAATCGCGATGGTCGCGGGAACGGCCCCGGCGGCACGCACGGCCGTCTCGGACTCGCGAGCCGTCTCGAGGTTCACCGGCCACGGCAGGCCGTGCGCAATGAGTGTGGATTCGAGCGCGACGACCGGCCGCTGCGCCGCGAGCGCGGCCCGGACTTCGTCGGTCACGGCGAGCCAGTCGGGAATCATGGGTTCAGCCGCCATTATAATGCGGTGATGGAACGCGGAACGGAGGCGAACCCGACGCCCGAGCAAGTGCTGCGCTGGATCGCGGCCGCCGGCGGCACTTGGTTCCCGGCGCGTCATGCGATCGCGACCGGCACGCCGCGGGAGTCCCTCGATTCACCGCTGAACGAGCTTCGCGCCGCGGAGTTAGTCCGCGTGGTGGAATGGGTACGCGGCACAGGGCAAGGTTACGCCCTGACTCCCGAAGGGGAAACCATCGCCTCCGGCCGCAAGCCGGCTGTTCCGGAACCGGCGGCCCCGCCCCCGCAGCCGAACGACGTGGCGGAGCAACCGCCCATCGTGACGCCGGCACTCGTGTACGCCAACCTGCTGTGGTACTTCGTCGGGATGGTCCTCATCTCGCGGCAGGGCCACTCGCTGAAACAATATCTGCTTCAAGGTGAGCGACCGATCCTGATTCGGCTCGGGGCCGCGGCCGCCCCCGAGTTCCTGCAAGGCGAATGGTGGCGGCTCGCCACCTCGTGCTTCGTTCATGCCAACATCTGGCACCTGCTGTTGAACGTGGTCAATCTCGTGGCCCTCGGCGCGATCGTCGAGCACCTCTGGGGTCGCGGGCGCACGTTCATCCTGTACCTGGTCACGGGATTCGCCGGAAGCTGTCTCGCACTTGCGCTTCGCCCGATGGACGGGCAGGGCACCTTGCTCGTGCATCTTGGCGCGTCCGGCGCGTTATGCGGCTTCTTCGCCGCGATCCTGGCGTGGGTCATGTTCCACCCGCGGACCGTGGCCGGCGGAGTGACGCCGGTGCTCGTGCGGCGCCTCGGCATCGGCGTCGTCATGGTGGTCGGCGTCAGCCTGCTGCCGGGAATCAGTTGGGCGGCCCATCTCGGCGGTGCGATCGCGGGCTTCGCCGCTTCGCTTATGTTGGAAGCGATGCACACGGGCCGCGGGTGGAAACGCCTCGTCGGAATCGGGCTGCTCGCAATGATGCCCGCCGCCTGCTTGGGCGGCTTGCTTCTCGCGACGCGGCACAGTGAAGCGTGGGCACCGTTTCGGAATCCGCCGGTAATCATGCTGCCCGATCCGGGTCCGCACCTGAGGGTCGTCAGCCCGGACAGCGTCACGCGGGGCGTGGTCGATGCCACGGCCCTGTTGACGATTCCGCCCGCAAAGTGGAAGCCGGAACGGGTGCAGGAGATTCGCGATCATGTGGTCGCGTTGCGGAACAACGCGGCGACCGCGTCGCAGTTGCTCGAACGGAACACGGGTGATGCGGCGACGGATGCGAATCGAGCCAAGGCGAAAGCCTTCGCCGACGCTCGCCGGGCCGCGTTAGACCAATTGCTGGAACTGATCGATGCGAAGCAGGCGCCATCGCAGGATGCATGGAAGGAATGGGGCCGGCTCCATCACGAGGCGAACCGTCTCTGGGGTGAAATCTCGGCCCCGCCGTGACGCCCGCCACAGGAACCCAATCCAACCAGTGTCGCTGCAAAGCACTGCTGTGCCGGGCTTCCTCAGAAAGTGGTTGATCAGGCTCGGGCGCGGGGCCGATGCGGCTCGCTTACTTTAACACTTCTTTCACCACGCGGCCGTGTACATCGGTGAGGCGGAAGTCGCGGCCGGCGTAGCGGAACGTGAACTTCTCGTGGTCGAAGCCGAGCAGGTGCAGCATCGTGGCGTGCAGGTCGTGGACATGAATCGGGTTCTCCACCGCCTTGAAGCCGAACTCATCGGTGGCGCCGATGGCTTGGCCGCCCTTCACGCCGCCGCCGGCGAGCCACATCGAGAAGCCCCAGTGGTTGTGGTCGCGGCCGTTGATCTTCCCCGCGTTCGAACCGGGCGTCGGTAGCTCCACGACCGGCGTGCGGCCGAACTCGCCGCCCCACACGATCAGCGTGCTCTCAAACAAGCCGACTCGCTTCAGGTCCGAAATCAGCGCGGCGATCGCCTTGTCCACCTGCCCCGCGAGGCGGCGGTGGCTCACCTCGAGATCGTCGTGGCTGTCCCACGGTTGCACCGGAGCGTGGCTCACTTGAACGAAGCGGACGCCGCGTTCGACCAACCGGCGGGCGAGAAGCAGCGAGCGGGCCTGTTCGCCGGGGCCGTACGCCTCCAGCACATTCTTCGGTTCCTTGGTGGTGTCGAATGCGTCCGCCGCTTCGGTCTGCATCCGGTACGCGAGTTCGAAGCTGCGGATGCGGGCCTCCAGTTGTGGGTCGTTGGGCCGCGATTCCTGGTGGGCCGTGTTCAGTTTCATCAAGAGGTCGAGTTGCTTGCGCTGATCCGCGAGCGACGTGGACTTGCTGCGGATGTGCTCGATCAGCTTATCCACGCTGGTTTGCTTCGTGTCGATGTAGGTGCCTTGGAAGATGCCCGGCAGGAACGCGGACTGCCAGTTCTGCGATTCGAGCAGCGGCATGCCGCTCGGGCACATGGTGATGTACGCCGGCAGGTTCTGGTTCTCGGTGCCGAGCCCGTATGCGACCCAACTGCCGACGCTCGGGCGGATCAGCCGCGCCTCGCCGGTGTTCATCAGGAGGAAGCTCGGTTCGTGATTCGGCACGTCCGCGTGCATCGAACGGATCACGCAAATGTCGTCGATGTGTTGAGCGGTGTTTGCGAACAGTTCGGAGACTTCGAGGCCGCTCTTGCCGTACTTCTTGAACTTGAACGGCGAGGGGAACGCGGCCCCGGTTCGGCGTTCGGTGCGGAGATTGGTGGTCGGCAGCGACTTCCCCGCGTACTTGTCCAACGCGGGCTTCGGATCAAACGTGTCTACTTGGCTCGGGCCGCCGTTGGCGAAGATGTGAATGACGTGCTTCGCCTTGGCGGGGAAGTGCGGCTTCTTCGGCGCGAGCGGGTTGACCGCGTCGATGGCGGCGTCCGCAAGGAGCGGCGCGAGCCCGACAAGGCCCATGCCCATGCCGCTTCGGGCCAGCATCTCGCGGCGGGAAATCGGATGATTCATGTCGTTATTGTAGCACGCATCACCACTCGGCTTCAGGCGGCAATTGCTCGTATTCCAGTGCCAACCCCATGGCGATCGCCAATGGCAAGATCACCAACACGATTTGGAAGGACACGACGATCCACCGCGGTTGCCGAGCCAGTCGCGGGATCAGCGTTGACAACAAGGCGAGCGGCGCCAACCCGATCAGCCAGAAAGCCGCGAGCGGCACTTGGCTTTCGGACTGGTATCGCACATTCAGCATGAAGGCCGGCAGGAATCCGACCGCGGCCGGGATCGCCCCGCGTGCATCCGACTTTGCGGCACCGGCCACCGCCGCGAGGCCGCCAAATGCGAATGCCATCACGAGTGCGATATTCATGAACAGCTGCGAGTGGGCGTAGATCGCGACGCCGCCCGCGGCGAAGAACGTGGCCGCAATTCCGAACGCGGAGGCGTTCTCCCATGCGATCCACGAGAGGAACATGACGGCAGCAAGGGCCGGCCGGATCCACGCGTGCTCTTCCGCCCACGGCGCGGGGATCACCCAGTTCGACGTGATGAACACCGCAATCGCCCGCGGCAGCCACAGCAGAAGCGGATGCACCCGCCCGCGATGGAACGGGTAGGCGAGAACGCGCGAAGCCAACCCCGCGATGAGCAATACAAACGCGACCCGCGGCAGGTCATGCCACGCGTAGCGTTCGTTCGGCTTCCACGAGATCAGACGATGGGCGTTCTCCCAGAGCAACCGCTTGTCGCCCTCTTCTTCAAAAGGGCCGAACTGGAAGTTGGCCCACGCGAAGCCGAACGCAACGGCGACCGCCGCACCGAGCATCGCCAAGCGTCGCGACACGGCAAGGAACGACGCATACGCCAACGTCGCCCCGCCCGCCGCGGGGAGCGCGTACTCCTGCAGCGTGGACAGGATCAACGGCGTCGGCGGCAGCGGAGGAAGGGGCATGGTTTCCGTTTCCACCTCTCCCCGTTGGGGAGAGGTCGCCATGTCGATGCGAATGCATCGACATGGCGGGTGAGGGTGAATGACTTCGAAGCCAGCCCCTCACCCGGTTTGTGGACAGCATTCGCTGTCCACAAACCACCCTCTCCCAGCGGGAGAGGGTGAGGAACGTCACTTCGCCTTGATGTTCAGTTTCAGGCTCACGCCGTCGTCCACCATGCCTTTGCCGAACGTCATGCCCCAGTCGAAGCGGTTGATCTTGAACTCGCTGCTCAGCACGAGTTCACCATCCTTCACCTCCACCGTGGCGGGCATCGTCACCGGCTTGGTCTTCCCGAGCAGTGTGAGGTCCCCGGTGATCGTGTAGCCCTTCTCGCTCTTCTCCACTTTCGTGGATTTGAAGGCGGCCTTCGGGTTGTCCTTGACCCCGAAGAAGTCCGGGTTCTTGAGGTGCGCGGTGAGCTTCTCGTTGTCGCTGTAGAGCGAGTCGGTGTCGATCTCGGCTTCGAGCTTGAGGCTGGTCGGGTCGCCGTCGATGGTGGCGGTGCCGGTGAGTTTCTTGAACCCGCCGTCGTGCTTGCCGCCCTTCTTGAAGCCCGTGAACTCGACTTTGGTATTCTCGCCGGTGAGGGCGAACTTCTGCTCGGCGGCCTCGGCGGAGAGGCCGAACAGGGCGGCGAGCGTGAATGCGGTCAGCGAACGGATCATGGTATCCTCGAATCGGGAATGAAAGGGCGTGCAGAGAGGTGTAGGCGACTACCAGTGTGATCGACCACTCTTACAGATGGAAGCTGGTACAATTCTCCGCATCGCCTTCACTAGGAATCATTCCATGAGACGCCGATTCGCGCCCGCACTCGCCTGCGGGTTGCTGCTAGTCGCGGGTTCGCCCGCGGCCGATCCCAAACCCGAACGCGTGGACGTGCCGTACCGCCTCACGGACACCAAACACGTGCTCGTCCGCGTGAAGATCAACGGCAAAGGCCCGTTCAATCTCATCTGCGACACCGGCGCGCCGGCCGTGTTTATCACCAAGGCCGTAGCCAAGAAAGCCGGCGCGGGCCTGGACGAAAAGGGCTGGGCGAACTTCGACAAGTTCGAACTCGAGGGCGGGCTCGCGGTCGAGAAGGCCCGCGGCCGCGTCGAAGATCTGTTCCAACTCGATGGCATGAACAGCATGGGTCTCGCGGGCGTCGAGTTGCACGGCGTGATCGGCTACAACGTGCTCGCGAAGTATCGCATCACGTACGACTTCACGGCGGACAAGCTCGGGTTCGAGCCGATCCCGAACTTCGAGCCGCCGCCGCTCGTGCCGATCAAAGGCAAGGGCGGCCAGGGCGGGCTCGACGCGATCGGGCCGCTGATGAAGACCTTCGCTGCACTCATGGGAATCAAGCCGAACTTCGCCTCGCAACCGCGCGGATTCGCCGGCTTCGAGTTCGAGGAGAAGGACGGCATCGTGGTGAAGAAGGTGCTTGAAGGAAGCCCGGCGGCGAAGGCTGGATTCAAACCCGGCGACAAGATCGAGTCCGTGAAGAACGCCAGCATCGACGATGCGAAGGACCTCGGCCGCGCGCTCGCCAAAGCCGGCGTCGGCACCAAACTGAAGGTGAGCGTGAAACGCGGCGACAAGTCCGAAGACCTGATGCTTGAACTTGGAAGGGGGCTGTGATGCGAACCGCATTCTCCATGGTGTTCGTCGCGTTCGCCGGCAGTGTTTCCGCGGACGACAAACCTTCGCTCGCGGACCAGGTGCCGATCACCGTGCCGTTCGAATTGCTCTCCTCGCGGCACATGGCCGTGCAGGTGAAACTCAACGGCAAGGGGCCGTACCGCCTCGTGTTCGACACCGGCGCGCCCACCAATCTCATCAACAACAAGATCGCCAAGGACAGCGGAGTGCTCGATCCGAAGGCGAAGAAGCCCGCGTTCAGCCTGTTCGGCGCGATGGGGGCACAAGAGATCAAGACGCTGGAAGTGGGCGATGCCAAGATCGAAAAGATTCCGACCATGGTGATCGACCACCCCACCGTGCAGGCGATTTCCGAAGCCCTCGGGCCGATCGACGGTATCATCGGCTTCCCGTTCTTCGCCCGCTACAAGATGACGGTCGATTACCAAAAGAAGGAACTCACGTTGGTGCCGAACGGATACGTGCCCGGCGACTACATGCAGGACCTGATGAACAAGATGATGAACGCGCCGAACGAGAGCAAGGAGCCGAAGGTGATCGGTGCCTCGGGGTTGTGGGGAGTCGAACTCGGCAAGGAGAAGGACGACGAGGAAGCCGGTGTGACCGTGAAGCAAGTCCACAAGGGTGGTGCCGCAGCAACCGCAGGACTGAAGCCCGCCGACCGCGTGCTCACCATCGACGGCCGCTGGACGGACACGCTTCCGGATGCGTTCCTTGCCGCGAGTTTCGTGAAGCCCGGCAAGTCCGCCGCGGTCGTGGTGAAGCGCGACGGGAAAGAGGTGAAGCTGACGGTGAAGCCGGCCAAGGGTCTGTGAGCGTCATCGTGTACGTTCGACCTCTCCCGGCCGGGAGAGGTCGAACAGGATCGCGAGTCACTTCTTCGCTTCGGTGTAATTCAGCAGGAACTTGCGACGCTGATCGGCGAAGGTGCGGAGCGGAAGGCCGCGGCCGCCACCGGCGGCGGGTTCGTCCGCGGTCGCCCGCTTGAACTCCTCCGTCGAGACGATCTTCCGCGTATCCAACTCCACTTCCTTCTCCATGAGCGAGCGGTACTGCGACACCACGGGGCCGAGCGTCTTCCAGTCCAGGTCCTTCTCCGCTATGGTCTTGATGTTTGCGAGGTACTTCGCCCTCAGGGCGGGAACCGCGAGCACCTTGCTGCGGAGCGGCTTCGAGTTGTCGTTCATGCCGACAAGCGGATCGAGGTCGACGCCGCCGCCGCCACGCGGCCCCATGCCACCGGGTTGGCCGATCGGCGGCTGGCCAAAGCCGGTGATCCCACCCATCGGCGGCGGAGGAGGTTGTTCGCCTCCTGGACCCGGAGGAGGCGGCGGGAACCCGCCGCCCGGAGGCGGGCCGCCGGGACCGCCGGGGAAGCCACCAGGCGGCCCTTGCTGCTGCATCCGCTTCAGTTCTTCCCGCTGCTCGGGAGTGAGCAGCTTGTTCAACTTCTCGTCCGATTCCTTCTGAAGGGCTTCGAGCGTTTTGCGTTGTTCGGGCGTGAGCCGCAGCCCGTCTTGGATCGGCGGCGGAAGGATTTCGCCCGGCCGCGGCATGCGGAAGGTGAATCCGCCGCCGGGGCCCCCGGGGCCGCCTGCCGGGTGGAACGCTTCGTTCATGTCGTGCGGCACGATGTGGATCTTCCCCTTGTTGTCCAGGAAGATCGTGTAATCGCTCGCACGGGTCCAGAAGCCGTCGCTGTTGATCAGGGCCACGTCCAACGCCAGGAACCAGAGCAGGCCGTCCACATCGAGAATCGGCTCGAGCGCGGCCTGCAGTTTGTCCGCGGGCGTTTCCTTCAGCACCTTGCAGACGTTGATGAGCGCCTGCCACGCCTTCGGGTCGTCGTCCGTCTTGATCTCGTAGATGCGCTTGTAGGCGGCAGGGTCGTCGCCAAGGTACTCGAATCCGCCGCGGCCGCCGGGGCTGCCCCGCACCTTCCACCGCGTGCCCTTCGCGCTCTTGTAGTTCTCTTCGAGGAACACCTTGTCGAACTGCTGCACGTTGGTGTACAGCCCCCAGCTTTCACCGTTGATCACGACCTTCACGACGTTCGCCTTCGGAGCGGGGATGTGCTGCCGGGCGATGTGCGAGTACAGGATCGTGCTGAGTTGCGAGCCGTCGCCGTTGCAGTTCAGCAGGTTGAGGTTCTTGTAGCCGAGGAGCCGCTGCTTGGGATCGGCCATGTCCATGTTGATGCCGAACGAGCGTTTCGATCCCATGCCGACGCCCATGTACGACGACATGCCGCGGAAGTGAACACCGACGTTCGGATATCGCTTGCCGTCCACGATCATGGTCGCGGCCACGTCAACGTCCGTACCGTGGAAGTCCTGGATTTCCTGTTCCCAATCCTTGTTCTCGAACTCGAGGAAGATGGTGCGGAGCACCGCGGGATCGTAGAGTTTCGCGTCGCCGACCGGCTTCACATCTGCGAGGTCGACTTTCGGGCCGGGCTTGCCTTCGGGCCGATTGCCGCCAAAGCCTTTGCCGCCTCCGGGCCCGCCTTTCCGCATCTCGCCCTTCTTCGCGGTCTCGCGGGCGGCGGCGCGTTCCTCGGCGTTCAGCCAGCCGTCGCCGTTCTTGTCGAACTCCTTCAGGATCTTGCGCTCTTGGCCGCCCGGCGGGCCGAATCCTTTGCCGCCGGGTTGGCCGAAGCCGCCGCCCGGTTGTCCGAAACCGGCGGAAGCAAAAACGATCGCGAAACCCGCGATCGCCGCGGCGCCCGCACCGATCAATCGACGATTCATGATGATGGCTCCCAAAACAAACGGGGACGCAGACGTCTCATGGGACGCCTGCGCCCCATTCAAGGAGTGATTACGAGTTGGCTTTCCACTCCACGCCCTGCACGCCCTCGATGCGGTTCATCTCCGCCACAAGGGGCACCGGCGAGGAGCCCGGCTTCAAAACCGCGTTGTAAGTCAGGTCGAGGGCCGCCCCTTGCCGGGCGGTTGCGACCGTCAGCAGGTCGTGGGCGTCCAAACTTTTCGCGAACAGTTCCGCGAACGCCTTCTCGGGTGCGACGCCGATGCCGATGCGGACGACCATCGAGCCGGACGCCCGCTTGGTTTCGTTCTTCGCGGGAACCGCGGACGGCGCGCCCCAAACGCTCAGCGCCCATGCCGCGGCCGCCACCACGGGAAGCCCGGCGATCGCAACGCCGACTTGGTTCGCACCCACGGCCATGCCCGCGACCACGGCCGCGATCACGAACGCCGTGTCCCGCGTGTCGTCCACCACGGTGCGGAAGCGGATGATCGAGAGCGCGCCCGCCAAGCTGAAAGCCCGGGCGACATTGTCCCCGATCACCTGCGTCACCATCGCGATGAGCACGCACAGCAGCACGAGCGTGGACGCCATCGGCGCGGCTTCGGTCCGCGACTTCCGCTGCGTGAGGTAATAAACGACGGCGACCGCGACTCCGAGACAGGCGGCTTGGACAAATCGCGCCGCCATCCGCCCCGGCGGCAGTTCCCCTGCCGCGGGGATCAGCGCGTCGAAGAACTCAGTCATCGGGGTCGCCCCCGATCGCTCCGGCAAGTTTGGTCTGCATGAAGCGGCGGTACTTCGACACGGCGCTCGGCACGAGCCCGCACGCCTCGACGATGGCTTTGAACGGGCCGGGCAGCGCGAGGCGGAACTTGAACTCGCAGATCACTTCGCCAACGAGGAGTCGTGTGCCGTCCTCGACCGGCTCGAGTTCCCACTTCGACTCGGCGACGCCGCGGACGTTGCGATCGAACGTGATGCGGACGGTTCCGCCGTCCGCCGTGCCGAGGTACGCCACGCGATCGTAAGCGATGCGGCAGGTCGGAGACAGGTTCTGGCTGGCAAGACCGTCGCGAAACCACTCGCCAGGCCACTCGGGGATCGGCGAACCGGTCGCGATGGCGGCGAGGGTGGCGAGATCCGCGGGGGAACGCCGCTTTCGCACACGGTCGCCCGTCTTCGTCTTCTGCTCGACGAAGATCGGCCCTCCGCGGCCGTACCGGCGCACGCGGTGCTTGCAGTTCGCGGCTGCGGGCGTGCGGCGGTACACGTCGTACTCCGGCGTGTCCGTGTACAGGCTGAGAATCGGGTACGAGTTGCCGCGGGCCGGATCGGCATAGCGATCCAGTGCGAGAAACGACTGGGCCCGCTCCTCGACGTCGCGGGCCCGTTCCTCGCTCAGCAGGAATTTCAACTCGAAGGCGGGGGGGCCGTCGGCTCCGTTCGCGAACAGCGAAGGCGACTCCAACCCGGCGGACTCACTCGATTGCTCGGATCCCTCCGATGCGAGACGCATCACTCGGCTTCCTCCCGGCAGCAGGCTCCAACCCTTGGGTAACAATCCGCTCATGATACTGTCGCGAACGGGGAATGAGGAATAGATGATTGACGTGTCTCGACCGAATCGCGGCTCCGTTTCAAACTGCGGAGCCGCAGGCGGGCTGAAGCAAGAAACGGCGAACCGGCCGGCTCCGCGACACGATCCTCACACGACCCCATTCGGGAGACTTGCGATGCGGAAGGGTGCCATTCTCACGTTCGCGCTGTCGGCCGCGTTCTTCGTGGCGCTGTCGGCCAACGGCCAACCGCCGACGGAAAAGGGCCAACCGGGCCAGCCCGGCAAAGGCGGATTTCAACCGGGCGGCAAGGGCGGCCCCGGCGGCGGATTCGGCGGCGGCCGCGGCGTCCCCGGCCAGATCCTGTCCGCCGGGACGATCGAACGCCTGAAACTGACCGACGACCAGAAGAAGGCACTCGCCGATCTTCAGAAAGAGATCGATAGCAAGCTCGACAAGATGCTGACGGACGAGCAGCGCGCCGAGTTCAAGAAGATGAAAGAAGCCGGCCCCGGCGGCCCGGGCGGCGGATTCCCCGGTGGCGGCGGCAAGGGCGGGTTCCCTGGCGGGAAGGGCGGAGACAAAGGCGGCAACCCGCCCCCGAAGAAAGACTGAGTTCTGCAACCGCTTGCGTGTTCGCGGTGCGAACACGCAGGCGGTCATCACTTCTTTTCGGGTTCCTTGGGCGGCGCCTCTTCCGTCTGCTTGTTCTCCAGGAAGTACCGGTTCTCGATCTTCTTGATGAACAGCACGCGATCCTTCACGTCGGCATGGTTCAACTTCACCAAGTCGCCGGGCGTGTCCGGGAACGTCGCTCCGCTGCGGAAGAGCCGCATCGCTTTCAGCGTTTCCGGGTCTTCCTGGAACTTCTCCTGCACGTCTTTCACGAGTTGCTTGAACGCCGCGGTCCGCGATTCCGCCACCACCCGCTTCTGAAACTCCGCTGCATCCGTGGGTACGCGGGCCTCGCGATCCACCTTGTCGAGATTCATCTGTTGGAAGTCGCGGAGCGCGGCAAGATTCGCGGACACCTGTGCCTCGAACTGTTTCGCGCGGTCCGACACGCGGGCGTCCACAAACGACGGTTCGAGCAGGTGCGCCACCAGATAGGCGAAGTCGCCCTTGTCCGCCGCTTCGATCAGCGAGTTCAGCGATTCCTTGGGTGTCGCCTGCAGGTACACCTTGCCCTTGAACGCGACGCCGAACCGCGGCGGCGGCTCCTGCTCCGTCTTCGGCCTCCCTTCCTGGGACGTCGCGATCGACGCCAGCCCGAGCACCAAAGCGAGTGCGAACGGCTTTCGCATGACGAACCTCCCGTGAAATCGACAATGATTCCGTTTCGTAGATCCGGATCGCTGAGCCGGGAAGTTAGCCGGACGCGCCAGCGACGGTTGATTCTTCCGTCGCTGGCGCGTCCGGCTAACGGCGTGACCGGCACCTCCGAGCAATCACTTCTCGGCCAGCGCACCGGTCACGGCGATCGCCACAATCAACTTCCGCACGCTGAACGCATCCTGTACGAATGTTTTGCGCAGTTCGTCAAGCCGGGTCGCACCGTAGGCGCGGATCGGCTGCTTCACCAAGTGATGAAACAGCTTCTCGGTGAAGGCCGCATGCACGTCTTCGCTCGCGGCCAAGTACCTCGCCAATTCCACGGCCCCGGTGAACTTCGCCTCCCGGCCCGCTCGCGAGACGTACGAACCGCTTGCATCCACCAGTTTGTTGTTGTCCTTGGCGCGGAACGTCCCGATCGCGTCGAAATTCTCCAGCGTGAAGCCGAGCGGGTTGATGATTCCGTGGCAGGAGGCGCACGCGGCGGGTTTCGTTTGCAGGATCACGCGTTCTCGCGTGGTCAGCGTCGGGTGCAGGTCCGCGGCGAAGGGGGTGAACGCATCTTGTGGCGGCCGCAGCGTGACGCCGAGAATGCCGCGGGCGAGGAACACGCCGCGATGGATGGGTGAGCTTTCCGAGGCGTAGCCGAAGGTGGCGAGCAGGTACGGATGCGTGACCACGCCGGCCCGCTTGCCCGTGTCCAGAGCTACGCGGGACCACCCTCCCTCCGGCGGCACCTCCGTGCCGTAGAGTTTCGCAAGGTTCGCATTCAAGTACGTGTAATCGGCCAGGAGCAGCTTGCGGAAGTCGGATTCCTTGCTCCACACCACGTCGTCCAGGAACAGGTCGAGCGAGGTGCGGAGGTCCGAAGCGACCGCGTCGTTGAAGCCCGGGAATCGCTTCGGATCTTTCGCAATGTTGCCCGGTTGATCCACCTTCAGCCAGGTGAAGAGGAACGCGCGGATCTTGGCCTTCGCCCGCGGGTCGTTGAGCATCCGCTCCGCGTGGGCGGCGAGTTCCGCCTTGGTGCCGAGCTTGCCGGCGGCCGCGGCCTTCATCAGTTCGTCGTCCGGCGGCGCGTCCCACAGCGCGAACGCGAGCCGCGAGGCAATGGCGAATTGCCCGGACTCCGCGGCCTCACGGTAGAGGAACCGCGGCGACTTGAGCGAGACCACCATTACCCGCTTGAGCGCGAGTTCGGGATCGGGCGTCGATTCAAAATAGCGATCGACGTGGAGTTTCTTCTCGTCGCTGGTCAGCGGCCGGCGGAAGGCTCGCTCCACAAAGCGGGTGGCGAACGCCTTCAGCTTCGCGGGGCGATCCGCAGTACCCTCTGGTGCGCCGGCCAACTCTTGAAGTCGGGACGAAACGTAGGCCACGGTTTCGAGTGCGGCGTCGGTCGTGGCCGCGTCCCATTCCTTGGACACGGTCGTGCCGCGTTCCCACCCCAAGCTGCGATCATCCGGCGGGAACGCGGTGGCAGAAACGAACACCTCGGGAGCGCGGCCCGGCGCGAGATGCCGAGACGGAACCACGCCGAGCGCGCCGTGCGGCGGCTTCCACAAGAGGCTCACGCTCGCCTTTACTGGCGGCGGGTTCGGGTTCTTCTTGGAGTCGTCCACGCCCTGCTTCGCCTTCGAGAATTCCAACCGCAGCGAGTATGGCCGGCCCGCGAGCAGGAACAGGCTGCCGCGATATTCCGTGTCGTTGCCGGACTTCACCCATGCATCGATCAGCGGTGTGCGCGGATCGTTCACCCAGAGCCGCATCGCATGTTCGGTGCGGACCGCGAATTCGTAGTTGCCCGTCTCGGGGGGCAATACCGTGCCTTCCCAGCGAATGGCGAAGGTGTGCGGGCCGTCGAACTTTTCGCCGGGGGCGTTCGTGCCGAAGTCGAACTTCAACTCGGGATCGATGCGGTCGATGACGCGCTTGTTGCCTTGGAATCCGCGGGCGTTGAAGTACTCGCCGCGGAGGCCGAGTTTGTCTTCCAGTTTGGGTTGGCCGCGGAAGCCGCCAACCGTGTCCGCGAGGGCATTTCGGTATTGGGCGACCGTGAGCCGCGCGAGTTCCACGCGAACCGGCTTGAGTCTCGCTTGTGCCGCGGGCGAGTAGAACGCATCGAACATGTACGCGGCCACGTCGGCGGATTGGGCCGCGTCCAACTTGTCCGGATCACCTTCGGGCATCGTCTTGTCGACGAGTTTCGAGAGCGCTTCGAGTGACTTGTCGCTGCCGAGTTGCTGCGGGTACTTCTTGGTGCCTTCGCCGTTCACGCCGTGGCAGCGAACGCAGTGATCGCGATAAAGCTTCTCGCCCGCTTTCGGGTCCGCGGCAAGCCCGACGCGCGAACACGGAATGGCGGTGAACATCAGGGCGATGAGTGTGCTTCGAACCATGCTTCACTTGGCTTTCAACTTGTCCATGAGATACGCCGTCGCATCCTTGTACTCCTCGTGGCCGTGGCCGGGGTACGCGAGCAGGCCCTCCACCTTCTTCTCCTTCAGCTTCTCCATGAGGATCATGCCGAGCAAGGCGGAGTGCGTGGGGTCGTCCTGCGGTTCGCCTTTCACCGGCGGCTTCTTCTGGCTCGGGAAGTCGAGGAACGCCGGCGGGTCGTCCGGCGTCACATGCGACATCGGCGAATACTCCGTGATCCATTTTGCCACGGATTCGCGTTCCTCGAAGTACTTCTGGAACGCCCCGTCGCGGTTCTCCGGGGTGCGGAACCCGAATGCGTGGCCGCCGTAGCGGGCGTTCGGCATCCACTCGCGCAGGATCTTCGGTTCGAGCGTGGTCTGAGCTCCGACCACGCCGGCACAGTAGAGCCGCGTGGATTCGCGGGCCACAGGATCGTCGGACTTCGGGTCGGCGAGGTCGTCGTGATACAGGAGCCACAACGAGGAGCATCCGCCCGCGGAACCGCCCGTGGCGCCGATCCGCGTCTTGTCGATGTTCCATTCCTTGCTCTTGCTGCGGACGAACTGCAAAGCCCGCGCGGCGTCCGCGATGGGCCACTGCACCGGCGGATGGACCTTCGCCTCCGCGGCCTGCGTCACAAGCCGGTAGTTGATGGACACCGCGGAGATGCCCGCGTCCAAGAACGCTTGCACGTCTTTCGCGTGGATCGATTTGTCGCCGTTCACCCAGCCGCCGCCGTGGATCATGAACACGAGCGGCGTCGGTTTGTCGGACTTCGCCTGCCAGAAGTCCAGCACTTGCCGCGGATGCGTGCCGTACGCCACGTTCGCGGCCGTGGGTGCTGGCCCCTTGGGCGGATCTTTCTTCTCCTGCACGGTGAAGACCGCGAGGAGCAACAACGAGTGAAGCATGAGTTCACCGGGAGAGAAGTTCACTTCAGCCACTTGTCCGCGAAGTTCATCCAGATCGTCCAGTCGTCCGGGTTCATGGAGTGCGGGCCGGAGCGGATCCAGTAACCGAGTCGCGAGTCGATGAGCGAGTCGCCGGGCTTCGGCAACGCGGCTCCCTTCGCGAGCCCCTCGTGGCCATACAGCTTGTAGGCGGGGGCGGCCGCTTCGAGCACCTTGAACTGCCCGCTCGGGTTCGCCCACAGATCTTCGGATGCATTGGTGAACAGCACCGGTCGCGGGGCGCACAAGGCTACGAGGCCGTTCTGGTCGAAGGGCAGCTTCTCGGTCTTGTCGCCGAACTGCTTGAAGTTGTCGCAGAACCAATGCGGGAAGGCCTTGTTGATTCGCGCAACGGGTTCGGCCTTGGGGTCCGAATGACGGCTCGGGCCGGTGCCGCCGCAACCCGCTTGGTGCGGGATCACGAGGGCGATCCGGTCGTCGAAGGCACCAGCGAGCAAGGCGGTCTTGCCGAGTCGCGAGTGGCCACACACCGCGATCCGCTTCGCATCGATGCTCTTGTCGGTCACCAAGTAATCGACCGCGCGGTGAACGCCCCAAGCCCACCACGCGATAGTCGCGGTTTCGTTCCCGAGCGATTCGCCCTTCACTTCGGGCAGCGTGGCCCGCATGCCTTCGCGCACGTTCGGCCGATCCGGCTGCAGGTCGCCGCAGTAGAACGTGGCGACGGCGTAGCCGCGTTCCACGATCTGCTGCATCGGCCACACGGTGGGCGCCTTGCCGCGGCCCGCGTCGGTCGCCTTGTTGTCCTTCACGCCGGGGCCGTTCGCCGGCATCCACGAGGTCGGAAGGTGAATGCGATCATCGGCGAGCACGAGGTGGTTGCCGCCGAAGTTCGGCCCGACGAAGCACGCCGCCGGAGTCTTCCCGTTCGGCACCGCGAGGAGCAGGTACAGCTTCGGCCACTCCGGCGGCCCGAACGTGATCTCCACTTCGCGAATCGTGCCTTTGCCGTCGAACGCCTTGGGATCTTCGAACAACACCTTCGCAGAGAACTTCTCGGGCTTCGCGGGGAACGTGCCGTACATGTAGTGCTGGAAGAGCGCCTTCAACTCCGGACGGCGCTTCGACTCCCACTCGCGAACCGTCTCGATCTTCGACCCGTCGAACGCGACGGTCGGATCCGGCAACCAGGCCTGGGCCGGCAGTTTGTCCGGCGGCGGAAAGTCCGCGGCGGGTGAAGGCACGGCGAAGGCTCCGAGCAAGGCAAGGGAGAGTCGCATGGAAGAGGCTCCGGGCCAGAATCGCCGCTTGCGTGTTCGCGATGGCGGTTGCAAACGCCATCGCGAAACACGCAAGCGAGGGTCGCAGCCGGGATCACGGAAGCATGTCGGATACCACGATGTTCGCATGCGGTGCAGTGAGCGGTGAAACGCTCGCCGAGGCCGCAAGCTTCGTCACATTGGCGTACGAGTGGCCGAACGGCGCGCTCGGATCCGGCTTCGGATCGCGGTGAACGTGCAGTTCGCGGCCGTTTACATCCAGCACCCAGTAGTCGGCGATGCCCGCGGATGCGTAGAGCCCGAGCTTCACCGATAAATCGTACCGCAGCGAGGAATCGGAGACTTCGACCACGAGCGAAGCCGTTGTCGGATGAGCGGTCTCGCCGCGGGCGGAACCGGACACTACCGCGATGTCCGGCTCCGGGTCGGTGGTTTGGCCCAGGACGAGCGGCAACTGAATGCAGATTCGCCAACCCGCACCGAACGCTTGGCGAATCGCATCTCCAGCAAGTTCCAACGCCAGCCGGTGCGGAGGATTCATTTGGCCCTCTTCGACGATGACACCTTCGATGAGCATCGCCCGGCGACCCTCGAACATTCCGAGGTCGCCAAGGTAGTGGAATTGGTCGACGGTCCACGTCAGGTTCCGGGGCGGGCCTGTCGGGACACGTTGAAGGGCGGGCATCGTCGGGATGGCGGTCATAAGATCCTCCGTTCCGGGTCGCATCACTTCTTCGAGTTCGCGAAGACTTCGGACACGTACTCCCAGTTCACGACAGCGAACCACGCTTCGAGGTACTTCGCACGCAGGTTGCGGTACTTCAGGTAGTAGGCGTGCTCCCACACATCGCAGCCGAGCAGCGGCACGCGGCCTTCCATCAGCGGGCTGTCCTGATTCGCGGTCTTTTCCACCGCGAGCGGCTTCTCCTTGCCCTTCACGAGCCACGCCCAGCCGCTGCCGAACTGCGTGAGCCCGGCCTGGCTGAAGGCCTTCTTGAAGCCGTCCAATGAGCCGAAGCTGTCGTCGATCGCCTTGAGCAGTTCGCCCTTGGGCTCGCCGCCCTTGCCGGTGGGGGCCATCATCTGCCAGAACCACGAGTGGTTGAGGTGTCCGCCGCCGTTGTTGCGCACAGCGGTCTGGATCGCTTCCGGCAACTTCTTGTAGTTCGCCACCACTTCGGCGATCGGCTTGGCGAGCCACTCGGCTTGGCCGCCGAGCGCCTTATTCAGGTTGTCCACATACGCTTGGTGGTGCTTCGTGTGGTGAATGGTCATCGTCTCGGCGTCGATGCTCGGCTCGAGGGCGTTCACGTCGTAAGGCAACTTCGGAAGCGTGAAGCCCTTGGCATCCTGTGCCGAAGCGAGGTTCGGCAGGGCGAGGGCGGCAGCGCCGGCGGCACCGGTGCGGAGCAATTCGCGACGGGTCATCATGGCGGCAGTCTCCGAAGAAACGTGGGAAGGGCGGGTGCGAATCAATGTACCGAAGCGGCTCGACCGTTACCAACGCGTTACCCACATTTCGCGTCTCTCCCGGTAGAGTGTAGCCAAGCTGTTCGCCTTCACGTGAGGGGAGATCCGCGATGCAGAAGCTCATCCGTCCGTTCGCCTTCGCCACGGTGCTCGGTGCCGGAACGCTGCTGATGGCGGACGCCCCGCCGGGCGGCGCCGGTGCGAAGCTCGAACCCCCGAAGACCGGCACCGAACCGGCCAAGCCGGAGAAGCCGCCCGAGCCGCTCGCTCCCGTGAAGATCACGGAAAACCGGACCGCGGTTCAAACCGCGGTGAAGCCGAAGCCGCTCAGCGACGTCGTCAAGAAGGGTCTCGCGTACCTCGTCAAGAATCAACAGGAAGACGGAGGCTGGAATCAGGGCGGCGGCTGGCGCACGTCCGTGGATCCGAAGGCCGGCGGACGCATCGAGGGGAAGAACGTCGAGGATCCGTCGGACGTGGGCAACACCTGCTTCGCGCTCCTCGCCCTGTTCCGCGCCGGGAACACCGTCGCCGCCGGCGAGTACAAGGAGAACGTGATCAAGGGGCTGAAGTTCATCCTCGCCCGCGTCGAGAAGGCGGACAAGGATTCGCTCTACGTCACGGACGTGCGCAACACGCAGCTTCAATCGAAGATCGGGCCGTACGTGGACACGTTCCTCGTGAACCTCGTGTTGGCCGAGATGCGCGGCAGCGCGGGCGCCGAAGAGAAGCGGCTGATCTCCGCGCTCGAGAAAACCATGAACAAGATCGTAAAGCACCAGGACGCGAACGGCGGCTTCGCGAACAACGGCGGCTGGGCTCCGACGCTGTCCGTCGGCATCGCGAACAAGAGCCTCGGCCGGGCCCGGCAGAACGGCGTCGATTTCGACCAACGCGTGCTGGATCGCGCCCTTGCCCAATCGAAAGGCGCGGCGGAAGGCAAGGGCATGGCCGGCGGCGTTGCGGGAAAAGAAGCCTTCGCGCTCGGCACCGCACCCGGCGGTCCGCGAAGCGGCGGGTTCGCCGGTGGTGGCATGGGAGGCGATGCCGGCGTCCGGCTCTATTCGCTCGGCCAAGGCGCTGGCAACTCCCAAGATCTGCTCAACTCCTTGAAGGCCGACGGCAAGAAGGCCGAAGAGGTGCTCAAGGACGCCAAGGCCACCAAGGAACAGAAGGCGAAGGCCGAGAAACTCGTGCAGGAGTACCGAAAGGTCGAGGCGGACAACGAGAAGGTGCAGTCCGACTTGGCCAAGACCGTGAAGGACGACAAGTTCGTCGCGGGCTTCGGCTCGAACGGCGGCGAGGAGTTTCTCAGTTTCCTGAACATCAGCGAAGCCCTCCTCGTAAAGGGCGGCAAGGACTGGACCGATTGGGACGCGAAGATGACGGACGGCCTCGGCAAGGCGCAGGACAAGGACGGAAGCTGGTCCGGCCAGCACTGCATCACCGGGAAAACGTTCTGCACCTCGGCCGCGCTCCTGGTGCTGATGGCGGACCGCACGCAATTCCCGGTCGATGTCTTGAAGAAGTGAGGGTCTCATGCGCGATCGTGGATTGATCATCGCGGGGGCGGGGGTCGGGCTGGCGTTCCTCGTCGCCGGGGTCGGGTACTTGTACCTCGGCGCCGAGCAGGCGCGTGACCGCCACATGGAAGCGGCGATGCACGCCGAGGCCGAACACCGGCGTGCCGAAGCGGTGATGCGGTTGCAAGCGGAGGAACAACGCAAGCCTCCCTTGAACCGCGAGCACGCGCTGGCGAACGCCACCATGTGGCTGATCGAGAAGCAATCGCCGGACGGCGCCTGGCGATCCGATGCTTATTCCGCGTTTAAAAGCGGCACCGCTCTCACGCCGCAAGTCGTCGTCGCACTCCAATCGGCATTGGAACCGGGCATGCTTCCGGTGATCGGCCGCGATCCCGTGTCCGATGGCTGCGACTGGATCGCGAAACTCGTGAAGCCGGACGGCAGCATCGACGGAGCGGAAAAGGGTGAGCTCGAATACCCCGTGTACACCGCCGCGCTCGCCGCCATCGCACTTTCGCACCCGGACCAAAAGAATCACGAGAAAGCCCGCGATGCGTTCGTGAAGTTCCTGCTCAGCCACCAACTCACCGAGCAGAACGGCTGGAAGCCGGAGGAGCGTCAATACGGCGGGTGGGGCTATTGCCGGGTGCGGCCGAAGCGGCCGGCACCGGGCACGTTCTCGCCGCCGCTGGTCGAGTCCAACCTCTCGGCCACCGTCTTCGCACTCGAAGCGTTGAAGGCCGCCGGAGTGAAGGACAAAGACGTGTATGCGAAGGCACTCGCCTTCCTGCGCCGCTGCCAGAATTCCGACGGCGGCTTCCATTTCATCTACGACGATCCGGTGCGAAACAAGGCAGGAGCGGTTCCAGACGGAAACGCATTCAATTCCTACGGCAGCGCCACGGCGGACGGCCTGCGTGCGCTGCGACTGGCGGGCGAAGCCGAGACCGCTCGCATCGAAGCGGCTGAGAAATGGCTGATGGCGAACTTCCTCGCCGACCGCCATCCCGGGAAGTACCTGCCGAACCACGAACCGAACCGCGATGCCGTTTACTTCTACTACGCCGCTTCGGTGTCGAAGGCGTGGGGTGATCACGAAGCCCGGACGAAGCTCGCCACGGAGTTGATCGCCCGTCAAAACGCGGATGGAAGCTGGATCAACTCCCGCAACTTGGTGCGAGAGGACGACCCGCTCGTGGCGACCACCAGCGCGGTGCTCGCGCTGGCGAATTGCCGGGACTGATTCCGCACCACTCTGGCCGGCCAGCCGGCTTGAGACACTTGGATTGAGCCACGCGGGGGATACCATTCCACAGGTCGCCTCATCCTCGCCACGCTCCGAGGTGCCCCGTGGAATGGAAACAATTCTGGAAGACGCTCGACTCCGCATACCGTGCCGATGGTCCGGATCATTTTGAAGCGTTGAAGGCAGAACTGGATCGCCTGCGATGGTTCGAGGTGATCGAGTTCCAGGCCCGCTTCGATGAAGCGATGGCCGCGGCCAACCTCATCGATTTGTGGGGGGCTGCGTACCTGATCCAAGGCGGTTGTTCAGATGACGGCTTCCGCGACTTCCGCGCGTGGCTCGTGGGCCGTGGCCGGCATCCGTATGAAGCCGCTCTCAAGCAGCCCGATTCCCTCGCGGACATCCTCGACGGCGATCCCGTAGACGGCTTCGGCCTCGATGCCGCCGCCATTCGCGTGTACGAAGCGAAGACCGGCATGAGCGACTTCTACGAACGGCTCGACCGTGCGGAGAAGGACTTGCCCCCGCAGCCGCCGGAAGGCATCGACTGGGACTTCGAGAGCGAAGAGGAAATGAAGCGGCGCTTTCCCCGATTGAGCCGCTTGTATCTCCTGCCGGTCGAAGAGGAGTGATGCGGCCGCGGCTATAATCACGGAATGGCAGGCAATACATTCGGCAAGCTGTTCCGCGTGACCACCTCCGGCGTGAGCCACGGGCCGGGGTACCTCTGCATCATCGACGGCTGCCCGGCCGGATTGGAACTCGGTGTCCAAGACCTGCTGCCGGACCTCGCTCGCCGCCGCCCGGGCCAGTCGAAACTCACCACCCAACGAGACGAAGCGGACCAACCCGAAATCTGGTCTGGCGTCTTCGAGGGCCGCACGGACGGCACGCCGATCGGCATCCTCTTCCGCAACTCGGACCAACGCAGCGGCGACTACGGCGACATCAAGGACAAGTACCGGCCCGGCCACGCCGACTACACGTTCGACGCAAAGTTCGGGTTCCGCGATTACCGCGGGGGCGGGCGGTCCAGCGCGCGGGAAACGATTTGCCGCGTGGCCGCCGGCGCGGTGGCGAAGAAGCTTCTCGCCCGCTCCGGCATCCGCGTGCTCGGGTACGTCACGCGGGTCGGGAACATCGTCGCGGAGATTGCGGACCCGACGGCTGTCACGCTCGCACAGGTGGAGGCGAACCCGGTGCGGTGCCCGGTGCCGGACGTCGCCAAGCGGATGGAAGACCTGATCGACGAAGTGCGGAAGGATCGCGACTCGATCGGCGGCGTGTGCGAACTCGCGGCCGTGGGCGTGCCGCCGGGCCTCGGCGAACCCGTGTTCGACAAGCTGAAAGCGGATTTGGCGAAGGCGATGCTTTCGCTGCCGGCCGTCACCGCGTTCGAGTACGGGGCCGGCTTCGCGGTCGCGGGCATGCGCGGCAGCGAGAACAACGACCTCTACGCACCGAATCCGATCCACACGGAAACAAACCGCCACGGCGGCATACTCGGCGGCATTTCCTCCGGCGAACCGATCGTGTGCCGAGTCGCGATCAAGCCGACCAGTTCCATCCCGCGTTCGCAGCGTACCGTCACCCGTTCCGGCGAAGCGACCGAAATCCTTGTGAAGGGTCGCCACGACCCCTGCCTGCTGCCGCGTTTCGTGCCCATGGGCGAAGCCATGATGGCCCTCACCCTCGTGGATCACCTGCTGCGGTCGAAGACGGCCAAGCTCTAAATGACGCTCGTTCTGGATCGTCTTGGCACCCGTTTGTCAGCCCGACGCGCAAGCGAGGGATCGAATTCCTCGTTTGAACGTCAGGACCGATCCGGAACGCAGACATCTGTACCCTCTCCCCGTTGGGAGAGGGTGGTTTGCGAACGGCGGATGCCGTTCGCAAACCGGGTGAGGGTGATTGACGCGACCGGTGTGACGTCGAACAGCCCCTCACCCGCCGTGCCGATGCATTCGCATCGGCACGGCGACCTCTCCCAGCGGGGAGAGGTGTAGCGTCGCAGGTTTCTCCATGGGTGCGATTGCTTCGCCGACTGTCTGTAACTCGCGGCGCACTCTCGACTCATCCGCCTTCAACCGTATCCATACGGGGTACGCACATTCGCAACCGAGGAGAGACGATGGCAGCCGTGAAGATCGGGATCAACGGGTTCGGGCGGATCGGGCGGCTCGTGTTCCGCGCCCTCGTGGACCAAGGGCTGCTCGGGAAGGACGTGGACGTGGTCGCCGTCAACGACGTGGTTCCCGCGGACAACCTCGCATATCTCCTCAAGTACGACTCCACGCAGGGCCGTTTCAAGGGCACCGTCGAGGCGAAGAAGAGCAAGCCGGACCTCGCCGACCCGGACGTGATCGTGGTGAACGGTCACGAGATCAAGTCCCTCGGCCTGCGGGCGACCCCGGAACAGCTCCCGTGGAAGGATCTCGGCGTCGATTACGTGATCGAGAGCACCGGCCTCTGGACCGACGCCACGAAGGCGAAGGGGCACATCACGGCGGGTGCGAAGAAGGTCATCATCTCGGCCCCGGCTTCGGGTGAAGACATCACCGTGGTGATGGGCGTGAATCACGAGAAGTACGACCCGGTGAAGCACACCATCATTTCGAACGCGAGCTGCACGACGAACTGCCTCGCGCCGGTCGTTCATGTGCTGCTGAAGGAAGGCTTCGGCGTGGACGAAGGCCTGATGACCACGATCCACAGCTACACGGCCACGCAGAAGACGGTGGACGGCCCCGGCGGCAAGAAGGACTGGAAGGGCGGCCGCGCCGCGGCGGCGAACATCATCCCGAGCAGCACCGGTGCGGCCAAGGCCGTCGGCCTCGCAATTCCCGAGGTGAAGGGCAAGCTCACCGGCATGTCGTTCCGCGTGCCCACCGCCACGGTGTCGGTCGTGGACCTGACCGTGAAGACGGTGAAGGCGACGAGCTACGCGGAGATCTCCGCCGCGATGAAGAAGGCGAGCGAGACGTACCTGAAGGGCATCCTGGCGTGGACCGACGACGACGTGGTGTCCAGCGATTTCGTTCATGACGCACACTCGAGCATCTTCGACGCCGGCAGCGGCATCGAGTTGAACAAGAACTTCTTCAAGCTGGTGTCGTGGTACGACAACGAGTGGGGCTACTCGAACCGCTGCGTCGACCTGCTCAAGTACATGATCGCGAAAGGTTGAGTCCACGATGCCGAAGAAGACGATTGCCGATCTGGGCGACCTCCGCGGAAAGCGCGTGCTCATCCGCGTGGACTTCAACGTTCCGCTGGACAAGAAGTCCGGCGCGGTGAAGAACGACCGCCGTATCCGCGGGGCGTTGCCCACGATCCGGAAGTTGCTGGACGCGGGCGCGTCCGTCATCGCAATGAGCCACCTCGGTCGGCCCGAAAAGGCCGCGCCGGAGGAACGCAAGTTCCTCACGATGGACCAAGTCGCCGCGCGGTTCAGTGAGTTGCTCGGCAAACCGGTGAAGAAGGCTGCCGATGAAGTCGTCGGCCCCGCAGTGAGTGCGGCCGCGGCCGCACTTCAACCCGGCGATGTGCTGCTGCTCGAGAACCTGCGCTTCGATCCGCGTGAACAGAAGAACGACGCCGAGTTCGCCAACGCGATCGCGGCACTCGGCGATGCCTATGTGAACGATGCCTTCGGCACCTGTCACAACGACAAGGACGCGAGCATGGTCGCGGTGCCGGCCGCGCTCAAGGCCGCCGGCAAGCCGAGGGCTGTCGGCCTGCTCGTCCAAAAGGAACTGGATGTCATCGAATCGTTGATGGGCTCGCCGAAGCGGCCGCTCGTTGCGATCATGGGTGGCGCCAAAGTCTCGGACAAGATCAACTTCATCAACGCGCTGCTCGCCAAGGTGGATCAACTGCTGATCGGCGGGAAGATGACGTACACGTTCATGAAAGCCCGCGGCATCGACGTCGGCAACATGAAGATCGACGCCGAGGAACTCGAGAACGCGAAGAACCTGCTGCCGCACGTCGGCGGGAAGATCACGCTGCCGGTCGATTCGCTGACGGCGAAATCGGACGACTTGAACGCGACGCAAGTATTCGAGGGACCGATCGCGACGGGGTTCGAAGGCGTGGACATCGGCCCGAAGACGCTCGCGATGTACGCCGAGAGGATCAAGCAAAGCGCGACAGTGATCTGGAACGGCCCCGTGGGTTGGTTCGAGAAGCCGGCCTTCAGCAACGGGACGAAGGGCATCGCGGAAGCGATGGCAAACTCCGGCGCGGTCACGGTCGTGGGCGGCGGCGAAACCGCGGAGGCCGTCGAACAGTTCGGCTTCGATTCCAAGATGACCCACGTGAGCACCGGCGGCGGCGCCTTCCTCGCGTATGTGGAAGGCAAGAAGTTCCAGAGCTTGGCTCAGATTGACGAACGATAACAAGCCCGCCCGTGGCAACGGGCGGGTCGCGGGGTTGCACATGGCCGAGCGGCCGAAGAAAGGTGTGCCGGAAGGGTTGTGGCTTCGATGCCCCACCTGCAAGGCCACCGTGTACAAGAAGGAAGTCGAAGCCCGGCTGCATGTCTGCCCGGAGTGCGACCACCATTTCGTCGTGCCCGTCCGCGACCGCATCGACCAACTGTTGGACTCGGACAGCTTTGAAGAGTGGGACGCCGACCTTTCGCCGGTCGATCCGCTCGGGTTCGAGGATCGCATTCCGTACTCGAAGCGTATCGTCGAGGAACAGAAAAAGACCGGACAGAAAGACGCGGCGGTGTGCGGCAAGGGGTTCATCCGCGGCCGCCCCGTCGTGCTTGGCATCACGGACTTCAACTTCATGGCCGGGAGCATGGGCTCCGTGGTCGGTGAGAAACTGACCCGCGCCGCCGAACGCGCCACCGAGTTGAAGCTGCCGCTGATCTTCGTCTCGGGGTCCGGCGGCGGCGCCCGCATGCAGGAAGGCATCCTCTCGCTCATGCAGATGGCGAAGGTGTCCGCCGCGCTCGCCCGCTACGACTCCGCCGGCGGGCTGTACATCTCGATCCTCACGAACCCGACGATGGGCGGCGTCGCCGCGAGTTGGGCCCTGCAAGGCGACATCCAGATCGCCGAACCCGGCGCCATGGTCGGTTTCGCCGGCAAGCGCACCATCTGGAACACGGTGCGGCTCGAACTCCCGGAAGGCTTCCAGACCAGCGAATTCCTCATGAAGCACGGTTTCGTGGATCGCGTGATCCACCGTCGCGACCTCCGCACCGAAGTCGCCCGCATCGTGGACTACTGCCAAATCCAATGATCGGTTAGAATCAACGCGGGTTCCCAATCCAATCCGAGTGCGGCTGTGGGTCTGCTCGACAAACTCTTCGGCAAGGGCGGCGGGAAGACCGCGAAGGGCAAGAAACCGCTCAAGCGCATCGACGTATCCAAGCGGTTCGAAGGCCTGCTCCGCACCGGGCAAGGAAGTATGTCGCGGGTGTTCCGCACCTACGACCGCGAGATCGGTCGCACGATCGCGTTGAAGTTGCTGGACAAGGCCAAGACGAAGCGATTCGAGGAACGCTTCCCCGGCCTGAACAAGCCCACGGAAGGCGAGATCTGCCTCGCCATCAAGCACGAGAACGTGGTCCGCACGTACGAGCACGGCATCACCACGGAGGGCGAACCGTACCTCATCATGGAGTGGGTGGAAGGGCTCGGGCTCAACTACCTCGTCGAAACCAAGGCGGCCCAACTCAACGGCAAGCGCGTCGATTACATCTGCCAATTGTGCGACGCCCTGCAGTACATGCACGATGCGAAGTGGCTGCACCGCGATCTTTGCCCCCGCAACGTGATGATCGACAAGGACGGCGTCCTGAAGCTGATCGATTTCGGCCTCACGATCCCGTATACGCCCCCGTTCTGCGCCCCCGGCAACCGCACCGGTACGCCGGACTACTTGGCTCCCGAACTGGTGATGCGGCGACCGACGGACCATCGCGTGGACATGTACGCCCTCGGCGTCACGGCGTTCGAAGTGTTCACCGGCGGGCTGCCGTGGGAACGGACGCCGTCGTCCGAGGAGAACTTCCGCCGGCGGTTGAACAACCCGCCGCGGAACCCGATGGACATGAACCCGAAGCTGGACGACGAAGTCCAGGCGTTGCTGTTGAAGTCCATTTCCAAAAACGCGGGCGACCGATTCCAGTCGGCGAGTCAAATGAAGGAGGCGCTCAAGTCGCTTCCGCGTCAGGATTACTGAACCGGGCCGCAGCCGCGATCGCGGCCGTTTCGATGCGCAGGATGCGTGGCCCGAGCGAGAGGCGAGTCCAACCCGCCGCTTCGGCCAAGTTCACCTCATCTTCCGTGAAGCCGCCTTCGGGCCCAACCGCGATCACCGACGAACCGCCGAATTCATCCCGGCGGGGATTCGCCGGTCCGGGATGCAGCACGGCTCGCCAACCGGTCGCGGATCTCACGAACTCGGTCCACTTCGTCAACTCCGCGATTCGCATCAACACGTTCCGCCCGCACTGCTTGCTCGCTTCGATCACCGCATGATTCAACTTCTCCAACCGCGCATCCTTCGGCTGAACGATGGTCCGTTCCGTGAGGAGCGGTACGAACCGCGATACGCCGAGTTCCACAAGCTTCTCGACGAGGAAGTCTCCGCGATCACCCTTGGGCATCGCGGCCGCGATGGTCAGTTCGAAAGGCAGTTCGCGGCTCGCAGGCAGGACTTCGAGCACGTTCAGCAGCACGCGCTTGCGGTCCGTCGAGAGCACCTCCGCGGAGTATTCGTTGCCGTCGCCGTTGAACAACGTGATGCGGTCGCCGGGAGCGAAGCGGCGGACCGAGGCGAGATGGTGGGCTTCGGGTCCGGCGAGCAGGAACTCGCCGGGGGCGAGCGTTTCGGGTGTGAAGAAGCGGTCGGACATGTCAGATATACGTGCTGAGCACGTACAGCACGAGGCCGATGCCGAAAAGGAACCCGGCGATGCGCACGCCCCAGCCCAGCCCTTCTCGCAGGATCTTGTCCCAGCGGTCGTGGCGGGTCGCGGCGTACACGAGGCTCACGACCACCAGCAGCACCGGCAGATCCCAGTAGATGCTCGCGGCCAACAAGGCGGGCGTCATCGCAGTCCTCAAGCGGAAGCCGGGTCGTCGTTCTTGCGCAGGCTCGGCGGCGGGTCGCGGAACATCGGCCCGGCCAGCGCGTCGTAGATCACAAGCAGGTTCAGCACGCCGGCGATCACGGTGTAGACCCAGCCGAGATCCCAACGTTTGTTGCCGTCACGTTGGAGTTTGTTGAGCGTGATCAACTCGGGCGGATCGTTGGGCGTGCCTTCCGGCGGCGTACGTTGGAACGCACCGAAGATCGGGCCTGTGTCTTTCGCGGGATCGAAGTTCGCGTATTGCACCAGCGATGGCCAAGCCGCGACGCCGATCCAGAATTGGCCCATGAACTGCGGCCGGTAGTACAGCGAACTTGGGATGCCCGGCAGCCGGTTGCCCGCGAGTTCGAGCGGCGGCATGTCCGCCACGTCCGGCAGCCACACGTTTCGCCAAGAGCCCATCCACATCCCGTAGAAGAACAGCGAGTAGAGCCCGAAGAAGAACAGCAACCCCTTGCCGATGCGGCCTTGGTACACTTGGCCCAAGCCGGGGATCAGGTAGCTCAGGACGGCGGCGGGGTAATCGAACTTCACGGGCGGCAGGATCGGCTCTTCCGCGTGAACCGTCACCGGGGCCGGAACTGGCGGCACGGGAAGCGGTGCGACCGGCGGCGCGGCGTCGGGCGGCGGCGAACCAGCCGGAAGGTCGGAAGCCATCAGTGCGATACTCGCTCGGGAGTGAACGTCGCCAGCAGGTATTCGCCGGCGCGCGGCCGGTCTTTACAACTCCCAATTGTAGGGGAATCGCATCGATCCGGCGAAGCCCGCCGGGTAAGCTGACGTCATGGTGCGATCCGTGTTACTGACTGCACTACTCGTTGCGGCCGCGACCGCTGCTGAACCGGAGGACTACTCCGATCCCGCGATCACCGCGGACGAACGCGACCATTGGTCGTTCAAGGCACCCGTGCGTCCCGCGATTCCCGCGGTGAAGCAAACCGCATGGGTGAAGTCGCCGGTGGATGCGTTTCTGCTTGTGAAGCTAGAGGCGGCCGGCACTTCCCCGGCGCCCGCGGCCGACAAGTTGACACTGATCCGCCGCGTCACGCTGGATCTCACCGGGTTGCCGCCCACTCCCGCCGAAGTGGATGAGTTCCTGAACGATGCGAAGCCCGACGCGTACGAACGGCTCGTGGACCGGCTCTTGGCATCACCGCGGTTCGGGGAGCGGCAGGCGACGCACTGGCTGGATGTGGTCCGGTTCGCCGAATCGAACGGCTTCGAAGCCGATGCCGAACGGCCGCACGCGTGGCGGTACCGCGATTACGTCATCCGCAGTTTCAACGCGGACAAACCGTACGACCGCTTTCTCACGGAGCAGATCGCGGGCGATGAACTGGCGAAGGGCAAGGAACCGCGCGAAGCCGCCGAATTGTGGATCGCCACCGGATTGCACCGCTGCGGCCCGGTTCACATGGTCGGCGGCAATCTCGAACACGAGGTGATCCGACAAGAACTGCTCACGGAAATGGTGAACGGCTTCGGCTCCGCGGTGCTCGGGCTCACCATCGGCTGCGCCCGCTGTCACGACCACAAGTTCGATCCGCTCTCACAAGGGGACTTCTATCGGCTGCAAGCGTTCTTCGGCTCCACTCGGTACACGGATGTCGAATTCGCGACCGATGCCGAGCGTGAGGAGCACCGCAAGAGGACGGACGCGATCCGCAAGCAAACCGGGCCGCTGAAGGACAAGGTCGCGTCGATGGACGCGCCTGTGCGGGCGCGGGTGCAGAAAGCGAAGCGTGAGGTGCTCGAACCGGAGTATCGCGACCGCGCTCGACACTCCGGCCGAGAAACGAACGGCGGAGCAGAAGCAACTCGCGAAGGACGCTTCTCCACTGCTCGCGGTGCGGTGGGATGAGGTGCTCGCGGCGATGCCAGCGTTCCAGCGGGCACGGCGGGCCGCCTTGCGGGAGCGGATTCACGCGTTGGAGGCACAGCTACCGCCGCCCCCGGCCGCCGCGTGGGCCATTCAGGATGCCGCCCCGCAGAAGACGTACGTCTACAAACGCGGCAATCCGAAGCAGAAACTCGCGGCCGTGACTGCGGCGTTCCCGCGTGTTCTTGAGCCCGACGCACAATCGAAGTCTTTGTCCCGAATCGAACTTGCCAAGTGGGTGACGAAGCCGGACCACCCGCTGACCGCGCGCGTGATCGTGAACCGCATCTGGCAACAACACTTCGGCCGCGGCATCGTTTCGACCCCGAACGACTTTGGAGTCCGCGGCGAACGCCCGACGCATCCAGAATTGCTGGACTGGCTGGCCACCGAGTTGGTGAAGCCGTCCGACGACGGCACGCCGTGGTCGCTGAAGCGCATCCACCGGCTGATCGTGACATCAAATGCCTATCGCCAATCACTTGGCAAGAACGGCATGCAGCGTCGGCGGCTGGAAGCCGAGGCCCTGCGCGATTCCATCCTCTTCGCGGCGGGCACGCTCAACGAGCAACTCGGCGGGCCGTCCGTGAAGGTGCCGCTCGAGCCGGAGGTGTACGATCTCATCTTCACCGAGGGCGAACCGGATGGCCTGTGGCCCGTGACACCGGACGCGAGCCAGCATGTGAGACGCTCGATCTACCTCTTCAACAAGCGGAACGTTCGGCTGCCGCTCCTCGAAGCCTTCGACCAGCCGGACTCGTTGAACTCCTGCGCGTTGCGGCCCGCGAGCACCTTCGCCCCTCAAGCGCTCATCCTGATGAACGGCCCGTTCGTGCAAGAGCAAGGCAAGGAAATGGCGTTGCAAGTGGTGAAGGACGCGGGCAGCGATCCCGCGAAGCAAGTGGACGCGGTGTTCCGGCGAACCTTGGGTCGCACTCCGACCGCTGCCGAGCGAACGGCTTCAGTGGAGTTCTTCGCGGCTCAAGCGGCGTCGATCCGGAAACACGTTCAGGCGGGCCATCCGCTCGGGATTTCGGTATCCCGTATTCCCGCGGGAGCGGATCCGGCCGCGGTGCGGGCTCTGGCGGACTTGTGCGTGGTGGCGTTCAACGGAAATGAATTCGTCCACATTCCGTGAGATCATTCGCGTTCGGCCAGCACCGCGAGTTCGGTCAGCTTCGCGGCCGTGACGCCGATGCGTTCGAAACATTCCGCCACGATGCTATTCGGCGTTGTGAACAAGGTAATCAGCAGATCCATCGGAGAGACCTGATCGCGGTCGCATTCCTGGGCCCGGTCGTGGGCGTCCCGTAGCAAGCGGATCACATTGTCCGAAAGGAACTCGCGGTTCAGCAGCAGCGGCGGAACCGGCTCGGCGTTCTCTTGCAGGAACAACTCGCGGAACTGGTCCAGCAGGCCCGGCAGATCCGCCCCGAGCCGCGACGCCCACTTGTACACGTTCGTGTCCGGCGCGGAGAGCAAGCCCATGAACAGGTGCGGCGTGCGAACACTGTCCCAGTTTGTGGACCGTGTATGAGCCAAGGCCTCGCGAAGCACCCGGATCGTCGCTTCATCCAGGATGTCCGGGCTGAGTCGGCCGCTCGGGAGAAAGATGTCGTCCACGATCACTCGCCGATCGGAGGGGGCGTCGGGTTTGAAGCTAGTCTGGATTATGTCGCGCGAGTATCGGGGGTTCAAGGCGGGGACGCGGCGGATTCGCGGTTTTTCGCATCGGCCTCGGCTGGAAGTTGAACGGCGTTTCCCGATGGAGTCGATGCGCTAGGGGGAAACCGTCTGCCCCGATATCGGGGAAATTCGGCGTCGTCTCGCAGTGTTCAATTGATATACCGGACGATGCTCCGGTCCCATAGACCAGCCGTGGAGCCCATTGCCGAGACTCATAATCCCTTGGTTCTTGGTTCGAATCCGAGAAGGCCCAATTCGTCCCTCCGCGGAATCGCATGACATGAAGAAAGGCCGGCTCCTGGGTGTCGACTTCGGCACCGTGCGGCACGGGCTCGCCGTCTCCGACGCGGACGGCATCATCGCTTCGCCGTTCGAGACTTATCAGCGCAGGGATGAGAAGCAGGATGCCGCGTACTTCGCGAAACTGGTTCGCGAGGAGAACATCTCCGGGCTCGTGGTCGGGCTGCCGATGCACACCGGCGGTGAAGAGGGTATCAAGGCCAAGGAAGCGCGGGCGTTCGCGCAATGGCTTTCGGATGCGACCGGCCTAGCGTTCGAGATGTGGGACGAACGCTGCACCACGGCCGCGGCGGAAGACGCACTCCGCGGCGCCGGCCTCTCGCACAAGCACCGCAAGGCCCGCCGCGACCTCGTCGCCGCCCAGATCATCCTGCAGAGTTACCTCGAGAACAATCGAGCGACCTGAGCCGCGATCGGGTCGCTACAATTCCCACGCCCATTCGCGTCGCCCGCCGCAATCGAGCCCATTCATGAGCCCCGAACCCGCAACCGAGGCGACCTCGCCGCTCCAGCGCGTCCTCGTGGTCGAAGATGCGAAAGACGCCCGCGACACCCTGCAGACGATGCTCAAGGTCGCGTTGAAACTGGAGGTGGATGCGGCCGCGGACGGAAGTCAGGCGCTTGTCATGCTCGGCGAACGGCCGTACTCGCTGATCGTGACCGACCTCAAGATGCCGAAGATCGACGGGATGAAACTCATCCAGGAGATCCAAGGCAAGAAACTCCCCTGCACCGTGATCGTGACCACGGGCAACGGCACCATCGCGGACGCGGTGGAGGCCATGAAACTGGGCGCGTACGATTTCCTGATCAAGCCGCCGGACCCGCAACGTCTCATCCTCCTCGCCAAGCGCGCCCTCCGCGAACGGCGTCTGCACGATGAAGTGCTGCAACTTCGCGAGCAGGTCCACGGGAATCACACGTTTCTGAACGTGCTCAGCAAGAGCCCCAAGATGCACGACGTGTTCGAACTCATCAGCCAGATTTCGGACACGAGTTCGACGGTGCTCATCACGGGCGAGACGGGAACGGGCAAGGAGCAGGTGGCGCGGGCGATCCACGACGCGAGCGCGGAGCAGCGCAGCGGGCCGTTCGTTCCCATCAACTGCGCCGCGTTCAACGAGAATCTGCTGGAAAGCGAACTCTTCGGCCACGAGAAAGGTTCGTTCACCGGTGCGGAGAAGAAGCGGATCGGCCGCTTCGAACAGGCGAACGGCGGCACGCTGTTCCTGGACGAGATCGGCGACGTGCCGATGCCGATGCAAGTGAAGTTGCTCCGCGTGCTGCAGGAACGCCGCTTCGAACGCGTGGGCGGCGGCGACCCGGTGGACATCGACGTCCGCGTCGTCGCCGCCACCCATCAGAACATGGAGAAGTTGATCCAAGAGGGGAAGTTCCGCGAAGACCTCTACTTCCGGTTGAACGTTGTGCGAATCGACCTGCCGCCCCTGCGGGAACGCCCGGAGGACATCCCGGTGCTGGTGTCGCACTTCTGCCGGAAGTACGCGAGGCCGG
The DNA here is from genome assembly GCA_046350135.1 of Gemmataceae bacterium. Classification (GTDB taxonomy): domain Bacteria; phylum Planctomycetota; class Planctomycetia; order Gemmatales; family Gemmataceae; genus Urbifossiella. The sequence goes on from JAXMBB010000005.1 coordinate 87,316, forward strand.
GAAAGCCGACGCCGGAGGTGAGCGACGAGGCGATGGCGGTGTTGCAAGCTTCACCGTGGCCGGGCAACGTGCGCCAACTCGAGAACGCGATCGAGCGTGCGTGCATCACGACGCGCGACGGCAAGATCGAGGTGCAGAACCTGCCGAAGGACATGGGTGCGAGCCCCGCGAAGCGCCGCACGAAGCTCGACCTGAAACGCCCGCTGCCGGAACTCTTGGCGGAGTTCACCGCGTCGCTTGAGAAGCGATACTTGCGCAAGGCGTTGCGAAAGACACGCGGGCACGTCGGCAAGGCGGCGAAACTCGCAGGGCTTTCCCGCCGCAGCGTCTCGGACAAGATCGCGACTTACGGCATCGAGAAGGACGATTTCAAGTCGCCGTGAATCGGCACACCGTTTGCGGATCCTCCCGCATCGGATGCATCGTCCGATCTCACCTTCATGAGGAGGAAGCACCATGGCCGATACCCTGAACAACAACCTGAAGAGCGGTGTGGACGACGCGGCGAACGGGGCGAAACACCTGCTCGATCGCGGTGCGAACGCGGCCACCAAGGCTGCGGACCAGGCCAAGGACGCGATGCACACTGTTGCGGACAAGGCTGGCGAATACGCGCACGACGTCCGCGAGTGGGCCGGCTACGCCGGCGAGAAGGTTCAGAAGTTGGCCGAAGACGCGTACGAAGTCGCCTCGGACAAGGTGAGTGACTTCGGCAAGGACGTGACAAACCTGGTGCGGCGTCATCCGCTGCCGGCGATCCTCATCGGGTTCGGAGTCGGGTTGCTCTTCGGCCGTGCGGCTCGGATCGTGTGAAGTAAACGGTTCGCGAAACGGAACACGGGCGACCGCCCTCCGTTTCATCAACAGACAAATAGAAACCGGTCGCCGAAGCGACCGGTTTTCGACGATCATGGTTGCGAACATCACCAACGCCAGCCGCGACGCCCCCAGCCGCCGGAGTAGCGGTTGCCGTAACCGTAGTTCGAGTAGCCGATGCCCACGCCCAGAGTCGGCGTGGAATAATAGTACCCGCTGCTAGGGTACACGTAGCCGCTGGCCCACGGGCTCGGCGAATAGAAGCCGGCCGTGACCACGGTTCCCGGCGTCGTGTAGTAGCCGGGCGAGGTGTAGTAGGACTGCGTGTAACCCGGGGTGTAGGCTCTGTTTGAAAACTTGAATGTAGTCGCTATGGGGCACGGCCACGGAGGCTGTGCGATGCGAAAGCGACATGAAGTCAGCGACGAAGAATGGGCGGTCCTCGATTCGGTGATCCCGAAGCCGACGGCGAAAACGGGGCGTCCGGCTCGCGACCGCCGGGAGATGCTCAACGGTCTGCTGTGGATCCTCAGCACGGGTGCCCAATGGCGGGATTTGCCCGAACGTTTCGGGCCGTGGCAGACAGTCTACGGCACGTTCCGCAACTGGCGGAAGGCCGGGCTCTACGACGCGATCCTGGATGTGCTGCACGTGCGGTTGGACCAGGCGGGCCAGATCGACTGGGACTTGTGGCGCCTCGACGGCACGTCGGTGCGGGTTCGCGATCGGCGGCGGGCGCGTCAAAAAAGTCTCAAGACGCACCCCGACGAACCCGCGGACCACGCCTTGGGCCGTTCCCGCGGGGGATTCGGCAGCAAGTTCCACATCCTCGTCGACGGCAACGGCACGCCACTCGAAGTCGAGGTGACCGCGGGCCAAACGCATGACTCGCAGCCGCTCGAACCGATTCTGAAGAGGGTCAAGGTTCATCAGAAGCAGGGACGTCCGAAGAGCCGCCCGAAGCGGTTGGCGGGGGACAAGGCGTACAGCGGCCAACCGATCCGGACGTTCCTCAAGGATCGCGGCATCGAGGCGGTGATCCCGCACAAGGAGAACGAAAAGGCTCGTCACGATCCCGAGGTGGAGTTCGACAAGGCGACTTACAAGCGTCGCAGCATCGTGGAGCAAACCATCGGATGGCTGAAGGAGTGCCGTCGAATTGGGACGCGATTCGAGAAGCTGGCCATCAACTTCCTTGCCATGGTGAAACTCGCCATGATCAAGCGAGCACTGCGTTTACTGTTCTAAAACAGAGCCTAGTAACTGCGGGCGTGGCGGCGAACCACTTGTGCGTCCGCTTGGGAGCCGACCACCAGGGCGAGCACGGCCGCGAGTGCGTATTTCATCGCATTCCTCCGGTTGAGCGAGGGCGATTCAAGCGAGAGATGATTCGCACGATGCGTGCCAATTCCAGCGAAGAGCGAGAGAGGGATCAATCGGGAGAGGAGCAGAAGTTCCAAAGCGACTTCACCAGCGTGAGGGGTTCGGCCGGCTTGAGATGATACTCGTCCGCCCCCGCCGCCATCGCGGCGGAGCGGTGAGCTTGGTCCGCATGAGCCGTGACAACGATGACAGCGCAGCCGGCCGAGTCCGTCTTTGAGCGAATCTTGCGGATGATTTCACACGCGTCCATGTCGGGAAGATCGAGATCGAGGATCACGGCACGCGGTTGCTGGCTTGCAAGGTCGCGCAATGCGTTCTTGCCGGAGTGCGAGGCGCGAGCGTCGAAGCCGTTCAAGCGGAGCATGGCCGTGAGGCAAGCGGCGGAATCACCGGCGGCCTCGACCACGAGCACACGACAGCCCCCGAGCCGCCTGGGTGCCAAGTCCGTCGCACTGAGAACGCCGTTTCCCATCTCTCAATCGCCTCCGAAACACCGTTATACACGATGCTCCGAAGCTGCGACAGGCGGGATCGCTGCCCGCCGCGGCACTACGGTGCTCATCACGAAGTGAATCCAGTTCGGACAGGCCATCGGGTATGCTCGGAACCAGTGGGCGTCACTGGTTCGCTATCTGGACCACGCGCGATTCGAGCTCGACAACGGCGAGGCCGAGCGGGCCATCCGGCCGCTGGCAGTCGGCCGCGGCAACTGGCTGCACGTCGGTGGAGATCGTGGGTTGAAGACTGCCTCCGTGCTTTTGAGCGTCTGCGCCAGCGCGACTCGGCATCGCCTCGACCCGTGGTCGTACCTGACGCACGTCCTGTCCGCATTGCCCGCCCGGCGGGCCGGGGCGGACCTGCGAGACCGGTTGTCGGATGCGTGGGCGAAGTCCCGCACGGAGGCGCGTCACCGAGCGGGTTGACGGCGAACGACCATCATGAGGGAGGTCGGCCAGGATGGCCTCGTCGGCAACCGCCGCACTACTCCTTGAACTCTCCCTTGTCGTATCGCTCCCAGAACTCGGCGGCCGGCTGGGATTGGTTCTCGTCGACGGCGATCGTTTGGATACTCTTCATGCTGCGCAGTACTTCCAGGCCCTTGGTGATGGATTTTGGGGTCAGACGGATATCTTCCAACGCGATGCCTCGCAGAGAAGTCAGGTCGGCGATCTCGCTGCCATCGATGCGGATCGTCCGCAGTGGCATTGCCTTGAACAGGGTCAAGCCCGCGGCGGTCGCCGATGTCGAGCCCAGGTCGAGCACCTGGAGGCCCGTGCAGTCCTTGAAGTGTTTCAGGCCCGCGTCGGTCACCTTCATGCCTCTGAGAGAAAGCTCAATCAACGCCTTGCAATCGTTGAAGTTAGCCAGTCCCGCCTCGCTCACCCGCGTGCTGGAGAGAAAGAGTCCCGTCAGGTTCTTGCAGTCCCTGAAGTAGACCATCCCCGCGTCGCTCACCTGCGTGTCTCTCAGATCGAGAGTGTTCAAGCCTGCTAAGTTCATTCCCTCCAGCCGGCTGAGGTCCGCCAACAAGCCGTTGGGCTTGCCCGTCCAAGTCCCGTGGCAGTCGAGCACTCGTAAGGCATTGAAGACCCGGATCGGGGCGATGTCCGTCACCTTGTCGGTCACGATTCTGAATTCCGTGACGACTCCGCCTTCGATCTTGGTCTCCAGCTTGCCATCGAAGCCGGGGTTTCGGCGCACCAGTTCCTTGCGAACCTCCTCGACCTGTTGCTCGGCCGGCAGGGCGGCGATCCGCTTCACGTCGGCGTCGGTGAACGGTGCGGACGGCGCTGCCTTTGCGCCGGGCGAAGCCGCGGTGGTCCGGAAGCGGGCGAGGCGCAGGCCGAGGTAGCTGCCCCGGTCCGACGGCAGAAACGTGAGCCGGTCCGCCGCCCGGCAGCTCCCGGACACGTCGTACCAGCCGCCGCCCCGGTGCACCCGAAGCGAGGCCCCGTCGGCCCCTTTTGCGGCGTCATCGCACCACTCCCAGACGTTGCCGTGCATGTCGTGTAACGCCAGCACGCTCGACTCGTAAGAGCCCACCTTGCACGTCCGCCCCAAAGCCTTCCCGCCTCCCGGGGCAAAGTTCGCCTGCTCCGCAAGCAGCAGGTTCGTCGGCTTCGCGAAGTAGAAGTCGAACTCGCTGTCCAGCTTGTCCACCGGGCCGCCCCGGCAGGCGTACTCCCACTCGGCCTCCTTCGGCAGGCGGTACACCCAGCCCGACTCCTTCTCCTTCTTGTTCAGCCGCTCGATGAACAGCTGGCAGTCCTCCCACGACACTCGCTCCACCGGGAATCGTTTCAGATCCGCATCGCTGACGTCCTTCACCGCGTCCTTGCCGGGCCCCGTGCGGGAGAAGTGGCTGGGGTTCTCGCCCATCACCTTCTCCCACTCCTCCTGCGTGACCTCGTACTTGCCTAGGTAGAAGTCTTCCTTGAACTCCACCTCACGGTCGCCCGGCATGTCCTTGCCGCCGCCCAGCCACGACTTGCCCTTCGGCACCCTCACGAACTCCATGCCGATGCCGTTGGTGAACCTCGTGGGTAGGCTCGGCGGCATCTCCTTGATCTCGATCTTGCGGAAATGGACGAGCGTCTCGGAACCGCCGCCGCCGCATTGGAGGGAGATGTGGCCGCCCGGGTAGCGATCTTCCGAGTCCGTGAAGTCGACCGTGGTTTGTCCGTCAACTTTAATGACGATCTGTTGGCCAGTGGCAATGACTTCCAGCAGCAGCCACCGGTCAGGCTTGGTAAGTGTTGTGTGAACATTCCGCAGGTTCGACAGGCTGCCGGTAACGGGGGCATTCTCCTTTTTGTAGTCTTGCCGGATTTGGGCCTCATAGGCGCGCGGATATTTAGTTCCAGTCACCTGACTGATCTTGTTTAGCCCAAACTCCGACCGGAACAGAATCCCGCTATCGCCGGTGAAGTTCAATTTGGCTTCCACGCGCAGATGGAAGTTTCGGTACTCGCCCCGGTCGGTGAAGAGATGGCTGGTACTACCTCGCCCCACGAACTCACCGCTTTCCACCGTCCAGTTTCCCGGCTGCTCCGGGTGCGCCTTCCATCCGGCCAAATCCTGGCCGTTGAAGAGCTGCACCCAGCGCTCCTCCTCCGGTGCTCGCGTCGTCGCGGCCTCGACGACCATCGGGTCGTCGAGGGCCAGGCCTGGGCCGGGTGTCGGCGGCTGGCCCCGGAACAACCCCGTCACTCCGGCATAGACCGCGGCCCCGACAGCGACGGCGCACAGCAATCCGACCACCGCGACGACGGCCCAGTTCCGACCGCTGCGGGCGCGGGCGGACCCCGTGCCGCGGGAGATGCGGGAGAAGTCCTTCAGCTTCGAGTCGGTCTTGAGTTGGGCCTCGCAGTCGGCCAGCACGTCGGCCACCTCGCGGGCCGTCTGGAACCGCTCGTCCGGCTTCTTCTCGTGGAGCTTGGCGATGATGTTGCACAGCCACTGGGGCACCTCCGGGACGATCTCCCGGATGTCACGCGGGGTGTCCTCGGCCACCCGCTTGAGCACCGCCACCGTGCCGTTCGCCCGGAACGGCGGCCGGCCGGACGCCATCTGGTAGAGCACGCTGCCGAGGCTGAACAGGTCGGCCCGCTGGTCGAGCTTGTGCCCGAGGGCCTGCTCCGGGGCCATGTACATTGGGGTGCCGGCGATGACCCCGCTCTGGGAGATGCTGGCGTCGTCCGCCGCCCGGGCCAACCCGAAGTCGGTGATCTTCACCCGCCCGGCCCCGCCCTCCAGCAGGACGTTGCCCGGCTTGATGTCCCGGTGGATCAGGTCCTGGGCGTGGGCGGCGGCCAGCCCGTCGGCGATCTGACGGCCGATCCGCACGACCTCGGCCGACTCGACCGGGCCGATGAGGTCGAGCCGCTGCTGGAGGGTCTCACCGGGGATGAACTCCATCGCGATGTACGGTAGCGGGGTTTCCCCGACCTCGTACACCTGCACCACGTTCTCGTGGCGCACCTGGGCCGAGGAGCGGGCCTCCCGCAGGAACCGCTTGCGGGCCGGCGAAGTGGACGCCATCTGCGGGGCCAGCACCTTCACCGCGACGACCCGGTGGAGCATGTCGTCGAATGCCCGGAGGACGATGCCGAACCCGCCCTGGCCGAGGACCTGGAGCACTTCGTAGTGCCCGATCCGGTCGAGCGAGTCGGGGCGGGTGGCCGGCTCCAGGAACCCGAGCGGCACCTCGTCGTCGGCGGGGGCGGTCCCGCCGCCGGTCCGGGTCTCGGCGTCCCGGGTCGGGGGAAAAGGCGCGGGTGGCGGCGTGGTCCGGGTCGGGAATCACGGCCGCGGGCGTGCCGAGGAAGCTGCCGGCCGGGTCGTGGGACCGGAGCAACGCCTCCACCCGCACGCGAAGGTCGGCCTCACCCCCGCAGGCCCGGTCCAGGAACGCGGCCCGGGCGGCCTCGTCGGGCAGTTCGGCCGCCTCCAGGAAGACCTCCTTGACTCGTTTCGGGTCGGTAGGCATGGGCGCTCCGGGTTCGGGTTCATCCCCCAATGCGAGGACTCCGCCCGTTCGTCTCACGGAATCCGGAAAAAAGTTCGTCAGTCCGGGTCGGCCCCGGCGACGGCGTCCTCGAGCCAGGCCCGGGCGTAGGTCCAGTGGCGGTAGGCGGTGGCCCGGACAGCCCGAGGGCGGCGGCCGCATCCTCGACGGACAGGCCGGCGAAGTGCCGGGCTCGACCACGCGGGCGGCGACCGGGTCCTCGGCGGCCAGCCGGGTGAGGGCCGCGTCCAAAGCGAGCAACCGCTCGCCATCGACCGCGGGCTTGGCCGGCAAGTCGGTCAACTCGACCCGCCGGCGGTCGCCGCCGTGCTTCTCGGCCCTCTTTCGCCGTGCGGCTTCCACCAGGATGCGGCGCATGGCTTCGGCGGCCGCGGCGAAGAAGTGCCCGCGGTTGTCCCAGCGGAGCGCGTGGGCCGGGCCGACCAGCCGGAGGTAGGCCTCGTGGACCAGGGCGGTGGGCTGGAGGGTGTGGCCCGGCGACTCGGCGGCCATGCGGGCGGCAGCGAGTTTCCGCAACTCGTCGTAGACGAGCGGCAGCAACTCGCCGGCGGCGCGGCGGTCGCCGGCCGCGGCCGCATCGAGCAGCCGGGTTACGTCGGGCATGCGAACGAGTGTACCGGATGTCGGCGGCGGGGGGGCGGGAAATCTGGCCGCCGAACTGCTATCTGACCTCTCACCGGACGCTTAGGGACGAAGAGCCTCATTCAATCACGGCGGTCACTCTGGAGTCGGCAAAGTACCTCACTCCCCCTCCTCGGCCCGACCTTCCCAAGTCGGTTTTCGAGATCGTCCTGCAGAGCATGCCGGGTTTGGACTGGGCTTCGCTGGATGCCGAAAGTGCGGAGGAGTGACGACTCGCCGACTTCGTCCACACTTGGAGCATCATGGCTGGCCTCCGCCGGCCGGTTGCTCCGCTGGATTGGGCTGGCCGGACAGCGTTCGCATCGTATGGAACGAACACATCGTATTCGCTGTGTCGATCGTCTCTCGACATCGTGAAGACAATTGCGGGTGCGAATCCACACGGGCATCATTATGGATGACTCATCGACGGGACGGGTGGTGGTTGTCACCGGTGGCACGCGCGGCATCGGAGAGGCGGTCTCCCGGCACCTCGCCACGCTCGGCTATCGCGTAATCGCCGCCGGGAACAGCGAGAGCGAAATCGCCGCGTTCCGTCCGCAGAATGGAATCGATACCCGTCTCCTCGACGTGACGGATGACGACTCCGTCGCGAGTTTCATGGCTGGACGGAGCCGGCTGGCCGGTCTGGTGAACTGCGCGGGAATCCTTCAGCGCGGCGGTGCCGAGTTCGAGATCGAGCGGTTCCGCCGGACGCTGGAAGTGAACCTCGTCGGCACGATGCGCATGTGCCTGGCGGCAAAGGACGGGCTAGCCGCGGGGAAGGGGGCCATCGTCAACACGGCGTCGATGCTGTCATTCTTCGGGTCTCCATTCGTGCCGGGCTATTCCGCCTCGAAGGGCGGGGTTGCACAACTCACCAAGAGCCTCGCGGCTGCGTGGGCGGCGAACGGGATCCGCGTGAACGCTGTCGCTCCGGGCTGGATCGAAACCGAAATGACGCGGCCGCTCGTGGAGGACGAGGACCGCGCCGCGGCACTGCTGTCACGCACGCCGATGGGACGCTGGGGAACTCCCGGCGATGTCGCCGGCGTGATCGCGTTCCTGCTGTCGAACGAGTCCCGTTTCGTCACGGGTGCGATCATCCCCGTGGACGGCGGCTACCTGACGATGTGATTCTCTCGCGGAGAGTGCGATGCCCGAAAGCGAGCCGGATTTCGAGAAGTGGATTCCGTATCGGCACAAGCAACCGGCGGAGTCGCCACCCGAGTTGGTGGTCCCGAACGTGATGCCGATCGACGAGCGGATCTGGGTTCCGGTGGAGCCGAACGTCTGGTTCCGGCCGCTGTTGATGTGTACTTCGCGCGGCTACTGGTGCAACTTGCTCCGCGTGCGGCGCTCAGGAGTGTTGTCCCGACACCGCCACCCGCTTCCAGTGCACGGACTCGTCCTGAAGGGGGAGTGGCGATACTTGGAGCACGACTGGGTTGCCCGCGAAGGGAGCTATGTGTACGAGACGCCAGGCGAGACTCACACGCTGGTCGTTGATCCTCACGTCGAGGAAATGGTCACGTTCTTCCAGGTCAACGGTGCGATGATCTACGTCGATCCCGAGGGCCAAGTCACCGGCTTCGATGATGTGTTCACCCGGATCGCCAAGTGCCGGGCGCACTACGCATCGTGCGGCCTCGGCGAGGGATACGTCGACCAATTCATCCGATGAGCATGCTTGGTGGTACCGGGTGGATTAAAGAGTGCCGCAGTGCCGCGGCGAAGTCCGGCCCGAGGATTTTCACGATGTCCTCAAGTATTGCTCACTCCACCAAAACGATCTCGTGCTGCCGTGACGAGAGGAACTCGCATCCCGACGCGGTCACCAGCACGTCCTCCTCGAGCCCGACCAGTCCCGCACTGGTCGGCACCCCCAACTCCAAGGTGAAAACGTTCGTGGCTTCGACCACCGCCTCCGTGTTGCGACCGTAGCACGGCCACCGCGGCCCAAGCATCGTGCCGCCGTCGTGTACTGCCCGCCCGAGGCCGTGCCCGAGAGCGTGCTTGAACTCCGGGTACCCGGCCTCCACCACCACCTTCCGCGCGGCCGCGTCCACCTCGAAACCCTTCACCCCCGGCCGCAGGGCCGCGGCCCCCGCCTCGATCGCCCGCACCACGGTTTCGAAGGCCCGCCGGATGTCTTCAGGCGGCCCCGACTCGCCCGGCCGCCGCACGTACCACATCCGCTGAAGGTCCGAGCAGTACCCGTCCAGCCGCACGCCCAGATCAACATGGATTAAGTGTCCGGGTTCCACCCGAACCGTCTCCGACGGGTAGGTGTGACCAAGGTCGGATGCCGGGCCGCTGTTGACGATCGGGCACCCCTCGGACTTCCATGCCGGCACAACACCCAAGTCGGCGAATCGCGCGTGGACGAACGCGGCCAAGTCTCGCTCACTCCGGCCGGTTCGGATCTCGGCCGAGAGCAGGCCGACGACCTGTTCGGTCACGGCCACCGCCCGGCTGATCCGCTCGACCTCCGACGGCGTCTTGCGACCCCGCAGGCGGGCCAGAAGCGGGGCCGCGCTGGTCAGACGTCCGAGGTACGGCGTGCCGTCGAGCAACTCTCGCAGGAGCAGCCAGTGGCCGTGCGTGAGCCCGTCGGCCGTCACGTCGTCGGTGCTGTAGTTCAGCCCGATCGTCTTCGGGTCGAGCCGCCGGAGGGCTTCGAGCAGTGGGCCGCGGATGTCCTCGTCGTACCCGACCACTTCGCGAAACACGCCCTTGGCGTGGACGGCCGAGGTGTCGAAGTTGGCGACGATCGCGATCCGCTCGCCGCCGGCCCCGAAGAGGAACGCGGAGTTTCGCACCACACCCGCACCGACCACCAGTTCGAGCCCCGGGTCGGGGTGCAGGTCCGACTCACGGGCGAACGTCAGCCAGCAGTCGAGCCCCGTTTCCTTCAAGAGCGCCTGGGCTTGGTCGGCCTTCTCGTGCAACAACATTCCCACCTCGTATTCGGGTTCGAATCGGAGACAGCCGGAGATTCGGCGCGGCCGCGGGCTCTCGGACTCAGCTAGATCGTAAGGTGCGGCCTCCACCGGTGAATGTCCTATCGGCTCGGTCGCGTTCACGCCCGACCGCAAGTACGTGGTTTCCACGGCGGGACTGTATTTCGATACAGAGGACCGGTGGTTCGGTTGTGGGCCGTGGACCTACCGCGAGGCTATCCGATTCGAGCCGAGGAACGCCTCCACTCACGACAATTTGGGGACAGGCTCTGCAATCAGGGACACAAGCCGAGGCGGTCGCCGCGTACCAGACCGAATTTGCCATTCGACCTCTCCTGGGGTTCGCCTAGCCGGGCGCGAGTACTGCTTGCGCCACCAGCGAGAGGTAACCGGCAGCGAATGTTCCGCCTCTGCTGAACTTGGAAATTGACGAGCGCGGCTGAGGTGACGACACTCCACTCTGGAGGTCCGTCATGAGCACGCCCGAACGAAGGCATTTCCCGCCCGCCGCCAAGGTCGCGATCCTGCGAAAACACCTGCTCGAAGGCCAACCCGTCTCCGAGGTCTGCTCCGAGGCCGGCATCGCCGTCTCGCAGTTCTACCAGTGGCAGAAGATTTTCTTCGAGCAAGGCGTCGCCGCCTTCGAGACCACCCGCGCCAAGTCCGCCGCCGACGACGCCAAGGACAAGAAAATCACCGCCCTCGAAGAGAAGCTCCAACGCAAACACGAGGTGCTCTCCGAACTCCTGGAGGAACACGTCCAGTTAAAAAAAGAACTTGGGGAACCCTGACCGGCCAGTGGGTTGCCCCGGATGTCCGCGACGCTGTCGTCGACTTCGTTCGCACTTGGAGCGTCACGAGATCGTTTTGGTGGAGAGACCACCGACCCTCGCACAGCGCTTGACCTCCACCTTGGGCGGGAGTTCCTGCTCAAACGCGGAGCCGTACGGGAGCAATTTTTCGAGCGGTCATCGCGAGGTGAGGCTTCGCCCCCTGCGAGGCCGGGGGAGGCGCGTCCGAATTCGTAGCAGTTTTCGCTAGAAACACGAATCCGGGCGGTCATGATGGTAGCTACACTCCCCGCGCCCGACTCGCGAATTCGGCCCACGGACCTCGCTCGATGCAGAAACCCTCCGATGGCTCGCTCTCGCCAGCCCTCTGGGCGGTGCTGGCACTCGCGTCCGGTGCCGCGCCCACACGCGCCGGCGACGGGCCGGCGTTCGCAGTTCCGAAGGACGTGCAGGCCGTGCTCGCCGCTCACTGCGCCGACTGCCACGGCGACCGCGGCAAGGGCAACGTCGACGTCAATACACTCGACAAGCTGAAGTTGGGCGACCGACTGGAGACGCTCAACAAGATCCAGGACCAACTCTTCTACAAGATGATGCCTCCGCCGTCGTCCGATCCGCCAGGCGAGACGGACGCACGCGTGCTGGGCGAGTGGGTGCGGGCCGAGTTGCGACGGCACAAGGCGTCCAAACTGGACGACCGCCTGCCATACCCGGACGCCGGCAATTACGTGGATCACACCGTCCTGTTCGACGGGTCGAACAAAGACAAGCCCTTCACGCCGGCCCGCCGCTGGCTGGTCAGCCCGCAGATCTTCGAGGAGCGTGTGCTCGACGTGTTCCAACTGGAGGGACGCGAACGGGACCAGTTGCGGCGTTCCGGCTTCCACGGCGTGACCAACCCGTTCCTCCTTCCGGACCACGCCGGCGTGCGGTACTACGACCTCACCCCGCTCGACGGCAGCCACCTGCTGGTGATGCTCAACAACGCCGAGTGGATCGCCTCGAAACAACTCCAATCCGTACGGATGAAAGCCGGCGACCCGAAGGCCGGGCCCGTCGACCCAAAAGACAAGTGGGCGCCGAAGAGCACCCCGGCCTCGTTCGAGGCGATCGTGACCAAGAAGGCCGCACCGAGAGACGATGATTTGGGTGCCGCAGTGCGGACGCAGTTCGGCCTCGTGCTGCGGCGTGATCCGACCGCAGCCGAACTCGCGCGGTACCTCGACCTCGGTCGCGAGGCGGCCAAAATCGCCGGCAACGCCGAAGGGTTGCGGCAGGTGCTCAAGGCGGTGCTGTTGGAGTCGGAGTTCGTGTACCGCCTCGAGTTCGGTGCGGGGACCCCGGACAAACACGGCCGTGTGCTGCTTGCGCCTCGTGAGGCGGCGTACGCCATCGCCTACGCTCTGGGCGACCGTGGGCCGGACGCAGAACTTCTCCAAGCCGCCGAGAGTGGAAAACTGAGCGAGAAAGCCGACTATGAACGGGAGGTGCTCCGCCTGTTGGCTGACAAGGCTCACTTCGCGGCACCGGTGGACAAGTCGTTGGGCTTCTTCGCCCCGACCACCGCCCCGCACCCGCGGCTGATCCGCTTCTTCCGCGAATTCTTCGGCTACTCGACCGCGCACAAGATCTTCAAGGACCCGCCCCGTGCCGGGAACGTGTACGCCAACGCCGACCGCGGCAGCACCGGCACTGCGGGCATGCTCATCGACGAAGCGGACCGGCTCCTCGCCGACGTCCTCGCCGAAGACAAGGCCGTGTTCGAGACGATGCTCACCACCGATCGGTACTACGTCTTCCACCCGCTGGCCAACGACAAGGGCGAGAAGCTGGTCGACAACTGGCGGGCCGCCTACGAGGCGCTCAAAGACACCGACTGGAAGAAGGATCCCGACGCGGTGGCCAAGGAGCACGACGCGGTCATCCGGAAACACCTCGACCCGAAGGGGCTGCCCGGCAAGCACAAGGTCAACCACGACAACAGCGTGCTCCGGTTCATGACCTACTTCGAAGCCACCTTCGGCAAGGGTCTGATGCCGTTCACCACACTGCCCTGGGCACACGGCAACAGCTTCCGCCATGCCGAGATCTACAACCTCGGCGCGATGCCCGGGCACGGCGGCAAATACGAACCGGGCCAGACTTTCGACTACCACCCGGTGCAGCCGTTCCCGGTGCCACATCGGAAGGGCATCCTGACGCACCCGGCGTGGCTGATCGCGTTCTCCGCCAATACGGCGAGCGACCCGATCCGCCGCGGCCGCTGGATCCGCGAGAAGTTGCTGGCGGGCATGGTGCCGGACGTGCCCATCACCGTGGACGCCAAGGTGCCGGAGGACCCGCATAAGACGCTCCGTGAGCGCGTCGGCGCGGTCACGAAGGCGGCGGCGTGCGTCAAGTGCCACTGCCGCATGAACGACCTCGGCTACCCGCTCGAGCAGTTCGACGACTTCGGCCGCTTCCGAACAGTGGAGAAGCTAGAACATCCCGACAACCTCATCCGTGCCGGCAACGGCAAGTCGACTTTCGACGTGTACAAGACGAAACCGATCGACGCGACCGGGGTTCTATCAGGGACTGGCGACCCGAAACTCGACGGCCCGGTGAAGGACTCGTTCGACCTGATCGACCGGCTGGCGAAATCGGACCGTGTGCGGCAGTCGATCATCCGCCACGCCTTCCGCTTCTTCTTGGGACGGAACGAGCGACCATCGGACTCGCAAACGCTGATCGACGCCGACCGGGCCTACCTGACGAGCGGCGGCAGCTTCAAGGCCGTCGTCGTCTCCCTGCTGACATCCGACTCGTTCATCTACCGCAAACAAGCGGGGAGCCGATGAAGACCACCCGACGGGATTTCATGGCGACGGCCGCCGCCGGGGCCGCGACGCTGACGCTTGCCCCGCATCCGATCCGGGCGGCAGCGCCAGGGGCGAAGCCGCCCATGCGATTCGTCTTCCTGCACAAGGGAAACGGACTTTTCCCCTCGGTGATGGCGCCCCCGTCGCTGAGCAAGGACGAGGCCGCGACGGAGTCGAAGAAGGGCGCGATGAACCTCAACCTCGCCAAGCACGAGCTGCCCGCGTGGATGAAGCCGCTCGCCGCCCACCAGGCGGACCTGACGATCCTTCAGGGGCTATCGGGCAAGATGTGTACCACCGGTCACCACACTTGGTGCTCGTCGCTCGGCGTGTTCAAGGCGAACGAGCGAGTCAGTTCCATCAAGTGGGCGACGGTGGATTTCGAACTGGCGAAGCTGTTCCCGTCGCCGATGGGGCACGTCGAGTTTGCGTGCTTCCCGCTTGGCGGCGGGAACGCCCGCGGTACCCTGAACGGCATCGCCACCGGTTTCTCCGCCCGCGGCCCGCAGTTGCCGAACTACGCTTTCGGCTCGCCGAAGGTGGCGGCTCAGGAGCTGTTCAAGTCGGTCTCGACCGACGAGAGCGTTCAGGCGCAGTCGCAGCTCGCACGCAGCAGTCTCGAGTTTGCAGCCCGGCGAGAGCGAAACCTCGCCGAAAGCACGCTTGGCGGCGAGCGGGCGAAGGTGCAGAGCTACGCCGACTCGCTCGAAACCATCCGCGAGCGAGACCGCAAGGTGCAAGCGATGGCCGACGCCATCCGCCCGCACGTGCCCAAGCTTGAGCAGAAGTACTTGGCCGACGACATGACGACCGCGGACCGGCAACGCGGGCACGTCGAGGTTTTGCTGGCAGCCCTCATCTCCGGGCTGACGAACGTGGTCGCCTTCACCGTGGATGAACTCGGCCACGAGTACACAGGGCTGGCGGGAATCGAGACCGAGAAGGTGAACCTGCACGACGTGGGCCACGGCAAGCCGGTCGGCAAGTTGACCGCCGACGAGGTGCGGTTCGCCGTCCGCCGCCAGCACATGACGCTCGTCGATACCATCACCAGCCGGTTGAAGCAGGCTCCGGAGGGTGACGGCACGGTGTTCGACAACACCATGATCTTGTACTTCCCGGACAACGGCGAGACGCATCACTCGCACGGCACCGAGTACCCCTTCGTAGTGCTGTCCGGGAAGAACGCCAAGCTGAACATCCGCGGGCGGTACATCCGGCTACCGAACTACGGCGACCCCGGCCACAAGACGCTCGGCAATTGGTACACCACCCTACTGAACGCCCACGGCAACCCGCTCAAGCACTACGGCGACCCGGACCCCGGCCTCGCCCGGTTCGGCCTCGACCAGACCGGTGCGATCAGGCAGTTTCTCGGTTGATTCGCGATCCGAGGCGAACAGGGGGGCACATGGAAGCTCCTCTGGAAAGTGAACGGTCGTCAGTCGGCCCAGACGAACAGCTCGGACACCCCGCTGCGGGCCTTGCCCGCGTGGGTGAACACGACCCGCACCTTACTCGCTTTCACGCGGTCGAACTGGACCTCGTTGAACTGGCTGCCGGTCGGCTTCTCGGGTGCCTTCTTGGCGTTCGACACCGGCTGCCACACCTTCCCGTCCCAAAACTCGACCTCGTACTTCGAGGGCGGTTGCACCCCGCCGCGGTCGTCGTAGATCGCCAGTTCCACGCGGGCGAACTCCTTCTCCGCGCCGAAGTCCACTTCGAGCCAGTCCGTCTCGTTCGGCGACTCGTAACTGGTCCAGCGGTTCGTCGGGCTGGGGAGGAAGTTCGTCTTCCCGTCGATGGCCAGCATCGGCCTCCCCCCGAAGCGGTCCGCATGGGAGGCGGAGGCCTTCGGAAATGGCTTGTCGCCGGGGTTGTACGCGAGGTTCCCCGCCGGGTGTGGCGGTTCGGCGAGCGGGAGCTTCGCGTCACCCCAGACCTCGAACTCGGTCAGGCCCGACCTGCCGCCGTCGGCGTGGTGCAGCACCGCCCGCACTTTCTCGGTCGAGAGTGCGGGGAACCGGATCACGTTCGCCCGTCGGCCGGTCGGCGTGACGGGTGTTCGGGTCTGTGTCGGGATCGGCCGCCACGCCTTCCCGTCCCAGTGCTCGAGAACGACCTTCGCGGGCGGAACGACGCCCTTTTCGTCTTCGAGGAAGTACAGTTTCGCGGTGTGGACGGTGCGTTTCGCGCCGAACTCGATCACAACGGAGTCGCTCGCGCTGGGGGAGCCCTCGCACGTCCAGCGGTTCGGCGGGTCACGGTGGTACCAGTAGTTACCGTCGATCAGCTTCGACGGCGGTGTCCTCGAGTTCGAGTACGAGGTGAGTACGCGAGGGAAGTACGTCCCGTCGTTGTTCACCGCGAAGTTGACCGGCACCTCGGCCCCGCGTTCCGCCGGCTCCGACACGGCCGGCAGTTTTACCAATAGAGGGGTGAGCGTCTCGGAGGTGGCGATCTCTTTTCCGTCGGCGAAGACGCGCAGCCCCCTCCCGCGCTTGTACCGGTTGCCGTCGCGGTCCCACAGGATGCCGACGAGGTGCCCGCGGTATGGCACGTTGTCGAGCGCGAAGTACGCCCAATCCGCTGGCGCGAGCGGCTTCAGCTCGAGCGTGTCGTCGTCCCGCGGGCGCAGGCCGACCAGCCCGGTGATGACCAGGTCGTTGAACGACGAGTGGAAGTAGTGCTCGCTGTGGTTGTACCCGTCGTGACCCTCGAAAGAGCCGGTGTCCGGGTGGCACGCCTCCGCCAGGTACGGCTTGCCGTTCTTCCGGTGCGTCTTGGCGAACGTGGTGAGGAGCTTCAGATAATCCGCCTTCGTCACCACATCCTGCTCGTACTCCTGAAGCACGTTCGCGAGCGCCTTGAGCGTCTGGCTGGTGGCGTAGGGCCACGACTGCCCGCTCCACCAGCAGCACGTCTTCTTGAGCAGGAACATCGGGTCGTTCCGCTCGACGGTGGTCGGGCCGAACGGGGCCGCGAACCCGTCCTTGTCCGTCAGCTTCTTCCACGCGACCTCGTACCCCTTCTTCGCGTCGGGCATCGAGAACTGCCACGGCACGTAGCCGATGAGTTCGCGGCCGTACTCGCTGCCGGCGTGCCGGCCGGTCTGGTGCGTGAGGGTGAGCGCCTTGACCTTGAAGCCGTCGGCCTCCTCGTCCCGCTGGGACATCGGGAAGAAGAACTGCCGCTTCGCGTCCCACAGCTTCTTCTGGAGGTTCTCCTTCAGCCCCGCGGCTTTCGCGCGGTACGCGTCGGCGGTCGGATGATCCCCGGCGAGGTCCGCAACACGGGCGAGGGCGAGGGCGTCGGCCCACATGTACGCGTTCATGGTGGGCCGGTAGCCGGGCGCGCCGCGGAGGATGTCTTTCGTCTGCCGGCTATTGATGTTGAACTCCATGCCGTCGTCGTGCCCGGTCTGCCAGAACAGCCCCACGTCCGCGACGAAGTGCCGCTTCTCCCAGCCCTCGTGGTTCTTCTTCAGATCCGGGAGCAGGTCTTTGACGAAGGCTTCGTCCGGGTGGACGCGGTGGACGGCCCAGACGGAGTCCGCGAGCCAGGTGCTGTAGTTCCGCGGCTGCGCGCCAGGAGTTCGCATCCAGTAGCGGCCGTAGTCGCGGGCGATCTGCGGGTTGCGGAGCCAGCGGGCCTCGTACAACTGGTGCCCAGCCGGGCACGAGATCGCTCCGTACGCGCCGGACCAGAACGGCCGGTCGATGAACTCGGTGAACGAGTACCCTGAGTTCGGCGAGCCGTAAGTGAGGTGCTTGGTGAGCAGTTCCCAGCGATAGTAGTATGTCGTCTGGATATCGGGATCGGGGCATTCGAAGAACGGCACGTTCGCTTGGTACCAGTCCCAGTCGCGGTTGTCCCAGAACGTCTCGCGGTCGAGCAGAGGCTGGGGAGCGAGCAACGGCTCCGCCGCTCCCGTCGGGACGGCGAGAAGGCACAGAGCGAGCGCGGCACTGGAGATTGGGACGGTTCGCATTTCGGCTCCGGGGTTACCAATCGTCGGTGCGGAACGGCGACGCGGGCAGTCCGTCGCGGTTGTACAAGTTTGCCCCGACGGGATTCATGGTGAAGGCGTACCGCACGGCCACCGGGTTGGGGACGTCGGGGTGGGTGCAGACGACCGTATCGCCCACAATGACGGCGTTCGCCCAAACCCACTTTTGGTCCTTGCCGGCGATCGCGAACCGGGCAAGCTTGCCGTCCTTCCGATCGTCCGCCGGCTTGCGGCCGCCCTTCCGGCCGACCATCAACCCGGCCCCGACGTGGTCGAACTCGACGACCGCCTTGTTCCCGTCGATCTTCAGCGCCCGGAACAGCGGCCCGGACGGGACGACCGTCTTACCGTACTCGTTCGCGAGCGCCCACCGCGCCAGTCGGTCGCCCACATCGGCCTTGTTCTTCGGGTGAATGTCGTCCGCGTCCCCGACGTCGGTGGCGACCGCCATCCCGGTGTGCGGGATCGTCAGGCATTTCCGCTGCGCGTCGCGGATGTGCGCCCACCCGTCGCCGCCCGCTGGCTGGTCGGAGGGTTTTTGCCACGCGGCGAGTTGGACGAAGTAGAACGGTAGGTCGGGGTCGCCGAACCACTTCCGCCAGTCGGCCAGCATCGCCCGCTTCTTCTCGACGTATTGCAAACCGTCGGCTGCGCCGCCAGCGTTGTTTTCGCCCTGGTACCACAGCACACCGCGCAGGGCGAATGGCACCAGCGGGGCGATCATGCCGTTGTGGAGTGTGACGCACCGCGGGCGGAACATCTTCTCCCCGAACGGGAACTCCGGGATTGCGGGTGGCAGCGGCACTGGCTTCCCGGCCTTGAGAGCCTCGCGCGATTGGGCCGTCCATTCCTCGACCGCGGGCAGTGCCGCTGCCAGGTCCTTCTGGTGTGTGGCGAGCGAGTCGCGCATGATCTTCCCGTACCCGGCCAGCGCGGGCGTTTTCATCAGAGTGTCTTGCGACATCCACAGCTCGATGTTGGTGCCGCCGACGCACGACCTCAGCAGACCGATCGGCACGCCGGTCTCCTTTTGGACACGGCGGGAGAAGTAGAACCCGACCGCGGTGAATCCTGGGGCGGTCTGGGGCGTGCACACCACCCACCGGCCCTTCACGTCGGCCTGCGGGGTCGTGGCGAAGTGGAGTTCGACCCCGAACTGCCGGACCAGAGGCATGTCGGCCGACTGGATGTCCTCGGGCGCGTCGCACCCGCCCAGTCCCCACTCCATGTTCGACTGCCCGCCGCACAGCCACACGTCGCCGAGGAGCACGTCCTTGACCGTGATCGTGTTCGTCCCTGCGACGGTCAGCGTGAGCGGTGTCTTCGAGACCGGCTGCGGCTTGAGCGTGACCTGCCACCGCCCGTCCTTCCCGGCGGTGGTGTCGCCGCTCTCCGTGCCGAGTTTCACCGACACCTTTTCACCCGGTTCCGCCCAACCCCATACCGGAAGAGGCTTGTCCCGCTGGAGCACGGCGTGATCGGCAAAGAGTGCCGGCAGCCGCACGTCGGCACGGGCCGTTTCGCTCGCCGGCCAGCCGAGCACGAGACAGGCCAGTATCGTGACGCGACGCGTGATACGGAGCGGGCACACGTGTGAAGTCCTCCGGGTCTGTGGAGCCGTTCGAAACAGCACGCCGCGGGGCCTCGACTATTTGCCGGCGGTCAGCGGCTTGTCGAGCAGGTACTTCCACTCCCACTCGATGTTGTCCCTCGCCTTCGGATCTTTCTTGGCTTGGAACCCGACGCGGAGCCGCTTCGCGGCGACCTCGGCCACGAAGAACCCTTTCTCCGTCTGTCCCGTGTTGACGCAGTCGATTGCCTTCTCTTCGCCCGCGGGCTTGTACTTCCGCAACCCGGTCCCGCTGTGCCCGTAGAAGTAGGCGATCACGTTGTACGGCTTCACCGCCTTGTAGAACTCGGCCCAATCCTCGGGGTGCCACCAGTCGGTGTCCACCCCGCAGTGCGACATCACGACGACCGGTCGGCCGCTGTCGCCGACGTTGCCCTTCAAGTCTTCCTTCACGAACGCGAGCGCCCCCTGGGGGTCGTGCCACGGGAGTGAGTAACGTACCTTCGCGTGCTGCTTGTCGGCCGGGTACAGGTTGACTTGAACGAAGTGCACTTGGTCCCAGTCCCAAGAGTAGTGCAGGCCGTTCTCGGACACGGTGCCGATGCGGCCGGCCTTCTTCCGGAGCACGTTCCGCTCCTTGATTTTCGACTGGACACTGAAGCCGAACTTCTCCTTCCCGATGGGCGGGCCGTCGTGATTCCCCCACCCCTCGAACACCGGGTACTTCAGGAGTCCGTCGGTGCCGTCGAGGCCGAACTGCTTCTCGAAGTGACGCCACTGGAGGGCCGTCTCGTCGCGCTTGTCCCCGTCGTCGATCAAATCGCCCAGCGCCAGCACACCGCGGGGCTTGCCGACCGTACCGCCGCCCAGTTTCTCCGGCCACGGCGTGCCGGTGATGCTATTCATGCGCTCGATCGTCGCCTTGTTCCGGTCGATGCGGTCCAGGTTCTTGGACGAGACATAGTGCGAGTCGGAAGTCGCGATGAAGGTGAGCGGTTCCGGGGCGTCGGGTGCCGCGACCGCGAGTGGCGGAAGGGTGAGGAGGGGCGCCGCCACACCGAGCGCGCTCACGAACAGTGCGAATCCGAGCCGGTTCATTCGGGACTCTTGGTGCGGGGGGGTGTCACTTCTGGGCCGCGGCGACGGGTGCGGTCCATGTCTGCGGGGTCCACGTGCCGGTTTCCCAAGCGTCGGTCGTCTGGTACTCGCGCACGATCAGGCCGTCGCCGCGGATCTCGAAGTAGAAGAACGCCTGCTGCTGGCTGGCGAAGTGGCTGCTGTTGTCCACGTTGAATGTGGGGATGCCTGCCTTCGCGGCCTTGTTCGTGCCGTCCCACCGAAACACGTTTCGGGCGTGCGTGTGGCCGTACAGGATCGCGGCGACCGTGTAACCCTTGAGGGCGTCGTGGAACCCCTTCACGTCGGCCGGGTCCCATTCCATTCCTTCCGCCTTCTTCTCCACGATCGGCAGCGGTTGCGCGTAGCGGAGCATGTCCACGTGGTGCGTGATGACCACGGGCCTGCCGGACGTGCCGACCTTCTCCTTGAGGTCACTCACGAGGAACTCGAGGCTGCCGAGCGGGCCGTACCGCCGCTTGCGGGTCACGTCCGCCACCTGCCCCACGACGATCCCGAGGTTCACGAAGTGGACCCCGCCCCAGTCCCAAGAGTAATGCACGCCGTTCGTTGATACGTTTGAAACGCCGGGCCGCGTCTTGTTGCGCTCGATGATCTTCCGAACGGCCAGGCCGTCGCCGCGGGGGCTGTCGTGGTTCCCGTGAACTTCGTAAACGGGAACCTTGAGTTTGCCGTCCTTGCCGGTCAGCCCGTAGGCGTCGGCAAAGGCGGCCCACTCGGTCTGCTGCATCTTCACGTCCGCCTTGTCGCCGGTGTCGATGCAGTCGCCCGCGTGGATTACCCCGCGCGGGGCGAGGACGGTTCCGCCCCCTGCCGTTCTGGGAATCTCGGTACCCGGCAACTTGTTGAGCCAATCGACGAGCCTCCCAGTGACGCTCGCGGAACGCTCGTCGAGTTTCGCGGGATCCTCCTTGTTCGCGAGGAAATGAGTGTCCCCGACTAGGAAGAACGCCACGGGATCGCCTTTGGACTTCGGCTGCTCGCCCAACAAGGATGCGGGGGTCGCAAGAGCAGCAGTCGCGGTCGCGACGAATTGGCGGCGGGTGAATCGGCTCGACATCGGGCTGTTCCTCGGTCACGACTGGGCGTGGCTACTTCTTCGGTTTGGTCATCATGATCTGATCGAAGGCCTTCCCATTCAGGTCAAGGGCGCGAAGCTTCAGCGAGTCCGCAGTCGCATCGAGGACCACGAACGAGTGTCGGTCGGCCACCATCTTCGCGGTGTACTCGGTGTAGTTGTCGCCGTGCTCTTTCTTAAGAGTCACGGCGGTCTTCTCCAACCCAGGCCCGTACAGCGTCGCCCCGCCGCCGCCCGCGACGATGTGGATGATTCCGTCGGCTTGCGTGTTCTTTTCGCCGTCGAAGATTCGGTCGAGTGTGAATTCGCCGTCGACACGCCCCTTCTTGTCTCGTTTGGAAGAAGTCGGCGCAAACTTCAACGGCACGGTCCGCTGATAGTTGTGGACGTGGCCGCCGAACATGACATCGACCCCGCACGCCTCGAAGAGCG
Organism: Gemmataceae bacterium; assembly: GCA_046350135.1. GTDB lineage: Bacteria > Planctomycetota > Planctomycetia > Gemmatales > Gemmataceae > Urbifossiella. Next base: position 109,505 of record JAXMBB010000005.1, read on the forward strand.
GCTGCCACAGCCGCACCGACTGCTCCGTAGCCGCGGAAGCGAGATTCAAGGCCGCCGTGTGCCTCGTCGAAACTCGCCGAGCAAGCCGAGGTCCGTCCGATTCGAAGCGGCTTCTTCCTCCGCGCCGCGATTCATGCCGTGTTCGGGTTGCAGGCCGGGAGCATTGTCGATGTGGATGGCGCCTCCTGTGTGGTGAAGTATGTGATTCCCGGCGATCCGTGCGAATCGGAGACGTGGGCGATCCTGATGCCGGTTTCGGCGAAGCCCGCGGCGGAAGCGGGGGGCTGACATGGCCCGGCCGAGCCAAGCGCAGGCTTACGCCCAGTGACGGTCGGCGGTAGTCGGGGAGATGCCCAGGACTGTCGCCGCCTGATCGCCTTCTTAGACAGGCCAGTGAAGTCTCATTTCACCATTCGGCAGTAGGAGAGAAGGATGTCGTTTCGGCTCACCTGCCATCGGTTGCCCAATCGGCCCACGAACGTGATCGTGCTGAACGGCTGAGCCGCGTTGGTCGCGTCCTTCTGGTCCGCCTCGAACGCCCCGACCACCTGCATATTAAAGGACGAATTCGGATCCTTCACCCCGTCCAATCCAAGCATGCCGCCCGGTGCCGATTTCGCCGCTTTGAGCCGGACCTCGCCGGTCACCTTCAGGTACTTGGTCTTGTACTTTTCGTGAGCCGCCACGGGATCCGCCGCGAACGCTTTGGTCAGTTCCATGGCCGTGATTTCGATGGGCGGCTCCGGCTTCGCCGGGTTGCGGCTCGCGAGTTCGACCGCCGTCAGGGTCGTGAAGCTCTTGTTCGTGTTTTCGAGTTTTCCCGAAACCAAGATCGTGTCGTTGACGGCCACGAGTGAATCCTTCCACGCGCCGCCCTGGAAATGGAACTGAACGAGTTGCGGGCGCGAGGAAACCATGTGCAGCAGGCCGATGGTTTTCCCACCGACCTCCACCACTTCGTCCACCATGCCGGAGACGCGAACCCATTTCCCCTTCAGGTCCGGGGCGCGATCCACGAGTTCATTCGTGTTCGCGACGACAATCGGGTCGTCCCGTGTGAGTCCGTAGATCCGTCGCGGTTCTGGTGCGAAGAAGGGGCCGGTCGGCGGAACGCGGATGAACTCGATGGTGGCTCCGTCATCGAAACGCCCCAGTGCGCCGGTCACTGTCCCGCCGGTGTCCGGCGGTGCGGAGTATGCGACGAGCAGCACTTTCTCCGGTTTCCGCCAGGCCGCGACATGACCCGCGGCCAGCTTCGGCTCCCAACGCTCCCGTTGTTCGCCATCGAGTTTCAGTGGCGAGAACATCTCGAGTGTCGCGGGACTGCCGGGGCCGAAAAGCGATTCGACTGTCGCGGCTGTCATGCCCTTTTGAATCGACTTGGCACGATCGGGTGTCAGCGTTTCCACGGGACCGGGAGTTTCGACCCGTTCGACCGCCTCTTCACCGATCCGAGCAGGAGGGGGATTGTCGAACCAGCCAAGAACGGCGGCTGTGGCGACGCCGGCCAACAACAACCCGCCGAGGATGAACGGCAGAGATCGCAGGCTTCTCATGAACTCGGTTCCTTTTGCGGCACCACTCCCGGAGGGCGAATGGTGTTCTCCGGCTTCTCCCTTTCGAGTGAAGGGTATGCCTGCCACCCACACCGGCATCCCTCGTCGAGTGCTCCCGTCACTCGGCGGACGCCCGAGAACAACGATGTCGAGTAGATCACTCACATTTCTCCCGCGCGAGTTCAAGGGCAGCCGGTTGCGTTCTTCCGCGACGGTTCGGTCGGGATCGGGCACAGGCGACTCTGCAAGAGGCGACGGAATCCCGACCCCAAGCCCATCACCAAGGGCGCGGTCCGTCCGACACTTCCATTGCGTCTCGATGGTATCCAGCACCTCTGCACACCCCATTCGCGTCCGTCCGACGTCCGACACTTCCGACAGATCCTTGGTATTCCTCGAGAAATGAGTGCAATTCCGGAACGCTGTAGGAACCGCGTCAGAACCCTTTCAGCGACAAAGTAGGGCATCTGTCGGAAGTGTCGGACTGTCGGACGGGCGTGTGGAGGCGGATCGCAAGTGAGGCGGATCGCAGGAGAGTTCACGGACGATCCCGAGATTCTCGCCAAGCACCGTCACTATTGCTCGCTGCAAACAGGACGAGCGAACCGATGTAACTCGGACGGGGATTGGGTAGAACACCCACCACGCCGCTCACCCGAGTCGCGCCGGTGAATAAGCCAGCCGGGGGGGCCCAAAATGCCGGTTTGGCAGGGATTATTGAGGCAAGCGGGGGATTTTTGAGGCAGACGTGCGCGGCCCTTTCCCCACGATTCCCCGATACCCACAAACGAGCATAGCCGCGCCGAGCAAGAATGCCGTTGCGATGGCGACGCCGAGACCGACCCCGATCTCGCCCCGTGCCGCTTGTGCAGCCAAGAACAGGAGCATCCCGCCAACGAAGAGAAAGGCAGTATTCAATACGGTGTTCATGCGGAGGTGACGGCGGCGGGTGAGTCCGGTTTCAAAGCTACTCCCCAGCATGACCGATCCGCCCGGGTGCAAGAGGCATTTCTGAGGCAGGCGATTCATTTTGGGGGCAGACGGGGGTTTTGGGGCAAAGCCCCAGCCGGAGAAAACGAGGCACTCATGTTCAAGCTGCGGACAGCCGTTCTGCTCACCCTCTTCGCCTCCTCCGTCTCGTCGGCACAACCGCCGGTACGCAAGTACGACGACAAGGGTGCCCCTCCGTTCAAGGTGCTGAATGAGGGCCAGAACCCGCCGCTCGACGCCCACGACAACTTCGTCATCGTGCCGAAGTACGTGCCCGCGTCCGAACGCAAGAAGGTCGAGGGCGTTCCCGAAGGCAAGGTGGAGCAGTTCGAGATCGACTCGAAGGACACGAAACTCTTCAACCCCGGCATCGCCCGCAAGATGTTCGGCAAGGTGGACCCGAACAACCTGAAGACGCTGATCGTCGAGACGCACTCCATCGACTACAAGCGCAAGATCGGCGTCTACCTCCCATCGGGGTACAAGGAGGGCACTGAGGCCCCTTTCATGGTCGTCCACGACGGCCCCGGCCAAGCGAGCGGCTACAAGACGATCCTCGACAACCTCATCGCCCAGAAACGGATTCCTCCAATCGTGCTCATCGCGATCCAGAACGGCGGCGGGGACGCCCAGGGGCACGAGCGGGGCAAGGAGTACGACAACATGAACGGCGACTACGCCACGTACATCGAGGACGAGGTGCTGCCGCGGGTCGAGAAGAACTGCAAGGTGAAGCTGACGAAGGACCCGGACGGCCGGGCGGCGATGGGCAGTAGCTCCGGCGGGTCCTGCGCGCTCATCATGGCCTGGTTCCGCAACGACCTGTACCACCGCGTGCTCACCACCTCGGGTACGTTCGTCAACCAGGCGTGGCCGTTCGACCCCAAGTACCCGGACGGCGCGTGGGGCTTCCACGAGACGCTGATCCCGAAGGAACCGAAAAAGCCGATCCGCATCTTCCTCTCCGTCGGCGACAGGGACTCGCTCAACCCGAACGTGATGCGGGACGGGATGCACGATTGGGTGGAGGCCAACCACCGAATGGCGAAGGTGCTCAAGGAGAAGGGATACGAGTACCAGTACCTGTTCTGCCTCGGACAGGGGCACGGCATCGGTGGTGCCCAGCAGCAGTTCCTGCCGCACTCCATCGAGTGGGTATGGAAAGGGTACGCCCCGAAGAAGGACAAGTAGCCGACCCGGTCGCGCCGGAATTGCAGTACGACAACCGTCCCTCGTTCGGTGCGCGAAAGTTAAGACGAGCGGCTACTTCGCGGCTCGGACGGACAGCGTGGTCGGTTCCGACGTCATCTTGAGCCCGGCGATGGTGACGACCCCTTGCGCGTCCGCCTTCGTTTCACCCTTGGCCGTGCCGAACGTCCAGGACACTGCTGCGCCAGGTGCCACCTTCAACTTCTGCACCCGGCGCAGGGTCACGTCCGCGGTCGCCTCGGTCGGGACGGTGAATGAAGTCTTGAGGTCCGCCGCCTTGACGAGGAACAGTTTCATCTCGACCGCGTCCGCGGTGTCGCTCACGTTCTGCCACCGGAAGAATGCGTTCAACTGACCCGACTTTTTGCTGGTGAGTTCGTCCGGCCAGGGGAGCGGGTCGTTGGTCGAGGCGCCGATGAACACCGGGTACGCCTCATTCATCTTGACCGCGAGCCAGTCGAAAGAGTTGACGAGGTCGTTGACCTTGAGGATCTGCTCGTGGTTGTTGGCGTGCCCGAACGGACCCCAGTACATGAACAAGGCATACTTTCGGTCGTTCATCGCCTTGAGGTACGCCCCGTGGTCCTTGGACCAGCCGTCGTTCTGCGCGGAGTAATCGACCACGATCGGCGGGTCGGACAGCACGACGTCGGCCGGTACGGGCTTGCCGAAGTACATCCGGCTGGAGACGTGCTCGGTCTTCGCGGGCACGTTCGCCTTGACCGCAGCGAACACGTCGCCGTGGCGCATGCCGATGCCGAGAGCGCCACTGCCGCCCATGGAGTTGCCGCACAGGTACACGCGGTTCTCGTCGAGACCGTACTCCTTGACCACCCACTTCACCGTGTCGATCACGCGCTTTTCGGTGGGGGACACGTCGGGGCCCTTGTACTTTTCGATTCCCCACCACCAGTCGCGCTTGTTCGCCCGGCAGTCGAGGTACAGGGCAAAGAACCCTTCGGGGGCGTGGTAGATGTCGTGATTGCCGATCTTGGTGGTGCAGGCCAGACAGGACTGAACGTCGTGCCCGGCGGAGTGCAGGACGACGTAAAGCGGGAGCGGTGCACCGGCCTTCGCCGGCTTCGGGTGCAGCACCAGGAACGTGTCCTTCTGCGGTTCGGCGTACCCCCACTCTTTCTTGACCCCGTGCCGGAACGTGTCGAGCTTGCGCCCGGTGAACTCCGACTCCTTGGCCTTCTCAGGCGGCCAGTTCGCCTCTTGCGCCGGTGCCGAAGTCGGAGCCACGCCGGTCAGCACCAGCACAACGATCACCGATATGGTCCGGTAAAGGGAATACATGCGGAGGGTCCTCGTCACGGTGCAAGCCGGGCACAAACTCACTTCTTCGGCGGGCCCTTCTTGGCACCGCGATTCTTCGGGTCCGGCTCGCCCCAGTATCCGCCGATGATGTGCGGGAACTTCCCCGGCGTCACGTGGTAGTGCGGCCCGCGGACCGGGTCGTCGTGCAAATTGTACTCGTTGAGCGGGCTGTCCTTCGAATCCTTTGCGAGCACGCCCTTGGCCTCGTAGGGGCCGTACACCGGGAAGCCGTCGAATGCAAAGCCGATCAAGGGCGAGTGGTCCGAGCCGTCGTCGGCCCACGGCGTGTTCACGCACACCGGGTACTTGTGATAGTGGTACTCGCTCATCGGGCTGGGGTGCCCGCAGCAGCGGTCCAGTCGCCAGACCGCGTCGGCCTCCGCGATGTGGTCGAAGGGATTGAAGAACACCACCCCGTTGACCGCCACGCCGATCGGCCCCATGGGCAGACCGCGTTTGTTCTCCTGCGTCATCGCCGGCGCACGGTTGGGGTTCGGCTTGGGAGCCAGCGGGATGGACCAGGTGTCACGCTGCTCCCGGATGACGTTCGGGTTGCCGTCGAGGAACCGCGAGCGGTCCGGGAACACCGCGACCGGGTGGTTCGGCAGATTCTTCGACTTCATGACCAAGTGGGTCTCCGTGAACGAGACCGCCACCGCGTCCGGCACGAAGGTATCCTTCTCCACGGCGTTACCGTCGCGGTCGAGGTAGCCGCGACGGAGCCAAGCGCTCGTGTTGCCGACGAAGGGCGTTTCGAGCCGGTCGGAAAGGTAGTGGAGTCGGTCGGCGTTCGTGGAGTCGAATTGCTTGGGCGGTTCCTTGCTCTCGCCACGGGGGTCGTAGTACCAGCGCCCGCCAAGGTTCACAAGCGACTTCAGCGCCGGCGGGTTTTGCCCTTTCGGAAGATGGACCGGCGGGCCGTAATCCGCGGGGTCCGGAATCGGCGCAACATCCACCTCGGACACCCAGAACTCAGACCCCGTCGCCCTCCCGGCTCCCTGCCCGAAGCCGACGCTCACCTTGAGCGTGTCCACCTCCGGGAACGGCGTCCTTACGTCAATCGAGTAGTTCCGCCATGTCGCACTGCCCAAGCTCCTGTTCGTCCCGGCGTCCGCGAGCGACTTCCTCTCCCGTGCCACTTGCGGGTAGAGGGACTTCTTGATGAAGTCGAGCGAGTTCGTTCCTTCGTCCCTGAAGAACTCGACCCGGAGGAAGAGGTCGTCCTTCTCAACGGCGAAGCCGTCCTGGGCCAACCCGCGGACCCTCACGCGATACCAGCGTCCCTTCTCGGCCTTGAGTCCGGTGACGGTGCAAGTCGCACTCCCGGCCCGCACTCCATCCTTGTTCAAGTCGTCCCCGGATAAGAGGCGGAGACCGCTTCCGTTGTGTTCGAGCCGACCGTCGCCGAGCAACCCCTCGACCACATCGCCCTGGAGGATGAAGGACGATTTTGCGTCTCCCAACGGCTTCAGGGCACCATGCAGGACCAGTGCGCACACGCTCGCGACCGGTGGAGCCCCCGCGACGGGTCCACGCGGTCGGAAGTTCTCGACGGACCTCTTCTGCTCATCGGTGAGCAACTTCTCCAGTTTGGCTTTCAAGTCTTTCTGGATCGCGTGGAGTTCCTTCTGTTGCTCCGGGGTGAGCTTCAACTCGGACAAGAGCGGAGGCGGGAAGACCTGCCCCAACTCGAACCGCGGCGCACCTTTGCCATCCTTGGCCTTGCCGTCCTTTGAGTCCTTGCCCGGGGGCTGCGACGCGGCTGGCGTGCCGACCAATGACAACCCGATTGTCAACGCCACCAAGGCGACCAGGGTACGTTGCATTCTCATCTCCCGTTGAGAGCTCGGGCCGGGCCTCGCTTCGAAGGTCCACGCACCTTCTCACACCATCCTCAGGCTCATGAGTCTACCGCATTTGATGCCCCGAAACGCGCGATCATCATTTCTCGATACGAAGGACTTCCTCCAGCGTTCGGGGGTTCTGCGGCATTTCACGGAGTGCGGGCGAGGCGGAAGCCGGTGTAGTTGGTGGCTTCGCGGGGCAAGTGGAAGAAGCGGCACGCGGAGCGGCACAGCGAGTCGTTCACGAGCCAAGAACCACCGCGGATCACTTTGTGATTGCCCTGTTCGGGGCCGGGCGGGTTCTCGCGCGGAGAGACTCCGTAGTAATCCTTCTCGTACCAGTCTTGGCACCACTCTGCAACGTTTCCGTGCATATCGTGGAATCCCCATGTGTTGGGCGCGTAGCTGCCCACGGTGGTGGTGCGACCGAGGTCCTTCCATTTGGGATAGTCGCCGTACATGCCGGCTTCGATCAACGCCTTCACGTTCGAGGAGTTCGCGGAGCTTGTTTTGCCGTAGTGGAAAGGCGTCGTGGTACCGGCCCGGCAGGCGAACTCCCACTCGGCCTCACTCGGGAGCCGATAACCATTGCCGCCAAGCACGGTCACAGTCGCGCTGGTGATCGTCTGCCCGTCCTTCTTCACCTCGGCGAGCCTGTAGTAGGCCGGCAGACCGTCTTTCAAGCTGAGGCGATTGCAGAATTCGACGGCATCGAACCACGAGACCGTCTCCACCGGAAAACGCTTGACCGTGAGGCCGTTCACCTGGGCCTTTCCTCCTCCCGATGGAGAAAAGTAACTCGGATTGGCGTTCATGATCGATTCGTACTCCTCTTGGCTGACTTCGAATTTGCCGAGGTAAAACGGGCGGGAGATTTTCACAGTGTGTTGCGATTCATCAAGCCGGCGGTACCGTTCGTCACCGGGAGAGCCCATGCGGTACTCGCCGGTGTGAACCAAGGAGAGTTCCGATCCGAGGGTCTTGCTCTTGAACTCGCCGCGATGGAGGATTCGGATGCCGTTCGGAATCGCGGCATCGAAAGATGTGGGCCCCCCAGTGAGTTGACATTCGATGAGGTCGCCACGCGACGGAATGTTGATTTGTCCGCGGTCCCCCGTGCCTCGCCAAGTTTTCACGAAGATCGTACGGCCAGAGCCATCCCCTTCCCCATTCGACGGCTGTTCCGCCTTCAACTCGATCGCGTAGAGCGTGTCTGTCTGCAAATCCGCTCGTTTCTGCTCCTTGGAGTAAATCTGCTCGACGCGGCCGACGACGATGAACTTCGCGGGCTTGGCCGCCAACGCGATCTCAAGCGATTCGAGATGCTTGCGGATCTCGTCGACGTTCTCGCCTTTGCGCGCAGCAACCTCGACGGCGTTGCGCAATTGCGCGAGTTCCGGTGGGGGGCCGATCGTAGCTTTCTGTTGCTCGATTGCAGGCTTGGGATCCGCTTTGGCCGGATTTTGGGCAACCGAGCTTCCGCAGGTCCACACCATGACAGCGGCGACTGAGGCCAAGTTGGAAAATCGGGACATGCAATCTCCTCCCTACGCTTCGTCAGTCGAACACCACTGAAACGCGAGCCCACCAAGTGGTCTCATTCTGCAAGGTTTCCATTTTCGTCCAGCCACTCCCATCAGGAAAGACACGAATGTGACCCGACTGGCCCGGCCTTCGGATTCCGATTGATGGTAGCCGCCACCCCACCTCGGAACATCGAATCCGTGACGAATCTGCCGAACGCGATGTTCCGCACCATGCTGTCGGGTACGGATCCGGACTACCTGGGCAAGGCAGCCGGGAACGGCGTGGCTGAGATCGATCTCTCCGCGATTCTCAAGGCGATTTCAAGGTTGACTGCGGCAGACTTCAGATATCGGGACAGGATCAGGCGCCCTGTATCGAACGGGCTGATTGGCTGCGAAGCAGTTCTTCCGCGAACAATGGAAAGAACGTGACGGCACGCACCTTCACGGGGACGGCTGCGGCTGTCGCGAAGCGCCTGGGATGCCGGAATCGACTTGTCCTTCAGTCGCTCAAGTCGAGCCGTCTCTGTGCCGATATCCTCGGGCTTGAACACCCGAGGATCCCCAACGTGACGCCGTACGAACGACCCGATCGTTGTTGCCCGAAGTGCCGGCACAAGGGATACAAGTTCCGGGCGCGGCGAACGGTCGAACAAGGTCGGTTCGTCGAGACGAAGTATCGATGCCGTTCATGCTCGCACGATTGGTGGGAACGCATCCCGACACCGCCGACGACCAAACAGGTTGACGACGCGGCATGACATGCGAATCCTTTCGTTCGGAGCTGCGAAAGTGCGTGATGACGCCGACAGACAGACGGTGTGTTCTCAACGACTCAACTTCTACCGCAGCTTACCGCAGCAATCTTCAGAATACCGCAAATTCCTCGCTTATTCTCGCATCAAACCTGTCGCCTTGCACGAATGCCCGAATGTGTGTCGATCGCAGGTTCGAACAGGGCCATTTTCGCGGATTGAGGTGAGCCGGGGGAGTTGCCGGACGGAGCACACGGTCGGTCATTTCGCGGCGGGCTTGTCGGGACGGTGGACGCGGTAGGACTGGCTCTTCAGTTTGACAATGACGTGCATGAGCCAGCTGTTCAATGTCGCGTAAGATCAAAATCAATCCTTCCCCCGCACCGAGGAGTTCTCCCATGACTGATCGCTGTCGCGTTCTGTCCTTCCTTCTTGCTTTCCTTGTAGCACCGCACCTCGCCCGAGCGCATGACCCGCTCCTCTTCATCACCGAGTTCGCACCCGGCGAGAAGGGCGGGATTCAGGCGTACGAGTTTGATTCCAAGGAGGGCAAACTGAAGGCACTCAAACGCACCACCGGCGTCGAGAACCCATTCTTCCTGGCCACGTCCCCGGACAAGAAGTTTCTCTACTCGATTCACGCCAAGCAGTTCGGCGGCAAGGACAATGAACAGGTCGCGGCGTACGAAGTGATCGGGCGAACCGGCGAACTGAAGCTGCTCAACCGGAAGTCGGCCGAAGGAACGGCGGCGTGTTATCTCCATGTCGACAAGACGGGCAAGGCGCTTCTCGTCGCGAACTATTCGTCCGGAAGCGTCGCCTCGTTGCCGATCAAGTCGGACGGTTCGCTCGGCGGGAAGGCGTCGTTCTTCCAGCACGCGGGTGCGAGCCTGAACGCCCAGCGGCAGAAAGAACCACACGCTCACAGCATCGTCGCGAGCCCGGACAACAAGTATGCTTTTGCAGCCGACCTCGGAACCGATCAAATTCTCTGCTACAAGCTCGACCCGGCCACGGCGAAGATGTCGCCGAACGATCCGCCCTTGTCGAAAGCGCCGGCCGGGGCCGGCCCGCGGCATCTGACCTTTCACCCCAACGGGAAGCGGGTCTACGTCATCAACGAACTGTTCAACTCGGTGACCGTGTTCGACTACAACGCGGAATCCGGCAAGCTGACGGAGAGGCAAACGATCCCGACCCTTCCGAACGACTTCAAAGGCGTCAGCTACTGCGCGGACTTGAAGATCACTCCGGACGGGCAGTTCCTGTACGGGACCAACCGCGGGCACGACAGCATCGCATGTTACCGGATCGGAGACGACGGGCGACTGTCACTGATCGCGATCGAGCCGAGTCTCGGAAAGGGGCCGCAGAACCTCCTGATCTCGCCGGACGGGCAGTGGCTCTTGTGCGCGAACATGCTTGGGAACAACGTGGCCGTGTTCAAGATTGACGCCAAGTCGGGCCGCATGAAGTCCGCCGGCGAGCCGGTCAAACATTCGAGCCCGTCCTGCATCATGCTGCTCCCGTGATCCGACTTCATCCAGCAAGGGAACCCATGCCACTCGTCGAACATCCTGCGGGAAGCTGCCGGTTTCTCCCGGGGATCGCGCCGTACTACTGACCTGACCCGGCGCTCGCAGGAGTTGCTCAATCGTTACCGGAAGGGTGAATCGTGCGGAGAGTCGTGCCCGCTCCACGCGGCCGTTCCTCCCGTCATTCCGAACTGATTCGTGCTTCAAAAGCTGCGACTCCTCAGGTGAGGATTCCCCGCACGACCTCGCCGTGCACGTCGGTAAGGCGCTGGTCGCGGCCGTTGTAGCGGAACGTCAGCTTCGTGTGATCGAGTCCGAGTTGATGGAGCAGGGTCGCGTGGATGTCGTGGACCGTGAGCGGGTGGACGACGGCGGCGTTGCCGAACTCGTCCGTCTCGCCGAACGCGGTGCCGCCCTTGAACCCGCCGCCGGCGACGCACAGCGTGAACCCGGCCACCTCACGCTCCGCCAGGCGATTGACCGCAGCAACAGCATGCCTGGCCCGAACGCCATCACGTTCGACCCGGCCGTTCGAGAGCGGCCGATCCGTGAACTCGATCCGGCACCCCTGCCGCTGAAGCTCCTCCAGCAGCAGAACCTGATGGACGTAGTTCCGCGCGAGACGGTCGGGTTCGGTGATCAGGATCAGATCGAACTTCGCCAAGGCGGTCGCGTCGCGGAGGCGGTCAAGGCCGGGACGGCGAAGCGTGGCTCCGGAAACGCCGTCATCGCGAAACACGTTCTCCTCCGGCAGTTGCCACTCCTTCTGCTTCACAACCTGCCGGAGGCGTTCGAGTTGCTGGTCGATGGTCTGAGTCTGTGCCTGCCGCTGGGTCGAGACACGAACGTAAAGTGCCACTCGCATCGGCATCCTCCGGAGTCGGGTTTGAAGCCCATTCCTGCAGCAACTGGTAGCTGCGGTCCCGACGCCGGTTGCCGTCGGCGTCGGCCCGGTGCGTCCGCTGCACCATCCACATGCGCTTCATGGAGTCCTCCTGCGGTTGAAGGCCGCCGAGGTTTACTCCTCCGGAATCGGACCCGTCAATCAGTTCCCAAACGTGGCCTCGGGAGTTGCACCGGCACGACGAGGCAGAACTTGTCATTTGTGATTAGACCATCGACATCACGTACATCGATTTGGGCCGCGAGTTCGTGTACTTGGCGGTGATCATCGACCTGCACAGCCGGGGGATTCGGGGCTGGTGGCTGGATCGCGACCTGTCGTCGGCCTTGACGCATCGGGCTCTGGACCGCGCGTTGGCGAAGCACGATGCTCCGCAGGTTCATCACAGCGATCACGGCGTGCAGTACATGGCGAAGGGCTACGTGGAGAAGTTGGAGCAGCACGGCATCGCGATCAGCACGTCGGCGAAGGGCAAGCCGATGCAGAACGGAGCCTGCGAGCGTTTCATGCGGACGCTGAAGGAGAATGAAGTGTCGTTGACGGAGTACGCGGACCTGGCCGATGCGCGTCGTCGAATTCGGCGGTTCCTGGAGGACGTGTACATGCGGAAACGGATCCACTCGGCGTTGGACTATCGGACTCCTGAGGAGTTTGAGGCCGGGCTTAAAACGCGAGCGAAGACGAAACCGCCGTAGTGACTGATGGACCTGCGAACGGATTGCCGATGCAGACATCTACCCCCAAGACGGAAGCCCGAACGACAGTGCTGGTAGGCCGTCTTCGGTTTTCCAAGGGTGTTGTTGGTCAACGAAGCCCCCACTCTCCAAGCCACATTTTGCGCCCAGTCCGAGGGGCGCAGTACAAGTTCTTGCACCAGCAGGCTGCACGTCGCGAAGAGCACCGGGTGTCCCCGCAACACGAGTTGCTCGGCCACCGCACAGAGTGCGTGTGTTTTCCCGGAACCCGCTTTGCCGAACACGAGGACGTTCTCGCGACGGGCCAGGAATGCGCGTCGCGGAGCGTCTGGAATTGCTGCTGCGTCACCCGCGGCAAGCGCGACCACGAGAAGGAGTCCCAGGATTTGCCGGCGGGCAGCCGCGCCGCCGCCGCCAGACGCCGGATCCGTCCCTGCGTGCGGGCCTCGCATTCGAGCGTGGTCAACGCTTCCAGGTACTGCGGATAACTCAGGTTCTCCTGCGCCGCCCGCCGGGCCTGGCTCGGGAAGTGATCCCGGAACGCCGGCAGGCGGAGTTCCCGCAACTGCTCCATCAACCGTTCCTCCGTCGGCGGCGGGTTCGCCGAGGTCGCCTTCTTCTTCGCCATGAATCTCCTCCGTGAGTGTCAACAGGGTATCGAACGCCCTCAGGTCCGGCGGTTCCACGACGACCGCCGTCGCGGCCGGAAGTTCCGCACCGGACTTCGCCAACGCGATCACCGCATCCGGTGACAACGCCGTGTCACTCGCCAGCAGGATGCGCAGCGCGTCGTCGATGGCGGCTTCGCCGTCGTGGGCCGCATGGTGCAGGATCTTCAAATAATCCTTGGCTCCGCTCCGCTCGTCGCGGCCTTCGCAGAAGCGGTCGTAGGCGAGGCGGAACCGTGTCGTCGGGAACAGATCGTCGCGGTAGGCGTAGTTCGCGAACGCACCCGGCTTGCGGATCAGCGAGTCGATCACGTGCCGGTAGTTCACCGCGTGCCGGTCGCGGCCCACCAACCGCGGCAGCGTGTCGACCAACTTGTCCGCATACCAGACCTCGATCCGGTCGGCGAACAGCCGCGCTTCGACCGCTTCGCCGATCAATCGACTGTGCACCGAATACACGTTGCGATGAATGTGAATCAGGCTGCCGGTGTCCACCTGGCACCGCACCTTCAGGCACGACGACAGCCGCGCGTCGGGCAAATGCCGCAGCGACATCTTCTCCTCGGCGAAGCGATCGACACGGCCCGCGTTCCGCGTCGTCACGACCTGCTGCAGGAACGCGACGTACTCCTCGCGATTGGCGAACGCGCGGCTGCCGCGGAGCAGGAGCGTCTGGTCGACCGCGGTCTTGAAGTGGCCGACGAGATGACGACCGTGGACCGCCAGGCGGGCGCGTCGAGGTGCTGCTGGCCGCCCTGACCTCCGGGCTGACGAACGTGGCCGCCTTCACGGTGGACGAACTCGGCCACGAGTACACCGGTCTGGCGGGGCTCGAATCCGAGAAGGTGAACCTGCACGACGTCGGGCACGCAGCCGGTCGGCAAACTGACCGCCGACGAGGTGCGGTTCGCGGTCCGGCACCAGCACATGACACTCATCGACACCATCGTGAGCCGGTTGAAGAAGGTGCCGGAGGGAGACGGCACGGTGTTCGACCACACGATGATCTTCTACTTCCCGGACAATGGCGAGACACACCACTCGCACGGCACCGAGTACCCGTTCGTGGTGCGTCCGGGAAGAACGCCCGGCTCAACATCCGCGGGCGGTACATCCGACTGTCGAACTACGGCGACCCCGGCCATAAGACGCTCGGCAACTGGTACACCACGCTGCTCAACGTCCACGGCAATCCGGTCAAGCACTACGGCGAACCGGACCCCGGCCTCGCCCGTTTCGGCCTCGACCAGACCGGGGCCATCAAACAGTTCCTCAGCTGATCCGCACCTTCTTCGGCCTGACGATTTAGGAGCGGCTGAACGAGCCGGTGATGATCATCAAGACGTGCTGGGGCGGGGGGAGCCTTCACACCGACTTTCGACCGCCGAGCGGCGGCCCCTTCGCGTGAAGCGAGGCCGAGTCGGCCCGGCTGAAGAAGCGTGGCAACGACATCGAGAAGCCGATGGCCGACACGGGCAACGAGACCAGTCGGCTGATGAGGACAACTCAATCAGCCATGGCGAGGTACTCCTGCCGCAGTTGTTTCGCGATTATCCGCACGAAGCCGCCGGTGCTGGTCTTGCCGCCCGACTGCCCCTGACCGCGTCGGCGATTTCTCGGCAACCATTGAAACTCTGACAGCCGCCCCGGCTGGGGAAAGAAGAAGAAGGCCCTGCTCTCCAAGGCTGTGGCGACAATACGACCCTTCCGTCGACCTGAGCCGATGCCCACGGCAACGCTTCAACTACATCATGCGTTACTGTCGAGCCCCGGCACTTCAAAGCCCTTGCGCGGCGTGCGGCGGACGAACGCATTCGCTTCCTTCACATTCGTCACCTTCAGCGCCTTGGTGTCCCACTTGAGGTCCGTCTTGGGGAACCGCGTCGCGAGGCAGCCGAGCAACACCATCTCCGTGAGCGGACCGGAGTAGCTGAACGGGGCGGATGTCGTGCCATTCCCGCGAACCGCTTCCACGAATTGCAGGTAGTGGTTCGCGTCCTTCTCCTCGGGCATCTTGAAGTCCGCGAACTTCTCCTCGGGAAGCAGGATCGGCGTGTTGCCGGAATCGTATTGCGAGTAGAGCACGCCCGCGGTGCCGATCAGGATCGAGCCTTGGCCGTCCAGTTTGTGCTTGCCGATGAGCGCTTGGACGTCCTTCGGCGGCCGCGCGTTGCCGTTGTACCACGTCAGATCCACGGTGTCGGTGGTGAACTTGCTGCCGGGGAACGTGTACTTCACCTGCACGTCAAGAGACCAGTTGTAATCATTGGGGCCGGGAAGTTCGCTGCGGATGGCGAGCGGGTTGCCCACGCCGAGCGCCCCGAAGACCGGGTCGAGGATGTGGCAGCCCATGTCGCCGAAGGTGCCGGTGCCGAAATCGAGCCGCTTCCGCCAGTTGCCGGGGTGGTAGTATCCGCCGCCGATGAAGGGCCGCTCGGCCGCGACGCCGAGCCACAGATCCCAGTTCAGGTTCGCGGGCACGTCGTCCTTCTTGTCCGGCTTCGGGCTTGTGTCGCCCCACGACTTCCCGCTCCACGAGTGCACTTCCTTCACCTTCCCGATCGCGCCGTCGTGGATGAGCTTGATCACGAGTTTGTGCTTGCGGGCCGAGTGGATCTGGATGCCCATCTGCGTGACGAGTTTCTTCTCGGCCGCGACCTCGGCCAGACGGCGGGCTTCGTAAATGGTCTGCGTGAGCGGCTTCTGGCCGTACACGTGCAGGCCGCGCTGCATCGCCGTCATCGCGATCGAGCCGTGCATGTGGTCCGGCGTGGACACGTTCACCGAATCGAGGCCCTTCTCCTTCTCCAGCAGCACGCGGTAATCTTCGTACACCTTGCAGTCCGGGAACCGCTTCAGGATGCCGAGGCGGTTCTTGTCCACTTCGCACACGGCCACGAGCTTGAGGTTCTTGCTGCCGGTGAGTTGGCCGATATCCGCGCCGGCCATGCCGTCCGCGCCGAAGCTGGCGTGCCGCACGGTTTCGCTCGGGGCGGCGTGAGCGTGGGCCCGCCACACGAACGGTGCGGCTCCCGCGGCAAGCAGGCCCTTGATGGCGGAACGGCGGGAGAGGTGCGACATGGCAGTTTCCGTTGGTGGAAGGGAGTGGTGTTGAGATTATGCCGGAGCCGCACGGCCTGCAAGCAGGCACATGTTCAAGAGCATTTCGCGACGGGGGCCGAACCGACGGCTTCATCCGAGCTTGTACGTCACGATCTTGTTGTGCCCGACGCAGACGAGCGACTTTTCGTCCGCGGAGAGGGCGAAGTCGTGGACGTGCATCGCGGCTTTCTCCTGCTTGATCGCCTTCTTCGTCTTGCCGTCGAGGAACGTGAGGAAGCCTTCGCCGGCGCCGCCCGCGCCGAGGATCCACGAGCCGTCCGCGGACCATACGAGCTTATTTACGATGCCTTGGTGCTTGTCGCCGGGGAACTCGCCGACCTGCTTGCCCTTGGACCAGTCGAACACTTCGATGCGGGCCTTGGCTTCGAGATGGTCGATGTTGCCGATCTTCCCCGTGCCGCCGACGGCGAGTTCCTTGCCGTCCGGCGAGAAGGCCACGGCGCGTGCCCCGCCGATGGAGTGGAGTCGCTGCACCTGATCCCACGTGTACATGATCGGAGCGTCGCACGCGCCGACTTCGGTGCCCTTCGCCACATCCCAGACGATGACGTGGGCCACTTTGTCCGCGGTGGCGAGCAGCTTGCCGTCGTTGGAGAAGGCACAGGTGTAGAGCATGGAGCCGAAGCCCTGCGGCGTCTTCTCCTTGTGACCACGGAGTTCCTTCACCAGTTTGCCGGTCGCGGCATCCCACAGCTTGCAGACCATGTCGTCCGCCACGGAGGCGACGAGAGAGCCGTCCGGCGAGGCGATCACCTTGCGGATCCACTTGGCGTGGGCGTCCGTGGTGCGGAGAAGCTTGCCCGCGGCCGTGTCCCACCACATCAACTTGCCGTCGTAGCTGCCGGAGACGAGCGTGGTGCCGGCGAGCGCGACGCCGGTGACGTAGCTGCCGTGGGCGTAGAGTTCCTTCGGTTCGAACTTCGCAGCGGCGAAGTCCGCCTCGTACACCTTGAAGTCCTGCGAGGCGAGGTACGCCTTCTCGGACTTCGGCACCGGCGCGACGGCGAACACCGTGGCCGGGCGGTTGAAGTCCTTGACTTGCTTCAGCGTATCGGGATTGGGGGAAGGCATGAGTTGCCCCGTGAGTTCAGGTGGGTGTTCGAATCCAGAACGAATCGTAGTTTCCGCCGTAGTCCATCAATCGAAGCACAGGCAGGCCGACGACGCCGACGAAGTCGAGCGAACTCCTCATCGCGGACCGTGCCATCTCGTCGCAGCCGAACGCCTCGACCAGTTCCACCAAGCCGAGTTCGGTCGCGTGCAATCGGATCCAGCCGCCTTGCATGTCACCGAAATTCGTTCGGATGTTTCGTGTGGGCCGGATCACAAGCCGTTCGAACAGTTCTTGCTGCACGACGATCGCTTGAGCGCATCCCGTGTCCGCCAGCAGTTCCACTTCAAGCGGTTGCCCGGTGCGTTCCAAGAATCTCAGCTTCAACCACGGCCGAAGCGGACGGCCTTTGTACAGGTTGCGCTGTTCGCTCATTGAATGCCGCTCATGAATCCAGCACCGAGAACATCCACATAGTCGGGCATGTCATCGCCAGCCAGCACCACCATCGTCTTGAGCGGTTCAAAGCCGAGATCGTTCAACTTCTTGTCGATCGCTTCAAAGGACTCCGCATCGGCGACAATCATTCCATCATGAAGTCCGACAAACCGGCCCTTCGGATACTTCGCATCGATCTCATCGCGCAGCCTCTTGTAGGCGGCCTGATTGACCCGGTTTTCTTCCTCGAAGAGCATGAGGTCCTCCTTCTTCCTCACTTAACCAGAGCTGCGATCGGTTCGACGCCGGGGTTCACCAGCGGGACCGGGCGAGAGCCGACGTAGTAGTTCTTGTGCGGGTTGATGCCGAGGTTCGAATAGATCGTGGCGAACAGGCTTCCCGCGTCCACCTCCTCGGCTACCACCGTGTTGCCTTTCGCATCGCTCTTGCCGTAGACTGCGCCGCCGATGGCGCCGCCGCCGGTGAGCGTGCTGCTCCACGCGCTGGCGAAGTGGTCGCGGCCGAGGCTCGCGTTGATCCCCGGCGTGCGGCCGAACTCCGCCAGCGTGATGATCATCACATCATCAAGCAGGCCGCGTTCCTTCAGGTCGTCGATCAGCGTCGCCATCACGTGGTCCAGTTCCGGTACCATCTCCTGGTGTGTCTCGAAGTTCTGGCCGTGGCTGTCCCACCACGCGCGGCCGACGCGGACGAATGGCACGCCGGCTTCCACGAGCCGCCGGGCGATCAGCGTCTGTTCCGCGAATTGCGTCTTGCCGTAGCGGTCACGCGTCTTCTGGTTCTCCTGCGAAATGTCGAACAGCTTCTCGCTCGCCATCAGCCCGCGGACGCGTTCGTACGCCTCGCCCTGGCTGTTCATCGCGTCCGACTGGCGGCCCTTCGCGAACTGCTTGCCGAGCAAGTCGCGGAGGTCGGCCCGTTCCTTGTGATCGAGGTCCGTGATCGAGTCGAGCTTGCGGATGAACTCGGGGGTGTTGTTCATCACGAGTTCCATCGGGCCGAAGCGGGCGCCGAGGAAGCCAGGGTCGCCGGGAGCCATGCCGCGGCCTTCGGTCTGCGTGTAGAAGGTGACGTAATCCGGCACCTTGCTGTCCGCGCGGCCCATTTCGCGGGCGAGCACCGCGCCGAGATCCGGGTAGCGGAGGGCGGCTTCATTGCGGCGACCTCGCATCATCGTCATCGCGGCGGAGCCGTGGTCGCCGTTCTTCGTGTTCAGCCCGCGGATCGTGCAGACGTGTTTCATCCGCTTCGCCATCTGCGGCATGAGTTCCGAGATGTGCAGGCCGGGCACGTCCGTCTGGATCGCACGGAAGGGGCCGCCGGTGATCTGGCCGGGCTTCGGGTCCCATGTTTCGAGTTGGGACGAACCGCCCGCGAGCCACAGCATGATGACGCGCTTCTGGCCCTTCTTCAGTTCCGAAGCGAGGGCCGGCGTACCGAGCACGTTGAGTTGCGTCATGTCCGCGGCCGCGGCGGCACCGACCGCCGCCGCACCGAGGAACCCGCGCCGGCTGATGGCGTGTTCGGATGAACCGCAGAAGTTCTTGAACATGGGCAGCACTCCGTATGGAGGGTGTGGTCTGTCCTGTAGGGTGGGTCGAAGTCCGCGCCAGCGGACGAGGCCCACCGGGTAAGCTCACGTTGGGCCTCGTGTGCTGACGCACACTTCGACCCACCCTACAGTTCAATAATTAAACCTAAACTCCGGGCTCGTCACAAGCACCCAGAGCACTTGGCGGTAGGCTTCGGCCGGGCGATCGGAACGCTTTGCGAGGTATGCGGAGATCGACTTCACTTCCTCGTCCGTCGGCGGGCGGTTGAACGCGGCCTTCACGAGCAGCGTGATCGCCGCCTTCTCGTCCTTCTCCTTCATGTTCTTGATCTTTCCGAGGATGCCGCCGTCGGTGAGGAACTCCTTCATCACGCGGTCGCCGTTCGAGAACAGCAGCGCTTCGCCGACGCCGATCTGGAAGTTCTCGTTGGGTGTGGCGATGAGCGAAGCGAAGCCGCGGGCCGAACCCTCGGCCGATTCCATCGCCTTCTCGAAATCGTCCGGCTTCTTGTTTTCGAAGCTCGCGGGGTCGGTCGCGGCGATCTTCAAACTCGTGGACAGTTGCATCGGCGTGAGGGGCTTTAGCTTCGCCACCGCGAAGAGCCGCGGGCCCGGCATCGACTCGGTGGGATAGCGGCTCGAGCGGGAGTACGCTTGGCTCATCACGATGCCGCGGATCAGCCGCTTCAAGTCGTAGCCGTGCTCGGCGGTGTCCTTGGCAAGCCAGTTGAGCAACTCGGGGTGGCTCGGCGGGTTCTCGCTGTGCATCTGGTCCAGCGGGTTCACGAGGCCGATGCCGAAGAACCGATGCCACATGCGGTTCACGATCGACTTCGCGAAGAACGACGAGTTGCCCTTTTGCAGCGAGACTTCAACCAACTTGCCGCGGGCGCTGAACGCAGGCTTCGGCGGCGGCAGCTTCTCTTTCTTGGCCTTCTCAGTGGCTTCCTTCTCCGCTTTCTGTTCGTCCTTGGTCATCTCGCGGGCGGTCTTGTCGTCCAACTTCGCACCCGTGAGGAACATCATGCCCGCGGTACGTTCGGCACCCTTGTTCGGCTTGAACTTGATGATGCCGAAGCCGCGTTCGCCCAAGCTGCCGCCCGCGTCGTAGGTGCGGGCGAGGAACGCCTTCATGCCGTAGAAGTGGTCCTGCGTCCAATCCTTCACAAGCGGGTGATCGTGGCACTGCGCGCAACTCACGTTCACACCGAAGAACGCGACGCTGACATCGTTGGTGAGCTTGTCCGTGTCGTTGATGCGGGTGCGGAGGAAGTCCGACGCGCCCTTCTGCTTCGCGTCCTTGTCGTCCGGAAGCATCAGTTCCTTGAAGATCGTGTCCCACGATTTGCCGTCCTTGATCGCCCCGGCCATGTACTGGCGGACGGCGTCGCCGCGGCGTTCGCCATCGGGATTGAACATCACTTCGAACTGAGCGGCTTGGTGGCGGGCGAAGCCCGGGGAAGCGAGCAGTCGGTCCACGAGCTTGGCCCGCTTCGCGGCATCGGACGACTTCACGTAATCGTCCGCCTCGGCCGTCGTGGGGATGCGGCCGATCAAGTCCAACGTGAGGCGACGAATCAGCGTCGCGTCGTCCGCCTGCGGCGCCGGTTGCACGCCTGCGGACTTGATCGCGGCATCGATCGAGAAATCAATGGCGGCTTCGACCGGCTGGTCGGCCGGGATATCCGTGGCGTTCGTGAGGCTGGCGGCACAGGTGACGGCGGCCGCGAGCAAAGCGAGACGGAGCTTCATGAGCGCTCCAGTCGGTGGTGTGTGGGGAAGGCGGTTCTGGCGGGAGAGCGTACCGGCGGGTTTGAACCTTCCCCAAGTATAATCGAGCGGCGTGGAAACGCCAGCGCGAATTCCGGCATGTTCCAGTCGCCGCGGCTGACGGAACCCTCCGCTCGCTCCGCTGGTGGACACGAGTCGCCGCGAAGGGTAACGTCCACTCCACGGGATTCATCTTCGGTCGGCTTCATTTCATTCGGAGGGCCGGTTCGTGAAACGGTACATCATGCTCGGAATCGTCCTGCTGGCGGTGGTGTTCGGCGCGTACGTCGCCGCATTCAAGCGCGGAACGGTGGCGCGGATGGCCAAGGGCTACAAGACGGCGGAGACGCCGCAGGCGGCCGCGGACATGTTCAAGAAGGCGATCGAGGCCCGCGAATACGAGTACGCCGCGGACTACTGCACCCCGGATTACGCGGAGCAACTCAAACGCGGGAGCGCGGCGGCCGGCGAGTTCGCGACCGCCCTGGACAACCTCATTTACCAGATGAAGGAACGCGACCTCATCCGCGACGAGACGAAAGTGGTCTTCTACAAGCTCGATCCGTTCCCCAAGGACATCACGATCACCGTGGGCAAGGAGAGCGGCGATTCCGCGGCAGCCACGATTGCGTTCGCCCCGCCGGACGCGAAGGGCGGCGGCCCGGCCACCACCGACTGGAAACTGGACGACGGCATCCAACAGGTGTTCGTGCGCCCGCTGAAGTTCACCGGCTACACCACGCAGGTGGAACTGAAGAAAGTGGACGGCAAATGGAAGTTCGACTTCCGCCCGGACAACACCATCACGCAGCGGGTGGGGCGGATGAACGACAAGTACAAGCAGTATGTGAACCCGTTCGAGATGGTGACGCAAGAAGTGAAGAACGACCCGAACACGCGGGAAAACGTGACCTCGCGGTTGAAGCAGTTGATCGAAAGCGCGGCGAAGGAGTGAGCTTCGGGTCGGGGGGGGGGGGGCTTTGCTCGATCCGCCCGACCGTGCTCCGGTGCAACTCACTTCCGGATCGGGACCACTTTCAGCCAGCCCGCGGGGATCGCGAGCGGTCCGCCGCGGGGCAGGCCGGTCGCACCCAGGATATCCGCCGGGGGCGCACCGGAGGACAGCAGATCCGCCAGTGCTCCGGCCGCGAAGCCGGCCGACACGCCGGGGCCGGCCACCTTCGCGCCGGTGTCGATGGACGACTCCGCGCGGAGGTCCGGTTTCACGAGCAGTTGCAAGCCGGGGCCGCCGCCGGTGAGGCCGCCCGCGAGCGGGGCCACGGTCATCGCGGCCTTCGCGTCGCCGGGAACGCCCACGCCGGCGTTCGCCGGTGCGTATGTGGCGAACACCGGGCGGCCCTTGTCCGGTGTCGCACCGATGAACTCGGCATGCATCCGCGGATTGACTTCGATGTGCCGCTGAAGCGCGGGCAGCCGCGAGTCGTAGGTCGTGGCTCCTTCGATCCGCAGGGCGTAGCGGCCGTCCGCGGGTACGGTGAACTCCAAGCTCTGCTCGTAGATTCCGAACGAAGGCTCCGCGTAGATGCGGATGGGCGACCCGGCGGAGCGGGCGATCTCTTTCAACTCGTCGGACGCCCGCACCTTGCCGTCCGGATCGAGTTGCTGCATCACGCGCAGGGTCAGGGGGAAGATCGAATTCACCCCGCCATATCCTTCCGGGTCATGGGCTTCTCGCCATTGGACGGAGAGCCTCACCTTCGCACCCATGGCCAGGTTGGGAGTCTGCGTGCCGTCCGGCGCCCGCGTGCCGAGGAAGTTCAACTCGCGAGTCCACTGGCCCTTTGCGAGGCTTCCGTTTCCGCCGGTGAACTCCATCGCGCCGTTGTTCTCGCGATCGAGGAACGGCCCGGACCACACCGAGCCTGCGGAGGGGCTGGCGGCCTGCACCCAGATCGGCCGCGGCACCAGCTTCGGTCGCGTGGCCGAGCGGTTCCGCGGAGCGACGAACGCCTCTCCGGCGTAGGACGATTCGATGTTCCGGGCCAGTTCACTGAGCCCGTCCAGTTCGAAGCCCGTCTCCCAGACCAGCGTGTTCACCACGATGTCGGTGCCGAGCAGATCCCGCATTTGCTGTTGAAGCTTGGTCGCGCGAAGGATCGCATCCGTGTGGGCGGCTTCCTCCACGATCAATGCTTCGAGCACCTGCTTGGCCCGTGCCCGTCGCTGTTTCGGGGCTTCCTCATCCGAGAAGTCCGCAAACGCCTTGCGGTACTCTTCCACAGCTTGGGCGTTCTTGCGGTCCAGTTCCTCCTTGCGGGAGAAGAGTTCGAGCACGCGGGACTTCATCGCTTCCGTGTAGTCGCTATCGCCACGGACGAACTTGGCGATGGCGTTCACCTGGTAGTGGCTCGATGCATCGACGCGGACGAGGACGAGTGTCGCGTCCGGGGCGGCGAGATGGGCGGCGCGGGCGGCCGCGGTGCCGGCCGTGGCGTCGGCCTTCGCCGGCGCGGGGATCAGGTTCGCGTTCGTCTCCGCCGTGAGATCAATGAACTTCACCGGCGTTTTGAGCGTGGCATCGAGGAAGCGCTGGCCGACCGCGGAGCCGAGGCCGGGAAACTCGCTGGCGATGACGACGATTCGCACGCCTTGCCCGCGGTAGCCGAGCTTGTGGAATTCGTTCAAACGTGCGGCGGCGAGCGCCTCCGCGGCCGGAACTTCCTTCACGTTCGCGGGCGTGGCGACGGCCGTTTGCACCGCTTCGCGCGGCAGCCTCATCGCCACCACGCGGACTTCCTGCTGCGCCCGATCAGCGTCCGCCGCCTGCAGGAAGTGGATCGTGGCGACGTTGCCGACCGCGCCTTCGAGCGTGGCCGATTGCTGGTCGCGAAGCCCGGTGGCCGGGTTCACCGCTTCGCGCGAATACTGCCCGCGCAGCCGCGTACGAATGTGGTCCAAGTCTTCGCTTGTGAGGCGACGATCCATCACCACTTCGACGCGGATCGGCTTCGCCGCCTGGGCCGGATCGTCCAACACAGCGCGCAACTCCGGGGACATGATCGTGCGGTTCGGAGCGACCGTCGGCGCCGGGAGCAGTGTGAGGTCCGCGCCGGGCAGCACTTCCACCCAGCGGATCGGCAGCGTGTCCTTCAGCGGAGCGGGCAACTCGCGCGGCATCGTGTCCGGAAGGAACCAGCCGGTCGGTTCGTTGCGAAGATCCTTGAGCAGTCGCGGCAGATTTCCCGAGGGCAGGTCGCCGCGCAGCAGCGAGAAGCGGTCGTGATCGTATCCGATGAACTCGCGGAAGCCCATCTTCGCGAGTTGCTCCGCGACTTGGCCGTGCAACTTCTGCTGCTCGGAGGGGAGGTAGCCGCCCGCGATGCGGATGCGGACCGGCACCGGCACGGTCGCATCCGCGGGATACTGGAAGTCCGTCGGCTTGAAGAGGATCGTCTTCACCCACGGGTTGTCGAGCAACTTCTCCACGTTCTTCGAATCGATTTGCCCTTCAAATCGTTCGGCAGTCGGGTCGATGAGATCGAGGTCGTCGTCCTCTTTGCGGGTGCGGGCGAAGCCGATCGCCTTCAGGTCCCTCTCCAGTTCGCGGAACTGCCGCACGCGTTCGTCGCGATCCGCTCGGATGCGATAGCGAAGTTGAACATCGACCTTCGCGGGCCGGGCCGGATACACGGGCTGTGCGGACGCGGCTTCCGCGACGGCGAGCAGGAGAAGTGCAGTGCAGATGCGGACCATGGTGCGTCACCCTTCCTTCAGTGTCCATCGCCGGCGAGACCTTGCCAACCCCGCAACATGAAATATGCCTTGCCGACGCGGCGCACGCGGGAGCCGGCCCGTGAACGGTCCGGAAACCGCAGTGTGGGCGAGCGATCGTGACGGGAGGCGAAACGGCGATGAGTTTCACGGGAACGACGGCCGTGGTGACGGGGGCGTCCAGCGGGATCGGGCGGGCCTTGTCGGTGGAACTGGCGCGGCAAGGGGCGCGGGTCGGGGCGGTCGCGCGGCGCGGTGACAAGCTCGCCGAACTCGCCGCCGAGATTCGCGCCGCGGGCGGAACCGTCGCCGTCGCCACGGCCGATGTCGGCGATCGCGCTGCCCTTCACGCGGCGATTCGGAGTGTCGAAGCGGAACTCGGCCCGACCGAACTTCTCCTGGCCAACGCCGGCATGAGCCACCACACGGGCGCGGAAGAAATGCACGTCGATCAGGTGGAGGAAATCCTGCGCGTGAACTTCCTCGGCGTCGTGTATTCCATCGAAGCGGTGCTGACGGGGATGCTCCAGCGCGGCCGCGGGCACATCGTCGGCATCTCGAGTTTGGCCGCATTCAAAGGGTTGCCCGGCGCGGCGGCGTACTGCGCGAGCAAGAGCGCGGTGAACGCTTACCTCGAAAGCCTGAGAATCGAACTGCGGTCGAAGCGGATCGCCGTCACGGCCGTGTGCCCCGGCTTCGTGAACACGCCGATCATCGCGCGAAACCCGAGCACGATCTTCCTCATGGAACCGGACGCGGCAGCGAAACGGATCCTGCGGGCCATGCGTCGCCGCCCCGGTGTATTCCGATTCCCGAAGCGGATGGCGGCCCTGATGTGGCTTGCGAAGTGGGCGCCGGACTGGCTCATCGCGCGGAAGGTGCTGCTGAAGAAGGAGTGATCATCCCCAGCGGCGCGTCCACTCGGACCATCTTTCGGGACTGCGGTCGAGATCGTCCGCGGTTTCCGCCGCGGCCATGTCGAAGAGGCCGCCCAAGGCGGCGGACATCGCGTCGCGTCGCGTCTCGTCCAAGCGGCCGGTCCAGCCCGCGGATTCCACGGTCGCGGCGATGCGGCCGGCGCGATTCTCGAAGGCGATCCGCAGCGGGTCGCCGTCGCCGCACTCCAGTTCGATCACCGTCCGCTGGCAGCCGAACGACACGCGGCCCAAACGCACCTCGCAGCCGCCCCACTCGGGGAACTGTTCCAGCAGGGCGATCAGTTCGCGTTCCACGAACCGTGACACGCCTTCCTCCACGTGATGCACTTCGTGATGCAGGTGGCTGGCGGCGTGGCGGTCGTGGCGGATGTCCGCCCGACGCAGCTTGCGGAAGATCTTCGGCACGGTGCCCGAATGGAAGCCGGGCCGCAGCAGGCCGCGCATCGTTTCGCCATGCGAGCCGATGGTGGCGGGCTTGAGCGTGTCCGCGCGGTTCGCCGCATACAGTTTCCAGTTCGATAGCAGTTCCCACGCGATGAAGCCGAAGATGCCGGGTACGCAGGCCAAGAGCCAGAACGCGGTGCCGGTCGCCACGTTCAGCGCGTCCGCGAGGCTCGGCGTCAGCGGCAGGAGCACCTTGTGCGACACCGTGACCACCGGGAAGTGCTTCACCGGGTTCACCTGCGGTTCCATGAGCAGGTAGAAGCTGAACCGCGCGAGGTAGGCGAACGGGAACCAGAACAGTCCGAGAATCGCCTTCGCGGCGAGCGAGCCGCCGGAATCGCCGCCGCGGAAGCGGAGCCATTCGTCTACCGCGTACAGGCGGCGTTCGACCCAGTTCGCGAGGCGGCGGAACCACTCCAGCACCGCGGCCACGATGCCGGGGATCAGATTCACACGGAGCACACGCCAGCCGTCCGAAACGGATTCGGCGATGCGTTCCTGGACGCTCCAACCCCACGGCGTGTTCAGCGCGACGAACGCGGCCCCGAGCACGAGCCCGCCCCAGCGGAGCAACCGGTTCGACGACGCGCCGAGGAACGCGAGGAAGAGCACGACGATCACTGCCACGATCAGCGGCGCAAACAGGTACCGCACGAAGAACCGCGCCGGCGGACTGTACCGGACCGCCACCACGATCCGCGATTGCAGGATCCGCTTCGGCATGTCCCACACGACGGACCAGAGCGCGAGCAGCAACCCTCGCGCGACGCTGAGGAACGCCCGGCGGAACGGCGGAGCGTGGAACATCAGCAGAAGGAATACGCCGAACACGAACACCGGCTCCCACGGCGGCAGCGGTGATTCGTGCGCTTCCACCGGCTTCGTGGCCGTGAACGTTTCCTTCGCCACATCCGCAAACGCTTTCAGATCGAAGAACACGATGTTGCCATCGTCGTCCCACTCGTATTCGAGTTCATGATCGATCCAGACCAGGTTGCCGTGGTCGTCCCACTCGTACTCGTTCGGCAAGAACCACACGAGGTTGTCGCCTTCGTCCCACGTGTAGAAGACGCTTTCGCCGGTGATGGCGGCCAACTGGCTTGCGGTCGGCGGCTTTCTCGGGGCGAGCGTCTGCGAGGCGAAGCCGTAGATCTTGGCACCGATGTGCTTCAACTCGATGGCGAAGGTGAGCGTGAGGAACGCGGCGAGGAACGGCGCGATGAGGTACAGGAAGAGCCAGCGGCCGGAGCGGGTGCCGAAGAAGAGCGAACTGCCGCGCTGCAGCGAGCGGAGGTAGAACTCGCCGCGGCGGTAGATGCCGTCCAAGTCGTAGGCGAGCCGCGTGTCCGCCCGCAGCAGCGGATCTCCGCCGACGAACTCGCCGGGTCCGCGCAGGTCCGGCATCTTGAGTTGGTTGCGGGCCACGGCGTCGCGCAGATTGCCGAACCGGAGTTGGCCGCGCTCGCACACGCGGTCGAGCAACTCGGCCACGATCTTGTCCCGTGCGACGGTCTCGACGCGGTTTGCGGGAACGAGTCCGCTCTCCGTGATCGCCGCCGCGATGATCGGGGCGAGTTTCGTGCGGATGGCCGCTTCCAAGCGGTGCATCTCGACCGCGAACAGGTCGTCCAGTTCGTGTTGCACGTGCGGATCGAGGCCGCTCTTATGCAGGTGCGTCCGCGCGGCGCGAAGCTTGAGCAGCAGCATCACGTCCCGCGCGTGCGGGAGCGGCCGCTTCACGGGTCGCTTGCCGAGCGTGCGGATCGGCTCCACGAGATCGACGGCGAACACGTCGTTTTTCAGGTCCGCCGGGATCTTCTGCAGTTCGTACAGGCAGCGGGCGGCGCGGGGCCAATCGCCGGACGCGGCCGGTGCGATCAGCACGGCCAGCGCGTGCCGCCAAACCTCGCACGTCGCCGCGTTCCACTGCAGCACTCCGGCCAAACCCTGCACGAGCGCATCGAGGGAGCCCGCGACCGCGCCCGCCTTCTGCTGCAGGATCGCGGCGCGAACGAAGTTCCCCGTGCCCTCGGCGTCGCGGGCCTGAGCCAAGAGCGACTCGCGACCGGCCGATTCGACCGTGGCGGCCACTTCCTTCGCGGCGTGCGAACGGGCCGGCTCCACGGCCTCGGCCGCACCGACAGGCCGCGTGCGGGCCAGGAGTTCGGCCCAGTCCACATCTTGACCGATCTGAGGAAGCAGTTTCTCCCGCGGCGGCAGGCTCGGGAAGAAGTCCGTCAGCAGATGAGGTGCGAAGGCGTTCAACACGAGGTACGAGGCCGCGAACATCCGGTAGACGGAGACGTCGTCCGCGTCCGGATCGGCGAAGTGCTCCGCCTCCAGCACGAATCGCACCTCGCGGACGGCGGCCGGGCCGAGCGACGCGAGCCGCGATTCGCACGACTTCTCGTGCAACTTCTCCAGCTTGGCGATGACCGCGGCTTCGAACAGCAGTTGCCAGTATTCGCGGAGTTGCTCCCGTTCCGGCATCCTCTCGATGGAACGGTCGTCCGGCGTGGTGACGAGCAGGAGCGGGTCTTCGGTGCCGGTGTAGATGGTGCGCGGCGTGACATCCGCGGCGGCGAGGTCCTCGCGGCTCACCCAGAGCGGGCGTCGCGGGTTGCGGGGGATGATGCGGCCGTGATCGCGGAGATAGTGCAGGAGCTTGCGGAGGTGGCGTTCCGGCACGAGCCGCACCGCCGGCTCGACCGCCCGCAACACCGACTCGAACTGCGCGTGGTCCGCCAAGCTCCGCCTCCGAATCGCACTTCATGAAGAAGATACGATTCCGGCCCGCGGCGGTCACTTGGACTGGAGCTTCCGTCGAAGTGCGGCGACGAACTTGCCGTGTTCAGGCGACGCGAGACCGCGACGGAGAGCACTCGACAGCAACCGCGTCGTCGGGGCGAAGAGGCCGCGCGGATCGAGCCACAAGCCGGGGAAGGCGGCGGAGCGGAAAATGCCGTCCCGCTCGGCTTCGAGTTCGTGGAACTTCTCCTCGGAACGCACGAACCAACGCGCGGATTCCTCCTTGGCCAGCACCACGACGTACTCGCGAACACCGTAGCGCTCGTAGTCCTCCTTCTTGCGGCCGAGGTCGATCGAGGTCGTGGAGTTGGCGACTTCCACGACCAGATCCGCCGCACCCTTCAAATAGCCATCCTTGTCGAATGTCACGGAGCCCCCGTTTTCCGGGAGAACATACAGGCAGGCATCCGGCTGTGGCTCGCTCTTCCGGGCGAGGATGTTCGTGGTGTCGTCGAGCCCTTCGGTGCCGGGCGTCTCCTCTGAATACATGGAGAGCCAATAGACGATCCGGGCGTGGGAGCGACCGTGGCGAGCGGATACGGGCGATGCCATGACGTGGACGATGCCTCCGATGAGTTCCGCCTTGAAGCCTTCCGGCGTCCGCTTGTAGAGGCGGTGGAAGGTCGGCTGGTCCATCTCGCGGCCGTTCTCGAGTTCATGCACGGCCTGCGATTCGACGGCGTCCACGTGTACATCGGTCGTACGGTTCGCATCCGCGGCTCATCGGCGTTCCTCCTTCGTGCGTCAGTCTACGAACGCGAACTCGTTGCTCAGCAGCAACACTTGGGCCAACTGTTCCCACTGCCGAACTCGCCGGTGGACGGGGCCGTGCCCGTGAACTCCATCGCAAGCGCAGCTCCGATGCGGTCGGGTCGCGGCCGAGCCGCGTGGCGGTACAGCGACTTCACCCTGGCCGGGCCCGAGCCCGGACTGCGGGCCGCCAGCGACTTCGCCTGCTCGATCACGAACGGGCTGTTCATCAGGAACAGCGCCTGCTGCGGCACCGTCGTCTGGAACCGCTGCGGGCTGTGCTGGTCCGGGCTCGCGAGGTCGAACACGCGGAACGTGCCGGGCAGGTTCGAGCGATCAATGAACCCGTAGACCGAGCGCGCACGCTGAACGCGCTTGAACAGGTCCACTGGCCGCCCGCCGAGCGACGTGTCCAACTTGCTCGAGGCGGCGAGCACCGGAATCCCGCATCGTTTCGAAATCGAATCGCCGGCGATTCTGATGCGCGAGCAAGCGGTTCTCCGGGTCCGCGGTCGCGGTCTTCGCATCAGCGATGGCGGATTGTTGGTACGCGGCCGAGAGCATGATCCGCTTGTGCAGTTTCTTCAAGCTCAGCCGCTTCCACAACCGCTTCGCGAGCCAATCGAGAAGCTCGGGGTGCGTCGGCGGGTCGGAACACGCCGAAGTCGGACGGCGTGCGGACCAAGCCTTGCCCGAAGTGCGTGATCCACACGCGGTTCACCATCACACGGGCGGTGAGCGGGTTTTCGGGGCTGGCGACGGCCTTCGCGAGTTCCAAGCGGCCGCTGCCGTCCGTGAACGGTTTGCGGGCCGCACCCGCGAGTATCTCGGGGAACTGCCGCGGCACGGCGGGGCCGCGGTTGCCGGGGTTGCCCCGCAGGAACACGACCGGCTCCTGCGGCTTCGGCAGATCGTTCAGCACATGCCTCGCGGCGGCGCGGCCGGGCTTGCCGCCTTGAACGCGTCGATCTTCTTCCGCACCGCGGCCAGTTGATCGCGGTCCAAGCGGTTCTGGATCTTGTCCGCATCCGCGATCGTGATGGCGAACGGGCCCTTCGCTCCGAACACCGCCTCGTTCTTGGAATCGACGATCGCGTTGGCCACGGCTTCGGCCGCGACGCGGAACGATTTCAGCTTCGCCTCGCCGAGCGCCTTCGCCACCGCGGGATCGACCGGTTTCTTCAACGCCTTCAGAATGCCCGGTGCCTTCTTCTCGAAGTCCGGGCCGACTGCCGCGTACAACTCGACGAGCGGCGTGAACACCGACGAATGCTCCCGCGTCTGTTCCGCGAAGAACGTGCGCCACTTGTTGAACGCGAACGGCAGCAGATCCCGCTCGCGAACGAACGCGCCGACCTGCGATTCCGGCTTGCCCTTCGCGTCGAGCACGGCCCGCAGATAATCCGCGATCGAATCCGCGCTCTTGAGCTTGTTCAAGGCCGCGGTGAAGCGCTTCTCCGATTCCGCGGTGTAGTCCGCCTCACGCTTCTCCAATTCCTTCTCGAACGCGACCACCTCCGGCGTCCGCTGCACGGCCCCGATCAGCGGCAGATCCTTCGGCTCCGTCGAACTCGCGAACACGCCGTACAGCGAGTAGTAATCCTTGATCGGGATCGGATCGAACTTGTGGTCGTGGCAGCGGGCGCACGACATGCTCATCCCCATGAGCCCGCGGCTCACCACGTCGATGCGGTCGTCGATGATGTCCGGCGTGCTGTTCAGGAAGCGGCGGCCGAGCGTGAGGAAGCCCATCGCGGCGAGCGGGCGCTTATCGTCGCCGAGGTTCAGGCGGTCCGCCGCGAGTTGCTCGATGATGAACCGATCGTACGGCTTGTCCTCGTTGAACGAGCGGATCACATAGTCGCGGTACGTGTACGAGAACGGGAACGCCCGCTCCTCCTGGAACACGTACCCCTTGGTGTCCGCATAGCGGGCGACGTCGAGCCAATGGCGGCCCTGCCGCTCGCCGTAGTGCGGCGAGGCGAGCAGCTTGTCGATCAGTTTCTCCCAAGCCTGCGGCGAGGCGTCCTTCACGAACGCGTCGATCTCGTCCGCCGTCGGCGGAAGCCCGAGCAGATCGAAGTACGCACGGCGGATGAGTGTGCGCTTGTCCGCCTGCGGCGCGAGTGACAGCCCCTTGTCACTCAGATGGGAGAGGATGAACGCGTCGATGCCGTTTTCGATTTTGGATTTGGGATTTTGGATTGTGGGAAGCGGCGGATCCTTCACCGGCTGGTACGCCCAGTGTTTCCGGGGGTCGGCGGTGGTCTTGGGCGCGTCCGCGGGATACGGTGCGCCGATCCTGACCCATTCAGTCAGGGCCGCGACCGCGTCCGCGGCGAGCGGCTCCTTCGGCGGCATCGGCGCATCGCCTTCCCGCTTCACGGATGCGATGAGCCGGCTTTTGGTCGGGTCCCCGGGCACGATCACGGCGCCGTTGTCCGCCCCGGTCTTGGCCCCGGCCGCGGTATCGAGTCGCAGCCCGCCGCTCTGCTTCTTCTCCCCGTGGCACGAGTAACACTTCTCGGCGAGCACCGGCCGCACCTTCTTCTCGAAGAACTCGATCTGCTCCGCGGTCGGCTTCGGATCCGCGGCACGAAGCGGAGACGCGAGCAGGAACGGAACGAGCAGCCACCGCATGGAGGAGCCTCGGGACGCGAGAATCGGCAGAATAGCCCATTGTAACAGGTGCGACAGGAAAGGTGGATGAGAGCGTCGGGTGCCGCCATCGTCCGGCGACATACACTTCTCCACACACCCGCGGGGAATCGACTCCATGTCCCGGATGATGCAGCAGTACGACGACGCCAAGGCCCAGCATCCGGGCATGATGGTGCTCTTCCGCAACGGCGACTTCTACGAACTCTTCAAGGACGACGCCGAACTCGGCTCGAAGATCCTCGGGCTCACGCTGACCAAGCGCGACGGCAGCATTCCGATGGCCGGCGTGCCGGTCCACCGCCTCGAACACTACCTCGGGCTCTTGCTGAAACTCGGGCACCGCGTCGCGGTGTGCGAGCAGATGGAGGAGCCGGACGCGAAGAAGCGGATCATCCACCGCGAGGTGAACCGCATCGCGACGCCGGGCACGATCGTCGAGGACGCTCTGCTCGACCCGCGGGCCCCGAACCACCTCGTCGCCATCGTGCCGGGGCGGGGTTTGACGGTGGGGCTGGCGTGGGTCGATCTCACAGTCGGGAGCTTCGCCGCGACCGATGTCTTCATTGCGAAGCTGGGCGACGAACTGGACCGGCTCGCTGGCGCGGAAGCCATTTATCCCGAAAGCGCGACTCAGGCGATTCTCCAGGCCGCCGGGGGGAAGCTGCCCCGCACGCACGCCCCGCGACCCGACTGGACCTTCGACCCCGCCACGGCGCTCGAAGCGCTCAAGGAACACTTCGCGGTCGCGACTTTCGGCGGGTACGGGTTCGACGACACGCAGCCGTGCCTGATCGCGGCCGGGGCCATCATTCTCTACTTGAAGGAAACGCTCCGCGCGAGCCTCGCCCACATCCGGCACCTGAAGCCGCACAAGCCGGACGCACTGCTCACGCTCGACGAAGTGACACGCCGCAGCCTGGAACTCACCCGCACGCTGCGGGACAACCAGCGCGACGGCTCGCTGCTCGCGATGATCGACCGCACCGTGACACCGATGGGCTCGCGGCAACTCCACGACAACCTGCTCGCCCCGCTCACGCACATCCCGGACATCAACGACCGCCTCGACGCCGTGGAAGAACTGCTGAACGACCACGCGCTTCGCGGCGCGATCCGCGAACTGCTCGACGCCTGCTCCGATCTTCAACGCCTGACCACGCGGGCCTCGACGGCGCGGGCCACGCCGCCGGACTTGGCCAAGATCGCCGCCACGCTTCGCATCCTGCCGAAGTTCAAAGCCAAGCTCGTCGGCCGCAAGGCGAAGCTGCTCGCGTCACTCGAAACACGTCTCGAACTGTGCAACGATCTGCGCGAACTGCTCGACCGCGCGCTCAAGGACGAAGTGCCGTTCTCCCCGCGCGACGGCGGCGTCATCCGCGAAGGGTACAGCCCCGAACTGGACGAACTCCGCACGCTTGCCACGCAGGGCAAGAACTGGATGGCGAAGTACCAGGCGGACGAGATCACCCGCACCGGCATCGCCAGCCTGAGGGTCGGCTTCAACGAGATCGACGGCTATTACCTCGAAGTGACCAACGCCAACCAGAACCGCGTGCCCGAGAACTACAAGCACCGCAAGACGCTGAAGAACGCCATCCGCTATTTCACCGTGGAACTGCGCGAGTACGAGGAGAAGGTGCTTTCCGCCACGGAGAAGAGCCAGGCGTTGGAGTTGCAACTGTTCCAGATCCTACGGGACAAGGTGGCCCATGAGACGCCGAGGCTCCTGAACACGGCGGACGTGCTGGCCGCGGTGGACTTCCTCGCCGCGCTCGCGGAACTGGCTTCCACCCGCAACTACGTTCGCCCCGTGCTGCTCGACGAACCGGTGTTGGACATTCGCGACGGCCGGCATCCCGTGCTGGAACAGGTGCTTCCGCCCGGCACGTTCGTGCCCAACGACGCGATGATGGACGAGGGAGAGGGCGGCATGTTCTGGCTCGTCACCGGGCCGAACATGGCGGGCAAGAGCACCTTCCTCCGGCAAGTGGCGTTGCTCACGCTGCTCGCCCAGATGGGCAGCTTCGTGCCGGCCAAGGCCGCCCGCATCGGCATCGCGGACCGCATCTTCACCCGCGTCGGCGCGGCGGACGAACTCTCCCGCGGCCAAAGCACCTTCATGGTGGAGATGACGGAAGCGGCCAACATCCTGAACAACGCCACGGCCCGCAGCCTCGTGATCCTCGACGAGATCGGCCGCGGCACCAGCACCTACGACGGCGTCTCGCTGGCGTGGGCCATCACCGAGCACCTGCACGACATGGTGCAGTGCCGGTCGCTCTTCGCCACGCACTACCACGAACTCGCGAAGCTGGAGGGCACGCTGCCGCGGTTGCGGAACTACAACGTGCACGTGCAGGAGAACGACCGCGAGGTGATCTTCCTGCACAAGATCGGCCCCGGCAACGCGGACAAGAGCTACGGCATCCACGTGGCCCGCCTGGCCGGCGTACCGGAGCAAGTGCTGGCCCGTGCCGAGCAGGTGCTCGGCAGCTTGGCGATGCCCGCGATCCTGTCCCCGCCACCGGCTGCACCGGTGCCCGACTCGCCGCGCAAGCCGCGCCGCAAGAAGGAAACCGTGGTCGAGCCGCCGGAAGGGGTGCGGAGCCTCTTCGGCGACGGTGGCGAGACGCCTTTTTGACTCGTGACGGGAGACGCAGGCCTGCATGACGAAAGCCCACCCGTTTCACGGGTGGGCTTCGTGCATTACCCCGGAGCCACGCGGCTCAGTAGCTCAACTGGGAACCGAAGTAGAAGTTCGTGCCGGGCCGGTACAGCGGGTTCACCCCGAGGATGGTGCCGGACACGGGGTCCAAGTGTTCGCGGTAGAACCGGTTGCCGAGGTTCTCCACGCCGGCTGTGAGCAGAAGCCGTTCCGAGGCCTGCCAGTAGGTCCGGATGTTGAAGGTGGTGAAGCCCGGGGTGCCGAGTTCGCCGAGGCTCTTCGCCACATTGTTCTGGCTGGCGACCATGCGGGCGCCGAGATCGATCTGCCACTTGGGGCTCTTGCTCGGGTCGTGGATGCGGAAGCCGACGCGGGATTCGAGCGGCGGAATCTGCGGCAGGGCTTCCGTGTCGGTGGCGTACTGCCCGTTCGCCGGGTTGGTGGCGCGGCTGCTGGCCAGTGCGGGGTTGCGGCGGTTCACGTTGTGCGTCTGGTCGATGCCCTGCACGTAGGTCATCGTGCCGTACGCCGAGAGCCACGTCGTCACATCCATCTGTCCGAACAATTCGGTGCCCGCGATGGTCGCAAGGTCGGTGTTGGTGTACACGACCTGCGTGATGCCGGGGCCGCCCGCGTTCTGGTCGTACGTGATGTAGTCGTTGATCCAGCCGTAGAACACGCCGGCCCCGAACTGCACCCATTCGTAGTCGGCGCGGAGGCCGAGGTCGAACTGCGTGAGCTTCTCGGACGCGAGGTTCGGGTCGCCGATCACGCGGCTGGTGCCCTGCTGGAGCACGCCGAGGAACGGGCCGGAGGCGTACAGTTCGGTGAGGGTCGGGGCCCGCTGCGAGTGCCCGACGGACGCCACGCCGGAGACCTCGTCCGTGAACTTGTACTCGCTCTGCAGGAACCCGGCGAGGAGGAAGAAGTTGCGGGTCGAATCCGTCTGCGGGTTGGTTCCGTACTGCGTCGAGTAGTCGATGGGATCGACCGAGAAGCGGCCGGTGTTCGGCTGTCCGGGCTGGCCGAAGAGATCGATGTTGCCGTTGATGTTGCGGACGCCGGTGGACGTGCGGACCCAATCCGCGCGACCGCCGCCGCGGACGGTGAACCGGTTGTTCAACGGCATCTCCAACTGGGCGAACAAGCCGGGATTCACACTGTTGCTGTCCGGGATGGACTGGTTCTGCGTCAATTGTTGGCCGGGCAGAACCGACGAGGTCACGGGGATGCCTTGCACCTGCGTGAGTCGGATGTTTTCTTGGAGGCCTTGGCCGAGCAACCGGAGATCGGTACCCACGATGAGCTTGTTCTCATCGCGTTCCTTGCCCCACTCGAGGAACGTGCGGTAGCCCAGCGAGGTGGTGGCGAAGTTCGTGGTGGACTGGTCCGTGAACAGGTTGAGCGGCGTCCCGCCGGCGAGTTGGTTCGCCTGCTGGGCTTGGGCGATGCTCGGTAGCGGCAGGTAGCCGAAGTTCGTGTACGCGGACTGATTGAACTTGTTGGGATTGAACGAGACGGCGAGCAACTGCTGCACGAAGGCTTGCTTCGGCCCGGCCGCCGTGTTGCCCGTGCCCACGCTCGAGTTGTACCACGCGTCGAACTCGAAGCGGTCGAACGCGCCTTGGTCCTTCGACGTGAGCCGCAAGGTGTACGCCTCGGTGTTCAGGTCCTGCACGTCGAAGTACAGCCCGGGGAACTCGAGCCCCTGCTGATACACGCGCTGGCCCTTGAACTCGACGCTGGTCTTGTCGGTGATGTCCCAGCCGATCGCCCAGTTCACGTTGTGCGAGAGGTAGCTGGCGGGGACGCTGTTCCCGGCTCCGTCCTTGTAGTCCGAGCCGGTGAGCCCGTTGTAGGTGATGCGGGCGCCCCAGTTGCTTTCGCCGGCCCAGACGGATTGGAGGCCGTCCCAGCGCTTGCCGTTGGTCTGGTAGCCGAGCGCCGTGCGGCCATGGAACTCGAAGCAGTCGAAGCGTGGCGAGTCGAGTGTGGCCACGTCGATCACGGCGTGCCCCGGGCCGTACAGCACCGAGTAGGGGCCCTTCACGATGATGATGTCGCGGACGGAACCCGGATCGAAGCGCGTGACTGGCGTATCCAAGTCGAGCCGCACCGGGGAGAACAACGCGCCGTCCCCGTAGGTGAGGAACTGGGTGTTGCGGAGGCCGCGGACGCGGGGGTCGTTCACCAGCGGGTTGCGCTGTTGGAACTGCACGCCGGTGGACGCAGACGATTTGAAGAGCAACTGGCTGAGGTCCGAGGCGTTGAGCACCTGCGGCGCCTGGTTGGCCGCGACGGAGATGTCGCTGCTCGTTCCGCCGGCACCGGTGCCGCCGGCTTGGGTCCGGTTACCGTCGTTGGTGCCGGTGTTGGCCGTCGAGCGCGCACCGCCTTGCAAGTCACGCTGGACATCGAAGTCCGCCGGCGGTTCCGGCGGGATGGGGGCCACGACCGGGGCCGGATCTTTCTTCCCCGGATCTTTCTTCCCCGGGTCCTTCTTTTCCGGATCTTTCTTTTCCTGTTTGACCAACTGGATGTCGCCCGGCTTTTCGGGGGCGAGAGGCAGCGGATCGGCGGCGCGGAGCGCGCCGCTTCCCCAGATCCCCACACCAAGCCCCACGCTGGACAACCAAGCCTTACGGGCGGACTTACGGCTCATCGCCCATCCTCCAGGACCGGACTGCACGGGTGCGACGCGGACCGCGGGGGTCCGTTCGCAGCACATATCGGCCGTGGACGGCCCCGAACTTCCGGCAAAACCGCTACCGCCCGAGAATCCTGCGTTTCCCGCCCGAATCGCACCGCTGTCCGGACCCGCGGAATTGCTATCATCATCCCCATCCGCCCCGAAACGAGTGTCGCACATGGATCCCGCCGTCCATTGGCACGAAGGAATGCTGCTGCGGCCGCAGCACTTCCAAGCCGGCGACCGGTATTGGAACGATCAACTCCGCTGGACCACACGCTGGGAGCAAGCCTACCACTGGGGCATCCGCTCGATCCGCTTGGATGCGGACGCACTGCGGGCCGCCCGCTTCAAGATCCAGCGCCTCGAAGCGCGGCTCCGCGACGGCACCATCGTCCGGGTGTTGAACGACAGTCAACTCCCCGAACGCGATCTGCGGCCGTTTCTCACCGGGAACGCTCCCGTCGAGATCCTGCTGGCCGTACCCGCGTTGCAACTCGGATGGGCGAATGTCGCCACTTCCAAGCAGGACGAGGTGAAGCGGTACTCGATCGACCCGGGCCGCGACGGCGTTGAGGACGAAAACGACGGCCGACGCTCCGCTGCCGGCGCGGTGCAGTTCCGCAAACTGAACTTCCGATTGATCGTGGCGGGCGAGACCGATCTCGCGGGGTTCGAGACGATTCCCCTCGGCCGCGTCGAACGGTCGTCGGAAGCCGGCGCCACGCTGCAACTCGCCAAATCGTACATCCCGCCGCTCCTCGCTTGCGACGCATGGGATCCGCTGAAGCACCAGATCCTCGATCACTTGGCCGGACGAATCGCCTCGCTCGTCGAATCCTCGGGCAAGCGCGTCCGCGGCAAGGCCCGCTTCGGCAGCAGCAACCCGGACGAAGTGCTCTCCCTCGAGAAGTTCCGACTGCTCAACGAGACGCACACCTTCTTCCGCGTGCTCATGACGTCGGACGGGCTTCACCCGTTCGACGCCTATCTGGAGCTGTGCCGCTTCCTCGGACGCCTCTCGATCCTCGGCAAGGGACTCCCGACGTTCGACAGCGGCAACCCGGAAGCCCGCAACTATCTCCCGCTTTACGACCACGACGATCTCGGCACTTGTTTCACGCGCGTCGCCGCGCACATCGACGAACTGCTCAGCCGCGACTTCGACCAAGGCTACGAGCAGCAGGAGTTCGTTGGAGTCGGCAAGTCGCTCAAGGCGCCGTTCAAGCCCGCGTGGTTGGCCCCGAACTGGGACATGTACGTCGGCGTGTCGTCAAGCCTGCCCTCCGCGGACTGTTCGCGGTACCTCACCGGCCGGCTGAACATGAAGATCGCGGCCTACAACCGCGTCGAGGAAGTGTTCGCAAGGCGGTCTCGCGGGTTGGAATTCCAGTACGTGAACAACCAGCCGTCGCTGCTGCCCTCGGGCCCGGAGATGACGTACTTCCGGATCAACCGGAACGTGTCGCTGGACGAATGGAAGTTTGTCGAGAATACGTTGGAACTCGCGGTGCGGTTGAACGAGAATCTCATTCTCGAATCGCTGGAAGGGAAGACGAACTTCGCGTTGAAGTTCGACGACGGGAAGCCGGTGCAGATGAACTTCACGCTGTTCATCGTGCCGCCGAGTTCCTCGCACACCGCACCGTAACCGCCGCTCATTCGGGACCGGACGTTCATGCAGAACCAGGTGCTGGCTTCGCAAGTCCACGAGATCTTCAGCCGCGGGCTCGACCTTCATGAGCGGTTGGAGCGAGGCGACGCCCCGGACTTTTACACGGAGCACGATCACCTTCGCAAGCTGCTGTGGGGGGAAGGCGAGGCCGCCGCGAACCCGGAATACGCCGGCGCGATCGCCATCGGCGCCACGCCGGGCTCCAACAACTTCGACCCCGGCAACTCCTTCCTCGGCGCCCGGTACGCCCTCGCCTGCTGGCTCGACGAACTCTTCGTGCTCCACACCCCGTGGGCGCCCGAGTGGTCCGACCAGTGGAAGGAGAACATGCTCGAAGTGGAGGTGGTGGGCACCGGATCCGGCGAAGCCGCGTGGCGGTTCTGGCGGCAGGCCGTCAAGCACGCCCCCACCCGCCCCGGCACCGACGCGCTCGAAGTCTATCTCTGGTGCGTGATGCTGGGTTTCCGCGGCACTCCCGAGTCCGAGGGTGTGGACCCGACCCGCTGGGCGGAGAACACCCGGAAGCACATCATCCAGTCCCGCAACCAACGCTTCCCGCACGACGCGGGCGGCGATCCGCGCCCGGATGTCGACATTCTCAACGGCCGACGCCAAGTGCTGCTGATGCTCCGCATCGGCGTGCTCGTGTTGGCGGCCGCCGCCTTCTTCCTCGGACGAGCCGTGGTCCTGCAATGAGCATCCTCTACTTCATCACGACCGTCTTCGACAAGCTCCGCCTCGCGTTCGGCATGATCCTGCCGATTTTCGCGGACGCGCGCGACACCCGCAATTGGCCGCGGTGGCTCCGCTGGGGCCTCCACCTCGTCCTGCTCGGACTCGTCATTTACGGTTTGTGGCTGCTCCAGAACAGCAACACGAAAATCGGCGTCCGCCTGCGCAACTACCTCGAGAAGACCAGCCACGGCGAGTTCCTCTACGAATGGTGGCTCGCCCTCGTGTTCCTCGCCCTGTACGCCCTCTGTTGGGTGGGTTACGGGCTGTACAAGCTCTTCGCGGCCGATGAGGAATCCTCCGAGTTCCCGGACCTCGAACGCTCGTGGAAGCAGGCCGTGGCCGAACTCGAGAAGGTGGGCATCCGCCTGAACGACTCGGAGAACGCGCCGCCGGTGTACCTCGTGCTCGGCCGGCCCATCGGCGGCATGGATTCGCTCTTCCGCGCCTCCGGCTGGAACTTCCAGTATCGCTTCCCGAACGCCCAGAATTCCCGGCTCTACGTGTACGCCTGCTACGAGCCGTACTCCGTGTTCGTGACGGTGCCGGACGCGACCGCATGGTCCTACTTGTGCAACGCGGTGAACGGCGACACCCAGTTCTCCCCGGCCGCGAACAGCGCCGAGGCCAGCGACCCGACCAAGACTCTGAGTTTCGACGCCAGTTCCGAGGGCGGAGGCGGCTTCGGCCTCACCGCCAGCGAAATGCACGAGTTCAAGACGCTTCAGCGGCTTCAAAGCCAACGAGGCTTGGACGACGTGCAGCAGGACCGCCTCGAAGTGCTCGGCAACAAGATCCACCGCGGCGCGGCCAGCAAGACGCAGGCCTTCAGCATCCGCAACGAGGTGCTCCGGACCGGCGAGCGCGAGTTGAAGTTCGTCTGCAACCTCATGAAGCGGGACCGCTGGCCGCTCTGCCCCGTGAACGGCGTGCTCGTCCTGGTGCCGTGGGCCACCGGAGAATCCGAGAACGTGGCCCAGGTCGTGGCCCGCGAACTCGCCAACAACCTCGGCGTGGCCCGCAACGTTCCAGTTGCACTATCCGACCATCGGCGCGATCTGCGACTTGGAGGTGGCGGCGAGGTTCGGCCAGTTCCGCAGCGGCTTCAGCCAGGACCAACTGCGGCAGCGAATCGGCCAGCGCATCCCGCTCGTGCCCGTCCGCACCGACCAAACCCCCGAGACGGCGACACTGATCCGCTGGGGCATCCACTGGATCGCCCACGCGATCGTGCCCGTGTGGGTGCTACAGGCCCTGCGGTTCGACGCCCAAGGGCCGAACGGACGGGAGGGCTCGCACCCCAATCGGGATCTCTACCTGCTGCTTCGCGAAGTGCAACGCCGCGTGCCGCGGTTCGCCTCCATCCTCTCGCGTGTCCCGACCGGCAAGGGCGAGATGGAAGGCCCCGACGACCTGGAGGCCTTGCCGCTCTTCGGCGGGTGCTACCTGATGGGCACCGGCGACAAGCAGAACCGTCAAGCATTCGTGGCCGGCGTGCTGGACCGCTTGGTGAAGGACCAAGCGGCCGTGGCGTGGACGCGGCAGGCGTAT
Organism: Gemmataceae bacterium; assembly: GCA_046350135.1. Taxonomy (GTDB): domain Bacteria; phylum Planctomycetota; class Planctomycetia; order Gemmatales; family Gemmataceae; genus Urbifossiella. The sequence continues at coordinate 151,107 of JAXMBB010000005.1, forward strand.
GAGGACGACCGCCGAGCATGGCGGTTGGTGCAGTTCGGCTATGCGGGCATCGCGATCGTGACCGTCCTGATCGCCGTGTTCGTTTACTGGAAGGGGTGAGTCACTTCGGCAGGCGGGCTTGGAACTTCTTCAGGGCGTTGGCCCGCTTCGCGTCGCCGGCGCCCTCCGCGGCTTGGATCGCACCGTCCAAGCCTTTGTCGAACCACTCGGACTTGATCGCCTTCCGGTTCCTTTGCACCGTCTCCAGCCTCATCGCGGTCCTTGGATCCGCTTTCACTCGTTCGAACAAGGCAGCCGCTTGCTCGAACGCGCGATCGATGCGGATCAGTTGGTCCAAGGCCGTCGGCGCCTGGTCCAACTTCGCCGGGTCGATGTTCGCGCCCTTGACCTCTTGCAAGGCGATGCCGGCGGCGGAATTGCGAAAGGCTGCAACATTGAACAATTTGTCCCGCACGTGAGCTTCGACCGCCTTCAAGTCGGGATCGAGTTCGCCGACCATCTCGAAAGCTTGGATTGCAAGCAGGGCACAGGTCTGAGCCTCGGCATAGCTCTTGTCCGTCTGGTGATTCGCGGCGTCGATCGCCGCCGACATCGCGAGGTCTTCAACGGTCTCGATCACCTTGAGATCGTTCGATTTCGGATCGTTCGACTTCAAGTCTTTGATCGCTTCCAACAGCGTTTTGAATCCGGGCCCGGGCGTCTTGGCGCGAGCATCCGCGACGGAGCGGGCCCGCGCCAACGAGGCGAACGCGGTCAGCAGTTGTTGGTCGCGACCGACCGAATCGGGAATCCGGGTCGACGGCTTGAGGGCCTTCAACGAGGCGATCGCGTCGGCGGCCGATTCGGAAGTCAGGTCCTTGAGCACTTCGTCGCGTTCCGCGGCGACGCCCGCCGCAAGTGCAGCCTCCAAGCGATTCACCTGGAATTGAAGGCGGCGCACGGCACCGGCGAGCGGATCCGCCTTGGCCAGTTCCGCGAGTTCGTTCATCGCGTCCTGCCGACTCTTGGCGTCCTTCGTCGCGACGGCCTTCGCGCAGGCGAAGCAGGCTTTCCATTCCAGCAGTTCGACCCGGTACGGACCGGCAAGATCCGCGGGAACGACCAAGTCGCTTTCCTCCACGGACACCGCCGAAAGCTTCAGCGATTGCGCCCCGAGCAAGTCGAGTTTGTCGGCCTCGTAGTTATGCTTGCGCGAATTGCACCCGATCGCCTCGCCGATGTAAAGCGCGTACACGGCGCGCCAGTATCGCGCTTCCGGAGCCGTGGCCTCCTTCTGCCGGATCACGGTGTCCAAGTCGCTCTTGGTCGAGGTCTTCTTGAGCGTCTCACGATCCGATGCCGAGAGCCAGAGCGCCTTCGCCCGGGCCAGCATCATTTGGTTCAGGTGGGAGGCGAACCGCGGGTTGTCCCCCGCGATCGACTTCACTTTGATGAAGGAGGTGATCGAATCGATGTATCGGCCGTCGGCGGTCTGCAAGCGGCCAAGTTCGAGGTAGCTGTCGAGCGATTCGCCGTCCAACAGTTCCACGAACGCGGTCGGTTCCTTCGAACGCAGGGTGCCGACCGCCCGCTCGAACGCGCCGGCGGCCTTTTCCAGCGACTCGAGCTTCTCGGCGGGTGTCTTCGCGTTGCGCGCCGCATGCAAGCTCGCAAGCTCTTTCAACAGCAGGCTGCGGTCGGACTTGACGTTCGCATGCAGCATGGCCGCGTCCAATCCCGCGGGCAGCTTGCCGTCCTTCTCCAAACTCGTGAAGGCGTGCAGCACGGCGAGTTCGTCGGTCTTCGCGAGCGAAGTCGCCGCCTCAAGCAGTTTGGCGAGCAGTTCCGTCTCGTTCTTGTCGAGATCCTTGCGTCGGTCGAACAGTGACGTCGCCAGCGGGGAAAAAAGCGTGCGAACCGCCTCGGCGGCCTTGTCGCGTTCCTTCAGATCGCTGCGGAAACCGGCATCGAGCAGATCGTTGACGAGTGCCGCGCGAGCCTCCTTCACATCCTTCAATTGGGCGTAGGCGTGCAGGGCGTCGTCCAATCCGGCGGCTGTGGCGCGGTTCCGCGTGCGGGCGAACGCCAGCCACAGAGAGTTCTTCTCGGCGGGGTCGCTCCAGTTGGCGATGTCCGTCCGCATGACGCCCGCCTTCTGCGCCGCGTCGGGCACGACCTTCGGGAACGCGGACGCCAGGAGCAGGTTCGGACCGATGCGGGTCTTGATGGATGCGTCCGATTCCTTCTCCAACAGCGACTGTGCTTTGAGGAAGCAATCGCGGGCGAGGGCCGTGTCGGCTTCCGTCGCGGCGAAGGTCGCATCGATGGCGTCGGCCTTCGGTTGCTTGAGGTCGATGCCGGAGAGGGCGAGCACGACGCCGAGTGCCCGCTTGCGGGATCCGAATTCGAGCAACGGGCCGGCTTCCACCGCCGCGGCCAAGAGCGCGCGGGCGGCCTCCCGCCGCTCCGCAAGCGAAGACGCCCGGCTCCACTTCAATTCCGCGGACACCAGCTTCTCGTAACTCGCGCCGTCCAACGAGAGCTTGGGAAGTTCGATGGACCTGCTGCGATCCACCGTCGGTCGCAAGGCGTTGGACAGGAACTTGCTCTCGGCTTCGAGCCACTCCCGCCACGCCGAGCCCGGCAGATCCTCGGCCGTGGGCAGCCGCAGGTCGGACCAATCGTTCGCGGATCGCATCCCGGCGGGCTTCATCGCGAACCGCTGGATCAGGTTCGCGAGACGGACGCGGTGGAAGTCCGCGAGCACGGCCTTGTCTTCGCCGGTGAGCGTGATCTTGCGGATCGCATCCCGCCACTTCTCGATTTCACTGATGTTCGCGGCTCCCGGCTCACGCATCGCGACCGCATTGTTCCACTGCGAGTCGAGTGCCGCGGCGGCTTTCGTGGAATCGTTGCTGAAGCTCGGATCGGCGTCGGCGAGTTCCTTGAACTTCGCGAGTTGGGTACGGCTCACATTCGCATTCGCGAGCACGGCACCCGGTGCCCCGAGAGCCGATATGAGCGAGTCGCCGCGGAGGAACGCGCGAATCGCCGCCAACCGTTCGGTCGCGGTCGGGTGAAGGGTCCGCAATCGGCTGTAGACGTTGTCCCATGCAGTTCGGTCGCCACCTTTCAGTTGCACACTTGCGGGCCACGTCAGGATGGCTTCGGCTTGAGCAAGGGAAGGCTTGTTCTCGGGGCGAAGTACTGTTTCGATGTTGGCCCAGGCCGCATGCAGCGTGGAAGCCTCGTCCTTGCTCACGGAATCGGAGTCTTTGGACTCCATGATCTCGGCGAGAAGTTTCACCGCTTCGTTGATGTTGGTGGCTTCAATCTCGTCCTTGTCGACTGCACCAGCGAGTTTCTTGCGGGCATCGGTGAGCTTTTCACGTTGGCTCTTAGACTTATCGGTGCCCGTGCCTCCAGTGCCCGTGCCTCCAGTGCCCGTGCCTCCCGTGCCCATGCCTCCGGTGCCTCCGGAGCCGTGCCCTGTGCCTCCGGTGCCCGTGCCTGTGCCTCCGGTGCCCGTGCCTGTGCCTCCGGTGCCCGTGCCTGTGCCTCCGGTGCCCGTGCCTGTGCCTCCGGTGCCCGTGCCACCTCCATCCGTGTTCGTCGGCTTCGTCTCGGCATTCCGCGATCCGCCGTCGCCCGTGAAGAGCACAAAGGCTCCGACACCAATCGCGGCAGCCAACCCGGCTCCACCGGCCAACCACACCAGCGGGGAGATCTTCTTCTTTTTCTTCTGCCCCTGCGGGATCCACGTCGGCGGCTTCGAGTCCGCCTCGTCGTCCAAGTCCAGTGCGGGGTTGGAAGCAGGCTTCGGCGTCGCGGTCCGACTGTCTGCGCCGTAGTACGCGGTGCCCGTCGGCGACTGCTCGGTTTCCTTGGTGGGGTTCGGCTTCGTCGGAGTTGCCTGCTCCGCGCCATAAAATGCGGTCCCCATCGGCGGCAGTTCGAATTCCTTCGAACTTTTCGGCTTCGCGCTCGGCAGCCAATCCGTGCCCTTCTTCGCATCCGGCTTCGCGGGAGGCACGGCGAAGTCGGCCGTGCTCTTCCCCTTCAACGGCTTCGCGGGCGCCTCCCACGGCGCGGCCTCGGACGCGATCGGCAGTTCTTCATCTTTCGGAGGCGGTGCGGCCGGCGGCGGAACCGCCGGTTGCTTGATCGGTGTGGCGCGGAAGAGGTCTTCCACCCGCATCGTGCCGCTCGGCTTGTTCCCTTCCACGGGCGGGGCCGGTTCCGGGTCGCGCAGGGCCGGCGGGATCTCGGGCAGCGTGCCCATCTCGAACGGTGTGCGGCTGTCCGTCCGCGGCGGCCCCGGAGGTTCCGGCGGAAGCGCGATCTCCGCGTCCGTGTACGGCGTCCGCGGGAACGGGCTCGGCATGATTCCGGACGGGCGGCCCGGCATCACCCCGTTCGCCTTCCACAACTCCGCCACGAACTCGCTGCAAGACGGATACCGCTGCTTCATCACCTTGTGCGTCGCCCGCTTCAGCACGTTCACTTCGTTCCGCGGCAGGATCGAGAAGTCCAAGCGGCCGAGAATCTGCGCGAGCTTCACATCCTCCACGGACGACATTGATTCGTCCGGGATCGGCAGCGAGCCGGTGCGAAGCTCGTAGTAGGTGATGGCCAGGGAGTACTGGTCGGACGAGGGGTGCGGATCGGGAACGTGATCGGTGAGTTGCTCGGGAGCCGAGTAGATCGGCGTGCCGGCGCCGCCCTGCGTGCCGGTGACGTTCGCCCCCACGGCCCGAGCCACGCCGTAATCCGCGACCAACACGTTCCCGGTGCGATCGATGAGGATGTTGCCGGGCTTCACGTCCCGGTGGAGCATCCAGTCCGTGCCTTCTTCGTCCTCATCGTTCTTGAGCGGGTGAATCGGACTGTGCAGGTGATCAAGCGCCTCGGCGACGCCCTGCATGTAGACGAGCAGTTCGCGGAGCGGGATGCCTGGGAATTCGCCGGGTTGCCGCACGCGGCCGGGTTTGTTGAAGTCGCGGCGAGCCTTCTTGAGCCGCTTCTCGAGCGATTCCTCGGCCAGCGGCATCTGGATGATCAGTTCCGCGACGTCGAGTTTCTTGAGGTCCTCGTCCGAGAGTTCGTGCGCGTTCTCGAGGATCTCGCCGTTCTCGCGAACGACCCAGACGCCGTAGTACTCGATGAGGTTGCGGTGCGGCTTGATGCGGCGGATGTTGCGGAACGCGCGGAATTCCTTGATGCCCACGGCCTTCCCGCGGGACATGTCCGTGACTTTGAACGCCCACTCCTTCCCGCCCGGCCCCTTCGCCTTGTAGACGACGCCGAAGTTCCCCTTCCCGATCAGCTTCACCACGTGATAGCCGGGGGGCAGGGTCTGTTCGATGTCGCTGGAGAGAGCGGGATGCTCCGGCATCGTGCGGGAACCTGTGGCGGGTGGGTGCAAAGCTTATTGTAATCGATGCCCGCGACACTGCAATCGAGTGCTGGCGGGATTCGCAGACGTTCAATCAGGCACTTGCGGGTTGGAACGCCGCCGGGTACATACATGGTAACGCATCGCGCGGCTCCCCTCAGGCATCCGCATCCGCGAGGCTCCGTTGAGCACCACCCAGAAGAACCAGCCGTTGGCGCTTGTGACGCCGGCTTGGAAAGAAACGCTGCTCATGTCCGGGCTTTCGGGCCAGGAAGGGCTATCGCAGCTGTTTCAATTCGAGTTCGAAATTCTCGTTGAGAATGAGAAGCTCAAGAGCCCGCTGCCGTTCCACAAGGTGATCGGCGAGCCGCTCTCGGCCCGCTTCCTTCAGGGCGGAAAGGACGGCAACCCGCTCGAAACCCGCTACTTCAGCGGAATCTGCGCCGAGTTCAACCAAGGCGCGACGGACGAATTCTTCACCGCCTTCCGCGCCATCGTCGTGCCCAAGCTTTGGTTGCTCACTCGCCACGCCCGCAGCCGCATTTTTCAGCAGATCACCGTGCCGCAAATATTGGAGAAGGTGCTCAAGGAACTGCTTGGCGGCGCCGGCGAACTCAAATTCCAACTCGAAGGCAAGTACGAGCCGCGAGACTATTGCGTCCAGTACCGCGAGACCGACTTCAACTTCGTCTCGCGGCTGATGGAAGAGGAAGGCATCTTTTACTTCTTCAAGCACACGGAGAACGCGCACGAATTGATCGTGACGGATACGCCGAAGTCGCATCCCGGGCTCCGCACCGCGACGCTGATCACGGGCACGGAATCGGGGTTGAGCGCGAAGGCCGGCACCGCGGTGATCACCAGTTGGCTCAAGCGCCAGGAACTGCGAACCGGCAAGGTCACGCTGTGGGATCACACCTTTGAATTGCCCCACAAAAACCTCCAGGCGGAATCAAAGTCGCAATCGTCCGTGACGGCCGGGAAGGCGCCGCACGAATTGGCGGTCAAGGCGAACTCCTCGCTCGAACTGTATGATTGGCCCGGCGAGTACGCCCAGCGGTTCGACGGAGTGCCCCCCGGCGGCGGCGAACGCCCCGACATCCAGAAAGTGTTCCAGGACAACGAACGCACCACGAAACTCCGCATGCAGCAACAGGCGAGCGGGGCCGTGAGCATCTTCGGCGGCGGCACTTGGGCCCAACTCGTCGCCGGCGCCAAGATGGGCATCAAGACCGTGGAAGGCGACCACCGCGCGAAGTACGCCTCGGCCGAGGGCGAGTACGTTCTCACCTCCGTGACGCACTTCGTCGCTCCGGGGAACCCGTACCGCACCGGCGGTTCCGCCCCGGCCTCGTACCAGAACCACTTCGTCGCGGTGCCGGCAGACCTGCCGTTCCGCCCGGCCCGCGTTTCTCCCAAGCCCGTGGTCCATGGCACGCAATCGGCTCAAGTGGTGGGCCCGCCGGGCGAGGAAATCTTCACGGACAAGTACGGCCGGATCAAAGTGCAGTTTCACTGGGATCGCGAAGGGAAGCGCAACGCGGAGAGTTCGTGCTGGATCCGCGTCGGCATGCTGTGGGCGGGCCGCAACTGGGGCCACATCCACATCCCGCGCATCGGCCAGGAAGTGCTCGTGGACTTCTTGGAAGGCGACCCGGACCAGCCGATCGTGGTGGGCAACACGTACAACCCGGACCAGATGCCGTCCGACAAGTTGCCGGACCATAAGACGCGCAGCCACATCAAGTCCAACAGCACGCCGGGCGGCGACGGCTACAACGCGATCCGCTTCGAGGACAAGGCCGGCCAGGAGCAAGTGTACATTCACGCCCAGCGCAACATGGACGAACGCGTGCGCAACGACAGCATGGAACGCGTCGGCGTCAACCGGCACCTCCGCGTCGGCTTCCACCTGCCGAAGGATCACCAGGGCGACCTCAGCGGGGAAACCAAGAAGGGCAACCAGTACGAGGAAATCGCCATCGACAAGCACCTCAAGGTGCATCGGGACCACTTCGAACACATCGGCGGCAGCATGCAGTTGCTCATCGGCGGCGGCGACGGCAAAGGCAACCTCGACATCCACGTCAAGAACGACCAGAAGGAACTGATCGACGGCAACTACGACATGCACACCAAGAAAAACGTGCATGAACAGATCGGCGAAAACCTGGACTTCCACGTTCAAGGCCAGACCAAGGAACTGTACGACAAGAACGTGGACATCCATGTGAAGGCTGAGCGCAAGGAACTGGTGGATGGCAACGAGAACATCCACGTGAAGGGCGACCACAAGGAGAAGGTGGACGGCACCGTCTCGCTCACCATCGGCAAGGACTATCAGGAAAAGGCCGGGATGAAGCACTGCGTGGACGCCGGCATGGAGATCCACTTGAAGGCCGGGATGAAAGTGATCATCGAGGCGATGCAAGTGTCGCTGAAGGGGGCGGGCGGGTTCATCGACATCGGCCCCGCCGGCGTGGCGATCCAAGGCACGATGGTGCTCATCAACAGCGGCGGCTCCGCTGGATCCGGCAGCGGGGCCAGCCCGCAAGCCCCCACGGATGCGCAAGACGCCGAGAATCCAAAGGATCCCGAGGACGCCAAGCCGATCAAGCCGAAGGACGCCGATTACTGGGTGACTGGCAAGAAATCCAACTGAGGTGCAACACCGTGCCGCCCGCCGCCCGCGTGACCGATATGCACACCTGCCCGATGGTGACGGGTATCGTCCCGCACGTCGGCGGGCCGATCCTGCCGCCCGGCTGCCCGACTGTGCTCATCGGGTTTCTCCCCGCGGCCCGCGTCACGGACATGCTCGTCTGCGTCGGTCCCCCGGACATGATCGCCAAGGGCAGCCCGACCGTGCTGATCGGAAATCTGATGGCGGCCCGCCTCACGGACATGACCGTCCACGGCGGCGTCATCACCGCCCCAGGTTGCCCGACGGTGATGATCGGCGAAATGGGCAGCGGCGGCGGCGGTGGCGGCCCGCAGGCCGCTGCGCTCCAAGCCGCTTCCAAGACCGGCAAACCGTTCTGCGAGATCTGTGAAAAGGCGAAGGCGGGCAAGTGACCCCATGCGACTGACTCTGGTCGTACAGAGCGGAGACTCGACGGGGAAGCGATTCGTCGCAGAAGGTGCCGCCCTGCGCGTCGGACGCGTCGCCCCTGCGGAAGTCTGTGTCCTCGACGACCCGATGCTCTCTGCCAGCCACTTCTGCATCGAAGCGAAAGACGGCAACTTCATCGTCCGCGATCTTAAGAGCCGCTTCGGCACGCAGGTCAACGGGATGGCCGTCGTGGAGACGACACTTCAGGATGGCGACACGATCACGGCCGGACGCACGCGATTCGCTGTGGAAGTCGTTGGCGGCACAGTCGTGTCGAGGACCACGGTTTCCGATCCGCCCCCGATGCCGCGGGAACGGCCGGCCGCAGAGCCGCAAGTCGCGCCGGATCGGAACCGAAGGATAGCCGCGGCGTTGGCTTTCCTGCGCGAACAACGCAACTTGCACGTCGTGCTCGATGCAGCCCGAAACCCCGCAATCCTGCCGCTCATCCAAAAATGCGGACTCGTGTTCGAGTCGCTTTACGATGGCGAGAAGGGGGCGGAGATCGCCGCCTTCGGCCCGTGGTTGGTCGAGATCCCCCGCGGCGGGCCGTTCCTCGATGCTCTCGTGAACGAGGGGTGGGGCGACAGTTGGGGCGTCTTCCTCAACTGCCACTCGCCGTTCGTGGAGATCCGGAAGCAACTGCGGCGGCACCTTCTCGCGACTCTGCCGGACGGCCGCGAGGTGTATTTCCGCTACTACGACCCTCGTGTGCTTCGAACGTATTTGCAAACGTGCACGCCGACCGAATTGGGCGGCTTCTTCGGCCCGATCACGCAGTTCTTCGCCGAGAGCGGCGACGAATCGTCGCTTCTGGTGTACGGCCCGACGTTCAAGCACTGGCAAAGGATCGCTTTGGATGATGCGATGAAGGTGCCTGCATGATCCGGTTTCGTGAAGAACAGATGCCGCAGTTCGAGATGGGCGTGGAAGACGCTTTCGTCTGGGAACAGGTGCGCCGCCTGCGAAAGGACTTTCCGGACGACTTGGCACGCAACGGCATGAAGGACGCGGAACTGGAGGGTGTCATTCGCGCCGAAATGAAAAAAGCGGACGAGTATGGCTTCGACTCGCGAGACCTTGTGACATTCTACTTGGACTGTGTGGCGATCCTCGGCCCAAGGTTCGACGCGAACCCGCAACATCCATGGGCCGGGGCGATCCTCCGCCGCGCGGATCTGATCCCAGAGTCAAAGGCGGATCTGCTCGACCAACACTTGATCTTTGAACACGGTTCCTGACCCATGGCGACGAAGCGCCCACTGAATCCGGATGCCGCCGCCACAGCCGATGCGAAATTGGCGGAGAGGACTGGCGGCCGCAAACTTACGATGGGGCCGGAAGACGCTGCGCTGCGCGAGGAATGGCTGTCGGAGTACAAGAAGGCTGCTGGCGAAGCGGACGATGGCCCGCCGCAACAGGAGATCAAAGGGACAACGCTGCCTTGCGGCCTGACGGTGTATCGGTACGTCGGCCGCTACGCGTATGCGGACGGCACTGGCGTGAGCGGGGCCAAATATGTTCTCAAAGACATGGGGGACAAGGTTCTCGCCGAGGGAACGACGGATGGCACCGGCCGCTTCCGCAAAGCGGATGTTCCGACACCCTACGCCTTCTTTGAAGTCCAGAAGGATCCCACTCCCACCAAGTACGATATCAAGCCAGCCAAGAAGCCGGAGCCTGCTGCAAAATCGGCTGCTTGGCTGGACGACGCATGGGACTGGACCGTCGGCACGGTGCAGGGGGACTTCAACGAAGACCAATCGGTCAGCCAGATTGTCGTGAACATGGTACTGGGATTGATCCCGGTGGTGGATCAAGTCTTGGACGCGCGTGATTTGATCGCCAATCTGTACCACCTCATCGAGTATTACGAAGGAGAAGCGGATCGGACGCCGGAGCAGATCGAAAAGGACAACGCCGAATTCTTTGGAATGGGCCGGGAATTCGGCCTGTGGGTCAACATTGTACTCACGGGGATCGGCTGTTTCCCGGAGATCGGCTCTGCAGCTAAGGGCGTGATCAAGACTTTGTTCAAGAAGATGAAGGACATCCTTGGGCCGATGACGCCCGAGAAGTTGAAACAGTTGTTTGAAGCTGTCGCCGAGGTTCTGAACAAGTACGGCAAATTCAATGCGAAGAAGTGGCTCAAGAACGAGTTCAAGCCGAAGCTCGGCGAGATGGTCGAATTCGCGAAGGCACTGATCCGAAAGGCGATCGAGGGACTCGAAGAGGCGTTCGCGAAAATGACGGGTTCGCTGAGTGCGGTCCCGAAGTGGCTCCCCGGATACGACCGTGCCCAGCAACTTCTCAAGCGGATGGAAGATTGGAAAGCCGTACTTCCGAAATTGAAGTCCAAAGTGGACGACATGGTGCAGAAAGTGCGGAAGAAGATCGAGGAACTGACGGACAAGATCTTGCAGAACGAAAAGCATGCGTCGAAGGGCGGCGTGGCGAACGGCAAGGACCAAGTGCTCAAGCAAGGAAAGGCCGAACCGCCGTCGTTGGATCCGCCCAAGCGATTCTGGACCAAGAAGAAGGACTTCAAGGGGAATCGCGTTTACCAGCGCGATGATCTCATCGACCCGAAATTGGTCGACAAGAAGGGACGTACGAATCTGGATCGGATGAAAAAGGGGCTTGCGCCGCTCGGGCCTGATGGAAAACCCATCAACCTGCACCACATGCTACAAACGCAGGATGGCGCGATAGCTGAGATGACTCAAACGTTTCACCAGCAGAACCACAAAGTGATCCATATCAATCCGAACACGACTCCTTCAGGCATCGACCGGAAGGCATTCGACGCATGGAAGAAGGCATACTGGAAGAATCGCGCCAATGACTTCGGAGGGTAAGTCATGAGCATGGACCTATTCGCGAAAGCCGAGAATCTGATCTCGCACAATGAGGACCAAGCGGACTTCCACGGCCCCCAACCGCCGGAACTCATTGCAACGGCCGAGCAAAGACTAGGATTGGCGTTCCCGCCGTCTTACCGCGCTTTCTTGAGCCGATACGGTTGTGGCGACATCGCGGGAGCCGAGTTTTTCGGTCTGATTGACGATGACTTCGAGTCTTCGTCCGCGCCTGACGCCGTTTGGTTGACCCTGAACGAACGTCGCGAATCCAACCTTCCCCAACCGTTGGTCTTGATTGCCGCCACCGGAGACGGCGGCTACTACGCCATCGACACCACACACGTTGACGGCAGCGGCGAAAGTCCAGTTGTCATTTGCGGTCCTGATGGTTCCGGCTTAACGCCTGTTGCACCGAACTTCGGCGAATTCGCCTTCCAGTCCATCAGGGACGCCCTCTCCAACGAGTCGTGAGATTGGGCAACCCTCTCCGCCTATTCCGCGCGGACCGCTTAAGTCGGTCGCACCCGTTCGCCGATGATAGCGGCAGATCGGGTTCTTCCGGCCGAAGTGGAGCCGCTTATGCGCCCCCGTGTTTTCGCGTCCGCCGCGCTTTCCGCCGCTCTCTCCGCCGCCTTGGGCTTGGCCGCGGAGCCGCCCGCCACATTGCCTTCGATTCCCGCGATTGAAGTACCCAACGCCAAACCCTTGGCCCCGGCTCAACTTCCGCCGACCAAACCGCTCACGAACGCGGCCCAGCCGAAGAGTGAAGCCCCGGGAACGCTCCCGGCGATTCCCGCGCCGCGCAACCCCGGCGACGCCCCGCCGAAGGGCGGCTCGGATGGCCCGCCCAAATTCGCCACCGAAACGCCGGCGGCGACGCCCACGGCCCCCGTGCATGCCATGCCTGCCGAGAAGCCCAAGATCCACGACGACCATCTCGGTCCGTGGAACACCGTTTGGTTCCGCGGCGGGTACAACTACTTGTGGATCCGCGAGGCCCCCGCCTCCGTTCCGCTGGCCACGTCCGGCGGCAATACCGTACTCGGCGGCACACCCACCGAGTACGGCGGCTTCAACAGCATCTATCTCGAAGGCGGCGCGTGGCTGAACGAACGCCACACGCTGGGCGTCACCGCCAGCGGCTTCCTCGCCGAGAAGCGGTCGAAGGTCTCGGCATTCGGCTCGGACGCGGCCGGCAACCCCGCCATCACGCGGCCCTTCTACAACCCGCAGGTGGGCGGAAAGAACGGCGCGGATGCGTTCATCGTCTCGTCGCCCGGCCTCTTCGCCGGTTCCATCGCCTACGAGCAAGGCGCCCGTGTGGATGGCTTCGACATCAGCGGCATCTTCAATGTGATCAACGACGAGAAGTGGACGCTCAACGCCTCCGCCGGCTTCCGTTACTTCGAACTCGACGAGTACGCCGCGGTCTACCAAGTCACTCAGCAGATCGGAACGACGCCGATCCCGTTCTTTCAGCAACCGGCCGGCGTGAACGCCGTGATGATCACCGACCGCGTCCGTACCCGCAACCAGTTCTATGGCGGGCAGATGGGCGGCGACCTCGAGTATCGCATGGGCCCGATCTTCCTCGATCTCGGGTTGAAGGCCGCGCTCGGCCCCGTCCACCAGGTCACGGAAGTGGAAGGCCGCACGGACGGGCCGAACGGAGCGAGCGGCCCCGGCGGGTTCCTCGCCGTCGGCTATCCGCCGAACGGAAACCAAGGCCGCATCTCCACCGACCGATTCGCCCTGCTCGCGGACGTGAACGGCTTGATCGGCGTGCAGATCAGTTCGCACATCCGCGCCGGTGTCGGCTACCAGTTCATGTACCTCACGGATGTGGCCCGGCCGTCCAGCCAGTACGTGTCGTCCATCGATCCGCGTTCGGTGCCGACCTCGACGTCGTTCGGCAACCGCGCCCCGTCCAACACCGTGATCGGCGGCCCCGGCACACCGCCCGGCACGCCGTTCGACCGCAGCGACTTCTTCCTGCACGGCCTTCGCTTCCTGGTCGAACTGCAGTATTGAGCGGGTTCCGGACACTGCCGGCACCTCGTTCGGAGGTGCCGGCAGGAAGCCTCTCTCCATCGCCATTCTGGTTCTTGTGTGGGCGCCGGGCCGTAACAACTCCGTCGACTCGCTGCACGAGGCAGCGATCCGATCTGCCCTTCACCGCGCAGCAGGTGCCCTTGAAGCCCTGCACTCAGGCAAGAGAAGTGAATCCTCGGCGGGAGTTTCTACTTCCGCTTCTCGGCCACACGGAAGAGTTCGACGCCGCCCTTCGCGTCGCCGCGGGCGAGATAGCGGCCGTCGGCCGTGACGGCGACTCGAGTCGCGGCTCCCGGCGGCAGCGACCACGACGCGCGAAGCCGCCCGCTGCGCGGACTCCAGTTCATCACGAGATTGCCGTTCGCGCTCACGATGGTCTCGCCGTCCGAGGAATACTGCACCAAGCTCGTGCCGGCGGGAGGGCCGTCGAGCCGGGCGCGAACGGTGGCCTTGGCCGCGCTCGCGTCCCACAGCCAGATTGCGGGTTCGCGGCCGGCGGCAACCAGCGAGCGGCCGTCCGGAGCGAACGCGACGGTCGCCACCTCGCCGCCGTGCGGGTAACTCATCTGCTGGCCGGGGCGGATGCGGTTCAACGCCCAGATTCGTGCGGTCGTGTCTGCGGAGCCGGTGGCGAGGCTGTGGCCGTCCGTCGCGAACACGATCGCGCGAATGGCTTGGGTGTGGCCGGGAATCTGGGCGCGGGGGTCGGTGGCGAGCCCTTTGCCGGTCTCCCACAGGCGTACGATCATATCCGCGCCGCCGGCCGCGACCAAGCTGTTGTCCGGCGAGAAGGCCACCGCCTCGACCGCGCCCTTGCTGCCCCGCAGCAGGCCGCCGTCGCGCAAAGTGCCGCTGGAAAGATCGAACAGCTTCACCACGCCGTTGGCGGAACCGGCCACGATCATGCGGCTGTTGGCGGAGAAGGCCGCGGCACGCACCGCTGAATCGAGGCGGACGAACGCCTTCTCAGCGGGCGTCCCCGTCGTGATGTCCCAAACACGAGCGGTGCCGTCCGCACACCCCGCGAGCAGCAAGTGGCGGTTCGGCGAAAACGCGAGCGACTCCACGCCCGAACCGGCGTTCATCCGCGAAACGGGCTTCGCCTCCGAGCCGGCGAGCCCGAGCGTTGGTGCGGGTGATTCAAGGCGAGAAAGACCGGCGAGCCCGGGCATGGCGATTCCCATACGAACGGAATTCGGGCCGAAATTGAACGACGGCGCGACGCCGTCGCGGAAATGTAGTTCGGGATTACTTCGCGTCAAACAACTTCGGCACGCTCTTGAGCACGGCCTCGATCGCGGCGTCGTCCAGTTCACCGGCGCGGAAGGCGAAGTTCGCGATCACGCGTTCCTTCACGAAGAGCATCACGGTCACATCGGCATCCTTGGCCAGCTTGTACGCCGGCGGGCCGTCCGCGTCCTCGAACGCTCCCACGGGCACGCCCTTGAGCCCCTTGTCCTGAGCCCACTTGGCCAGAGCGTCCAAGTCCGCGGTCTTCGCGGTCTGCGTCAGCCACGTCTTGTACCCGCGGTCGTCCTTTGCGGGGCGGGCCGCTTCCAACTTCGCCATCAGTTTCGCGAGGGGATCGGACAGTGACTTGGCGAACACGACGGCGGCGGGCTTGCCGGTCTCGTGTTGTTCGCAGATGTAGCAGGTCTGTTGGCCGCGCTGCGGCCCGGTGGCGACAAGGAAGCTGTACGGGCCCGGTCGCTTGCCCACGGGCACGCCGGATACGCACGGTTCCGCGGCCGTTGCGGGAGCAAGAAGGAACGTCAGCGCGATGAGTGTCTGTTTCATGGTTCTGGACCGGGTCACGCCCGCCGACGGTTGTCGGCGGGAATGGATGAATGGTTCACTTCGCCGTCGCAGTTTGGAACTTGCTTGCCTTGGCGGCGAAGCTCTGCTTCAGACGCTCGAAGTCCTTCGGGTCGGCCTTCGACCAGCAGCGGTGGGCCAGCAGCAGGAACCGTTCGGCTTCGTCGACCCGCCCTTGGCGGTCGCACAATGCCCACAGGCCGAGCGCCCCGCGGACGCTGCCCGCGTCGTGGGCCAATGCCTCTTGGAACGCCTCTTCCGCGACCTCGGCGTTGCCGCACTCCATCGCGCCGACGCCCCACACTTCCATGATCACCGCGCCGTTGCCCCACGCGTGGTGGAAGTAGTCGTTCTTGGTCGCGTCCACGGCCTTCTTCAGCATCTTGAGACCGGCTTCGCCGTTGCCGGTCTGGCACAGGTGACGCCCCTGCACGACCCACAGCCGGCGTTCGCCCTGCGCGTCGTTCTTCTTCGTTTGTTGGGCCTGCCGCAGCACATCGATCTCGGCACCGGCACGGTCCGACTCGCCTTTCTCCAAGAAGAGCGTGGCCGCGTGGTACGCCGCGTTCGCCTTGTCGCTCTTGCGCATGCCGTCCACCATCTTCTGAGCGTCGGCCCAGTTGCCTTCGGCGATGGCCATGCGGAACCACGCCTGTTGGAACGTGTACTTGTACTTCTCCTCCGCTTCCTTCTTGATCGCTTTCAACTCGGCGAAGCGGCCGTCGTGCACGAGGCTGTGCTGCAGGATGTCCATGTGGTGGTGGAACTGGTGATCCTCGCCGGGCGTGACGCCTTGGTACTCGTGGTACTTCTTTTGAAGCTCCACCGCCTTCGCGGACCAGTCCGTGGTCGGGCCCCACTTGCCGATGCGGGTGGCGAGGTGGGCCTGCATGTGGAACGCGTGCGGGATGCCGGGGGACGACGCGATGTAACCTTCGGCGAACGGCCAGCCGAGCGCGGGCCGGCGGATGTTCTCGTAGAAGTGGACGAGTTCGTGATTGGCCCCCGGATGCACCGGATTCACGCGAAGGAGCGCCTTGTAGAACGGGATCTTGCCGTTGGCCCCTTCCGCGAGTTGGGCCCGCCAGAACCACGCTTCTTGGTCGTCGTCGTGCAGCGTGAGCAGTTCATCCAGGCTCGCGGCCGCCAGCTTGTTCCGCTGATCGGGCGGCGTGTTCGGCCACTGGCCGAGTTGCTGCAACCGCGATTGGATGTGCAGTTGCTCCCGCGGGTTGGCCTTCGGCATCAGCTTGCGGGCCATCTCCAACGCATAATCGACACCGGACTTCGTCATCTTGTCCGGCAGGGTGACGAACGCGGGGCCGAGGAGCGCCTGATGGCCCTTCACCACCGGCGCCGTGGTGCCGCGACCGTAAGTCTGCAGCGAGCGCGAGAGCATGAGCCACGCGTAGGCGCACTCGGGGTCGATCTGCGTCGCGGTCTCGAACGCCCGCACGGCTTCGATGTACACGTACGAGTAGTACATGCCGAGGCCTTGGTTCACGAAGGCCTGGCACTGCGGGTTCGTCGTGCCGACGCCGTAGTGGTACGTGCAGGCGTCGAACATCGGCTTGGCCGGCGCGAGGCCCGAGAGCAGCATCTTGTTGGCGGACGCGGGCTCCGTTTTCGTTCGCGGGGCCGGCGCCGTCTCGGCGGCGAAGGCAGGCGTGGCGAAAAGGACGAACAACAGGCAGCGGGTCATGGTGGGACGACTCGCGGTGGGAATTCGAGAGGATTTAGAAACTCTACCCCGTGAGTGAGGTTTGCGGAAGGGGGTGAAGGCGATTTCGTGAAGAGTATATCAATGGCATCATGCCACTCTTGCGACTGATCGCCTTGTGCCTCACGGTGCTGCTCGGCGGAGCGGCCACGGGCCAGGATGCGCCCAAACGCGTTCGCAACAATCTGGAACGGCTCGCACCCGAGCGGTTGAAGGCGACTCACGAGGACGTCCAGACTCTTGCCAAGCAGCGCGTCGCGGTGCCGAAGCGAGCCGATCTCACGGACTACCGCTGCATCCTGCATGCACACGCCGGCGACTCGACGCACACCGGCGGCACTGTCGCGGAGATGACGGCGGACGCCAAGAAGGCCGGCGTTCACGCCATCCTGCTGTCGGATCATTTCCGCCCGCCCGCCGATTTCATCGACGGCCGGCCGCGCGGGATGCGCGACGGCGTGCTCTTCATTCCCGGCTCCGAGGTGCGCGGCTTCCTCGTGCATCCGATGAAGTCCATCTTCAACCGCATGGAGTTGAAGGGGAACGACTTCATCGACACCGTGACGGACAACGACGGGCTGATCTTCCTCTCGCACCTCGAAGAACGCCGCGGCCACGCTCCGGACGGGCTCACCGGATACGAGATTTACAACCGCCACTGGGATGCGAAGCAGGACACGCTCTCGCTGCTCGCGCTCGGGTTCATACTCACCGACCCGAAACAGCTCGCGACCCTGGAACGCTCCGTGAAGGACTTCCCGGACGAAGTGTTCGCATTCCAGTGCGACTACCCGAAGCTGTACCTGGAAAAGTGGGACGCGGACTCGAAGAAGAAGCGGCTCACCGGCGTGGCGGCGAACGACTGCCACCACAACCAGATCCTCACGGTGAAGATGGTGGACGCCGAGACGGTGCTGGTCGGCACAAACGTGGACGCGGACGACAAGATGCAACGCATCTCGGCGAAACTGCGGCCCGGCATCCGCGAGATGACCAAAGGGCACAACCCGGGAGACATCTTGGCCCGCGTGGATGTCGACCCGTATTTCCGTTCCTTCCGCAACTCGGCCACGCACGTGCTGGCGGCGAAGTTGGACGAAGCGTCCATCCGTGCCGCACTCAAGGCGGGCCGCGCGTATGTGTCACACGACTGGATGGGGGACGCGACCGGCTTCCGGTTCGAGTGCGGGAACGGCGTGATGGGGGACGAAGCGAAGTTCGCGGCGGGAATGACGCTCACCGTCCGCACGCCTCTGCCGTGCCTGATTCGCGTGCTCCGTCACGGCAAGGAAGTGGCCCGCAGCGAGGGCAAATCCGAACTGCGATTCGAGCCGAAGGAACCGGGTGCGTACCGCGTCGAGTGCTGGTTGACGCTTGACGGCGAGCCGCGTCCGTGGATCTTCTCCAACCCGATCGACTTGAAGCCGTAAGGGCTTCCTCCGCCCCGCCTTCACTTCGACACACCCGCTCTGGTACCATTCCGATAGACGGAGTGCGCTTCCACCGGGGTGCGAACGTGGGACAGAAGATCGAACAAGACCTGCAGCGATTCCGCAAGCTGGTGCGCGGGAAGGTGAAGAGCAACCTTTCCAAGTACATCAGCCGCGGTGAAATGATCGGCAAGAAGGGGAAGGACTTCGTGTCCATCCCGCTACCGTCGATCAATCCGCCGCAGTTCCGGTACGGGAAGCGCAACTCCGGCGGCGTCGGCGTGGGCGACGGCAAGCCCGGCCAACCCCTCACCCAACCGCAGGACGACGACGGCGAGCCGCAAGCCGGCGACAGCCCCGGCGGGCACATCCTCGAAGTGGACCTCACCATGGAGGAACTCGCCGACATCCTCGGCGAGGAACTCGCGCTGCCCCGCATCGAGCCGCGCGGGAAGAAGAACGTCGTCACCGAGAAGGACAAGTACACGAGCATCCGCAGCGTGGGTCCGGAATCGCTGCGGCACTTCAAGCGCACGTACAAGCGGGCCCTGAAGCGGCAGATCGCGGCGGGAAGTTACGATCCGTCCAATCCGCTCATCGTTCCCGTTCGAGAGGACAAGCAATACCGCAGTTGGAAGGAAGTGCAGAAGCCGGACGCGGTGGCGTGCATCATCTACATGATGGACGTGAGCGGATCGATGACGGACGAGCAGAAGGAGATCGTGCGGATCGAGTCGTTCTGGATCGATACGTGGATCAAGAAGCATTACAACGGCGTGGAAACGGTGTACATCATCCACGACGCCGTGGCCGCGGAAGTGGACGAAAACACGTTCTACCACACGCGCGAGAGCGGCGGCACGAAAATCAGTTCCGCGTACCACCTGTGCAACAAGATCATCGACGCCCGCTTCCCCCCGAGCGACTGGAACATCTACGCCTTCCACTTCTCGGACGGCGACAACTGGGGCGACGACGTGCCGAAGTGCATGGACCTGCTCACGGAGAAACTGCTGCCGAAGGTGAACCTCTTCGGCTACGGCCAAGTGGAAAGCCCGTACGGCTCGGGCGAGTTCTACGAGCACATCCACGAGTTGACGGACAGCCACGACAACGTGGTGACCAGCCGCGTTCCCGACCGCGACGCGATCCTCGGCAGCATCAAGGAATTCCTCAGCACGGGTCGTTGAACTGGAGCGAAGCCGCCCCGGCGCAAGGGAAGACTTTATCCTTCTTCGCATCCATTCATGTGCGATTGCAACAGGGCGAATCGGTACGAGCAGAATCCACTGGATCCTGAGATTGCCGTGTGAATCGTGTGGTTCGGCGTCGGAGCTTGACTACGCATCCCGGCGTGTCCCGCTACACTCACTTGGATGAAACGCCCCGCCCTCATCGCCGCCGTGATCGCAGTCGTCCTGTGGGGTCGCACCGCGTTTTATGCCGTGGACTTCGCGGAGTTCGTGTACGTCACGCGATTCGGCGAACGCATCGCCGTACAGAATGGCGAGACGGACGCGGGCTTGAAGTTGAAAGCGCCATGGCCCGTGGATTCCGTCACGCGGATCGATCGCCGCGTGCAATCGTTCGACCTTCCCGGCATCGAGTCGCTCACCCGCGACCCCGTGAACCGCACGGTGGACAAGACGCTCGCCGTGGACGCGTTCGCGACGTGGAAGATCCCCGACGCCGCGGCCGCGGACCGCTTCATCACGGTGATCCGCACACCGGAACAGGCGAAGAAGATTCTCGCGCCGCTGATCAACGGCCGCCTCGCGGCCATCATCAGCACCATGCCGCTGGACGAACTCATCGGCGTGGCCGATGTCGAAACCGGGCTCGCCGGCGCGGTCGGCATCCCCGCCGCCTCTCTCGCGGACGGGCGATTCCGTTCCGCCGATCTCAAAGCCATCGACGACCGTTCCGAACGCATCCGTTCGAAACTGCTTGGCGAACCGGCCACGCTCGACGACCTGAAAAAGCGCGTGCTCGACGAATACGGCATCCAACTGCTCGATGTCCGCATCCGCCGCTTCAGCTATCCGGAGGCGGTGCGGGCGAGCATCGCGGATCGCATTCGCAGCGAACGCGCCCGCAAGGTGGCGGACTACGATTCGGACGGCAAGAAGCGGGCCGCTGCGATCGCGACCGACGCCAGTGCCGCGGCCCGCAAAGTCGAGGACGACGCGGCCGCCCGCAAGACGGTGATCGAAGGCGAAGCCAAGGCCGAAGCCGCCCGCATCCGCGGCGCGGCGTATGCGCAGGACCGCGAGTTCGGGCTGTTCTTGGAGAAGTTGCAAGCCTTCCAAGCGATGGTGGCCGACACCCGCGACGTGCTGTTGCTCTCGACCAAGCACCCGTTGTTTGATTTGTTGCGAGGTCCACCGATGCCGATGCCAATGAAGCCGAACTAACCAAGCGAGTAATCCATCCCCTCGCTTGCGCGTCGGGCTACCGGAGCCGGGCTGTCACGCCAGAATCTTTTTCACCACTTCGCCGTGAACGTCGGTGAGGCGCATGTCGCGGCCGCCGAAGCGGTACGTCAACTTCGTGTGGTCGAAACCCAAGAGGTGCAACATCGTGGCGTGCAGGTCGTGGACCTCGACCTTGTCCGTCACCGCGTGGTAGCCGAAGTCGTCGGTCGCACCGTGGGCGATGCCGCCCTTCACGCCGCCGCCGGCCATCCACATCGTGAAGCCGAAGGGGTTGTGGTCGCGGCCGTCCCCGCCCTGGGCCACCGGTGTGCGGCCGAACTCGCCGCCCCAAATGATCAGCGTCTTGTCCAGCAGGCCGCAGCGTTTCAGGTCCTTGATCAGCGCCGCGATCGGCTTGTCCACCGCCCTCGCGTTGTCTTCGTGGCCCTTCTTCAGGTTGCCGTGCTGGTCCCAGCGGTCGAAGCCGAGATTCTGGCAGAGCAACTCCTGGAAGCGGACGCCGCGTTCCACCATCCGCCGCGCGATGAGGCACTGCCGGCCGAACACTTCCGTCTTGGGATCGTCCAGCCCGTAAAGTTCCTTCGTTTCCTTGCTCTCTTTCGAGAAGTCGGTCAGTTCGGGAACGGCGGTCTGCATGCGGAACGCGAGTTCGTAGTTGGCGATGGCCGCGTCGATGGCGTCGCTCTCGCCGAACTTCTCCTTGGCCTTCGCGTCCAGCTTGCGGAGCAGGTCGCGCTTCGCGGCGCGGCTCTTCGGCGAATCGTTTCCGGGAGGCACGAGGTCGGCCACCGGTTGGCTGCCGTGACGGAAGAGCGAACCTTGGTAGGCCGCGGGCAGGAAGCCGCTGCCGAAGCAGTCCACGCCGCCCGGCGGGATCATGCCGCTGCCGAGCACGATGAACCCCGGCAGGTCGCGGCACTCGGAGCCGAGCCCGTAGGTCGCCCACGCCCCCATGCTCGGCCGCCCTTGCAGGCCGGTGCCGCTGTGGATGAAGTAGTTCGCGTTCGTGTGCTCGGAGAAGTTCGCCACCATGCTGCGGATGATCGCGAGTTCATCGATGCACGTCGCAACATGCGGGAACAGGTCGCTCACCGGCAGCCCGGAGTTGCCATACTGCTTGAAGTTCCACGGGCTCTTGAGCGTGCTGCCCACGTTGTTGAACTGCGTGGGCTCCACCTTCGCGGGGAACGGCTTGCCGTGGTACTTCTCCAAGAGCGGCTTCGGGTCGAAGGTGTCGACCTGGCTCGGCCCGCCGTCCATGAACAGGAAGATGACGTGTTCGGCTCTGGCCTTGAAGTGCGGCTTCTTCGGCGCGAAGGGGCTGTTGTCCGCCGCACGGCCTTCCTCTTGGAGCATCGCGGCGAGTGCCGCCGCGCCGAATCCGTTCGCGGACTTCCGCAGCATCTCGCGGCGGGACATCGGCCGGGCTTCGCGCCCGCAAGGGTATTGGCTTCGCATAAGTGTCATCTTATCAGGCCCGCGAGTCCGTTGTCGCAGCGGCATCGACTTGAACAATTCCGGACCGAAGTCGAATTTCCCTCAAGTACCGCCCCTGCACAACCGATACAACCCGATGTTCGCCGGTGAAGCGACCACGGAGGGGGAGATGAACGCAGCGCTCGTCGCCATGCTCGGGCTCGGATTGGCACAGCCGCCCGCCGCGGCCGCGGCCCCGACCGCCGATTACCATCCGTTCAACTCCCGCAACATCAAGTTCCCCATCCAGTTCGCGCCGGACAAAGTGAAGTCCGTCCGCAAGGTGGAACTGCATGTGAGCAACGACGGCGGGCAGGTCTGGCAACTCGCGGCCGTCGCCCCGCCCACGCAAGACGTATTCGCCTACACCGCCCCGACCGACGGGCGATACTGGTTCCACATCGTCACCGAAGACCTTTCCGGGAAGAAGGATCCGCCGGACCTGACGAAAGAGGCGCCGGCGATGAAGGTGCTCTTCGACACGAAGCAACCCGTCATCACGCTCGTGAACGCGAAGCGGGCCGGTGACGAAGTCATGGTCGAGTGGAAGATCGACGACCAGTTCCCGAAGGACGACGCCACGAAGGTCCACTTCCGCCCCGCGGGCGCCACCGAGGGTTGGCAGGAAGTGACCGTTCCGAGCAACTCGAAGAACGGCGTGCGGTTCGCGCCCGGTGTCGCGGGAGCGATCACGGTTCGCGTTTCGACCACGGACCTGGTCGGGAACAAGGCGGAAGTGGTGCGGGAGTTGGAAGGGGCCGTGGCGGCCGCGAGCACGAGCTTCTCACCGGCCGCGACGGTTCCGCCGCCGATGAATGCGATTCCGGCGGGCGGCCCGATTCCGCCGCCGCTGGAACTGGTGCCGATGCTGCCGAGCACGCCGCCGACGGTTCCTCCGACCACGCCCGCGCCGCCGGCCACGGTCCCGCCCGCAGCGATTCCCTCCGCCCCGATGAATCTCGTTCCGCCGGCGGTGATCCCGTCCGCACCCATGAGCACGACGCCGCCCGCGGTGGTTCCCTCCGCTCCGGCCACGGTTCCGCCCGCGGCGATTCCCTCGGCCCCCGTGAACACGACTCCGCCCGCGGCCGCACCCGCTCCCTTCGTGCCGACCACGCCGGCGGGCGAACCCGTCAGTTCCGCCATGAAGAACGGCAACGCGCCGGTGCCGACATTCGATCCGCGTGCAAACGTTCAACCGGTCGGCGGCGCGACCGGGCCGGTGATCGAACCGCGGGCCACCGTCATCAACGCGATGCACTTCGACCTCAACTACCAAGTGGAGCAGCGCGGGCCGTCCGGCATCAGCCGCGTGGACCTCTGGGTGACGCGAGACGACGGCAAGTCGTGGGTGTGGTGGAGCAAGCACGAGGGCCGCGACCCCGCGCTCAAGGTGAACCTCGGCACGTCTTCGAACTCGCAGCCGGAAGGACTGTACGGGTTCCGCCTCGTCCCGGTGAGCGGAGCCGGGCTCAGCGATGCGGCCCCGACCGCGGGTGAAGCCCCGGACATGCGCGTGATCGTGGACACGACCGCGCCGGTGGTGAAGATCTATCCGGCGATCGCGGACCCGAACGCGATCGACGCCCTCGTGCTGCAGTGGGAGGCGACCGACAAGAACTTCGGCGACGATCCGATCACGCTGGAATGGTGCGAAGGGCCGACCGGCCCGTGGCGCCCGGTGGCGATGGCCGCGAACAGCGACACGCTCGGCGGCATCGCGAAGCGCCTGCCGAACACGGGCAAGCACTCGTGGAAGGTGCCGGCCGGCCTCCCGCCGCGCGTGTACCTGAAGGTGACCGCGAAGGACGCCGCCGGGAACACGACCGAGCAAGTGACGCGCGAGCCGATCCTCGTGGATCTCACGAAGCCCCGCGCGAAGATCACCGGCATCGGCAACGGTCCCTTCGTGCGGCCGTGAACCCGGCTGGATTCCGAATCGGAAGCCGCGTCCCGGATGGTTCGGGGCGCGGCTTTCAGTATTTCCCACCCAGGCTCTCGCATTTCGCCCGCCGGCGGAACACAATGCACTTCAGCGGGCCAACCCGCTTCACCTCCCGTTGGTTCGACGACAAAGGAGACACCGCACCGGGCTTCAACCGGAGCAACCGCAACCCGACAGATCCTTCACAAACACCTTTCCCAACTTGGAGCCGCATCATGGCCGTCAAGCACCTCGTGGAGAACGTCCGGGACATTGCACTCGTGGGGCACCGCGCCGCCGGGAAGACCTCCCTCGCGGATGCCCTGCTCTTTGAAGCGAAGGCCGTGGATCGAATGGGCAGCGTCGACGATGGCACCTCCGTGGGGGACTTCGACGACGAAGAACACAAGCATCACTTCTCCATCGACACGCACGTCCTGCACACCGATCACGACGGCAAGCACCTGAACATCCTGGACGCGCCCGGTTCGCCGGACTTCATCGGGGCCGCGCTCGAAGCGCTCTCCGCCGTCGAAACCGCGGTCGTGGTCGTGTCCGCCGTCAACGGCATCGAAGTGAACACGCGGCGGATGTTCGCCGAGGCCACGAAGAAGGGGCTCTCCCGCGTTGTCGTCATCAACAAGCTCGACGCCGAGAAGACCATCGAATTCAACGAATTGGTGTCGGCGATCCAGACCACACTCGGTAAGAACTGCGTGCTGTTCAACGTGCCGGACGCGGTCGGGCCGAACTTCAGCGAGGTGGTGTGTCTGCTCGATCCGCCGGAGCGGATGCCCGTCGCCTGCCCGGTGAACGCCGTTGCCGCCCGCCAGCAACTCATCGACGCGGTGGTAGAATCGGACGAAGCCCTGATGGAGAAGTACCTCACGGACGGCTCCGTGACCGTGGCCGAACTCGAAGCGGACATCACGAAGGCGATGGACGCGGGCACGCTGGTGCCGATCTTCTGCACAAGCGCGAAGTCGGACAAGGGCGTGAAGGAATTGCTCGCTGCGCTCGAAACGTACGGCCTCTCGCCGGCGTTCGCACGGAAGCGGCTCGAAGGCCTGCAAGTGGGCGTGAACGGTACGATGCACCAGCTCGAACCCACCGAGCAGGAGGAGTTCGTGGCCCAAGTGTTCAAGGTGATGAACGACAAGTTCGTGGGACATCTGAGTTTCATCCGCGTGCTCGCCGGGAAGATCCAGCACAACCACAACGTGGTGAACCTTCGCAGCGGGCAGACGCTTCGCGTCGGGCATCTTCTCGAGGTGCAAGGCAAGGCCACGGAGAACGTGCCCGAGGCCGGCCCCGGCGACATCGTCGCCATCGCGAAAGTGGAAGGGCTCGAGATCGGCGACACGATCGCGTATACGAACCACGCGCCGAAGTTGCCGCCGCCCACGTTCCCCACGCCGATGTTCGGCCTCGCCATCGAGCCGAAGAACCGCGGCGACGAGCAGAAGGTGTCCACCGGGCTGCACAAGATCGCAGAGGAAGACCCCACGGTGAAGGTGAACCACGATGCCCAGACGCACGAACTGGTCATCAGCGGCGTCAGCCAGCTTCACTTGGACATCATCCGCGAACGGCTCAAGGCGAGGTTCGGCGTCGAAGTGGTGACCAAGGAGCCGAAGATCCCGTACCGCGAGACGATCAACGGGGAAGGGTCGGGCGACCACCGGCACAAGAAGCAGACGGGCGGCCGCGGCCAGTTCGCCGAGGTGCATCTGCGGATGTACCCGCTCTCGCGGGACATAAAGACCCAGCAGGAATGCGAAGAGCAATTCGCGAACAAGACCAAGTTCGAGAAATTGCGGAGCGTGCATTACGACCCGAGTCTGAACTTCGCGTTCATCGATCACGTGGTGGGCGGCACGATCCCGAATAACTTCATGCCCGCGATCGAGAAGGGCTGCAAGGAGGTGATGGAACGCGGGGCTCTCGCCGGATACCGGATCCAAGACATTGCCGTGGAAGTGCATTTCGGGAAATATCACGACGTGGATTCGAGCGAAGCGGCGTTCAAGACGGCGGGGCGGCACGCGTTCCGCAAGGCGTTCCTGGCGTGCCGGCCGAGCCTGCTCGAGCCGGTGGTGAAGCTGGAGATCACGGTGCCGAGCAAATACACGGGGGCCGTGCTCGGGGACCTTCCGACGAAGCGGGCGCACGTCGAGAACCAGGACAGCCTGCCGGGGGACATCACGGTGATCTACGCGCGGGCCCCGCTCGCAGAGGTCGCCCGGTACGCGGCCCAGTTGGGCGGCATCACGCAGGGGCAGGGTTCCTACTCGATGGAACTCAGCCACTACGACATGGTGCCGGCGAACGTGCAGCAGCAGATCGTGAGCAAGGCCAAGATCGCCGCCGAAGACGACGACGAATGACGCCCAAAAGCCCACGGACGGCTGTCCGTGGGCTTTTGCGTCGGTAAAGCATCTCCACACCCTCTCGCAGTTGCACTCGGTGAGCCCACATGCACGCGGTCCAGGAATTCTTCATCGGCGAATGGTATTTCGCACTCCCGCTCGTGATCATGTCCCTCATCGCCGGATCGCTCGTGGTCTGGCGCGTCTTGTTGAACAAGTCTTCGCAGACGGACATGGACGAGTTCCTGCCCGTGTTCCAGGAAACGCTCCGTAAGAAGGGCGTGAAGGGGGCTGTGGAGCTGTGCAAGGAGGAGAAAGGGCTCATCCCGAGCCGGCTCTACGTGGCCGGGCTCGAAGCCGCGGACAACGGCGCGGCCGCCATGCGGCGAGCCATGGCCAATACCGTGGAACTGGACATCAATCAGCGTCTCCACTTCCTCTTGGCACCGATCCTCGCCATCGCCAAGATCGCCACGATGGTCGGCCTGCTCTTCACCGTCATCTCGATGATCAACACGTTCAACGCCATCGGCGAGCAGACGAAGCAGGGCAACGTGAAGGGCGTGACCGGCGGCGCGGACAAGATCGGATTGGCGCTCTTCGCCACCGCCCTGGGTTTGTTCACCGCCATCCCGCTCGTGTTCAGCCACGTGCTCTTCAAGGAGTGGATCACGCGGTTCGAGGTGAAGATCAAAGCCGCATCGCAAAAGCTGGTGACGCTTGTGACCAACTTCAAGAAGGATCCCAACCTGCTGCTTCCGCCGCCCAAGGAGGAGAAAGAGAAGGACGGCAAGAAACGCGACCGGGACCGCGATCGCGACGAGGATGAAGATGAGGATCGTCGCGAACGCCGCAAGCGATGATCACGGGCCGTTCAGTTCCACGGCTTCCTCCCAGTGCTGGTACAGCTTGGCGAGCGCGTCCTTGCTCGCCTCCAAGTCCGCCATCGTGGTTCGGAGCTTCGCCGGATCGCGGTATACGTCCGCGGATTGGAGC
Organism: Gemmataceae bacterium; assembly: GCA_046350135.1. Classification (GTDB taxonomy): domain Bacteria; phylum Planctomycetota; class Planctomycetia; order Gemmatales; family Gemmataceae; genus Urbifossiella. The sequence goes on from JAXMBB010000005.1 coordinate 178,671, forward strand.
AACTCTTCCAACGAGGCGATCTTGGCTTCGGTCGCGGCGATGTCCGCCTCGATGTCCGGCACCTTGCGATACGGGAACTTCCGTTTCCGTTTCGCGGGCTTCTCGCTGGCGACGGTCTCGCTTCGTTCCGGGGCCGCATCAGGGGGCTGACGCCCCCCGCTCGCCTGGGCGCGGGCCTGCCGCAAGAGTTCGTATGTGTCGTAGTTGCCGTACACCACTTCCGAGCCGCCTTCGCCGTCCAACACCACGAGCAGATCGACGACGCGGTTCAGGAAGTAGCGGTCGTGGCTCACCACGATCACGGTGCCCTCGAAGGTCTTGAGGGCTTCTTCGAGCGAATCGCACGCCCAGATGTCCAAGTGGTTCGTGGGTTCGTCCAGGATCAGCAGGTTCGCCCCGTTCACCGTGAGCCGGGCGAGCGCGGCGCGGCTTCGTTCGCCACCGGAACAGAACTTCACCTGCTGTTCCACGATCTCGCCTTGCAACCCGAAACTGCCCAAGAGATCGCGCATCTTTTGCTCGGTCCACGTCGGGTCGTCGTCCGGCCAAACGGCCCGCATCACGGACTTCTCTTCATCGAGAATCTTCAGGTGCTGGTCGAGGTAGCCGGGAAACACGAGGTGTCCACGCTGCGAGAGGCCGGAGGTCGGCTCTTCGTCGCCGAGCAGGATGCGGAGCAGGGTGGTCTTGCCGCTGCCGTTCGGCCCCATGATGCCGAGCCGCTTCCCGCGCGGCAGGTCGAAAGAGAGGTCCTTGAAGAGCAGTTTCTCGCCGAACCGCTTGGTGAGATCCTCGGTGTGGAAGATCACGTCGCCGCTGCGGCTCACTTCGGGGAACGCGATCCGCGGGCCGGACACGCGCGTGGGCTTGTCCAGCCGGTCGAGCTTGTCGAGGGACTTGACGCGGCTCTGGGCCTGCTTGGCGAGTTGCCCGTAGTGCGCCCGGCGGATGTACTCCTCCTGCTTCTCGATGTACTCGCGCTGGGCCTCCCATTCCTTCAGTTCGCGTTCGTAGCGTTCGTCGCGGAGCCGCACGTATTGCCGGTAGTTGCCGGGGTATGTGGTGATCCGCCGCTCGTGCAGTTCGAAGATTTCGTTCACCACGCGATCGAGGAAGAAGCGGTCGTGGCTGACGATGAGCATGCCTTCGGGCTGCTGCGCGAGGTAGTTTTCGAGCCAGCGCGTGGTGTCGATGTCCAAGTGGTTGCTCGGTTCGTCGAGCAGCATGATGTCCGGCGCGGAGAGAAGCAGTTTCGCGAGCAGCAATCGCCGCTGTTGGCCGCCGGAAAACGTGGCGAGATCGCGGGTGAAGTCCGCGGGTTTGAAGCCGAGCCCCTGCAGCACGCCTTCCACCTTGTGGTCCAGTTCGAAGGCGTCGTGGTGGCGGAGCAGTTCGGCGAGGCGGTCGAACTTGGCCGTGAGTTGCTTGTGCTTCGCGTCGTCGGTGCAGGTGGCGAGTTCCTCGGCGACGCGTTCGAAGTCCTTCTGCGTGGCGAGGAGTTCGTCGAACGCGGACTTCGCTTCGTCGAACAGCGTGCGGCCGGGGGCGAACACCGCGTCCTGCTGCAGGATGCCGATGCGGGCGCCGGCGTGCAGCGACACCTTGCCGGAGTCCGGCTCGTCCTGCCCCGCGAGGATGCGCATGAGCGTGGACTTGCCCGCGCCGTTCGGCCCGACGAATCCGATGCGCCGCCCGGCATGGATCTCGAACGCCACGTTCTCGAAGAGCGGCGTGGCGTCGTACCCGCGGGACAAGTTGGAACACGAGAGCAACAGCATGCAGGGTTTTATACCGAGGATGCCGGCGCCGCACTGCGATAGAATGCACCCATCATGAATCGCCGCGACCTCTTCAGCTTCGCCGCGCACGGCCTCGGAGCCACAGCCGCGTTCCATCTGCTGTTCCGCGACGGCGTACTCGCTGCGACGCACCACGCGGCCAAGGCCAAACGCGCCGTGCAGATCACGCTCGTGGGCGGCTTGAGCCACGTCGATTCGTTCGACCCGAAGCCGATGCTCGCGAAGCACCACGGGGAGAAGTTGAAGACGGACGTGAAGCCGGACGTGTTCTTCAACCAGGTGGGCCTGCTGCGGCGAAACGACTGGGAGTTCAAGCCACGCGGCAAAAGCGGGCTGCAAGTCTCGGAACTGTTCCCGCACATCGCCGGCGTCGCGGACGAACTCGCCGTCATCCGTTCCATGACGGCGGACAGCGCGAACCACACGCCCGCGCTCTTCGTGCTCAACAGCGGCTTCCCGTTCAACGGTTACCCGTCGCTCGGCGGGTGGCTGTCCTACGGGCTCGGTTCACTCACCGATGACCTGCCCGCGTATGTCGTGTTGCCGGACGGCCGTGGCGAAGCGAACGGGGCGGCCTCGAACTGGACGAGCGGCTTCCTTCCCGCCCAGCACCAGGGCGTCGTCTTCCGCGGCGGGCCGAGCCCGGTGAACGACCTGTTTCCCGAGAAGCCCGTGGGCGCGAAGGAGGAGAAGGATTCGCGCGAGTTCTTGGACAAACTCAACAACCTGCATCTGGAGAAGGCCGGCGGCGAAGCCGACCTCGCAGCGCGGATGAAGAGCTACGCCCTCGCCGCCAAGATGCAACTGGCCGTGCCCGCGGTCGCGGATCTTTCCAAGGAAACGGAAAAGACCAAGGTCATGTACGGCTTCGACCGCCCCGAAACCGCGGACTGCGCCAAGCGGTGCCTCCTCGCCCGGCGACTGCTGGAACGCGGCGTCCGCTTCGTGCAAATCTACAGCGGCGGCCCGATCGCCGGCTCCCCGCGTACGAGTTGGGATGCCCACGAGAACGTGAAGGAGAATCACGGCGCGGAAGCGAAGCGCATCGATCAGCCGGTCGCGGCACTCGTCAAGGATCTTCGCGACCGCGGCATGCTGGAAGACACGCTCGTGCTGTTCACCACGGAGTTCGGCCGCACGCCGTTCGCCCAATCGGCCGAAGGCACGGTCGGCCCCGGCCGCGATCACAACAAGTACGCGTTCTCGTGTTGGCTCGCCGGCGCCGGTGTGAAAGCCGGCACTGCGTTCGGTTCCACGGACGACATCGGCTGGAAGGTGGCGGAGCATCCCGTGGCGTGGCACGACTTCCACGCCACCGTGCTGCATCTCTTCGGCATCGACCACGAAAAGCTGACGTACTACCACAACGGCATCAAGCGCCGGCTCACGAACGTCCACGGCGAAGTGGTGAAGGGCGTTCTGGCCTGACCGGCCAGAGCGACTCATGGCAATTCATCAACCGCTCCGCATTTCCACTCACAGCTCCCCATCGCTTTCCGAGTAGTTTGATCCCGAACACTTTGCCACTTCATCAGCATCACACATCCATTGTTAAACTCCTTCTTCGACGCTCGCACAATCGCGAGAACCGTCACAACCCCACCCCTCGGGAGTTTCTCACCATGCGATGGAACCCTGTTTCTCGTTCGACAAAAGCCGCACACAAGAACCGGCCCTCCCGGTTGAACGTCGAGTCGCTCGAAGGTCGCGATGTGCCGAGCACCGTCCCCTACCTCGTCCCCACGGCCTCCGGGGTCCAGTTCACCCCGATCCTCACCACCGGCGACTCCGTCGGCAGCTACACCTTCGCAGGTACGCCGGACGGGCTCGGTGCATTCGATAACGGGAATGGCACCTTCACACTGCTGATCAATCACGAGTTCAACGGAGCGGAGGCGGTTGGCGTCGGGCATGCACACAATGCTTCACTCCTGACGGACGCCAATCCCGCCACCACCCCCGCCGGGTCGTTCGTCGATCGAGTGATCATCCGCAAATCCGACTTGGCCGTGATCGGCGGCGGCGACCAAATCCAGACGCTGCTGGACGGGAACACGTTCGCCCCAATCACCGGCTCCGCGCTCAACCTGATCCGCCTCTGCTCCGCGGACCTGCCGGCCCTCGCAGCCTTCTACAATTCGGCAACCGGCCTGGGCACGACGGAACGCATCTTCCTGAACGGGGAAGAGAATGGCGCCTTCGGCCGCGCGCTCGCACACGTCGTCACGGGACCGAACAACGGCACGAGCTACACACTGCCCAAATTCGGCCTCGACGGCTGGGAAAACCTCCTCGCCAATCCCGCCTCCGGCGACACGACCCTCGTCATGGCCAACTCGGACGGTGGCAACAACAATGTGTTCGCCTACGTCGGGACGAAACAAGCGACGGGCAACGAGATTCAGAAGGCGGGACTCACCAACGGCACCGCCTACTCGATCAAGAACAACGGCGACGGGACATTCAGCCTGGTGGCGGCCGGCACTGGAACTTCCTTCAACCGTCCCGAAGACGGCGCCTGGGATCCGAGCACTCCCACCGACTACTACTTCGTCACCACCGCGAGCGCGACGACCAACTCCCAGCTCTTCCGCCTGCGGTTTACGGACATCACAAATCCGACGCTCGGCGGGAAGATCGAAGTGCTCGTCAACGGCCAAGGCGTCGCCCGCATGTTCGACAACATCACGGTCAACGGCAGCGGACAGATCGTTCTGCAGGAGGACGTCGGCAACAATCCCCGGATCGGCAAGGTCTGGATGTACGACATCACCTCCGGCGCCTTGGTCGAGCTGGCCCAGCACAATCCCGCACTGTTCACGAACCCGTATGTGGCCGGCAGCAACAGCCTCCCGACCCAAGATGAGGAATCCTCGGGTGTGATCGATGTCTCGAGCATTCTCGGGGAGGGCACATACCTGCTCGACGTGCAGGCTCACTATCCGAATGCCAACCCGGCGCTGGTCGAGGGCGGCCAGTTGCTGCTGATGAAGACCGGGGCCATTGTCGGTCTCGGCTACGACGCCGCAGCCATCACCCCCGCGACACCCGCCACCCCGGGCACGCTCGTTGTTCTCGGCACCTCGAAGAACGACCACATCGACATCGAGAAGGAGTGCGGCGACCAGATCGAAGTCGAAATCGGGAAGTTAGAGGTGAAGTTCCCGGTCGCGTCCGTTTCGAGCATCATCGCTGTCGGCTACGACGGCAACGACGAGATCGAACTGTCCGGAGTGAGCGTCGATGCCGCGATCTATGGCGGGGATGGCAACGACCACCTTACCGGCGGAGACGGCGACGACTATCTCGACGGCGGCGACGGCAACGATGAACTCGACGGCGGCAAGGGCAAGGACACGATGCGAGGCGGAGCCGGCAACGACAAGTTCTACGCCGGGCTGAACGAGGGCGATGTCCTCGTCGACTTCGGTTACGGAAAGGACACCGCCAAGACGAAGAAGAACCGTTGATCGAGTCCGATTCCACGGCCAGGCGACTGTCCGGGGATCGATGGGGGCGTCGCGATCCAGTCGCGCCGTCCCCTGTTGTTTCCGGCTCGGCCGCGTTCAACCCATCGTGCAGACTTCAACTCGGTTCCTCAGGCGGCGCAGGCCGAGACTCGGCTTCAGCGTCTCCTGTGCAAGTTGTTTGAAGTAGAAGCTCGGCACCCGCCCGGTGATCACCACTTCCTGCTCGCTCACCGTGACGACGAGGCGTCGCAACTGGGGCAGCGGGCTCGTCGTGAGCGCGTCGGCGGGTTCAGCGGACGGATTCGGAACCAGAGCAGTCATCGCGTCACTCCTTTGAAGGCTCCTCGTGCAGCGAGACGCACAAGACGCATCGGGCGTTACGTTCGTGTATCGCCAAGTCGGATTGCCGAACGGCAAGAGAGGGTTGCGAGTGCATCCCGGTTGCGAGGGCGAGTTGCGGCGAATCCTTCCCACCGCCGATGGTAAAGCGGCGGAAAGGGACTTGCAACCGCACTCGGGGAAATTCGCGAATAAAATCCGGGGATGCCGTGGAGCCGCCTCGCCGTCTGGCGTTCGTCCTCGCTCGGGTGGCTGATCACCGCCTTGGCCTTGGCTGCCGGCATTCCGCAATTCCTGTGCCTGCCGCCCTGGAACGATGTGACCTTGCACGATCTCGCGGCGCGGAACATCCTCCGCGGCGGCGTCCACTACCGCGATCTCTTCGACACCAATCTCCCCGGCATCGATTGGACGATGGCGGCGATCCGCTCCGTCTTCGGGTGGAGTTTCGTCACACTGCGGGCGTTCGACCTGTTGATTGTGGCGAGCAGCGTGGCAATCCTTGCCAAACTGGCCGGGCAACGGGCGGCGTGGTTCGCCGCCGCGGTTGCGATGTGGTATCCGTTCACCTCCGAGTTCAATCACTGCCAGCGGGACGCGTGGATGCTGCTCCCGGCCGCGGCCGCCACGTGGGCGAGTGCCCGAAACCGCGGCACGATTGCTCAAGGATTCCTCTGGGGCGTCGCCGTCTGGTTCAAGCCGCATGTGCTGATCCCGGCCGCCGCGGTGTGGTTCACCGATTGCCGCACGAATCGGTGGCGCGATCTCGGTGGAGTGCTGCTCGGCGGCGCGATCGCCGGAATTCTCGGTGTCGCTTGGCTCGTTCAAACCGGAGCGTGGCCCCACTTCCTCGACGTGTTCACCCGTTGGAACCCGGAGTACGTGCAGGACGGCATCTGGCAGACGCTGCCGTTCAAGATGAAGTACACGGTGACGTGCTTCCTGCCGTGGGGCCTCGTTCACTTGGCGGCGGTGCCCGCGGCCGTGTGCGATGTGCGCCGCCGGTCGCCTCTCGCGGCCTTGTACCTGGGTTGGCTCGTTCAAGCCGTGTTGTTGCAGAAGCCGTTCGACTACGTTCAGGTTCCGGTGCTGCTGCTCGGGTTCGCGGTGCTCGCGAGCCGCGGCTGGTCCGTCGGCTTCCCGTTCCTGATCTGGTTCGTGGTGTGGGGCCGCCCGGCATTGGAAGAATGGCCGCGTTGCTTTCACGAGTGCGGCTCGCCCGAACTTCGCGACCGCCTCGGCCGCTTCACCGACACGCCGTGGGGCACGAACTGGGAGCAACTTCGGGATGTGGAGAACTATCTCCGCACCGTGGACCCGCCGCTCGGCGATCGCGAACTCACCTGTTGGCACGACACCACGCATCCGCTGTATCTTTCGCTCGGTCTCGAACCCTCGACGCGATACATGCATTACGGCACAGTCTTCCCGCTGCGCGGCAAGGTGGACGAAATCCGCAACGAAGTGATCCGCAGTCCGCAGCGATACGTGGTGAGCGACCTGCTGCGGATGACGCGCGACCCGATGAAGGCGCAAGCGGGCGAAGGGGTGCCCGCGTGGCTGCCGCCGCGCGAGCGGGAGCGATTCCCGTGGAACCAGGCCGTGGTATTCCGCTCGGGCCGGTATGTGGTTCACCGCGTGACCCGCACGCCGCGGGCGGACGAGATCGACATCACCGATTGGTCGGAAGTGTCGGAGTGACCGCCCAGCGCGACGGCATCGTTTTGCGGAGCCAAAGCTCGATGCAGGTCGCCGCCGTGAAGATCACCACGCTGCCCCACTGCGAGAGAGTGAGGCCGAGGCCGATGGCCGGCTCGATCCGAAGCGATTCGTCGATGAAGCGGTGGATGGAGTAGCCGACCATGCACAGCACCATCAATTGCCCGTCGTGGCGGCGGAACGGGTAGTACGCCACGAGCAGCAGGATCAGCAGGATCATGCTGACCGTTTCGTAAAGTTGCGTCGGGTACAGGCTCACGCTGCGCGGCGTGAACGGAGCCAAGGACGTCTCCTGGCCCTCGCGGAGCACCGTGAGAACGAGTTCATGCTGACCGCGCGGCCAATCCCGAACCAGTTCCGCGAGGCGGTCCGAATCCACGAGCGTGACGCCGCCGCGATCCACAACCGCCGCTGCACGTTCGTAGTCTTTCGGATTGTCGAAGGCGACACCGTTCTCGGGTGCGCCGTCTTCGCTGGCACCGGGTTGCTTGCGAAGTTCCTCCCACGCACGATTCAACGCTTCACCCGAACCGACCACTTGCAGGATCACCGCGTTCGGCTTCCCGTTCACGCCCGTGATGCGGTCCCCCGGTTTGAGGCCGGCCTTCTCCGCGGGCGAATCCTTTTCCACGAATTGGACGACGGAACGCGGATCGTTCGCGACCGCGCCGCGGTCCCGCGGCACGAGCGTGAAGCCCGTGGAGGTTTGCAGTCCGGAATTGCGCACGATGTCGTCCCGGCAGTGGGCCGGGAGCAGCGGGTAGTGCGCTCCGCCGAGCGGCACGGGTGCGGTGTCTTCGATCGCAACCTGCCCCCAGCAGCAGCCGTTCAGGTAGCAGCCGATGCGGCCGATGGCGAGCCCGAGCGCGAGCACCGGTGCCATCGCGTCGGCGAGTTGCCACACCGAGACGTCGAACTTGCTGAGCACCACTTTGCGGAAGATGAGGAAGCCGATCACGCCGCCGAGTGCCGAGCCGTAAAAGATGATGCCGCCCTTCCAGATCTGGAAAAACGCACCGGCGAGCGAGACGATGTCCTTGTTCGGGAACTGGTGCGAGTACTGGATCATGTACAGCACGCGGGCACCGATGATCCCGGACACGAATATCCAGATCACCATGTCCTGGATTTTTTCGCCGGGCAGGCCCACGGCCTTGCCGCGCCGCGTGGCCCACGCGGTACACACGATGAACGTGACGAACAGCATCGCCCCGAACCCGTATACGGGGATGCCGTCCGGCGGGAAGATCCAGACGCCCTTCAGGAACGGGATGTTGAACAGGACTTGTTGCATGTGTTTCCCGTAGGGCGGGCCGAGGCTTTGGGGGGCCCCCCGGGGCGACCGGCCCCCGCGGCGGGCCTCGCAAAGCCTCGACCCGCCCTACAAATCAGGGAACCGGAAGCCGGTCAAGCACCTGCTTCACCAGTTGATCAGGGCGAAGATCCTCGGCTTCGGCCTCGAAGGAAATCACGAGGCGGTGCCGCAGCACGTCCGGGGCCATCATCTTCACGTCTTCCGGCGTCGCGTAGCCGCGGCCGGCGAGGAATGCATGGCCCTTGGCGGCGCGATGCAGGGCGATCACGCCGCGCGTGCTCGCTCCTAACTGAATCAGGCCCGCCATGTCCAGCCCGTATTCCGCGGGATGGCGTGTGGCGCGGATCACATCGACAAGATACCCCTTCACCTTCGCATCCACATACACTCTGTCCACCGCATGGCGGAGTTGCTCCAGTTCACCCGCTTCGAGCACCGGTGCGATGTCCACGCCTGCATTCAGCCCGCCCATGCGGTCGAGCACGGTGAGTTCGTCGGTGCGGTTCGGATAATCGATCAGCACCTTCAGCATGAAGCGATCCACTTGCGCTTCCGGCAGCGGGTAGGTGCCTTCCTGCTCGATCGGGTTCTGCGTCGCGAGCACGAAGAAGGGGCGGGGCAAGGCGTGCGAACTCTCGCCGATCGTGACTTGTCGTTCGGCCATCGCTTCAAGCAGGGCGCTCTGCACCTTGGCGGGGGCGCGATTGATCTCGTCCGCGAGCACGACATTGGCGAACACCGGGCCGTGCTTCACGGTGAACTCGCCGGTGCGCGGGTTGTAGATCTGCGTGCCGATTACGTCCGCAGGCAGCAGATCGGGTGTGAACTGGATGCGCTGAAACTTCAGGTGCAATGCCGCGGCGACGGTGCGAACTGCGAGTGTCTTGGCGAGGCCGGGCACGCCTTCGAGCAGGATATGGCCGTCGGTGAGGAGGCCGATGAGCAAACGGTCCACGAGCTTGCGTTGGCCGATGAGCACGCTTTCGACGGCGGTGTAGAACGGGTCCAGCCGTCCGCGTAGTTGCTCGATCGATTTCGCCGCCTCGCTCATGAGGAGTTCACCACACGCCTGCAGGACCCCTCCCCCGGCCCCTCCCCGAAACGGGGAGGGGAGTTCGATTCAAAGCCCCTCTCCGCTTCGCGGAGGGGTTTGGGGAGGGGGCTGCACCGTCCCAACCAGAATACGGAATCGCTCCTGTCTCAAGCAGACCTACCGGGCCCGCCGCCCTCTCGCGCATGCGGCCATACATTAATCATGACATGGCGAATCCTTCTGTTGTCGGCATCGATCTGGGCACCACGTTCAGCCTCGCGGCATACGTCGAGAATGGCCGGCCGGCGGCCGTGCGCGATGAGCACGGAGTCGCCCTCATCCCGAGCGCGATCAGCTTCCACGACGACGGCACGGTGCTGGTCGGCACGGCGGCCCGCGATCGCGCCCTCTCCGATCCCGAGCACACGATCTTCAGCGTGAAGCGGCTCATGGGTCGCACCCTCGCGGACCTCGAACGCGATCGCGAGTTCATCCCGCATCAGATCGTCGAACGTGAGATGGATGGCGGCCGCAAGGTGCTCCGCGTGAACATCGCCGGTCGCGAGCATACGCCGGAAGAACTCTCCGCGATGATCCTGCGCGAGGTGCGCAAGCGTGCCGGCGACCCGACCAAGGCCGTGATCACGGTGCCCGCGTACTTCGACGATTCGCAGCGGCAGGCGACGCGCGACGCGGGCCGCATCGCGGGCCTGGATGTGCTCCGCATCGTGAACGAGCCCACGGCCGCAGCGTTGGCCTACGGGCTGGACCGCAAGAAGAACGGCATCGTCGTCGTGTACGATCTCGGCGGCGGCACCTTCGATTGCTCCGTACTCAAGCTGTCGGACGGCGTCTTCCAAGTGCTCTCCACCAACGGCGACACGCACCTCGGCGGCGACGACTTCGACCAGGCCTTGATGCAACTGGCGGCCCGCGAGTGGGGATTGGACGCGAAGAGCCCCGCGATCCTGCAGCAACTTCGCGACGCGGCCGAAAAGGCGAAGATCGCATTGTCTTCGAACGAATCTGCGTCGATGTCATTGGACACGGGGGGCTCACGCCCCCCGCTCGGGATCACACGTGCGCAGTTCGAATCGCTCATCGAGCAACTTGTCGAGCGCAGCTTGGCGAAGTGCCGCGCCGCGATCAAGGATGCCGGGCTCGCCGTGAAGCAAGTCGATGAAGTGGTGATGGTCGGCGGTTCGACGCGCGTGCCCCTCGTGCGCCGCCGCGTGGAAGAACTCTTCGGCAAGCCGCCGCACACGGAGTTGAACCCGGACGAAGTCGTGGCACTCGGCGCGGCCGTGCAGGCGGACATCCTCGCCGGCAACCGCCGCGATGTGCTGCTTCTGGACGTGGTGCCGCTCTCGCTCGGCATCGAGACGCTCGGCGGCGTCGTGGACAAAGTGATCCACCGCAACAGCACCGTGCCCTGCCGCGCCACCACCCGCTACACCACGTTCGCGGACAATCAGACCGCCATCGTGCTGAACATCTTCCAGGGCGAGCGCGAACTCACGAAAGATTGCCGGTTGCTCGGCACGTTCAAGCTCGGCGGCATCCCGCCGATGCCGGCGCAGTTCGCCCAGGTGGACGTGACGTTCCTCGTGGATCAGAACGGCCTGCTCACGGTGAGCGCGAAGGAACTCCGCAGCGGGGCGCAGGCCCAAGTGACGGTTCAACCGGCACACGGGCTCAGCGGCGACGAAGTCGAACAACTGGTGAATGAAAGCATCGCCCACGCGGCGGACGACTTCGCCCAGCGGCGATTCATCGAGTTGAAGAACAAAGGCGAAGCTGACCTGCGCCACACGGAGAAGGCGATGTCGCAGGCAGGCCACGCGTTGAGTGCGGAGCAGCGAACCGCCATCGATTCCGCAGCGGCTTCCCTGCGCTCCGCCATGGCCGGCTCGGATGTGAACGCACTGCAAGCCGCGATCAACGCCTTTGCGAACGCCACGAACCCGCTGGCCACGATCCTCATGAACGAGGTCGTGAAGCGATCACTGTCCGGCACCACCGAAGAATCGCTCCGAGGAGACGCATCATGACCTGGACCGATTCCCGCGACATCGGCGAGAAGCTTTTCGAGCAATACGACTCGCTGAACCCGCTCACCGTTCGCTTCACGGACCTGCACAAGTATGTGATGAACGTGGAAGGCTTCGAGGGCAAGCCGGACGCATCGAACGAGAAAATCCTCGAAGCGATCCAGATGGCGTGGTACGAGGAATGGCAGGACGAATACGGGAAATGATCACTTCTTGGGCCGCGCGAGGGACTTCTCCCGGATGAACTCCAGCGCCTTCATCGTGTCCGCGTAATCCGTGGCGTGCCCGCCGTCCGGGCGGTCGATCAACAGCACTTCCGCCTTCTCCTGCTTCCGCATCGCCTCCACCAACCGGCGGACACTGTCCGGCGGCACGATCTTGTCTTTGCCGCCGACGGTGCAAGCCACCGGCATCGTGAACTTCTCGGGCACGAGTTCGGGGCTTCGCTTCGTGTACTCGGCGCGGGCCTTCTCCTTGTCGCCGCCGTAGGAGGCCGCGATCGCCTCTTGGAACGCCTTGTACTCCAGCATGTTCGCGGTCCCGTTCTGCGAACTGACGCCGGCGATCAGGTCGGGGTGCAGGGCGGCGAAGATCAACGCGGATGTTCCGCCCATGGACCCGCCGGCCAGGTAGACCTTGCCCACCGAGTACCGCTTGCGGAGGTCGCCGATGAGTTGCACCGTGTCCGCCTCCGCCTTCGGCCCCATCCACGACGTGGTGGCGCGATAATCCGGCGAGACGAGCAGCATGCCATGCGCGGTGGCGAAGTCGCGGGCGGCCTTGCACTCGCCGCGTTCCGCACGGATGTATTGCCAGCGGTCCGACCCGTGCCCGTGCAACGCGATCAATACGTCGCCGGGCTTCTCCTTCGTCCAGCCTTTCGGCACGATCTCCACGTACTTCTGCACGGTCCCGTCGATCTCGGCCTTGAACTCGACTTCGCGCGGCTCCTCGGCACCGGCGCGGGAGATTGCGGCGACCAACAACACCGTCGGTGTCAGGAATCGATTCATGGTCCGAATCACTCGTGCGGCAGGAAGAACACGCCGGTGACGAACGTGCCGATCCAGCACGCGGTGAAGAGCACGGAAAGGGCCAGGTGCAGGGTCTTCCGCCGCGTGCGGCCGGTGAACAGCATCGCTGGCAAAAGAAGTGCGGACGGCACGGCGAAGCGGAGATGCACCCTCAACGATTCCCGCGTCGCGTCGTCGAACGCGGACTTCACATCCACGAACTGCAGGAGCAGTTCGAAGCCGAGCACCGTCGCCATCGTGAGCGCGAAGAAGACGGTGTTGATGCGGCCGTGCCACCGCGGCTGGCCCAGCACCAAGGCGACGACCGATGCGGCGAGCAGGATCGTGACCGCGGTGACGAGCACCTTCAGCGTGAGGATGATGTCGGGTCCGGCGGGCACGGTTCACCAGTGTGAGGTCGGAGCGGCAATGAAAGTTTACGGATCGAGCTTGGGTTCGGGCGGCTTCTCCGGCGCGGGTTTGCGGCGTTCCTTCACGTCCCACAGGCGGAAGCCTTCGTCCTTGCCGCCGGGATTGTCCGCTCGGCGGAGGTCGCCGCCGTCGTCGTTCCGATCCGTGCCGACCGTGTAGATTAGGACGCCGTCCGGCAACTTCTTGAATCGCAGCGGTTGTTTGTCGAACGGATCGATCGGTACCGCTGGCAGGTGGTCCGGCACGAGCGAGGCCAGCGAGGCGGGCCAGCGGCCCGTCTTCATGCGGTATCGCTCGCAAGCGATTCCGGCGATCGCACATCGCATTTCCGCCGCGCTGCGCCACGTGGCCGCCGCCACCTTTTCCACCGCGGGGAAGAGCAGCTTGTGCAGCCGGTGTTCGTCGTCGAACTCGATTTGAGAGAACTTCGCGGCCGCGGCCGGTTGCTCGTCGATCGGCTTGCGGGCGACTTCGATCATGGTGTTGAACGTGGCCAGGATGCGGGCGCGGTCGCCGGGCAGGTTCCGCCCGCGGTAGTACCACCAGGCGAGTTGTCCGAGCGGCCCGCGGTGGGCGTCGCCGATCTCGGCCCATGTCGCGGGATCGGCCCTGCCGGTCTGGAGGTTCTCCATCAGCACGTCCATCGCGGCGCGCTCGCCTCGGAGCGCGTACAGCAGGAGCGGTTCTTCCGCGTCGGCAGCCCACGCGTTCTGAAGTTCGGGCAGACGCTCTGCGGGCAGCTCGGTGTGGGCCAGCGTCCATTCCACGGAACGCGACGCGATGGTGCGGCACGCGATCCGCACGAGTTGCGAGATCATGAACGTCTCGTCGCCGAGCGACCGCGAGACGTTGAGCATGGCGAGGAGATCGTCCACAGCCAGTTGCTTGTCCCCGGTTTCAACCGCGAGAATCTGCGACCACCTCAGCAGGGCGACGAGTTGCCGCGTGTCCTGCGTATCGGGCAACCGCGTGTCGATCACGTTCGGTGAAAGCACGAGGATGCGCAGCCCGAAGGGCCGGTCCTTCATCATGCGTGCGACGGCGATCGCGTCCTTCGCCGCCTCGCACTCCTTCTTCGCCTCGGCGAGCACCTCGTCCGGATATCGTGTGTTCACCGGCAGGTCGCGTGTGAGATCCCACTCGCCGTTGAGCCTCTTCCCCCAATCTTTCGGGAGTTTGGACTTCACCTGCGGAACGAGGTCGGCTCCGTTGCGGCCCTCCGGCGGCCGCGGCCGCTTGGCGTTGAGCGCGTCCCACTTCCAATCCGGGTCGGTGGCATCCGCTTCGGCGAGTGCGACCGTGGTTTCGCGCTGTCCGTGGTCACCGGTGCGGAACCGTTCCCACAGCGCGGACGAAACCGCGACTCCGGCGAGGAGGACGAGGCCAATTGCGGCGCGAAGCCACCATCGCTTGGAGAACACAACGCACCCTCGGATCCGGCTCGCGATCATCTTATCAGGCCGCCCGAAACACTTCGGAAGTCCTGACCGCGGCCCTTTCGGGTTCGAGATGGATTCATCGACCGCGACAGGGTGAAGTGACCGCGCCGGTCGGCGGGAATATCATCAGTTTCATCCGCCGACCGGAGCCCGTCTTATGCTCGCCACCCGCCGTTCGTTCTTCGCTTCCGCCGCGTTCGCCGGTCTCGCTTCCACCGCACGCGGCGATTCACTCCGCACCCGCCCGCCGAAACGCACCAAGAAACCCGAGAAACAGATCGCCGTCGTGTGCTCGGTGTACTGGTATCTCTCGCACGCCTACCACATCGCCGGCCGCTTCCTCGACGGCTACATGACGGGCGACGAGCATCATTTCCCGGAACACGGCGTCGCGTCGGTGTACGTCGAGCAGCACAAGAACGACCTCAGCCGCGACCTCGCAAAGGAACACGGCTTCCGTCTCGCCGAGACCATCGAAGACGCGCTCACACTGGGTACCGGCAAACTCGCGGTGGACGGCGTGCTGCTGATCTGCGAGCACGGCGACTACCCGTACAACCCGAAGGGCCAGAAACTGTACCCGCGGCACGAGTACTTTCAGCAAATCGTGAAAGTGTTCGAGAAGTCCGGCCGCACCGTGCCCGTGTTCTGCGACAAGCACCTCAGCTACGACCGCACCAAGGCCGCCGAGATGGTGGCCACGGCGAAGAAGATGAACTTCCCGCTGATGGCCGGTTCCAGCTTGCCCGTCACTTGGCGGCGGCCGGAGTTGGAGCTGCCGCTTGGTTCGAAGATCGAGGACGCGGTGCTCGCTTCGCGCGGCGAGTTGGAGATCTACGGCATCCACGCGCTGGAAGCTTTGCAGTGCATGGTGGAACGCCGATTCAAATCCGACTCGCAACAGGGCGTGAAGGCCGTCACGGCGTTGCAGGGCGATGCGGTGTGGAAGGCGGCGGACGACGGACTCTGGTCGTGGGACTTGCTCGAACACGCGATCGGGCGCAGCCCGTCGCGCAACGCGGGGGACATCCGTGCGAACTGCCGCCGCTTCCAGCGGCCGAGCACGTGGGGCAACTTCATCCCCGGCCCGATCGCGTTCCACATCGAGTATCGCGACGGGCTGAAGTCCACCGTGCTGCAACTGGACGGCCACGTCGCGGATGAAACGTTTGCAGCGAAGATCGGCGGGAAGGCGAAGCCGGAGTCCTGCCTGTTCCTGTTGCCGCCGCCGCCGGGAGCGGCGTTCCTGGAGGCGCTTGCGGGTCACGCCGCGACGTTCGTGAACACCGGGAAGCCGCCGTACCCAGTGGAACGCACGTTGCTCACGAGCGGCATTCTCGACTCGGTCTTGGAAGCGCGCGTGAAAGGGAAGCGGCTCGAAACGCCGGACTTGGATGTGAAGTACTCGCCGCCCGCGGACAGCGGATTCATGCGCGGCGAGTACGGGAAACCCGTTCGATGAGGGTCACGGACGGGTCGCATCAAATTCGATTTCCATTTCGTTCCTCTCCAACGGCCGGACCACCCGTTTCAGTCCGGATGTCTCCGACGGGAGTAGCCGCGGTCCACGTCAACCGGCGGTGTTTGTGCCCGGCGGCACGGTGCCCCACGGTTTCGCCCGGCGGACAATGCATGTCAAAGTGTTTGTCCTACCGTAACGCCTCGCATGCAAGCCTAGGCGACTTCGACTTTGCCGTGATCGTCGCAGTGGGTTCCGTGCGGGTGGTGCAGGTGGCCATCCACCAGATAATCAGTGTGGTCGCCGTGCGGAACAGGTTCGTGCCCGCACCCTTCGCCATGAACGTGCCCGGCGGCGTGGCCGTCGCAAGCATGGTTGGGAGTGCATCCGTCCGGATTGGCGGCCGTCACGGGCAGGTTGTGCTCGGTCACCGTTCCATCCGCCTCGACATGATGCAGATGGCCATCATGCAGGTAATCGGTGTGCCCCTCGTGCTTGATGCCGAGGTGGCCGCAGTCCGGCCCGTGCGAGTGATCGTGTCCGGCGTGACTATGCGTCGCGCTCATCGGATTCCTCCTTTGTTTGGGCCCTAACGGGCCGTTACCACTCGATCAAGAGTGCTGTTGCAGACACTGAAGAAACCTAGATATACCAAGTCTAACCTCTTGATACAAGTCGTTTTTATTTCGTATAACCGTGTTAACGGCTGCCCGCCGATGTCCGGCGGATGTCGTTCCGACTTCATGAGGTGCATTGCATGTCCCGCGTCCCACAGCGCCGTCGCGCCCTCACCCTGATGGAACTGATCGTGGTCCTCGTCATTCTCGTCGGCCTCGCCGGCATCCTGATCCCGCTCTTTCCAAGTCTGATCGGCCGGACGCATACCGCGTCCGGTGCGACCAACGACAGCGAACTCACCAAAGCGATCCAGGTGCATGAAGCCACATACTTCCAGTACCCGGATCAGTTCGATTCGTTGATGGGGACCGGTTCCACGGCTCTATTTGCGAAGCTGCCAACCGATGGCATGAATCCGGTGGGAGGGAGCACGGAACTGAACTTCGCGGCACTGACGGCCGGCACCGCCACGGCCCTGACGAATGCGGGAATCGTGAACGTCTGGGATCTGAATGATGCGACGGCCGACCCGACGTTTAATCCCTACGGGGCGGCGCGCGTGCTCGCCGCCGGCGGCAACGTGGCCGTGTTGGGAACGGCGGCGATCACTCGGATGAATCTTCCTGCGGGCGAGACCTATGTCGTCTTCGGCATCGGTCGCCGCTGCACAATGGTCGGTCGCTCGCTCACCGACCCTCCGGTGCACTTCGCGGACGATCAGGCGAACACGCCGGAAAAGGTCTACGGCCGCAAGTGCGTGGTATTCGTGGTCACGAAAAACGGCGGGACGGCGACGCGAGACCGGGCCAAGTTCGTCGGCTCCGTCTCGCTGCACCCGGATGGTGTGGTGACGGCGGACGATCACATGAAGGAGTATTACGGGATCGTCAACGACAACTGACGCGAGACACCCCTTGGCGTCCGCTCCAACAGGCCGGCTTGTATCCGAACCTGGGACGCCAAGGGGCTCTCCAGTTTCAACCCAAGTAGATGCCGTCGATGGTGGTGGGATCGCCGAACGGGTTTTGCAGCGGCGTGGACACCGAGTTGTTCATCTGGCCGAGGGGGATCACGCGGAGCGAGGGGAAATCCTTCGCGCCGCTGGCCACGATCAGTTCCGCGCGGCCGTCGCCGTCCAAGTCCTTCGTCGTGAGTCGCAGGCCGTTGCGGTCCTTCGAATCGAGGGCGTAGAAGTCCGCCAAGGCGGGCATGTTCGCCACATTCACGCCCGGCGTGCTGACCAGCAGGTAGCCGCTGACCACGCGGACGCGCGGGCCGCCGGTGTTGCCCGTGCTGTAGAGCAGATCCGCGTAGCCGTCGCCGTTCACATCCGCCGCAGTGACGAACACACCGCTGCGGAGGTTCGGATCCAGTGCGAAGAAGTCCGGCATCAGGCGGTTCTGCGTGGTGAACAGGCTGGTGCCGTCGTACACCGAGACGCGGGGGCCGCCGCCGACGCCGGCTCCGACCATGAGGTCCGCGGCACCGTCCTTGTTCACGTCGGCGAGTGCGACGCGCGAACCGCCGCGGAAGTCCGGCGTGCCGAACGCGATGAAGTCCACTGTCGGCCGCAGCGAGTTGTTCACCACCTTCATGATGCCGACGCGGGGGCCGCCGCCGACATCGGCCGAGACGGCGAGTTCGGCCTTGCCGTCCCGGTCCACATCGCCCGCAGCGAGGAACAACCCGCCACTGAAGCCGTTGAACACGCTGGTGGACGAGACGAGGTCCGTGCCCGTGGCTCCGTTGATGATGCGGACGGTGCCCGAGGTGCCGGCCCCGGTGGCGAACGCGAAGTCGGCTTTGCCGTCACCGTTGAAGTCCGCGATGGTGGAACGCACGATGCCGCTGAAGCCGGAGAACGGTTGGAAGCGCGGGCCGGCGGCGGTGAGCGTGCCGTCCGTAGCTTGCGAGAAGATCTGCGCCATGCCGTCCGTGGTCCCGGTGAGCGCGACGAGCCGCGTCTGGCCGTTCACCATATTCAACAGCGAGCTGTTCACGGGAACCGGAGCGACTGCAGCCGGAGGCGGCGGCGGCGGGCTCACCGGCGGCGGGCTCACCGGTGGTGGCGAGACGGGAGGCGGCGACACCGCCGGAGGCGGGCTCGAAGGCGGCCCCACGGACCAACCCATGTCCGCGAGCCCCGCATAATCCAAGTTCGTGAACGAGACCCGGGTTCCCGTCATGATGGAGGGATCGAGCGAGACGAGTTTGCCCGCGCTCGTGATGCCTTCCCGCCAGTGCGCGCCATCCGGGCTCAAGGGCACAGGGCCGCCGTACCACTGCTGGGCGGTGGGACCATAGAAGTAGCCGCCACTGGATTGGCTGAACCAGCGGTTGGAGGTGCCGATGCCGAGCACGTGGCCAAGCTCATGCACTGCGATGGAGTAAAAATCCACTTGGTAAGTGCCGATGCCCGCGAGGTTCGTGCTGAAGAACCAGTTCGTGTTGCTGTCGAAGGTGATGCTGCCGCCCCAGAGAAGACTGCCGCCGGGGCCGCGCGAGGCGAGCGTGTTCAGCCATGTCTGGCTGCCGGAGGCGGAGTAGCCGCCGGATCCGCCGAAGCCGGCCTCGGACCCGCCGATCGGTCGGGCACCGACGTACAGCGTCAACGTATTCGCCGCGAGTGTCGGGTTGTTGATCGTCGTCTGCCCGCCAGTGCCGGGGTTGTAGAAGCTGATGGACCACTGGTTCGAACCGCTCGGCGCGATGGCTGGGAGGTTCGCGGAGAGGTTGTTCGCAATCTCGTTCACCGCGGATTGCAGCACGGCGCGGCGATTCGCGTCGTTGAACATCCCGGTGTAGTCGTAGGTGTAATCGACGTTGATCACGACCGCGGGCACTTCGCGGTCTTCGAGTTGTTCCAGTTTCAGTCGCGGCCCGCGGCAGTTCGGCGCCGGTGTGCGGCAAACCGGAGATGCGGAAGCGGTGCGGCGAATCGAGCGGAGAATGCGCGAGAACCGGGTTCCCATCGTGGTCACCTGAACGTCCCGTGTCTTGAGGTGGCCAACCGTCACGAGTCTGGGCGCGAGTCGTCGGGCGCGGAGCCTTTAGCCGGATCGCAGCCGCGAATCCAGCCGAAGGCGCAAATTGGCGCTCCATGCGAAAGCACACAGTGTCGTGCGGGGCCGATCCGATTGCAACGGCAATTCGGATTCCGCCGCCGGAACCGGTCGCGCGGGTTCGGCCCCCGGGTTGAAGGGCCGTCCGCCGCCGAGGCGGCAACAGTCGCGGTGCGAGGGGTCGGGACGACGGTAAACGCGACTGTTCGGGTTGAACCTAGAACGGCGTTGCGGGAAAAGCCAGTTCGCCCGGTGAAGAAAAGCTTGCGGTTTAATCCGATTCTGACCCTGCCTGAATCAGCGCGAGCTGCGGCGGCCGTCCGCCTCCAGCACGCGGTACGCGGGCAGGTCCGCCGGGTGGATGCGTTTCACGTCCAAGCCGCGTTTCACGGCTTCGCGGAAGGCCGCGACCGCTTCCTCGCGTTCGCCCTCGGCCTGCCGCAGGATTGAGCGATGGAACCATCGCAGCGCGGTGGCCTCTTGCGTCATCGCTTCCGCGAGGTCGCGGTCGGCCGCGGCGAGTTGTTTGAGCGTGATGCGAGCGCGGGCCCGCGTGTCCAGCAGTTCGCCCGTGAGTCCGGCTTCCCGCACCGCCCGCTCCAAAAGGTCGAGAGACTTCGACGCTGCGGTCGGATCGGCCGCATGGATCCAAGCGAGGTTGTTGAGCGCGACCACGTTCCGCGGCTCGCGCTTCAACACGGATTCGTACACGGCCGCGGCCCCGGCGTAGTCGTTCTGAAGCGTGCGGAACTCCGCGTCGTTCAGCATCAAGGGAACGGAAGCGGGATCGCCCCGGAGGGCGTCGTCGAGCCACACCCGCACTTGGGAGTACTGCCGCTCGGTGGCCCCGCCGGAACGCAGTGCGGCGAGCCCGGCGAGCGCCTTCACACGAACCGGCAGGAACCGCGAGTGGCGGTCCACTTGCTCGATGGCCTCGGCGATGCGGCCGTCCGCACCGAGCAACCCCGCGATGCCAACGATCGCTTCCGGCCGCGTGGGCACGAGTGCGGCGTAGCGTTCGAGCGCGGCCGCAATCATTTTCTTGGCCGCTTCGGTGTTTCGCACCTCCGCCGAACGCACGAGTTCATCGAGAAGCTCGGCCGTGCGGGCGGCGCGGGCCAGGTAATCACCCGCCGCCGAATCCGCCGCGCCGGCGTAACCTTCGGCCAACGCGAGCGCGCGTTCCGCGCGGCCGGCGCGGCACTCGAATCGGCACACCGCCGCAACCGCGCGGAACTCGCCCGCGAACTTCGAGGTCAGCCGCTCGGCGAACGCCGCCCCCGCCGCGAGGTTGCGATCCTCGGTCAGTTCTTCGAGCGCGGCCGTGAGGTAGTACATGTTCTGGGCGTCGGTGCGAAGCAGTGCGTTCAGCTTCTCGCGGCTGGCCTTGCGGTTACCGGCCACGCGGTGAAGCTGCGCGAGGTTGAACAGATCTTTCGGCGACTGGCTGGCCGCGTACACGGTTTCCAGCGCGGCCGCGGCCCGCGTGAGCACCGCCTTGCGGTCCTCACCGTCGAGGTATTTCGCGAGGTTCGTCAGCACGCCGGCCGTGGCGCGAAGATCATCCGGAGTCGCACCGTCGTCCTCGGATTGTTTCAGCAGCGACATCGCGCGGGTGCGGTCGTCCGCGGTGCCGCCGATGGCGAGGATCATGGCGAGGTTCCGCCGCGCCCAGCCGGCGTCGGCTGCGGACAGGTCTTTCTCCGCGAGGAACTCGTCCAGCACGCTCGCGGCTTCGCCGCGAGCCGAACGCGAGAGCTTGGCGGCAAGACGGGCCTGGGCGAAGGCCCGCTTGTCCGCCGCATCCGTGAACACCGGCTTCCAGTTCTTACCCGTCGCCGTTTCTTGAAACGCGGCTGCGAGTGAGAACCACACCTGCGGCAGCAACCGCTCCTTCGCGGCCTTCATCGTCTCATCCACGGCCGACGTGCTCAGTGCGAGGCGGAACCAATCGTCCGCCGTGGCCATGGGAAGCTTCACGGCGCTTTCCAGAACCGCCTCCGCATCAGCTCTACGACCGACGGTGGTCAATGCTGCCGCGAGCCAGCCGCGGCCGGCCGCATCCCGTTCCACGAACGGCTTGCACATCGCGACGATGCGGGCGCCCGTCTCCGGCGGCAGCGACTCGATACACGATTGAACGAGCCGGCGGAACGGATCTCCCGCCCAGCGTGGATCGGCGGCGAGCTTCGCCACATACCGCATCGCTCGTTCTTCCGCGCCCGTCGAGCAGAGCAGCACCACGCCCGCTCTCGCCGGTTCGAAACGAGTGGGTTCCAAGATCGCGGCGCGTTCGGTGAGCCGCAGTGCCTCGGGCACATCGTTCGCCGCGAACTTGCACTTCGCGATCGCGAGGCACGCGTCCGAAGAAATCGGGTTCGAGGTGAACGCCGCAATCAGCGTGGCCATCATCTGCGGGTCGTTGCGAGTCGCGGCGTTGGACAGGATCACGTCCGGCGTGTCGTCGCCGGCCAGTCGGAGAATCGCGACGCGAGCCTCGGGGGCGATCGTCCCGTCCCCGGCATCCAAGGCGGCCGCGTACAGCCGTTGCCACAAGTCGACGTCCTTCGGGCGGTGAGCCACGAGCCGCCGCAATGTGGCCACAAACCGCGGCTTGTCGTCCACCTGTTCGAAGAGTTCCGCGAGGCCGTACAGCAACCGCATCTGGTCCGCTTCGGCCCACGTGTCGATTGCGTCCGCGAGCGGGGCCACGGGGCGAAAGCGGCCGGGTTCGCGGGCGTAGAGTGCGGCGCGGGCGAGGCGGATCTCCGCGCCATCTCCCGCGGCCGCCTGCGCTTCATCCATCACGATCAGACCGGCGGCCGTTCCCATCGCGGCGGCCGTGGTATGGGCGAGCGACGCCCAGAGCCGCGTGTCGCCGGGGCGGCGGGCCGCCTCCGCACGCAGCAACCGGATCGCATCCGTGTGTTTCTCTTGTGCGGCGAACACCTCGGCCCGCAGCACGATCGCTTCGGACGACACCGGCCCGAACTTCGCCGCCGCGGCAGCCGCGGTCTGCTCGAGCTTCGCCCACTCGCCGACCGACGCGCCCGTGAGGCGGAACTTTGCGATCTTCTGGCGGATGAGCGAAGCGTGAACCGAGCCCGCGGCGAACGGCGACTGCGCCGCTGCGTCGAACTCGCGGATCGCATCATCGAAGCGCCCCATGTTCTGGTACAGCGTGGCGAGCGCGACACGGCCGTTCACGTTGTTCGGGTCCGTGCTCGTGATGCGCTTGAGTGCCTTCTCCTGCGAATCCGGGTCCGCGATCCGCTCGAAGCACATGGCCAAAAGCAGGTTCAACTGCGCTTCGAGAGTCGGCAGCTTGAGCGTGTCCGTACGCAGCGTCTCGAGCATGGCGATGGCATCGGTCCACTTCTTGTCGCGCATCAGAACGCGGGCCTGCAGGTACTTCACCTGCGCTTCGGGAGCCTTGCGGGCCTTGAGACGCTCGAGAATTTCGTTCGAGCGGACCGCGTCGCCCTGCTGTACGAGCAGATCGGTGAGCGGAACGAGAAGGTCGAACCCGTCCGGCGAGTACTTCAGGCCCTCTTCGAGAGCGGCCAGCGCGGCCGGCACGTTGCCGCGAATCAGTTCCAGCCACGCGAGGCTCCGGATGAGGCGGATGTCCTTCGGGTACAGGCCGGCCGCGTCGCGAAGGATCGCGTGGGCGCCGGGCACGTCGCGGTTCTTCTGGCAGATTTCGGCGAGCAAGAGCGACGCGTCCGCGTTTTCCGGATCGAGTTCGAGCACGCGATGCAGATCGCTCTTGGCCGATTCGAGGCTGGCGGCCTGTCCTCGCTGCAGTGATTCGTCCGCGAGGTACGATTCGAACTTGGCCCGCGTGTAGTACGCGAGCGGGTCCATCGGCATCGCCTTCACCATGCGGTCGAGCACCTGCCGCGCCTCGGCCGGTCGGTTCTGGCTCTTCCACATGAGTTGGGCGAGACGTTGGTAGGCGGCGAGATCGTCCGGGGAGTGCTTCAGCGCGGTCTCGAAGGCGGTGCGGGCGTCCGCCAATTGGTTCAACGCCGATTGTGCGGCACCGAGTTGCTGCCACAACCCGGCATCGTTCGGGAACCGTTCCAGGAGATACTCGGCATGAATCACCGCGTCCGAGTAGCGGCCCATCTTGAGGCACGAGGCGAGCACTTCGCGGCGAACATCGTGACGATCCGCGTCGATCCGCAGCACTTTCTCCGAAATGAAGACGAAGTCCGTGTAGCCGCGGTACGTCGGGTCGCGGCGGCGGAGCAAGTCTGCCAGTTTCTCGAGGGCGTTAGCGTCTTCGGGTTCGAACTCGAGGTAATGGCGGAGGTAGTGGATGGCGCGATCGGTCTTGCCCGCGTCGTTCGCCCGTTCCGATTGGCGCAACAGGCCTTCGGGAATGCGACGGGCCTGGAGCGTGTGCCCGCCGACGAGCAACCCGGCGAACGCGAGGACCGCAATGATCAGCTTGAGCAAAAACGGCTTGTGAATCGTCGGCATGGTGCTCGGCTTCCGTGCGCGCACTGGTGAAGGCACAGATGGTAGCCCGCGCTGAAACGGGGGGTCAAGGCCAACGCACGGCTCATTTCGCTTGACCGGGCCGCGAAGTCCCGCTATTTCCCGGCATCCGGGCAACCAGGGAAGGTGCGCGCGATGCGCCGTGCGGGGGGAGCATGGGCGGTGATGCTGTGCGTGGCCGCGGCCGGCTGCGCACACGATCCATTCGCATTCCTCCAACGCAAGTCCGAACCGCCGATCCGCATCGCCGCCAGCCGGCCGGTCGGAGGCTTCGGCAACGCCTTCGGCAACGTCCTCGACCTCGAATCCGCACCGGGCCTCCACGCCGAATCCGTCCTCTTCGAACGACCGCTCGGCGATCCGCTCCTGAACCGCGACATCTGGACGCGGGACGCAGCCGCCATCCCCGCCCAAACCCGCGTGCTGCTCGAGGAGAACGGGCTCCGCGTCGCCGTGATCGGCGGCAACCTGCCCCCGGAATTCCTCCGAATGCTGGAGTCCGGCGAAGGAGCGGTGAGCCCGCAAGCCCACACGTTCGGCTCACGCGAAGAGACGGTCGTGCCCACCGTCGGCCCCGTGGAAAGTTGCCAGTTCTGCGTGCGGGCCGATCTCGTGGGCGAGCCCGAGACCAAAAAACTTACCGCGGTGCACGGTGGTTTCAGCATCCGTCCGCAACTCGCGGACGACGGCCGCGTGAAGGTGCGCGTCGAACCGCAGGTGCAGCACGGCGAACGGCAGGATTACATCCGTCCGGCCTCCGACGCGACCGGCTTCACCCTGCAATCGGAAGTGCCGCACGAACGCTATGCGTCGCTCGGTTTTGATGTGTCGCTCGACCCCGGCGATTATCTCGTGATCGGTTGGCCCGCAACCGACGAAGGCGACTCGCGCTCGCTCGGGTCGACTCTCTTCTGCGTGGACGCGAAGGGCGAGCCGCGGCAGCGCGTGCTTGTGATCCGGGCCGGATTCCGCAGTGAACCGGCGGCCAAGCCCGCCGCCTACCGCTCCATCGCCTCCCACGTCGGCCGCTGAGTCACGCCTTCGACTTGAGCAGGTCGCGGATCTCCATCAACAGCTTTTCGCTCGCGGTCGGCTCCGGCGCGGGCTTCGCGTCCTCCGCCTTCTGCATCCGGGATTGCAGCACGTTCATGCCCTTCACCACCAGGAAGAGGCAGAAGCCGATGATGACGAAGTTGATGACCATCTGCAGGAAGTGACCCCAGAGCAACTTGGCGTCGCCGTGCAGCGTCAGGCTTTGGCCGGTGATGTCGAAGCCGCCGGTGGCGAGCCCGATCACGGGCATGAAGATGTCCGCCACAAGTGCGTCGATGATCTTGGCGAACGCGGCCCCGATCACCACGCCGATGGCGAGGTCGATCACGTTGCCGCGCATGATGAACTTCTTGAACTCTTCGAAGAACTTGAACATGAGCGACTCCCGGGAGGAATGTGGCCGCCAAGTATCGCTCCGCACCTGAGGTGCTGGCAAGGGAAGTTCCGACTCCCCGGAATTCCGTTTAATGCCTTGCATGGCACACGACGTGATCGCTTTCGGCGAAGTGATGGTGCGGCTTGCGCCGCCGCACTTCCAAAGGCTGGAACAGGCCCGTTCGCTGGACCTGGAGGTCGGTGGGGCGGAACTCAACACGGCGGCCGGGCTTGTGCGGCTCGGCCGCTCCGCGGCGTGGGTCTCGCGGTTGCCGGACAATCCGCTCGGCAAACTCGTCGCCAATCGTGTCCGCGAGATCGGGGTGAGTGATTCCCACGTCCAATTTGCGGATGACGGCCGGTGCGGGCTCTACTTCCTGGAGTTCGGCGCGGCCCCGCGTGCGAGTTCCATCGTGTACGACCGCAAGGATTCGTCCATCGCGCGGGTGCGACCCGGGATGTTCGATTGGCCTTCGATCCTCGCCGGCTCGAAGTGGTTCCACGTCACCGGGATCACGGCGGCCCTCAGCGCAAGTGCGGCCGAAAGCGTGCTCGAAGCCCTGACACACGCCAAGGCCGCGAAGCTGACCACGAGCATCGATCTGAACTACCGCTCGAAACTGTGGAGCCGCGAAGAGGCGGCCCGCGTCATGTCTTCCATCTTGCCGCTGTGCGACGTGCTGATCGCGAGCGAGGCGGACGCCGAGCATCTGTTCCAAATCACCGGTCGGGGCTTCGCCGAAGTGGCTGAAAAGCTGGCAGCGAGGTTCGGCGTGAAGATCGTGGTCGGCACCCGCCGCGAGGCGGACCTCGTGTGGAAGAACAAGTTCGCCGCCGTCGGCTGGCAGAACGGCGAAACGGTCGAATCCGCGTGGCACGAAGTGGAAATCGTGGACCGTCTGGGCGCGGGCGACGCTCTCGCCTCCGGACTGATCCATGGCCTGCTCGACGGCGACCTCAAGGCGGGCATCGACTATGGAGCCGCGCTTGGGGCTTTGAAGCACACCATCCCCGGCGACTTGCCGTGGATCGCGAAGGATGAAGTGGACGCGGTGCTGCAAGGCCAAGGGCTGCGCGTGAAGCGGTGACTCTCTTGCGAATTACGCGAAGCCTTCACGCGAAGCACGAATGCGGCGAATAATGTTCCTCCGACCTTTCCCAAGGGTCGGAGCCCGACGTGACCGCCATTCCGCTCAAGTTTGAATCCCTCACTCGCGAGCCTGGCGACACTGTTGCCGCTCTTGTCGAGCACGCCTCCGCGTTACGGGCAAGTGATCTCTTTCTCTTCGCCAACGAAGACGGCTGCGCTGCGTGCATCCGCCACTTGGGCATGATCCGCACGCTCGGCCGGCTCCCCGTGGATTTCGGCCGCCGCTGCCTCTCGTTCATCAAGACCGCCGCGAACATGAACTTCTCGGAACGCCGCCGCCCGATGGACGGACGGTGGCTCTACGAACGGTCCGGGAAACACGCTCTCGATCTCCGCGTGAACACGATCCCGACGCTTCACGGAGAAGATTGCACGATCCGCATCCTCGATCAGGACATGAGCCTGCTCTCGCTGGATCAACTCGGACTGGAGTCGGACCATGCCTCGCAATTCCGCGAACTGCTCGCGAATCCGAGCGGGCTGCTGCTCGTCGCCGGCCCCACCGAGAGCGGCAAGAGCACGACGCTCTACGCCGCACTCGCGGAGTTGAACACGCCTGAAGCGAAGATCAACACCATCGAAGACCCCATCGAGTACTCGATCATCGGCATCCGGCAATCGCAGGTGAACCCGGCCCTGGATTTGACGTTTGAGATGTTGTTGCGGCAAGCGCCGGACGTCATCATGATCGGCGAAATCCGCGATCCCGAGACGGCGCAAACCGCGGTGCGGGCGGCGGGGAGCGGCCACTTGGTGCTCTCGACCTTGCATGCGCCGATCGCGGCGGCCGCTGTGCACAGCTTGTTGCGGCTCGGGGTGCATCCGAACCTGCTCTCGAACGCCTTGCTCGGCGTCGTGTCGCAGCGGTTGCTGCGGACGTTGTGTCCGTCGTGCATGGTGAAGCGGCCGGTGGCCGAAGCGAACCTCCGCGACTGGCAGCGAGCATGGCTGGAGGCGGAATCGGTGAGTGAAGCGTGCGAAGCGCGGGGCTGCGACGCATGCCACACCGGCGGTTACTCGGGCCGCACCGCCGTGTTCGAGATCCTGCCCGCGACCGCGGCGATTCGCGAACTCATCGACGCCGGCGGCGGCGTGCCCGCGATCCGCCGCCAAGCGGTGGCCGAGGGCATGATCGAGTTCCGCCGCACCGCCGCACGCAAGGTGGCCCGCGGCGAGACCACCGTCGAGGAAGTGCTTCGCGTGCTCCCGGCCGAACACCTTCGCAACTGACAGGGCACCCGCATGATCGTGTGGAACCGGCTCGGCACCGCGAGCTTGATCGAGCTCTGCCGCGCGTTGCGTTACTCGTTGGCCAGCGGGCTGACGCTGCGCGACGCAATGCGGCTTCTGGCGCGTGAAGGCACGTCCGCGATCCGCGGCGTGTGCGGGCGGATCGCCGATTCGCTCAGTGCCGGATGGTCGTTTCAAGAGGCGCTGGAGAAGCAGGGCTCCGCGTTCCCGCGGATGTTCGTCTCGCTCGCGGCCGTCGGCGAAGAATCGGGCAATCTTCCGGAAGTGATGGGCGAGCTCGAGCGATATTACCTCGCCCAGCAGAAGTTCCGACGCGAGTTCTGGGGCGGCGTAAGTTGGCCGCTCGTACAGTTTACCGCCGCCGTGCTGATCATCGCCGGACTGATCGTGATCCTCGGGTACATCCCCGTGCAGGACGCACAGTCCGGTCCGGTGGACGCACTCGGACTCGGGCTCACCGGCGCGGACGGCGCGAAGACATTTCTTCTCGCGATCGCGGGCGGCATTGCGGCGATCGTCCTTCT
Source organism: Gemmataceae bacterium (assembly GCA_046350135.1). Lineage (GTDB taxonomy): Bacteria > Planctomycetota > Planctomycetia > Gemmatales > Gemmataceae > Urbifossiella. The sequence continues at coordinate 207,279 of JAXMBB010000005.1, forward strand.
CTCGCTGCTCGCCCGCTTCGCCATGACGAAGCTGCCATTCCTCCAACGCGTGCTGTTCCGCATGCCGATGATCGGCCCGTGTGCTCGGGCCTTCGCCATGACGCGTCTCTGCATCGCGCTCAAGCTCATGCTCGACACGCGGCTCTCCGTGCTCAAGTCGATCCAACTCGCGTTCGCTGCGACCGACAACTCGGCATTTCGATCCGCTTCGCCGGTGGCGATCGCGTGGTTGAAGCGGGGCAACTCGATTCACGAGGCGTTCAAGACCACGCGTCTTTTCACGCCGGCGTTCCAGAGCGCGCTCGCCGTCGCCGAGGAGAGCGGCCGCATCCCGGAGATGTGCTCCATCCAAGCCGAGGTTCACGAAGACCAGGCCCGCCGGTTGCTCGGAATCCTCACAAAGGTCGCCTCGGTGCTGATCTGGATGCTCGTCGCCGGGTTTATCATCCTCGCGATCTACCGCATCTTCACCACGGTCTACATCGGCAACATCAACAAGCATCTCGACGCGAAAATCGCATGGGTGGAGCCCAACATCCTCAGTCCACGAACAGGAATTCGTTGCTCATCATGAGGCCGTGAATGAAGTCGGTCCAGCGTTCCGGCCCCTTCGCAGTGAACGCGATCGACAAGGCGCGTTCGTCGGCATCAGGCCGCCGGCCGAGCAGAGTGAGAAAGAGTGAGTCGATCCGCTTCGCCGGTTCCTTCTCCTTTTCGGTGGCGGCCGCGAGTCGCTTCGCCGCCGTCCGCGCGAACGGGCCATTCATCAGGAACAGCGACTGCGGCGCGACCGTCGTCGCGGTCCGCTGCGGAGTGCTGCCCGCGGGGTTGGGCACGTCGAAGGTCGTGAGCAGGCTCGGGAACTCGAGCCGGTCCACATAGCCGTACACGGCCCGGCGGTTGGCCGCGGGCAGCGGCACGGGCCGCCCGCCGATCTGATTGACGAGCCCGCCCGAAGTCGCGAGCAGCGAATCGTGCAGGGCCTCGAACTCGAGCCGGCGGCGGTTCTGCTTCCATAGCAGCCGATTCTCGGAATCCTTCGTCACCGCCTCGGGCCGGTCCAAGCTCTGCTGGGTGTACGCGTCGGCCATCATGATGGATTTGTGCAACCGCTTGATGTGCCATCCCTCCATGAACTCCGCCGCAAGCCAATCGAGCAGCTCCGGGTGCGTCGGCGGGTCGCTGCGAAGGCCGAAATCCCCCGGAGTGCCGACGAGCGGCTTGCCGAAGTGCTGCATCCAGACGCGGTTCACGAAGACGCGAGCCGTCAGCGGGTTGCTCTTGGACGCGATCTGCTTGGCGAGTTCGAGCCGCCCGCTGCCTTGGGTGAACGGCTTGCGGTCGGCGTTCGCAATCTTCGGCATCTGCCGCGGCACGGCTTCGCCAGGGCGGCCGGGGTTTCCGCGCTCGAACACGCGAGGCTCGTACGGATACCGCGTATCAACGAGCGACATCGACCCTGGAGGGCCCTTGGCCAGCCATGTTTCCAGTTCGCGCAGCCACTTCTGATACTCGCCCTGCGTCGCGCGATCCGGAAAGAGCGACAGGAAGCCCCAGTCCAGTGCGAGCGGTGCGTCGCAGGGTGAAGCCGGCCCGTAGAGCACGCGGTGAAGCCCATCAAGCGCCGGATTCTCGGCGGGCTTCGGGTTCGCGGGCACCGCAGCAAACGCCTTCGTATACTCCGCGACCTCCTTCATGCTTCGGCGGAGCGGTGAAGGCCTTCGCGGATCAGTCGGTTCCCGCCCTCGATCTTCAACTCGCCCTTGGCGAAGTCGTGATCCGAATACGCGTGCCAGTGAACCCACACGGGATCTTTCTTCTTCCGCGTGTCGTCCAAGTGCTGTCGGAAGCGGGTGATCATGCTCGGGTTCAAGTCGCCGGGGTCGGCGAGGAGCATGAAGTCGTCCGCGGGCGGGGCATTGCGGGCGGCGTGTGCCGCGAGCAGGTACTCCGCAATCCGCGTACGGGCCCCGTTCACCAACCCCGCGTGCTTCGCCGTCACGAAGCCCACGAGTTTCTTCTCGCGGATCTTCAACTCGGCGTCGTACATCTGCTGCTCGCCGGTCTCTTTCTCGGCCCCCCACACGGGCGGCACCATCGGCTCGGTCGCGCTGCGGAAGACACCGTACAGCGAGTAGTAATCCGCTGCGGGGATCGGATCGAACTTGTGGTCATGGCAGCGGGCGCACGTCACCGTCAGCCCGAGCAACCCGCGCGTCACCGTGTCGATGCGGTCGTCGAGGATGTCGTGCGTGTTGTTCATGAAGTGCCCGCCGACGGTCAGGAACCCGAGGGCGGCGAGTGATTTCGGATCCGCGTTCTCGATCTGGTCCGCGGCGAGCTGCTCGTGCACGAAGCGGTCGAACGGGAGGTCCGAATTGAAGGCTTCGATCACGTAATCGCGGTAGGTCCACGCCCACGGATACTCTTTCCCTTCGAAGAAGACGTAGCCCTTGTTGTCCGCGTAACGGGCGACGTCGAGCCAGTGCCGGGCCTGCCGTTCACCGTACCGCGGCGACGCAAGCAACCGGTCGAGCAACTTCTCGTAGGCGTTCGGTGAATCGTCCTGAAGGAACGTGTTGATCTCGGCCGGGGTCGGCGGCAAGCCGTGGAGATCGAACGCAGCTCGGCGAATGAGTGTGCGCTTGTCCGCCCGCGGCGAGAGTGACAGCCCATTGTCGCTCAGCGCTTTCCGGATGAAGCCGTCGATCGAATTTGCGCCGGCGGGTCGTTTGACCGGTTGGAACGCCCAGTGTTTCGCAGCCGCGGCGGCGATCGCATCCGGCGCCGCGAGTGCCGCGTCCTTCGGCCATGGCGCCCCGCGGTTCACCCACTCGGCGATCGCTGCGATCTCCCGTTCGGGCAACTTCCCCGAGGGCGGCATCTTCACATCGCCGGCGTGATTCAGCGCCTGGATCAGCAGGCTGTCCTTGGCTTTGCCGGGGACCACGGCCGCCCCGCTGTCGCCGCCTTGCAGCATTCCGTCCCGCGAGTCGAGCCGCAGCCCGCCCTTGGCTTTCGCCTTGGCGTGGCAGCCGAGGCATTTCTCCACGAGCACCGGCCGCACGGACTTCTCGAAGAGATCGTCGTCCGTTGCGGCCGCGGTGGACGCGAGGAGCAAGAGCGGAAGCAGGCTGCGCAACAGCATGATGGAAGGATGTGTCCTGCGGCGGCGGGCGAGTCGGGAAAGCCATTGTCGAAGGGATCGCGGGTTCTGTCAAATCCCGTACCAATCGTCGCGGGTGAGCGGCAGGCCGGCACGCCCGCGATCCGGCCGCGTGAAGAGCGTCTGCATCAGTTCGTAGACGCCGCTGTCGAAGCCGATGGTCGCGGCCGCCATGTACAGCCGGTAGATGCGGTAGGTGATCTCGTCTGTCATGCGGATCGCGTCCGCCTTGCGGGCTTCCAAGCGGCGCACCCAGTTCGCCAGCGTGAGCGAATAGTGTTCGCGGATGTTCTCCACGTCGCGGACTTCGAATCCGGCCGCGCCGGCAGTGCGAATTCCGTCTGCGAGCGTGTGCAGCCGGCCGTTCGGGAACACGTACTTGTCCGAGAAGTCCGTCCAGACCGGGAACGCGGTGTTCGATTTCAGCGTGATGACGTGGTAGAGGAAGCTGCCGCCCGGACGCAGATTATCGTGAACGCCGGCCATATACCCGATCAGGTTTTCCGGTCGGATCGCTTCCCCCATACCGACGCTCACCGCCTTGTCGAACTCGCCCCGCCGCTTGAAGTCGCGATAGTCCGAGAGCACCACTTGCACGCGGTCTTCCAGCCCGGCATCCGCAACCGCCTTGCGGGCCCACTCGGCCTGTTCCGCGGCCAGCGTGATGCCGGTGGCGTGCACGCCGTAGTGCTTCGCTGCGTGAAGGATCAACCCGCCCCAGCCGCAGCCGATGTCCAGCAGGCGTTCGCCGGGCTTCAACCGCAGCTTCCGGCAGACATGATTCATCTTGCCGAGTTGAGCTTCCTCGAGCGTGGCGTCCGGCTTCGTGAAGTAGCCGCACGTGTACTGCATGTTCGGATCGAGAAACAGCCGGTAGTACCCGCCCGGCAAGTCGTACGAGTAGGAAATGGCGTCGCGCTCGCGGTCGCCTTGGTGCGAGCCGGATGTCGGCGTCACGATGCGCCGCGGATCGCGCGGATTCTTGCGATCCGGGAGGCCGGCGAGATCCCATGCGATCTTCACGTTCTCGATGCCGGGGCGTTTCATGCGCTCGAACAGGTGGCCGAGCCAACCTGCGAACGCGATCATGTCGCCTTCGACGTCGTAGTCGTTGAAGATGTACGATTCGCCGGTGGAAAGTCTGTCCTTGGGCCAGAGCATGGCCCGAAGCGCGCCAGGGTGATTGAGGACCAGCGTGAACACGGGCGAGCCGCAGCCGTAGTGAACGGTATCGCCCGTCCACAGCCGCATGGCGACCGCGTGCGGGAAGCCCGAGCAGAGACCGGCGACCAGCGTCTTGCTAAGAGCGTCGGCCGCGGGAGCGGCGGGGAGCGGTTGTGCGGCACTCATGCGAGGCGGTCCATGCCGGGTGCGAAGGACGCATCCTAGCCCGGCGGTGGAACGCCTCGCAATGCCATCCCGTCTCAGTCGCGAATCGCGCCAATTCTGCGGTTTCGCCTCAATTCGTGTTCTATGTTCTTCCGTCCGGTGTTTCGCGCACCGCCCGATACGGAGCCCGCGGATATGGCCGTTCTTGCAGTGGATAGCCCGGCGCGGTCCCGGGAGCATGCCATGCAACTGCCCGATGAGAATGTCGATTACCAGTTCCAACGGTTGATCGTGCGTCCGGCGGAAAGCTGGTCGCCGCTGGCGGAACTCCAATCGCAGCACTTCCTTTCGCCCGAGCGGCTCGATGCGATCAAGCCGGTGGCGATGCAGGTACGGGGCCGGGTGGCGAGCGAACGCGAACTTCAAAGCGTTCCCGCGAAGGACCAGCCGATCCACGCCGGATTCATCGACCTGCCGCAAAAGACGCTGGACGCCTTCCGCCGCAAGCAGGACGGCTCCGAACTCGGCAAAGTGATGCGTGTCGCCAACCGCGTCAAGGAGAACTTCGACCGCGTGGTCGTGCTCGGCATCGGGGGCAGCCACCTCGGGGCCAAGGCCCTGTTCGATTCGCTGTGCCACACCTTCCACAACGAGATGCCCGCCAAGATGCGCATGGGCAAGCCCCGCATCTACTTCGAAGGCAACTCCTTGGACAACGACACGCTCCAGGAATTCTTCGAGCTGCTGGACAACACCTGCGTGGAACCGGACCTCATGGAGGAACGGTGGGCCGTGGTGGTGGCCAGCAAGTCCGGCGGCACGATGGAGACCGCAGCGGCGTACCGAGCAGTAAAGGCGGAAGCGGCGCGCTACTACGGTCCGAAGTCGGACATGCTCCGCTACGCCATCGCACCGATCACCGGCCCGAAGGGCAAACTCCGCGACCTGTGTCGCGCCGAAGGCCACCACGACGACGACATCCTGACCATTCCGGACGACATCGGCGGCCGCTTCAGCGTGTTCACGCCTGTCGGCCTGCTGCCTGCCGCGATCATGGGGCTGGACGTGCGGGCCTTGCTCATGGGAGCCGCGGCCATGACCAAGCGATTCCTCGAGGAACCGTTCGACCGCAACCCGGTGCTGCAGTACGCCGCCGTGAACCACCTGCTGACGGAAGAACAGAAGAAGACGACCCGCGTGACCGCGGTGTGGTCGAAGAAGCTCGAATCCCTGGGCTGGTGGTACGACCAGCTTCTCTCGGAATCGCTGGGCAAGTGCGGCCGCGGGGCCACCCCGCTCACCGTGGTGCAGAGCCGCGACCTGCACAGCCGCGGGCAGCAGCACCAGGACGGCACGCGGGACAAAGTGATCAACAACATCGTGGTGAAGCAGCCGAAGCACCCGCCGGTGATGATCGGCATGGCGGATCGGAACGAGGACGACTTGAACCAGTTCTCGCGGCGCGGCTTCCCGGACCTCCAGGACGCCGCGTTCAAAGGCGCGAACGAGGCCTACGAAAACGCGGCCCGCCCCGTGGCGGACATCGTGCTCCCGGCCATCAACGAACACGCGATCGGCCAACTGATGCAGATGCTGATGCTGGCCACGGTGGTGGAAGGCCGCTTGATGGGAACCAATCCGTACGGCCAGCCCGGAGTCGAGGCCTACAAGCAGAACATGACCCGCATCCTGAAGAGCACGCCGAACCTGCCCAAAGGCGAGCTGCGCGACCAGACCAAGGGCGTGTAACGGCTTCAGACCTTCCAGTTGCCGCTGCTCCAGACGACGTCCTTCACCGGTTCCAGGATCTTCAGCACGTCCGTGAGAAGCGTTTGGTCCATCGGTGTGGACATGGCCTTGAGGTTCGCCTCGAACTCGGAACGGCGGGCGGCACCGGTGAGCACGCTGGCCACGCCCGGTTGCGAATAGCAGAACTGCATGCCGAGCGCCTCGATCGATGCGCCGCGGGCGTTGCACAACTCCACGGCCGTGCGGCAGGCATCGACCACGGCCTTCGGCCCCGGGAACCACGGCTGCGGGCCGTGCTTCGTAAGCAACCCCATCGCCAACGGGCTCGCGTTCATCACGCCCACGCCGTGCTTCTCCGCGATCGGCATCAGTTCCGTGAACAGCCGTTGGTTGTACAGGTTGCCGTGGGCGTAGCTGATCACCGCGTCCAGATTGCAGCGTTCAATCGCCTGCTTCAAAAGGGGCAGCGGGTAGCACGACATGCCGATGAACCTCGCCTTGCCCTCTTTCTTCAACTGATGGAGCACGTGCGCCGTCTCGTGGAAGACGTACTCGTAGTCATCCGCGAATTCGATATCGTGCGCGAGCAGGATGTCCACGTGATCGGTGCCGAGGCGTTTGAGCGAGGCCTCGAAGCACTTGCGGGTGCCTTCGGGGGTGAAGTCGAACTCGCGGTCGCCGAGGCGGCAGGCCTTGGTGCAGATGTACGTGCGGTCGCGCCAGCCTCCGGCGAGGGCCTTGCCGAGGAACTCCTCCGCGAGCCCGCGGCCGTAGTACGCGGCGGTGTCCACGAGGTTCACGCCGGAATCGATGGCGGCGTGGATGCAGTCCGCGGCTTCTGCTGCGGAAACGGGGCCGAACTGCTGACCGAACGCCGCCCCGCCCTGTGCGAGCAGCGACACGTTCAAACCGGTCTTTCCGAGCGGGCGGTATTCCATGGCGGCCTCGGCGTGATTCGTTACGGTTCGATGTACGCCTCCGATCACATCGGGTCCGGCAAATTTACCGGGTGGTTGAGCTATTGGAAGACGTCTGGATTTGCTCCCAGCAGCGGCTTGCCGCTTATCAATTCACCGACACGGACCAATTCGGCCTCCGCGTTGCATTTCTCAGGTTCTATGGGGGAATGGACGTGATTGTCGGATTGATGCCAACCGACTTTGAACGTCCAAAGGATCTCGCAACCGCACCGATTGACTTGGGAGTAACAACCCACATCCGTACATCGGCGGGTGTGTACTCTGTACTGCGCCCTGAAAACTGGGCGCGGTGGTGAGTGGGGATAACCTGAAGTCGAAGAGGTTGCCCCATGGCGAAGCCACGGAAGTTCAGTCCGGAGTTCAAGGCGAAGGTCGCCCTCGCGGCGTTGCGTGGCGACCGCACGATGGCCGAGTTGTGCCGCCAGCACCGGCTGTCGGACACGGTCGTGAGCCGGTGGAAGCAGCAACTGCTCAAGCAGGCCCATTGCATCTTCTCGTCCACCACGCCGGACGACGCGATGCAGCAGCGTCTCGACGACCTGGAGCGACTGGTGGGCCGTCAGGCCGTGGAGTTGGACGCCGCAAAAGCTCGGCGATGCTTCCCGACGCTCGACGCCAAGCGGCGTCTGGTTCGGAAGCATCAGGCCAGTTCTCGCCGCCACTGTTGTGCGACCTGCTTCAGATGGAACGGAGCAGTTTCTACTACACCTCGTACTCCGAGTCTGGACGACGGCGTGCGGGCGACGGTGGTGAAGATCGCGGCGGAGTTCCCGAGCTACGGTTATCGATGATCCGGCGGCGAACTGCGTCGCCGCGGGTTCGACGTGAATGCCAAGCGGGTGCGGCGGCTGGGCGCAAGGAGAACCTGGTGATCCAGGTGCGTCGGTTCGTGGCGATCTGGAGTACTGCCCGAACCACGGCGACTGGCCGAACCTCGTGAAAAGCCGGGCGATCGCGACGCTCAACGACGTCTGGGCCGCGGACATCACGTACATCGATTTGGGCCGCGAGTTCGTGTACTTGGCGGTGATCATCGACCTGCACAGCCGGGGGATCTGGGGCTGGTGGCTGGATCGCGACCTGTCGTCGGCCTTGACGCATCGGGCTCTGGACCGCGCGTTGGCGAAGCACGATGCTCCGCAGGTTCATCACAGCGATCACGGCGTGCAGTACATGGCGAAGGGCTACGTGGAGAAGCTGGAGCAGCACGGCATCGCGATCAGCACGTCGGCGAAGGGCAAGCCGATGCAGAACGGAGCCTGCGAGCGCTTCATGCGGACGCTGAAGGAGAATGAAGTGTCGTTGACGGAGTACGCGGACCTGGCCGATGCGCGTCGTCGGATTCGTCGGTTCCTGGAGGACGTGTACATGCGGAAGCGGATCCACTCGGCATTGGACTATCGGACTCCTGCGGAGTTTGAGGCCGGGCTGCGGACGCGGATGAAGTCGAACGCGTCGAAGTAACTGGTGCGTGTGCGAACCGATTGCCGATGGAGAACATTACCCCCAAGACGGAAACCCGAACGACGGTGCTGGTAGGCCGTCTTCGGTTTTCCAAGGGTGTTGTTGGTCGAGCCCCCCACTCTCCATGCCACTTTTTGCGCCCAGTCCGAGGGGCGCAGTACACACATTCAACCCTGAAGCACAAGAATAGCTCGTATGATACGCCGCTGGAGCTACTTCGCCAACTTCAACCCGTGTCCTGGTTCTCCGCTTGGAACGATCTTCCCATCTTGAATCGTCGGTCCGCCGGTGAACACATCCTTGAACCAAGACACTTGATCGACATGCGGCACAACCGCGAGGCCGCAGGCGAGTTGCACGCCGATCTCCGTCATGCGCACGGGTGACACGGAAGTCTGATAAGCTTCCGCGACGGCGGCGATCTTCAACAGCGGGGTGATGCCGCCGATGCGGCACACATCCGGGCGAACGGTGCGGACGACGCCGGAACGAATGATGCGGAAGAACCGTTCGCGCGAATCGAAGCCCGCCCCGAGCGCGATCGGAATCTCGGCGAGGCTCGCGAGCTTGGCGTAGCCGATGTCGTCCGCGGTCGGAATCGGGTCTTCGAACCAGTCGATGCCGATGTCCTCGAAGAAATGCGTGAGGGCTTCGGCGGTGCCGAGGTCGAAGCGGCCGTCCGCGGCCACGCTCACGGAGGCGTCTTCACCGAGCCCGTCCGAGATCTCGCGCACGCGATCCGCGTCCGCCCGCACGTCGCCGGAACCGACTTCGACCCGCACGCCCATCGCGCCCTGCTTCACAAGCGGCTTGGCGAGTTTCACGACTTCGGCGGAGGTGCGGCCAAGCGTGGCGATGTCCGAAACGAAGAACGGGGCCGCGGGCTTCGCGTTTCCGAGCAGTTGGAAGAGCGGCGCTGGCCGCCTTCGCCTTCACATCCCAGAGGGCGATGTCGACGGCGGACCACGTCGCGCGGCGAGTCCGGCGAACCCGACGGATCGGAACCTCGCTTCGGCCTTCGCGAAGAGCCGGTCCGTATCGCGCGGGTCTTCCCCGACCGCGAGCGGTGACAACTCGGTTTCAATGAGAGACTGTACGGCCGCAGCACCCGGCCCGTTCGCATACGTGAAGCCGAGCCCGGCGAGTTTCGCGTCCGTCTCGAGATGCACGAGGAGCAGATCGAGCGCGGTGGCGACGGGCTTGGGGCCGGTGAGCGGGATCCGCTCCGCAACCGCGATCGGGATGCGGCGAACTTCGGACGTGAGCCGGACGATTTTCATGGTTCTGTTGTACGGCCTCGCCTGCGTACGATGATCGTCCGCCGGCCCGTCAGAACTGGGATGCCGTGCCACGGCGGCTTGCGGGGAAGGGATTCGGAAGTCGCAGCCGCTCCAAGAAGTCCTTCCTCATGGTGATGTTGCCGCCACCCAGGGCGTTGCCGCCCAGTTCATTGCGGAACCGCTCGGTGGCCTCATCCGTCAGCAGGAATTCGCACAAGCAGTGCAACATCTCCAAGTCGTCCTTCGCGTGAAAGACGCTGAAGGTGGAAACCGCCCCCACATACTCGCCGCTCCGGTCGAGGAAACACTCGATTCGGCTGGAAAGCCCCGCAATGACGATCTTCGGGCGGGCCGAGCGACTCAGGCGTCGCCTCAAGGTTTCCGTGTAGGCTTGCAACGACGGCACCCGGGGGAAGGTGTAGTCGGACTTCAAATAGCGGCAGGGAATCCGCCCCCAGAGGCAGTCCCGCGGCTCGATCAGCCCGGTGGTGACCAGTCGAAGCCCCGGCGGATTCTCATCGTCGCGAACGTGCGATCGAATCTCATAGGCATCGCCGGCCGTCATGCTTGCGGCCACGGTGAACAACGAACCGAGCATGGAACCGGACGCCGTGGCCTCGAGCTTGTTCCCGTGGACGATTCGTTGCACCTCCGCCCACCAGTTCGACCTCGACACGGTCCCGGACTTCCAGCCTGCGGTGTCGGGCTCCGATTGGATGCAAACATGACACTGTCGTCCGGGCCCATGGCCGAGTGCGACCAAGCAGACGAAAACCGCGGCTCCGTGGAAGTAGCGAGCGGAATCCGGTGCCAACAATGCGATCGGCTTCAAGGATCCGACGGTCAGCCGTTGCCGCAGCGCTTCGACCGGGGCGGCATTGAGCACCGCCCGCGGAAGGATGAAGCCGACGGTGCCGTTCTCGCGAATCAAGTGTGTTGAACGATCCAAGAACAAGTAACTCACATCGGCCGTCCCCCCGACATCGGGGTGCAGGTAGCGGTAGATGTTTTTCAGGTTGTCTCGACTTTTGCCTTCGATCGCATTGACGAACGGCGGGTTGCCCAGCACCACGTCGAAGCCGCCGCGAGCCATCACGGAGGCGAAGCGCAGGTGCCAGTGGAAGAAGCCGTACTGCTCGGCCATGCGCTTCGCGGCCTCGCGTTCACCCGGCTCGATGTCCTCCGGATTCGCCTGCACGCGGCAGAACTCGGCATCGGTGAGCGCCACGGGCTCCTCGTCGCGTTTGGGCCACACGAACGCCGCACACCAGAGGTCTGCGAGGAGTCCGCTCATCCGGTTCATCTGCGATTGCGACCCGGCCTCGCGTCCCCTTCGATGCTGCCTGTTCCGTTTTTTGAGCCGGCCGCAGCGAGGCCGTTCATCGCCCTCGCGGGGTTCGAAGGCGGCGTCCGGGATGCCGGCGGCGAGGAGTTCGGGCGTGGCACCGAGGAGCGAGTTGCCACACTGAATATGGTGTTCGAGAAAGGAAAGCGACCAGCCCGGTCCGCCCGCTTCCAGCCACAACGCGACCTGGCAGAGTTCGACAGCCACGGGATTGATGTCCACACCGTAGATGCAGTGGCTGACGACGTCACGCAAAGCATACTGGATGGCGTCCGCCGCGGGTTCGGCCTCGTTCGTGCGGACGGTGGCGACCCGCTTCGCCATGCGCTTCGCCGTCGCGATGAGGAAGTGCCCGAAGCCGCACGCCGGGTCGCAGATACGCAGGTCCAGAATCGCGGCTTCGGGATTCTCCCCTTTCGCGGCTTCGTCCAGCACCGGGTCGAGAACGGCATCGAGGAGGCAGGTGATGAGCGAAGCCGGCGTGTAGTAGCTGCCGGTGGTCTTGCGTTCGCTCCCGGCGGCGGTTGTGAGATCGAACTCGCCGGACTCGCGGTCGAAGGCCGGGCGCAGATCGAGGAGCGATTCGTACGCGTTGCCGAGTTCCTCGGCCCCGAAAGTGCCGAAGTCCAGGGGGCGGTGCGCGGTACCGTCCGTGATCACGGAGAGATGGCGGACGGCATCCAAAAGGTCGGTGTCGGAGAGGCGACACGGCGTGAGTTTCGGCGTGCGGGTGGGCTCGAAAAGGCCGCCGAGCGCGGGCAGGGCGAGGGCCGGATCGCCGGAGCCGCCGAGTTTCTCGATCACGAGTGCGAGCGATTCGGAGAGTTCCGTGTGCGGCGCACCGCAGGCCTGCCCGGCGAGGCGGCGCAGCCGTTGTGTGGAATACCGGCGGCGGTAGCGGTTCTTCGCGTATGCCGGTGCATCCGATATGAGGAGCCGTTCGCGATCCTCGGCGACAAAGAGGAACAGCAGGCGATACACGACACGGAGCAATTCGCGGTAATAATCCGCGGGCGTGAAGGTGCCGTCGTTCAGACTCCTGCGGAGATCCCCGTTCGCGGGGCACGCGAGATAGCCGCGGCCGAGCGTCTTCACCGCCGCTTCGACCCCGGAGCGGAATTGATCGGGTGCGAAGGGGTCCGCCTTCCTCACGTCACTCCTTTCGGCAGGTGCGGGCTACCGAAATCATACGGGGCTGCTCGATACGATCCTCGGATGGCGGTCCTCGCCCGTTCGGAGCGCAACGGGAACTTCAACTCGCCCCGCTCGCAGCGGGCTGTGCCGCGGCAGCCACCCAAATCCGATTGACTGGTTCGGGCGGTTTGTCACAATACGCACAAGCGTCGTATCGCGTGGGAAGAAGTCCCGCCGAACCGCTCGCCCGCTCGAAAGGTTGCCTCATGAAATCGCGAGTCCGGCCGCTGTTGGCGGCTTTGGCCCTCATCGCATTCCCCTTCGCGGCGCGTGCCGACGAACCGGCCGCCAAGTCCGGACCGTACGTGGTCATCGTCGGTGCCGGCGAGTTCAGCGACCCCGCCATCAAGCCCCGCCCGACGGCGGACGCCGACGCCAAGGACCTGTACGACCTCCTCGCGGACGGCAAGCACTTCGACGTGAAGCCGGATCGCATCAAGCTGTTCACTTCGAAGGCGGATGAGAAGCGGCACGGGGAGGTCGCCACGCACGAGGCGGTCGCCAAGGCCATCGAAACGGCCACGGCCAGCACCGGCAAGGACGACCTGATCGTGCTCGCGTTCTTCGGCCGCGGCGCCACCGCTGCGGACAAGACCGTGTTCCTCACGCCGGACACCGTGTTCAAGGACCGCGCGAAGACCGGGCTCGTCTTCGGCAACTTGGACGCGGCCTTCAAGAAGGCCCGCACCCAGAAGGTGCTCCTGCTGATGGACGTGGCCTACAAGGGCTACGACCCCGGCATGGAGAAGGTCGCCGAGCCCACGCTGACGGACGTGGACGGCCTGATCTTCGGCTCCGAGGAGAAGGAAGAAGCCGTTCGCCCGCAGGACCGCATCATGATCCTCAGCGGGTTCATCTCCTCCGATCCGATCGCCAAGGGGGATCGCGGCCTCTTCGCCTCCACGGTGATCGACGCGCTCAAGGGGGCTGCCGACAAGGCCCCTTACAACGAAGGCTACGAACCGGACGGCGTCGTCACCGTCGACGAACTCGTGAAGTACCTCGAGAAGGAGGTGCCGGCCCAAGCCCGACTCATCGGCAAGACGGACAAGGAGAAGGAAGCGCAGGCGGTGCCCATCGGCTTGCGCACCAGCCACTTCGTCATCACCAAGAACCCGGCCGAAACCGCGAAGGCGTCGAAGCGACTCGAAGCGTTCAACGACCTCGCCAAAGGCGGGGCGGTGAACGCGGAGATCGCGAAGGAAGGCGTGAACTTCCTCTCGCGCATGCCGAAGCTGAAGGCGTTGCAGGAACTCCGCAAGAACTACCAGAAACTGGCCGACGGCGGGATCAAGCTCGAAGAATTCACCGCGGCCCGCGACAAGATCAAGGAGGAGATGAAGCTCTCCGAGAAGGACGCGGACGCCTTCTCCCGCAAGGTCTTGGAAGCCGCCGGGATCGTGACCGACGTGTACATCAAGGAAGCGGCCGGCAGCGAACTGATTGCGTCGGCCATCAAGGGGCTCTACCGCCGCATCGAGGAGCCGCTTCCCGCCGACCTCGAAGCGACCTTGAAGAATGCCAAGGAGATTCCGGAAGGCAAGCGGGCCGAACTGCTTCGCGACTCCCGCCTCCGCCTCGGCAAGCGCGAGGACCTGGACGACAACAAGGACGCGGACATCGCCATCCTCATGCTGATGGCGAGCCTCAACGACCCGTACACGGTGTACTATGACAAGGAAACCGTCCGCCGCATGCAAAGTGCCCTTCGCGGCCGCTTCCCCGGCGTGGGCATCCAGATCCGTCGCGACGCGGTTCACAACGCGCTGCTCGTGGTGAGCCCGATCAAGGGCAGCCCCGCGTACGAAGGCGGCATCCAAGCCGGCGATCTCATCACCCGCGTGATTCGTTCCGTGGACAGCGTTTCCGGCGAGCCGCTCCCCGAGACGGCCCAGAAGGAATTCTCCACGAAAGACATGAAGGTGGAAGACGCGATCGCCATCATCACCGGGAAGCCGAAGAGCCCGATCACGCTCGTCATTGATCGCGGCGGCAAGGAACTGAAGTTCGACCTGAAGCGGGACTGGGTCAACGTCGAAACCGTGCTTGGCGTGAAGCGCGACGCCAACGCCGACTGGGACTTCACGATCGACGAGAAGAACAAGCTCGGGTACATCCGGCTCACGCAGTTCACGCAGAGCACGGCCAGCGAGATGCGAGCGGCCATCGCGGACCTCAAGAAGAAGGGGCTCAACGGCCTCGTGCTCGATCTTCGCGGCAACCCCGGCGGATACCTCACCGCGGCCGTGAACATTTGCGAGCAGTTCGTGGGCAAGGAGAAGATCGTGGAGGTGCGGCCTCGCGTGGGCCGTGCCCGCCCCTACCGCGGCGAGAAGCCGGGCGACAAGTCCTTCGACTTGGTCGTGCTCATCAACGGTTCCAGCGCGAGCGCGAGCGAAATCGTCTCGGCGTGCGTGCAGGACCACGAGCGTGGTGTGATCATCGGCGAACGCAGCTACGGCAAGGGCTCCGTGCAGGACGTGCTGCCCTTCTCGGACACCGGCGGCGAGATCAAGCTCACCATCGCCCGCTACTTCCCGCCCTCCGGCCGCAACATCGACAAACTCGCCGCCGAGCAGGACAAGAGCATCACCGAGTGGGGCGTGTCGCCGGACAAGGGCTTCGAGGTGAAACTGACCCGCGAGGAGCAGAACGAGTTGGACACGCTCATGCGGGACTTGGAGATCATTCCCACGGCCACGGGCAAGAAACTGCAAGTGGACGAAGCCAAGGACAAGCAGTTGAAGGCGGCCTTGGATTATCTGCGGAAGCAGGTCATGGCCAAGGGCAACGCCACCGACAAGTGATTGAGACGTGAAACCCGATGGGCCGGACGAGTGAGCGGCGGGACCGCGATCCCTCCCTCAATCGTCCGGCTCGTTTCATCTCAACGCGGCCGAGCGGGCCACTTCTCCCGACTTCAGCGAAGCGCTCTCAGTGGTTGAAGCGAAACTCGCTGGAGGCGAGCAGCGACCAAATCAGTTCCTGGATCGCGGCGTTCCGATCCGGGGCGGCTTTGAGTGCGGCCGCGACATCGGCCTTCTCCTCGGCCGCGGGCAACCGCGAGTACACGCTCAGGAACAACTCCTCGGCGAACTTGTCGGCATCGGTCAACTTCGCGAGGCGGTCGGCGAGGCTGCCGCCACGCGGGGCGATCATCGAACGGATCGTGCCGCCGAACTTCAGGAACAGGGTCTGATCCAGGTTGGTGGTCGCGCCGGAATCGGGCAGTCCCGGTTGGCCGCCGAACATGCCGCGGAACGCGGGCACGACCCCGGCGGCGTTCGCGGCGGGAGTCGTCATCGCCGGCTCCTTGGAAACCGGGCCGGTGGCTTGGGCACACGCATAGGCCATCTGCTCGGCGGAAAGCGGCTTCAGCAACCCGGTGAGGTAGCGATCCGGCGGCGGCTCGCTCACGCCGCCGGGAATCTCGCTGGACCGCTGATAAGTCTCGGAGAGGGCGATCTCCCGCAGCAGCCACTTCACATCGAACTTGTGATCCGTGAACTCCTTGGCCAACAGGTCGAGCAGTTCCGGGTGCGATGGCGGGTTCGCGTCGTGGTCCAAGTCCACGGGATTCACGATGCCGCGGCCGAGCAGGAGCGCCCAAAGCCGGTTTGCTCCGGCTCGCGCAAAGTACGGGTTGTCCGCACTCGTCATCGCGATCGCCAGCTTCTCGCGGCGGCTGTACTGCGGCACCGGCCGCACGTCCTTCGCCGGCGCCACCTTGTATTCTTTCCCCTTCTCGAACTTCGGCTCCTCGAACGCCTTGCCCGCCATCACCCGCGGCAGCGTGGTGCTCTGCTTCTTCGCCTTGTCGAACACCGAGACGAAGTTCACCTCCCCGTCCGCCTTCTCGGCAATCACGGCCTTGGCGTCATTCGGATTAGGGAAGAGGAAGCTGCGGTTCAGGAACGCGAGGATGCCGTAGTACTCGGATTGCTTGTACGCGTCGATGAGCGGGTGATCGTGGCACTGGGCGCATTGCAGGTTCCGGCCGAGGAACACCCGCGCGATGTCCTTCGTCACCAGGTTCGGTTCGAAGTCGCGGTCGAGGTAGAACTTGGCGGCGGGGCGTGTCTTGGGGTCCGTGCCGTCCGCGGCGAGCAGTTCGCGGGCGAACACGTCGTACGGCCTGTTTTCTGCGAACGTCGCCCGCAAGTACTCTTCCCACGCGGCACGCGGCACTTTCTTGTCGATGTGCCGTTCCATGATCGTCACGTCGAAGTGTTGTGCCATGCGGCGGGCGTAGCCGGGGCTGGCGAGCAACTTGTCGATCAGTTTCACACGCTTGGCTTTGTCCGCGTCGGCCAGAAAGGCTCGCACTTCGTCCGGGCTCGGAAGCGTACCCGCGAGATCGAGATAGGCTCGCCGCAGGAATTCGGAATCGGACGCGAGCGCGGCCCGCTGCTTCTCCTGGCCCTTCTGTCCGGCCGCGATCAAGGCATCGATGCGGGCGTGCAGCGGCTCCGCCGCGGATGCGGGAAGGACACACACGAGCAACACGGCAATCGGTCGAAACGCAAGCATGGACGGTCCTCGGCGGGTCGGCTCCGGCGCGGGACCGCGCGTCCGGAGAGGTCTCTGGCGGATAGACTTATGGTCCGCCAGACGGCGGCAGGTGTCAAGCAGGATTGTTCAGCGCCCTTGGCGGGATTCGAACCCGCGGCCTCCATCGTGACAGGATGGCGAGCACTCCGGACTGCTCCACAAGGGCAAATACGACAGAGCGCCCAGTGGGAGTCGAACCCACACATCCGCCATGGCAAGGCGGCAGGCGGCCGCTACATCATGGGCGCGGTTCCGCTTCAGTGAGGCCGGAGGGACTCGAACCCTCACACTCCGATTAAAAGTCGGAGGTGCTGCCGCTAACACCTCGGCCCCGAACAATGACCCGTCGGGGAGTCGAACCCCGTTCTCCGCCTTGAAAGAGCGGCGTCCTGACCGGTAGACGAACGAGCCGAAACGGAAACCGCCCGGGGTTCCGAACCCCGGGCGGCGCGTGTCCTCACTCGCGGCCGGGGCTATCCGCTCCGTTCTTTCCGATCACCAGCCTTGGCAAGCTCGCGGTTCATGGTTCGACTTTCGTTCCCCGTGCGTGCAGCGTTTCGCTGCGTACATTGATGGGACGCACTCCGCGAAAGATGGTTCGCGCCCCCGGCCATGATTCTTCCCGAATTCGATCCTCTGCCGCAGATGCTGCCCCAAGTGTGGATGGACCACGCGCTGCAAGCGGCCGCACAGGGCCGCGGGTTCGTCGAACCCAATCCGATGGTCGGCGCGGTGATCGCGGACGCAGACGGCGGGTTCGTCAGCGACGGGTGGCACCAACGGTTCGGCGGGCCGCACGCCGAGATCCACGCACTCGAGGAAGCCGGCGAACGCGCCCGCGGCAGCACCTTGATCGTCACGCTGGAACCGTGCTCGCACCACGGCAAAACGCCGCCATGCGTCGACGCCGTGATCCGCGCCGGCGTGAAGCGCGTCTTCGTGGCGATGGAGGACCCGTTTCCCGAGGTTGCGGGGCGCGGCATCGCGAAGCTGCGGGATGCGGGAGTCGAGGTTCACGTCGGGCTTCGCGAAGCCGAGGCGAAGCGGCTCAACGCTCCCTATCTGAAGTTGCTTCGCACCGGAATGCCGTGGGTGCATGCGAAGTGGGCCATGAGCCTGGACGGCAAGATCGCCACCCGCACCGGCGACTCCAAGTGGATCAGTTGCGAGGAATCTCGCCGCCGCGTTCATGAACTGCGTGGAAAGATGGACGCGATCATCGTTGGTCGCAGCACCGTCGAGAAAGATGATCCGTTGCTCACGGCCCGCCCGCCGGGTGCGAGAATCGCCACACGCGTGGTGTTGGCTTCTCACCTGCCCGAGACGTGCCAACTGCGTTCGACCGCTCGCGAGATTCCTGTTCTGATCGCAACCGCCAAGGCGAACGAAGCCAGGTTCGCGGGATGGGTCGCGGACGGTGCCGAAGTCTTCGCTTGTGACACGATCCGGGAACTGCTCGTGGAACTGGGTCGCCGACGGTTCACGAACGTCCTTGTCGAAGGCGGTTCGGGCGTGCTCGGCTCCGTCATCGACGCCCGCGCCGCCGACGAGTTTCACGTCTTTATCGCGCCGAAGATCGTCGGCTGTGATGCCGCGTTGTCACCGGTCGGCGGCACGGGCGCGGCCATGATCGCGGAATCACTCCGGCTCGGCTCGTTCACAACGAACCAGATCGGCGACGACATTTATCTTCACGGATTCGCTTCCCCATGACGCATTTCGTTTCGCATCTCGAAGGCGCGATTGACGGCACGAAACTCCCCTTCGGCCAACTCGCGAACCTGCATAAGGACCGCCCCATCTGGGTGCGTTACCACTTGGATAGGATCAAGGCCGCCGTGACGCCCGCGGACATCGCGAAGCGGCCGCCGAGTTTGTGGAGATACCGCGAACTGCTGCCGTTGCCGCTCGATGTGGAGCCGGTCACGCTCGGCGAAGGGATGACGCCGCTGCTGCCGTGCCCGCGGCTCGGGAAGCAACTCGGGCTCGACAACCTCTTGGTGAAGGACGAATCGCAACTGCCCACGGGGGCGTTCAAGAGCCGCGGCATGACCGCCGCGGTGAGCATGGCGAAGTGGCTCGGCGTGAAGCGAGTCGCGTTGCCGACGGCGGGCAATGCGGGCGGCGCGGCCGCGGCCTACGCGGCCCGCGCCGGCCTCGAGTGCTTCGTCTTCATGCCCGCGGACACACCGACCGTGAACCAGTTCGAATGCACGCTTTACGGGGCGAAAGCGTTCCGCGTGAACGGCCTCATCAACGACTGTGGCAAGATCGTGAAGGAGGGCGCGGCCCGCATGGGCTGGTTCGATCTCTCCACGCTCAAGGAGCCGTACCGCATCGAAGGCAAGAAGACGATGGGGCTCGAACTCGCCGAGCAACTCGAGTGGCAACTTCCGGACGTGATCCTTTACCCGACCGGCGGCGGCACCGGCCTCATCGGCATGTGGAAGGCCTTCCAAGAACTGCAAGAACTGGGTTGGCTCTCGGGAAGTGCGGAATCCGGAACGCGGAATGCGGATTCTTCCACTCCGAACTCCGAACTCCGAACTCCGAAATTCCCAAGGCTCATCTCGTGCCAGGCGGAAGGGTGTGCTCCGATCGCGACCGCGTTCGCCAAGGGCGAGCGGTTCGCGGAGTTGTTCCCGAACGCGAAGACGGTGGCGAGCGGCTTGCGGGTGCCGGTGGCCGTGGGCGATTTCATGATGCTGGATGCGATCCGCGCCAGCGGCGGTGCCGCGCTCACCGGCCGCGAAGCGAGCATCGCCCCGTGGATGGTTCGCGCCAGTTCTGCCGAGGGGATCAGCGTCTGCCCCGAGACGGCGGTCTGCTTCGACGTGCTGGAGAAGCTCGTGGCCGCGGGCAAGGTGAAGCGTCACGAGCGCGTCGTGGTCTTCAACACGGGTGCCGCGCCGAAGTACTTGGAAGCACTGAATGCCGACCTGCCGTACATCCAGAAGGAGAATGTGGACTGGGACAGGATTGGCGGCGACTGAGTCGGAAAACGAATCCTGCTCGCAGGTCGATACCTCCCTCTCGCATGAGCACTGTGATGCGCATTCCTGGTCACAGCAGTGTCAGAGACTTGATGAGGCCGACGAGGAGCACATCGGCCGCGAGGACGAGCAGCACGCACACAACGACGCTGTCAGTCGCGGCACGACCCACGCCTTCCGAACCTTCGCGCGCGGCCAAGCCCGTGAAACACCCGGCGACTCCGACAATGAAGCCGAAGGCGAGCGTCTTCAAGGCCGCGGGCGCGACATCGACGAGGTAGAGTTCCCGCATCGCTGCTCCGTCGTACTTCAGGTACGTGGTGCGACCGGTGAGGGATTCCGCCGCGAACCCGCTGACGAGCGCGACGGCTGCGATGGCGACGTACAGCAGCGGCGTACCGAGGACGCCGGCCAGCACGCGCGGGCCGACGAGCCGCTCGAGCGGCGACACCCCGAGCAGTTCGAGCGCGTCCAGTTGTTCGCTGGCTTTCATGGAGGCGAGTTCGGCGCCCAGGCTGGCACCGGTGCGGGCGGCGACAATGAGCCCGGCTCCGACCGGCGCGAGTTCCAAAAGCACGGCTGCGGAGAGGAACGTGGGCAGATACTCGACCGCGCCGGTTCCGGTGCGGGCGAGCACGTCCCGCGTGTGCAGCCAGATGACGACACCGAGCGCGACGCCGGCGACGGCCGCGAGCGGGAACCCGCCGATCACGAGATCGTAGAGCGGCTTCAACCACCACTGCGGGCGCGGGACCGCGGTAAGCGTACGCGGTGCGGCCTTGGCCGCGAACCGCGCCAAGTCCCCGAGCCATGCCAGCCAATCGGCAGGTGTGCGTCCGAGCATCGCAGCCTCTCCGGGAAGGCGGACACCCACTTGCCTTCGCCTCGTATCCGGTTTACACTTTCAATATGAACCGAGCCAATCGGCTTCTTCCCGAGCTTCGACTTCTCCGGCCAAACCGGGGGCGTTGTCGATTCCGCGCGGGGTGAAGCCAAACCCGACAGCAGATCAAACGGCCCCGGAACCTGTGTTCCGGGGCCGTTTTCGTTTTAATTCATGTGTGCGAACCTGTGGAGCCCGCTATGCCTCCGAGCGACCCGAACCGCGTCATCATCTTCGACACCACGCTGCGCGACGGCGAGCAGAGCCCCGGCTGCAGCATGAACCTCGGCGAGAAGATGGAGATGGCCCGCGCCCTCGCAGACCTCGGCGTGGACGTGATCGAAGCCGGCTTCCCCATCGCTTCGCCCGGCGACTTCGAATCCGTGCGCGCCATCGCGCGGGAAGTGCGGGGGCCGATCATCTGCGGGCTCGCCCGCTGCAACCCCGCGGACATCGACCGCGCGGCGGAGGCGATCAAGGACGCGGCCCGCGGCCGCATCCATGTGTTCTTGGCCACGAGCACCATTCACCGCGAGTTCAAGCTCCGCATGTCCCGCGAGGAAGTGATCGCCCGCGCGGTGGAAGGCGTGAAACGGGCTCGCGGCTACTGCGAGGACATCGAGTTCTCCCCGGAAGACGCGGCCCGCACGGAACTGGACTTCCTTGCGGAGGTGGTCGAGAAGGCGATCGAAGCCGGGGCCACCACGCTGAACATCCCGGACACCGTGGGCTATGCCGTGCCGAGCCACTACGCATCCGTGATTCGCTATCTGAAGCAGAACGTCCGCGGCATCGACAAGGTCGTGCTCTCCGTGCACTGCCACAACGACCTCGGCCTGGCGGTGGCGAACAGCTTGGCCGCATTGGGCGAAGGAGCGCGGCAGGTGGAATGCACCATCAACGGCATCGGCGAACGCGCCGGCAACACCGCGCTCGAAGAAGTCGTGATGGCGCTCCGCACCCGCCAGGACTTCTACGGCCTCACCACCGGCATCAATACGAAGCACCTCTATCCGCTCAGCCGCAAGCTGTCCCACATCACGGGCATGGCCGTGCAGCGGAACAAGGCCATCGTGGGGCAGAACGCGTTCGCCCACGAGGCCGGCATCCACCAGGACGGAATGTTGAAGGAACGCAGCACCTACGAGATCATGCGGCCCGAGGACGTGGGCATCGCCCGTACGGAACTGGTGCTCGGCAAACACAGCGGCCGCCACGCCCTCAAACAACGCGTCACGGACTTGGGCTACCATCTCACCGACGACCAATTGAACAAGTTGTTCGAGGAGTTCAAGAAACTCGCGGACAAGAAGAAGGAAGTGTACGACGCGGACATCGAGGCGTTGGCGGAGAATCAACTTCAGGCCGGCACGGGGAACACTTGGACGCTGGCGGGGTTCACGAGCACGGCCGGCACCGGAAGCCAAACCTCGGCCGCCGTCGCGCTCAAGCTCGCAGACGGCAGCGTGAAGCGGGATTCCGCCGTCGGCAACGGCCCGATCGACGCTCTGTTCAAGGCCATCAACCGCGTCACCGGCATCCCGGTGAAGGTGGTCGATTATCGCGTACGTTCCGTGACGCAGGACATGGACGCGATGGGCGAAGCACAGGTGGAGATCGACCACGACGGCAAGCGGTCCCGCGCCCGCGCTGTGAGCGTGGACGTGATCGAGGCCAGCGCCTTGGCGTACCTCGAAGTGGTGAACCGCGTGGCCTCGCGGCAGATCCGCGACCGCATCAAGCCCACGGACCATGTGCCCGAGAGCGTTCCGGCGTGAGGTATAATCATTCCCATGAAGACGATGTCCCGAACGAGCGACCTCCTGAAAAGCCTCGGCGTCTCGGCGAACCGGGTCGTGCTCGACCCGCTTCCCGGCACCGCCACCGTCCGCGACCTCGTCCGCTTCAACGACACCAAGGTGAACGACCGACTCTACGAACTCGTCGACGGCACCCTTGCGGAGAAGACAATGGGAGTGCGCGAGTCCTTTCTTGCGATCTTCATCGCACAGATGATCGGGAGATGGTCGGACGAGAACGGCAACTTGGGCATGGTGCTGGGAGCGGACGGAAACGTC
This sequence comes from Gemmataceae bacterium, assembly GCA_046350135.1. Taxonomy (GTDB): domain Bacteria; phylum Planctomycetota; class Planctomycetia; order Gemmatales; family Gemmataceae; genus Urbifossiella. Next base: position 230,291 of record JAXMBB010000005.1, read on the forward strand.
CGCCTCTTTAAGAAAACTTGCCGCGCTCCGGATGTCTCGTTCACTATTGGGACCGGTTGCCCGATCGCAAGCTGCCAGAGGAATCGGTGCCACAACTTGCTCCCGATCTCGCAGTCGTAGTGCTCGGCAAGGGCAACCGACCCGGTGAAATGAAGCGGAAGTTGAAGGACTACTTCCGCGCGAATGTCCGACTCGTGTGGAGCGTGGACCCCAGGAATCGAATGGTTCGGGTCTTCACTTCGCCGGCGGAGTTCACCGCGCTGGGTCCGGACGACACGATCGACGGTGGCGATGTGCTGCCCGGATTCTCATTGGCTGTCGCCACGCTTTTCGCAAATCTCGACGACTGACGAACGAACGCGTCGCCGAATCGGTCTGGCACGGATCCGGCCGTTCCGCCACAATGGGCCTCCGTTTCGGGAGGCCCGGATGATTCCGCTGTCCGCTTCGCGTCCGCCGCGCGCCCCCGCCGCGCCGGATAAGGCATTCACCTTCGCCCCGCTCACTGCGTACCCGTGGAAGAAGCGGCTCGCGATCCGCGCCGCCAGCTTGGGTTTTTACGGGCTCATCAACCTGATCGGCCGCACGGTTCGCTTCGAGGTCGAAGGCTGGCAGCATTGGGAGGCGGCCACGCGGGCCCATCTTCCCGTGATGACCTTCTGGCATGACAGCATCTTCCTCGCCACGTACTTCTTTCGGCGTCGCAACATCGTCGTGATGACGTCGCAGAGTTTCGATGGCGAGTACATCGCCCGGTTCATCCAGCGGTTCGGGTACGGCGTGGCGCGAGGTTCCTCCACACGCGGCAGCGTCGGCGCCGTGATCGAAATGGTCCGCATGATGCGGCAAGGTTACCCCGCGGGCTTCACCATCGACGGGCCGAAGGGGCCGCGGCGGGTTGCCAAACTCGGAGCGGTGCTCCTGGCGAAGAAGACCGGGCAGCCGGTGCTCCCGTTCGCGGTGGTCGCCAAACGTCGCCGTGAACTCAAGAGTTGGGACCGCTTCCAGATCCCCGGCCTGTTCACGCGGGCCCGCCTCGAGATCGCCGCGCCGATTTTCGTTCCGCCGGACGCGAACGACGAGGAACTCGAAGCCAAGCGGCTCGAACTGCAGCAGGCGTTGGAAGAACTGGATCGCCGCGGGGAAGCGTGGCGCGGACCGCAGGCGTAGAATGGCATCGACGACACCCCGGAGCCGATGCCGATGCTGCGATCGATGATGAAGTCCAAGATCCACCGCGCGACCGTGACCGCCGCGGACCTGCACTACGAAGGCAGCCTCACCATCGACGCGGACCTGCTCGACGCCGCGGACATCCTGCCGAACGAGCAAGTCCATGTGTGGGACGTGACGAACGGCACGCGGCTGATCACGTATGCTCTTCGCGGCGAACCGGGCCGAGGCGAGATCCAAGTGAACGGCGCGGGCGCCCGCCTGATCCAACCCGGCGACATCATCATCATCGCCACCTACGGCCAATTCGACGAAATGGAACTCCGCGGCTACGAGCCGATCGTCGTGACCGTGGACGCGAAGAATCGCGTCGTGAAGCACCCGAACATCGTTTGACGAGGCCGCCCATGCGAGCTTGGCGATTCCACGCCTTCGGCGACTTGCGTCTGGACGACGTGCCCGAACCGGCCGTGCCGCCGCGGCACGTGTTGGTCGAACCGCTCGTGGTGCAGCCGAGCGTCACGGAGGCGCAACTCGCGTTCGGCATCCCCACGCTGGCCTACGACCGCGTGAAGAAGCGACTCGACACCGAAGCCCCGATTCAACTGTTCGGCCACGAGTTCTGCTGCCGCATCATCGGCTTGGGCGAGGGCGTGAACGGCTACGCGATTGGCGACCGCGTCGCGGCGCGGGCCAAGCTCCCGTGCCAGAAATGTTCGATGTGCTTGAACGAGCGCACGGATCTCTGCCGCAAAGGGCCCGTGATCGGCTTCGACCTGCCGGGGTGCTTCGCCGAGCGTGCCGTTCTGCCCGAAATCGCACTTGTGAAAGTGGACGACCGCATCTCGGACAGCGAGGCCGCATGCCTGCAATCGCTGAGCGACAGCGTCGCCGCGGTGGAAACCGCTCAAATCGGCCTCGGCGACACCGTGCTGATCCTCGGCCAGGGCAGCATGGGCCTGGAGTGTCTGCAAGTGGCGAGGCTGTGCGGCGCGGGCCTGCTCATCACGGTGGACGTGCGCGACGAAGCGTGCGCAATGTCCAAGCAACTCGGAGCCGATCACGCCTTGAATGCCAAGACGTGCAACGTGGTGGAGACCGTGCGAGAACTCACCGGCGGCATCGGGGCGGATGTCGTCTTCGAGTGCGCCGGCGGCAGCCCGAAGCAGGGGCTGGCGGGCTCCGCCACGATCGCCACCGCGCTCGACGCCGTGCGTTCCGGCGGGAAGATCGTCGGCGTCTCGTGGTTCGGCGCGTCCGTGGAGTTCCCCATCGACCTGTTCCGCGAGCGCAGCCTGCGCTACGTCTTTCCGGACATCAGCACGCGGGCGCATCTCGAATACACGGTGCGGCTCGTGGCCTCCGGCCGCGTGAACGTGAAGCCGACGATCACCCACGTGCTGAACGGCATCGACCAGGTGCCGCAGGCGTTCGAGATCACGGCGAACAAGGGCAAGCACCGCGCGATCAACCCGGCGCAGGTCGTGATGCGGTGACGCGTCACCGGTTCTCGCGTTCCTCCAGCTTCCCCGAGCGTTGAATCGCGCGGAAGAGGCGGAAGCCGAGCACGATGCCGGCGAAGCAACCGAGCATGCCGAACAGCGACGTATCCCAAATCCGCGGTGGCACGTTCGCCGACCACATCATCGCCGAGCCCACGAAGAGCGCGCTCACCATCAGGCCGAACACGAGCCGGTTCACGGACGGTTCGAGATGCCGGTGCAGCAGTTGCACGCCGAGTTCCTGGCGGTGGGCCGCTCGCAGGATTCCGCCCAGTTGGCTCGGCAGGCCGCGCAGCAGATCGTTCCAATCTCGTGCATCCGCGAGGAGTCGCCGCAGCAGGCTGCGGGGCGAGAATCGCCGCAGCCGCACCGTGCGTTGGAACGGCTCGATCAGTTCCACGAGGTTGAACTGCGGTGAGAGCCGCCGGCCAGTGCCTTCAAGCACGACCAGCACGCGGAGCAGCATTGCGAGTCCGGAGGGCAATGCGATCCGGTAGCGGCGGATGGCGGCCGTCAAGTCGTTCAGCGCCGCCCCGAGTTGGAACTGATCGAGCGGCATCCCCCAGTAGTACGCCAACTGTTCCGCCACTTCCCCTTCCAGCGATCGCGCATCCAAGTGCGGCGGAACCTCGCCCACCTGCAAGACGATCTCGGTGACCGCGGCCGCGTCGTGCCGCACGACGGCGGACATGCCGCGCTCGATGCGGTCGCGCAGGTTCGCATCGAGACGGCCGACCATGCCGAGATCCAGAAGCCCGATGCGGCCCTGCGGGTGCTCGGGCGTCGGCGGCAGGAAGAGCAAGTTGCCGGGGTGCGGATCCGCGTGGAAGAAGCCGTTCTGGAAGACCATGTCGATGAAGATGCGGGCGCCGCGGCGGGCGAGGTCGTCGCCGTCGCCGCCCGCCGCCTTCACCCGGTCGAAGTGCGTGAAGGCGATGCCGTCGAGTCGCTCCATCGTGAGCACGCGGCTGGTCGAGTAGCCGGGGTGCGGTTCGGGCAGGCACACGCGTGGATCGGCGGCGAAGTCCTGCCGGAACATCTGCAGGTAGCGCAGTTCGCGGCGGAAGTCCAGTTCCCGCAGAAGCACCCGCTCGAACTCCTCGACAACGGCGATCGGCCGGTACAAGCTCGCGTCCGGAAGGTGGCGTTCCGCCAAAGCAGCGAGTTCCTTCAGGATGGCGAGATCGTCGGCCACCTTCCGCTGGATGTTCGCGTGCTGCACCTTCAACACGACGTTGCGGCCGTCGTTCAGCTTCGCGCGGTGGACCTGCCCGATGGAGGCGGACGCGAGCGGAACCGGGTCGAACTCGGCGAACAGTTCGACGAGCGGCCGCTTCAACTCGGTTTCAATGGTGTGCTGCACGACCGGGAACGGATCGGCGGGCACGTTCCCCTGCAGTTCGGCGAGTTCGTCCGCGAGTGCGGGACCGATCAGGTCCAGCCGCGTGCTGAGCACCTGGCCGAACTTGATGAACGTGGTGCCGAGTTCCGCGAGAGCGCAGCGGATGCGGGCTTCATGCGTGAGATCGGAAAGGCGGGCGATTTCGGTGCCGTCCGTCCAGCGGTGAAGCGAGCGGGAATCGATGTGTCCGAGCCAGTCCGCCAGCCCGTACTTGGCCAGCACGCGGGCGATCTCGGCGAGTCGCATCGCGTGCCGGCCCAAGGCGGGGATCGCGGTGATGTCCGGCATCGGCCTCAATCCCGCTTCTTGGCCCGCGTATGCTGATGGCAGCGCACGCAGTTCGCGCTCATCTCCTGGTACGCGAGCAGCACGCCGTCCGTGTTCCGGTCACGGGCCTTCTCGGCCATCCGGGACACCGACTGCCGAAAGGCGCGAGCTTGGAACTCGTACTCTTCCGTCTTGCGGGCGTTGAAGAACTCCGCCCCGGTGCTGATGCGTTCCAACGCCGTCGCGTTCGCCTCCACCTTCTTGAAGTCGTCGTGCGTGATGGCGTCGATGAGTGCTTGGGCGTGCTTCAATTTGGCCGCCATGATTTCGGCTTCGGTGGGCAGCTTGGCGGGTTCCTTCGGCTTCGGCTCATCGCTGCGGCCGGAGGTCGCCGTCAGCGAGATAATCGCGACGGCGGCGAGCAAAACAGGACGCATGGGGCAACTCCAGGAATGGGTCACTTCAGCTTCAGTGTCGACGGCAGGAGGCACGTGCCTTCCTTGCATGCCATGAACCGGATCCGGACTTCCAATTCGCCGTCATCCTTCGTGCGGGCCACAGTGCCTTTGATAGTCGCAACGCCCTCGTGGATTCGGTATTCGCCGGTTTTGTCGTCCTTCGCCGTCCCCGGCTTGGGGAACTCGATGGAGGCCTCCACCGGCTTGCCGCCGATGAACACCTCCACCGTCGTCTCGGCACTCTTGAGTTCGTCGTTGCCGACGGGTGACGCGTAGATGTGCCACGGCTTCTCGATGGCGAGCGTCACCGTGAACGACTGCTTGCCGTCCTTCACCGGTTCGGTCTTGAATTCGGCCTTCACCTTGCTCGCGGAGCCGGTGTCCTTCTTCGGTTCGAGCGGGTTCTTCGGTTCGATCGCCGTCGGATCCTTCTCGGCGATATCGAGCAATTCATCGAGCGCGCGGGCCATGCCGGGTGCGGAGCCGGGGTTGGTACGCAGCACGAGTGCGAACACCTTCACGGTGCGGAAGCCGAAATCGCGATACTTCAGGTCGTCGGTCTTGCGCCAGAGGCGGATGAGATTGCGGGCCATGACGCCGTTGCCGGAAGGTTGCGCGCCGTCGTAGCCGTCCTTGGCGCGGGCGAAGAGTTTCTCGTGGTCGTGCGCGGTGAAGTAGAACCCGCCACGTTCGAGATCGCCGTGATGCTTCATCGCCGCGTCGGTCACCGCCTTCGCCTCATCGAGCCACTTCTTGTCGTTGGTCGCATCGTGCAGGCAGAGCAGCCCGTGCACGAGGAAGGCGTAGTCCTCCAAGTAGCCGTTGCCGCGCGGGGCGGGCTTCTCGCCGGGCACGGCGGCGTAGAGCCGCATCAGGCGGCCGTCCTTGGTCCGCATCGTCTTCAGCAGGAACTCCGCAGCCTTGGCCGCGGCTTCGGTGAAGGCCTTGTTCTGGAACACCTCGCCGGCCTTCGCATACCCCGCGATCATCTGCCCGTTCCACGACGTGATGATCTTCGTGTCCAGGAACGGCCGCTCGCGTTTGGAGCGGACCGCCATGAGCTTGGCCTTCATCGGCTCGAGCTTCGCGACCAGCTGATCCTCGGTAAGCTTCTGCTCCTTGGCGACCTCGGCCAGCGGCTTCGGCAACTTCAGGATGTGGAACTTGTCCTCGAAGTTCGGCGCGGTCACGCCGTACACCCCGCGGAAGAACGCGACATCGGCGTCGCTCCCGAGAACCGCTTTGATCTCCTCGGACGTCCAAACGTAGAACTCGCCTTCCTTGTGGTTCGAGTCCGCGTCCAGGGCCGAGTAAAATCCGCCCTCCGGGCTCGTCATTTCCCGCAGAATGTAAGCGAGAGTCTCGGCCACGACGCGCTTGTAGAGCGGGTTCGGCTCGGTACGGTACGCCTCGGAGTACAGTTCGACGAGTTGGGCGTTGTCGTAGAGCATCTTCTCGAAGTGCGGGACGGTCCAAGTCCGCTCGGTGCTGTAGCGGTGGAAGCCGCCGCCGAGTTGATCGTAGATGCCGCCCTCGGCCATCTTCCGCAGCGTGAGTTGCACGGACTTCGCGAGCGGTTCGTTGCCCTTCTTGCGGCTCTGCTCCAGGAGGAAACTCCACACTGCGGCGCGGGGGAACTTCGTGCCGCGGAAATCTTCCTTCTTGTTCCCGGTGCCGCCGTGTTCGGGGTCGAAGCTGTACGACTCGCGGGCGTCCTTCACCATCTCGCGCGTCATCGTCACGAGCGCGACGAGCCGCGTGCTGCGTTCGAGGGCGTCCGCCGTCAGGTTCGCGATGTGATCCGCCTGCTTGTACAGCCCGTCCTTTTCCTTGGTGTGCAGTTCCATCACCTTCTTGAGGATCGACTTGAATCCGGGTATCACGTCGTCCCCCGCCTTCTTGTCGTCCGGCGGGAAGTAGGTGCCGCCGAAGATGGGCTTGCCTTCGGGGGTGAGGAACATCGAGAGCGGCCACCCGCCGGATTCGCCGGCCACGTTCAGCGCCGTCATGTACACGTCGTCCACGTCCGGCCGCTCTTCGCGATCCACCTTGATGCACACGAAGTTGTCGTTCAGGAGCTTGGCCACGTCCGCGTTCGAGAACGACTCGCGTTCCATGACGTGGCACCAGTGGCACGACGAGTAACCGATCGAGAGGAAGACGAGTTTCTTCTCCTTCTTCGCCTTCTCGAAGGCCTCGGGGCCCCACGGATACCAGTCCACGGGGTTGCGGGCGTGCTGCAGCAGGTACGGGCTGCTTTCCTTGGCGAGGCGGTTCGGCTTGCCTGGCTCTTTCGGTGCGGGCTCGGCGGCATGCGCGGGCATCAACGCGGCGGACAGGAGAAGTGCGGCTACGCGCATGGAGTGCTCCGGGAAGGTGAAGGTATCCTACCCGGAACAAGTTGTAACAGCCACGACGCGCGAACCCGACTGCCTATGTGAACGCCGGTTGCGGTTGCCTCAGCGAATGGGCGACGAGGTGCCAAACCAAAGATCAGGGGCTTGGTCGGCCGCGGCTCGAAGGGCCGCGATGCCTTCCAGCCAATCGCGGGTGAACTGATCATCCGGCCAGATAGGATCCTTGGAGAACACCCGTTTCGGATGGATGGTCATGCGAACGATTTCGTCTGCCGCCGTGGTGCGCGATTCAAGCTCGGCCCGCAGTTTGGCAAGCGCCTCGTCGCGCGTGGCTCCCTCGGCGACCGCCACGAGCGGCCCTCCGCACGACGCACGATAGCCGTTGCCAGAGACTTACTGACTGAGGACTGAGAGTTCCATATCGCACCTTCCGGCTCATTCTACCCGACTGGTAACGGAGTTTTCGAGCCGAAGATGAGCCAATTGCTCATGAGTGATCTTCCGGAATGGCGACCGGCCCTTTCCGAAAGTTTCCAAACCAGGTATCAACTTGATGAGGTCACGAGAAATGGGATGCCGGAGGACCTTCAGCGTTCCGTCAGCAAAGTAGTTGGACCAAGGGAACCGTGGATGATCATCTGTCTGCGTGACTTCTGAAATCTCAACAACGACGGTGATCGCCTTGCGCTTGGGGTCGTACAGCAGTAACTTTCGCCGAGTGCCAGAGAGTTGCTTGTATTCCTTCGGCGTTCGATAACGAATCCACTTGCCTTGCTGGTCCATCTCTTCAAGATAGGTTTCCGCGTTCACTCCTGAATGGTCTCCGAAACTGAGCGTGGCGATGATCCCAGCGATGTCTTGTCGGAAAACCGTGTCTCGAATCACGTCGAGGAACTGCAGGATCAATTGAGTGTGGACCGGGCCGGGCCGCTCTTCGGCGAAGTGCTCCAGAAATGTGTATACCTGCATCCATGACACATGCTCAACACGTGTCGAGTCAAGCATACGAAAGCTGGAGATGTAACGGCTGCTCCCATCGTCGGGAGTCAGCAAGACAAGTTTCTTGTTCGGCTCGCTGCATAGTGCCAGTTTGTGAAGATGCTGCTTCAAGATCTGCTCGTTACTCAAGCTCGCCGATTTAATCTTTGTTTCGAACCAGATGCGATAGTCCGCCCCCAGTATTTCACCATCGGGTGTGCCAGGAATGTCCCTGAGGACGCGGAGCGAGTGGACCGGAGTGGCGATCTCGATGCGGCACAACTCTCGCAGGAACGAGACAAGGAAGCCTCGTTGCTCCGTCTCAGCCAATTGGAGTATCGAAAAGAGACCGTTGGTGAAACGGTTCTCTTCCTGCGAGTAGCTCGTGAAGATGTTGACTTCACTCATCGCGACTTACCGCAAGCCTGCCAACTCCTGCAGCAGTCGCCAGTTCTCCAAGCGGTCCTGCTTGGCGGCGAGGAGCGTTTCGGTCGGCTTGCCGTCCTTGTCGAAGTGTTTCGAGAAGCGGCCTTCGCTGCGGGCGAAGTCGATGAAGGTCACTTCCTCGTTCGTCTTGGGGTTCACGAACCAGTCGCCCTTCATGTTCGGGTTGCCCATGAGCGAGAGCCGCTTCTTCAGCGTGTCGCCGCCGCGGGGGTCGTGGATGAGGATCGGGAACGCGCGGGTGTCCACGGCCAAGCGGGCCTGTTCGCCGGCCATGTTGTCCGCGACACCGTGCTCCGGCTGGCAGGTCGTGTAGCAGGCCACGATCGCCGGGCCGTCGTATTCGAGTGCGCCGAGCACGGACTTGTAGAAGTGATTGACGTGGGCGGCGGTGGTTTGCGCCACGTACACGTGCGGGTGCATCATCGCGATCTGCGCGATCTCCTTGCGGCGTTCCTGCTTGCCGAACACCGCCTTCCCGTGAACGGACATCTTCGTGTTCTGGCCGGTGTAACTCGCCGTGCTCGCCTGGCCGCCGGTGTTGGAATACACCTGCGTGTCGAGCACGAGCACCTTGATGTTCATGCCGCTGAGGAACATGCGGGAGAGGGCTTGGAAGCCGATGTCGTACATGGCGCCGTCGCCGCCGATCACCCACAGCGGGCGGTCCTTCCAGCCCATCTGGTCCCACTTCATGCGGACGCCGATGGCGTAGGTCGGAGCGTTCTCGAAGAGCGAGTTCGTCCACGGCACGAGGTACGGGTTGTACGGATACGTGGAGGTGTACACGGTGTTGCAACCGGTTGCGGCGACGATGCCCCACTGATCGCCGAACTTGGAGCCGACGGCGGCGCACATCATGCGGAGGGCGGTGCCCTCGCCGCAGCCGGCGCACGAACCCGCGCCGCCGGTGTAGATGTGCGTCTGCTCTTTCAGCATCATGTCGATGAGCAGGTTGCCCGAGATGTACTTCTCGTTGCTCGGGCCCATGTTCTTGAAGTAGCGGTGGCTCTTGCGGATGTTGAGCATCTCGTCGTCGGTCTTCGCCACCATCTTGAGCGCGTTGTCGTCGCACACGGTGACGCACTCGGCGCAGCCCTTGCACTTCGAGGGATCGATGATGATGTTGAACATGCCGCCGACACCGGCGTTCTTCTTCGCTCCGCCCTCGTAGTACTTCTTGGTCTTCGACCATTGGGCCTTGAACATCTCGCGGTCCGCTTCGGGCACGGAGGCGAGTTTCTCGTTCCACTCGGCTTCGGAAAGCACCTTGCCCAGGATGGCGGTGTCCGGGCATTCCGTGACACAGTCCATGCACCCGGTGCAGTTCTCGGGCTGGTACTTCGGAATCTCCGGTGCGATGTAGCTGAAGTCGCGAAGCGACGCGGTGCCGGCGGGAATGAGCGACCGGGCGACGGAAAGGTCCGCGGGTAGATACTTCTCGCCGTAGCCTTCCTCGTAGCCGCGAACGATGCGCTCGTTGAAGTCCGTCACGTCCAGCACCGGGAGGCTGACCGACTTGTACGGCCGGTCGACGAGGGTGCCGTAACAGTTGTTGTTGAACGGGTCGCGCTCGGTGGGTTCGTTGAGCGACGGTGCGGCGGGAGAGGCAGCTGCCATTATTCGGATTCCTTGTGTGGGGCGTCGTCGATCAGGTCCCGGATGATCTTTCGTGCCAGTCTTTCGTCGATTTCTCGGTGCCTGGGGACGGGCTGCGTCTCCCCCGTCGCCGGATTTCGGTAGATGTCGTGCTTCGCCCCGTGGCGAATCAAAATGCAACCCGCCTCTTCGATCCTCTTGATGAGATCGACCCGCTTCATGCGATCACCAGGTCCTCAACCTTGCGAATTCCTGGTAATTGGCCGTTCGTGAACTCCTGGTAGAGATCCTTGAGATGCTCCCTCAGGTCGTCGAGCGTGTCGCCTTGAGTCCAATAGTCCGGAAAGTCCTGGAGGAAGCCAAGCCAGTGGGTGTCGCCTTTCCAGTAAGTGATTTTCACGGTCTGCATGGGTGCTCCACCTCGTGCCATTCGCAGTCGGGCTAGGCGTTCATCACGCTCGCGGGGATCTCCTGCATTTCGCCGTAGCCGCGCTTGATGCACGTCATGTTGTCCGCCACCACCTGCGCGCCGCGTTTGCCGAAGTACTTCGTCAACGCCTTCTCCACGCCGGCGTACACCTGCTCGTCCGTCATCTCCGCTTCCTTGGCGTAAGGCGTCAGCTTCAGGAACGCGCCGAGCAGCACGATGCCCTGCATGCGCATCTGCAAATCCGGCTCGCTCGCCACCTCGCGGGCGATCCGCACCATGTCGCAGAAAAACACCTTCGCCTTCTTGTCGCGGATGGTCTTCCGGTTCTCCGCAGGGATGCGTTTCCACACTTCCGCGGGGTCGCTCTGCGTGCTCTGCATGAAGATCGACCCGCCCTCGGCCAAGCCTTTCAGCGTGCCGGGGCTGAGAATGGCCGTCGGGTCGTTGATGCAAAGCAACTCCACCTTCTCGAGTTCGCAGTGGATGTTGATGTGCGTCTCGGCGATGGTCAGGTAATACGTCGTGGGCAGGCCCTTCTTCTCGGAGCCGTACTTCGGGTACGCTTGCACGTCCTTGCCGAAGACATTGCCGGCGATGGTCGCGATCACCTTGTTCGTGGTCACGCTGCCGAAGCCGCCGACCGAGTGCCCGCGCATCGAGAAGCCGCCCTTGGGCCGCAGGTCCGGGTCGTCCCCGATCTTCACGGCGAGCGGATGGTCGATGCCGAGGCAGAAGTAATCGGGGCCGTCGATGATCATGTTGTGGACGGCGGCGATGAGATCGCCGGGACGCACGTCGCGGCTGCCGAGCCCCGCGGCACAATGGTACACCTTCGGCGCGCTCTTGATCCGCTCCTGCCCGTTCTGCCCCACGATCGCATCGAGGAACGCGGCCTTGATTTCGCGGGTGAGATGGTTGCCCGTGGTGCTCAGCGGATCGTCCATGCGCTCGAGCACGGTGATGGCCTTGGCTCCGGCAAGCGCATCGACGATCTGCGAGGCCGGGAACGGGCGGAACGTCGCGATGCTGAGACACCCCGCGGCCACGCCCTTCTTCTCCCGCAGGTAATCGACGACGACCTTCGCCGTCTCCATGTAGCAGCCCATGCCGACGAGGATGAACTCGGCGTCCTCACACCGGTACGGATCGACGTGCCCGTAGTGCCGTCCCGTCTTCTTGCCGAACTCCTCGAACGCGTCCTCGAGAGCGGGCATCACGCGGTCGTAGTACCACCGCTGGGCGATCTTGCCCTTCATGTACGAGTCCTGGTTCTGCACCACGCCGGACATCATCGGGTTCGCCGGATCCATCAGGTTCGTCAGTTTCACTTTCGGATCGCCGACGAACTCCTTCATGAACTCGTGTTCGATCAACTTCACCGTCTCCACGGTGTGGGTCGTGAGGAAGCCGTCCTGGATGTTGAAGAACGGCGTCTGCGTGGCTTCGGCGACGCGGCGGGCGATCAGGCAGAAGTCGCCGGCTTCCTGCGCGTTGCGGGTGAACAGCATGCCCCAGCCCACGTCGGCCACGCTCATCACATCGTCGTGCCCGGCATGCACGTTCAAGCCCTGGCTCGTGAGGGCACGGGCGCCGATGTTCATGACCACGGGCAATCGCTTGCCGCTGATCGTGTAGAGCACTTCCTTCATCAGCACGAGGCCCTGCCCCGAAGTGAAGTTGGTGACGCGGCCGCCGGCGACAGCGAACCCTTCGCACACGCTTGCCGCGGAGTGTTCGCTCTCCGGCTCGAAGAACATCAGCGTGTCGCCGAACAGGTTCTTCCCGCCGTTCATCACGACCGTGTTGAACCCGCCGCCCATCGACGTGGAACTGGTGATCGGGTACGCCCCGGCCGCCTGGCTGATCGCGACTTCCACATGCACCACGGCTTCGGAGCCGTCGCACGTCGTCGGGATGCCCGGGTACTGGTAGGTGTGCTCGGTCGGCTGGCCTTTGGGTTCCGAAGTGCGGACCGGCCCTTTGGCGACGGCTGTGCTCATGAGGAGAGACCCTGTTTGAAGGGGCGTACGTCTGCTTGAGTTGTAACGAGAACCGAGAAGTGCGGACAGCCCAGCTTCGTAGTCGAGCAGTGTCCGCGGCCGAATCATTCGAGCTCGGCCACCACCATGGTATGAATCTCGAGTTTCGGCACGGTCACGGCGTTATCCTTCAGCGGAAGTTCCTTCCCCTCCGGTTGCAGCTTCACCGACTTGATGCGGTAGCCGGGTTCGAACTGAACGCGGATGTCCGCGATTGGCAGCACTTCTTCGCGAAGTGGGACATCATCCATTGGCAAAGCGCGGCCGCCCGTCGTGTTCACGTCGTTGAAGAGATGCACGACGAGCCGCGTGCCGTTCTTCGTCTGTCGCATGACGGTGGACTGCACGCACATCGGAGCCTTCACCTGCACCGGCGGAGCGGCGGGGGCCGCATGCTCGATCGCGTTCTTCAGCAACACCCGATGATACGGGTACGAGTACAGGTAGTTCGCGGAGTCGAAGCCCGCCGCGGAGTAGACCACCTTGCCCTTGTCATGTCGGCGTGCGATCACGGCGGCAAGCTCGGGCGAACTCGCTTCCCGCCCGCGGATCCAGCCCGCGGTCTTGGCATCCGCATGCGGTGCCACCCGCACCGCCGGCCCCTTGAACGTCACCGTCTGAGGGCCGACATACGTCTGCATCTTGCCGAGGTTCAGGAACGACTTCACATCTTGTCGGAAGTCGAAGACGTTCTTCCGCTTCTCCCAGTAGTCCGGGCCGATGCCCTTCGCGAAGTTCACGTCGATGTCGTCCTTCACGGCGGCCGCCGGCGCGGGGCCGCGGTAGTTCCCGCCGAAGAGATGGTTCAGGGCGAACTCCTTCCGCGGTTCGCCGAACTCGTCGAAGAGCGACGTTTCGAGCGAAGCGACGAGCCCGCCGCCGTTCTTCACGAACGCGTCGATCGCCTTCACCTGCCGCTCGTCGAGGCACGCGGCGTTCGGCAGGATCAGCACCTTGTACTTCGCGAGGTCCTCCGCGTTCAGGTTCCAGTCATTGATGAGGTTCACGGGCAGATGTTCTTCGACGCAGGCCCGGAACGCGCCGAGCACCGAAGACATGTAGCGTTCCTCGACTTTGCCTGCTTCGCGGCCGTAGAACGTGCGAGTGTTGTCGCTCATCAGGATCGCGGCCCAGCGTTCCGGCTCCTTGTGCGTCAGCCACGGCTTGCGTTTCTGCACTTCGTCCATGCAACGATAGAGTTCCTGCTGCAGTCGCGGCGGCTGGGCCACGGCGATGCTCGGGCTCGCGCCCCACGTGAGAGCCAACATCATGCGGCGTTCGATCTCGTGCGGCGGGAACGAGTCGTTGCCGTACGGGTTCCCATGACTCATCAGGTACGGCTCGCTGAAGCCGACGCGGTGATCCGTGATCGCCCACATGTATGCGTTGGTGAACGCGGGCACGATGGTGTTGCCGCGGTTCGATTCATCCATCCAGAATTCCTGATCGGGCGCGTCCAGCAGCAGATTCATGCGGGCCGGCATGTTCCGCGGCAAACTCAGGAAGTGACCCCACCGACCGGCGTTCGTGCTCCACGTGACGAGCGCGACATCGGGTTTGATGCCCTTCAACCGCTCCTGCATACGCTGCACGAGGTTCTCCATGCGGCGATCGGCCCAATGCTGATAGCGGCGGAACTCCGCGTCGTTGAGATCGGCCTTCGGAATCTCCTTGCCCGTGTCCTTGCGGAAGTTCTTGCGGCAATGCTCGCAGTAGCACACGCCGCCGTAGTGCAGCCCGTCGAAGCTGAACGCATCGACATCGGGGAACTTCGTAAGGATCTCGGCGAGCACGTCGATGAAGAAGTCGCCGTACGGCCCGAGCGGGCAGAGCATCCCGCCGTGCGGGAACTTCTTCATGTCCGTGGTCGGGATCTCGGTGGTGTTGGTCGCAATCCGCCGCCAGTCCGGGTGCGTCTCGTAGACTTCGCCCTGCAGCGTGGGCGGGTAAACGCCGAGGATGCGGACGCCGAGTTTCTTGTACTCTGCAATGTCCTTTTCGAGTTTTCCCGCGGGCACGTGCGGGCTGCGCCGCTTGAGCAGTTTGCTGTCGTAATAGGCGTAGAACGGATCGACGAAGCCCATCTCGGAGATGGTGACGCCGTGGGCGGCCGCGCGTTCGCGCGCCGCCGAATCCATGACGGACAGCGTGTATCCGCAACCGACCGTGTCCTGCACCCACCCCGGCACGCGGACGCGGTGGTACGGCTTGGTGTCGAACGGTTGCGGCATCACCGCGCGTTCGTCCCATACCGCAGGCTTCGGTTGTGCGACCGCGGACGACGCGGCAAGAAACCACACCCCAGCCACGAGAAGGAATGATCGCTTCGGCATCATGCACCTGGTGAACTTGTGCAACCGGACGCTCAACCCGCGTTGACCTTCGCCATCCCCTTGCGATCCCGAATCGCAGCCACGAGGTCCGCGCTCGTGCGGATCACGGCATCGAACTCCGTGTAGCAGCAGCCCACGGACCACGGCGCGTGCGAGTCGCTGTTCCCGAGTTGGGCGTAGTGCGGGTACCGCTTGAGCAGCACTTGTGCTTCGCGCCGCAATTCCTCGTCCATGTTGTTCGACATCACTTCGATGCCGTCGAGTTCGGCTCCGGAATCGCGCACGACCTTCTCGAACGGCTGCCCCCAGCGATTAGGGTGTGCCGCGACCGCGACCCCGCCCTGGCGGTGCACTTCCTTCACGAGGTCGCCCCAGCCGATGCCGCGCGGCAGTGTTGAAGCGTCCGTGATGCCGTACACGAGCATGTCGCCGCCGCGGCCGGTCACTTCGATGCCGCCGAGGATCACGAGGCCCGGCTCCGCGGCGCGGAGTTCGTCCAGTTCCGATTCGGGCCAGAGATAATCGTGGTCGGTGATCACGATGCCGTCCAATCCGCCCGGCGGGCGGATCTCAGAAGATCGAACGGATCGGTTTCGGAATCCGGCGAGTGGCGGGACGTGTGCAGGTGCAGGTCGAATTTCATCTCGAAGCGGTCCGGGGTGCGGGCGAGAGGCAGTTCCATTGTACTCGAATAGCCGATGCCGCCGCGGTTCCCTACGCCAAGTGTGAGACGCTTCCCATGTGAAAAGGATGTCCGCCGTGCGAACGCTCATCACCGGTGGGGCCGGATTCATCGGCTCGCATCTCTGCGAACGGTTCTTGGCCGAAGGCCACGACGTGGTCGCCGTGGACAACCTCCTCACGGGCGATCTTGCGAACCTCGATCCGTTTCGCTCGAATCCACGCTTCAAGTTCATCGGGCACGACGTTTCGAACCCGCTGAAGATCCGCGACAAGATCGACAACATCCTCCACTTCGCCAGCCCGGCCAGCCCGGTCGATTACCTCGAATTCCCGATCCAGACGCTGAAGGTGGGCTCGCTCGGCACGCACAACGCGCTCGGGCTCGCCAAGCACCACGGAGCCCGGTTCCTGCTCGCCAGCACCAGCGAAGTGTACGGCGACCCGCTCGAACACCCGCAGACCGAAAGCTACTGGGGCAACGTGAATCCGGTCGGCATCCGCGGCGTGTACGACGAGGCGAAGCGGTTCTCCGAATCGATGACGATGGCCTACCATCGCGTGCATGGCGTGGACACGAAGATCGTCCGCATCTTCAACACATACGGCGAGCGGATGCGGCTGAACGACGGCCGCGTGCTGCCGAACTTCATGTACCAGGCGCTCATGGGCGAACCGCTGACCGTCTACGGCGACGGCAACCAGACCCGCAGCTTCCAGTACGTTTCGGACCTGGTCGAAGGCATCTGGCGGCTGCTGCACTCGAACGAGCACAACCCGGTGAACATCGGCAACCCGGCGGAGATCACCATCCTGCAGTTCGCGGAGGAGATCCTGAAGCTGGCCGGTAGCAGGAGTAAGATCGAGCATCGCCCGCTGCCGCAGGACGACCCGAAAGTGCGCCAGCCGGACATCACCAAGGCGCGGGCCGTACTCGGCTGGGAGCCGAAGGTCGACCGCGACGACGGCCTGAAACGCACGATGGCTTACTTCAAGAAGAAGCTGGGGAAGTGAGCCGCGTCTGCCCGCTTCGCAGGGGTCAAGGCATTATCGCAGGGCGGGCAGTGCCGCGCGTTCACCATAGGCCGCGCGGAGGTTCGCCTCGGTGAACGCTTCGGCCACGGGGCCGCTCGCGATCCGGCGTACGTTGAGCAACGTCGCGTGGTCGAAATACTCGGCCACGGTGTGCAGGTCGTGATGCACGACGAGCACGGTGCGGCCGCGGGAACGAAGTTCGCGCAGGATCTCGACGATGGCCCGCTCCGTCACCGCGTCCACCCCTTGGAACGGCTCATCCATCAGGTACACCGGGGCGTCCTGAACGAGAGCGCGGGCGAGGAACGTGCGTTGCTGCTGCCCGCCGGAGAGTTGACTGATCTGGCGCGTCGCGAACCCTTCCATGCCGACGCGTCCGAGCGCGGCCATGGCGTCCGATCGCTCCTTCGCACCCGGCCGGCGGAACCAACCGAGCCGCCCGTAGGTCCCCATCGTCACCACGTCGTGCACCGTGGTTGGGAAGTCCCAATCGACCGAGCCTCGCTGCGGAACGTACGCCACGGTCTGCGAACGCGGAGAATAACGCTTCCCGCTGACGAGCACTTCGCCGGCCACCGGGCGGACCAAGCCGAGCATCGCCTTGATCAATGTGGTCTTGCCCGCGCCGTTCGGGCCGACCACGGCCATGAGCACGCCGGGGGGCACCGCGAGATCGATGTCCCACAGCACGGGCTTCTCGCCGTAGGCGACGGTGAGATCGTGGACTTCGATAGCGGGCGTCACTTCGAGAGCGCCCCCGCGATGACATGCACGTTGTGGCGGATCATTCCGGGATAGGTGCCGCCGGGGGAGCCGGGCTCGCCGAGCGCGTCCGAGAAGAGAGCGTCGTCTCCGCCTATCAGCGCGACCTTGTGTTTGAAGTCGCGTTCGCACACGTCGAGCACGGCCTTGAGCCCGCCTTCGGAAGTGGAAGTCTCGGTGAACATCGCCGGTATCCGGTTCTTGCCCAGAAACGCAGCAAGGTTCTGCACGTCCGTCGTGCCGGTCTCGCTGGCGGTGCTCACACCTTGCAAGCCGCGCACCTCGTAACCATACGCGCGGCCGAAGTAGCCGAACGCGTCGTGCGATGTGACGAGCACGCGTTTCGGCGTCAGCACCGCGTTCAATTTGACGCGGATCTCGGCATCGAGTTCGGCGAGCTCCGTGGCGTAGGCGCCCGCGTTCTTGCGATACGCGTCGGCACCGGCCGGATCGAGGTTGGTGAGTTCGGCCCGCACCACTTCGATGCATTCGGCCCAGAGTTTCACATCGAACCAGACGTGCGGATCGTAGTGCGCTTCGGAGCCGGGCTCGGCTTCGCGCAGCGACGACGGAGGAATGTCGCGTGTGACGGCGAAGGCCCTCATCCGCCCGCCGGATTTTTCGAACGTGTCCGTCATCTTGCCTTCGAGGTGCAGCCCGTTGAAGAACACGAGGTGGGCCGATTCGAGTTTGCGGATGTCGCTCGGAGCCGGTTGATAACGGTGCGGATCGACACCGGCCCCCATGATGGTTTCAACTTGGACGCGATCACCGCCCACGTGTTGCACCAAATCCGCGACGATCGTCGTGGTGCAGACGACACGCACCGGGCCGCCCTCGTAGGCCGGCGGCCCGGAGCTTGAACATCCGGGCGTGAAGATGAGTGCCGCGGAAGCCGTGACAACCGCGGCAAGGAACAGTGTTCGGCCGAGCATAGCAGGCTCTGTAGCTGAGACTAATCGGTATCATTAGCCTAAGCGAATTGCTGATCCAAGTCAATCGCCCCATGCCGGGAACCCAGTTGAAGCGGCTTGGATTCACGGCGAAGATTGCGGAAAGGAGTCGCTCGATGCCACGCATTCCCCGGAACCGCTTCTTCGAGATCGAGGACATCGGACACGTTGCGATCGTCCGGTTCGGAGAGCAAGGAACAGGCACGTATTATGGGGGCGAGTTCGCGGAACTCCGGGAGGACATCCCGTGGTTGATCGAGGAACTCGGTCGTCATCATCTGTTGTTGGACCTCACCGGCATCGACATGCTGGACACACGCGTACTGGGATTGTTCATCCTGTTTCAACGGAGGATCCTGCAGGTCCAAGGGCGGTTGGTCATCATCAACCTGCCCGAACCCGCGCAGGAAGTGTTCCGCATCACCCGTCTCGATCGCATCATCCTGATCGCGTCGCCGCTCGGGCTCGCCAAAATCCTCGAACAGGACTTCAGCGTCAAGTTCCAGCCCCAGCCCTTCGCTCCGGAGTGGCGGACTCGCAACGTGGTCGGCGTGGCCGCGCACTTGCGCGAGAGCGGAGACTTCTCCGCGATGCCCGTCTTGGCGGACGCGCTTCAGGACGCCGGGTGCGACAACAGCGACATCCTCGACCACTGCCGCGGATCGGGTCTTCACGCTCGATGGTGCCCGGTGCTGGAGTTGGCGCTCGACCTCCGGTAGACGCCCACACCGAGTTCGTGTGATTCCTGCTGCACGCTTCAACGCGGTCGGGTAGCATTCATCCATGCGTCATGCCCACGATCACGCGTTCGGCTTCCTCAACGCGCGCACCCGCGAAGGGCTCACATTTTCGCGGCGCGGCTTGCTCAAGGCCGGGCTCGCCGGATTCGGATCGCTCACACTGCCGAAGCTGCTGAAAGCCCGCGAAGCCGGGGCGAAGCCGAAGTCCGCCATTCTGCTGTGGATGGCCGGCGGGCCGAGCCAGATCGACACGCTCGACCCGAAGCCGAACCGCCCGCCGGAGAACCGCGGTCCGTTCGGCGTCATTCAAACGAAGCTGCCCGGCGTACTCGTGTGCGAGCATCTGCCGAAGCTCGCCGCGAGCCTGGACAAGTACACGATCATCCGCTCGGTCGATCCGCGGCACAGCAACCACGAACCGAACACCGTGATGCAGACGGCCAACCTGCTGGCCGAACCGCGGACGAATCCCGAAGCGGTGAAGTATCCGGCGATCGCATCCTTGGTGGCGAAATTCCACGGGGCGAATCACCCGGCCGCGCCGCCGTACGTCGCCTTCATGCGGTCGCGCAGTCACCTCGCGTTCGGCGGCTACCTCGGCAAACAATACGATCCGTTCCTCGCGAACGAAGCGGCCCGGCTGCCCGTGTACGACTTGGTCGGCAACGACACCGGCACGCTGTCCGGCGGGCGCATGTTCGAGCTTCCCGCCGATGTGAACGCACATCGCCTCGATGATCGCCAATCGCTGTTGAAGACGTTCGACCGGCTGCGTTCGGAGGTGGATTCGTCCGGCGCGATGGCCGCACTCGGCAAGTACGAGCAGCAGGCGGTGAGCCTGCTGACATCGGGCCGCGTCCGCGAAGCACTGGACATGGCGAAGGAACCGGCGGCTGTGCGCGAGAAGTACGGCAAGCATCTCTGGTGCCAGCAGGCGCTGCTCGCCCGGCGGCTCGTGGAAGCTGGCACCGCGTTCATCACGATCGACCTCAGCTACCACACCGCGTCCGGCACGTGGGACACGCACGGCGACAACATTCCGCCATACGGCGGCATCAAGAAGGGGCTCACCCCGCTCCTGCCGCTGTTCGAGCATCTGCTCACGACGCTGGTGAACGATTTGGAGCAGCGCGGGCTGCTGGAACAGACCTTGGTGATCGCGATGGGCGAGTTCGGCCGCACGCCGCAACTCGGCACGCAGGACAGCACGGACGGTCGCAACCACTGGCCGTACGTCATGTCGATGTTGCTCGCCGGCGGCGGGTTGAAGCACGGTCAGGTGATCGGCAGTTCGGACAAGCAGGGCGGCCAGATCCTGGATCGCCCCGTGACGCCGGGCGATCTCGCCGCGACCATCTACCGCCACTTCGGCGTGCCGCTCGACTCGACCTACACGGATGTCTCCGGCCGCGTGCTCAACCTGCTGCCGAACGGCGGCGAGGCCATTCGCGAATTGTGAGTCACAGCAACCCGGCGATCAACGCCGCGGCGACCAGTGCGAGGAGGATGGCGACGAGACGCTGGATCGCGGTCATGGTGAGTTTCTTCAAGTAGTGGTTCCCGAGGAACGCGCCGGCAAACGCCGAGAGCACCGCGGCCGCGAGCAATCCGTAGTCGAGCGAATCGCCCGCCTTCGCCAGCGAGGCTCCGTACACGCCGAGCCGGGAAAAGTCGATCAGACACCCGATGGCGACGCCGGTTCCGATAAAGGACTCCTTCGAGAGGCCGGATCGCGCGAGAAACGCGGATCGCAGCGCGCCCTGCAATCCCGCCAGCCCGCCGAAGAACCCGCTGAGCAGTCCACCGAGCACGAGATGCCGCGGGCCGAACGTCAGGTCGCGAAGGCGAGGCACCACTTCCACCAGTGCGAAAAGCAGCAGAAGGGCTCCGATGGCGATCTTCACGGGAGTGATTCGCATCTCGCGCCCGAAGGCGGAGTACGTTCGAACCGGTTGGACGTCGGCGAGCAGGAGCAGCAGGCCCGCGCCGGCGAATGCGGCGACCACGGCCGGCAGCCCGAACCGCAACACGATCGCTCGACTCGCGTTCCGCCCGACCAGTGCGAGTTTGAACAGCCCGTTCAGGAAGTGAACCACGGCCGTGAGCGCGACCGCTTGCTCGACGGGGAAGAACAGGGCGAACGCTGGCAGCAACAGCGTGCCGAGTCCGAACCCGGAGAAGAACGTGAGCCCCGAGGCAAGCAATGCGACGGAACAAATGACGAGGTACGTCATGCCGTTGGTGTATGGAGGCGTCCGGCCGTCAAAGTCGGTGGCATGATCGGACAGTTGGTGGCCAAGCGTTTGTTTGGTTGGCCGGTGGCCGGTTGGCCGGTGACTTTGGCCGCATCTCGGCTTCGTTCCTAAAACAAGTCAGGTTCACCGCCCTGCGCGGATACTTTCCCACTCACTCCAGGCGACAATGAGCACGAAGCACGTTTTCTTCTTCGGTGGCGGCGCGGCCGACGGCGACGGCAAGATGAAGGAACTCCTCGGGGGCAAGGGCGCCAACCTCGCCGAGATGTCCAAGATCGGCATCCCGGTGCCCCCGGGATTCACCATCACCACCGAAGTCTGTGCCGCGTACTACGACCAAGGCAAGCAGATCCCGGAAGAAGCGGTCCCGCAGATCGATGAAGCGATGGCGAAGGTCGAGGCCACGTTCGGCAAGAAGTTCGGCGACACGGACGATCCGCTGCTCGTCTCCGTCCGTTCCGGTGCCGCGCTCTCCATGCCCGGCATGATGAACACCATCCTCAACCTCGGCCTGAACGACGCGTCGGTCGAAGGACTCGCCAAGCGGACCGGCAACCCTCGCTTCGCCTACGACAGCTACCGCCGGCTCATCGACATGTTCGGCTCCACCGCCATGGGTTGCGAGCACAAGGATTTCGAGAACGAAATCCACAAGATGAAGACCGCGAAGAAGGTGAAACTCGACACCGACCTCACCGCGGACGACCTCAAGAAACTCGTGGCGAAGTACAAGGCCGTCTACAAGAAGCATGTGAAGGACGACTTCCCGCAGGATCCGAAGCAGCAGTTGATGCTCGCGATCAATGCCGTCTTCAACTCGTGGAACGGCAACAAGGCCATCGAATACCGCCGCATCGAACGCATCACCGGGCTCAAGGGCACCGCGGTGAACGTGCAGGCGATGGTGTTCGGCAACATGGGCGACGGCTCCGGCACGGGCGTGGCGTTCACCCGCGACCCGAACACCGGCGAGAACGTCTTCTACGGCGATTACCTCATCAACGCGCAGGGCGAAGACGTGGTCGCCGGCATCCGCACGCCGCACCCGATCGCCAAGCTCGATTCGGAGATGCCGCGCGTCTACAAGCAACTCATGGACATCCGCGAGAAGCTCGAGCAGCACTACAAGGAGATGCAGGACATCGAGTTCACCGTGCAGGACGGCATGCTGTACATGCTGCAGACCCGCACCGGCAAGCGCACCGGCACCGCGGCCGTCCGCATCGCCGTCGAGATGGTGCGGGAGGGCAAGATCGACGAGGCGACCGCGGTGAAGCGCGTCGCCCCCGATTCGCTCAACCACCTTCTGCTGCCGCAACTCGATCCGAAGGCCAAGGCGAAGCCCGCGGCCCAAGGCATCGCGGCCAGCCCCGGCGCGGCCACCGGCATCGTCGTGCTCACCGCCGAGGCGGCGGTCGCGGCTTACGAGAAGAACAAGAACGTGCCGATCATGCTCGTCCGCGAGGAAACGAGCCCGGAAGACGTGGCCGGCATGCACGTCGCCGTGGGCATCCTCACCAGCACGGGCGGCAAGGCGAGCCACGCGGCCGTCGTCGCCCGCGGTTGGGGCAAGCCCTGCGTCGTCGGTTGCGACGCGATGAAGATCAACGAGGCGAAGAAGGAAATCACCATCGCCGGGCAGAAGGTCAAGGTCGGAGAGTACGTCACGATCAACGGCACGAACGGCGACGTGATGATCGGCAAGGTGCCGACCGTCGAGCCGAAGATGACCGGCGACTTCGCCACGATCATGGAATGGGCGGATCGCAGCCGCAAGCTGAAGATCCGCACGAACGCGGACAGCCCGGCCGACGCCAAGAAGGCAATCGAGTTCGGGGCGGAAGGCATCGGCCTCTGCCGCACCGAGCACATGTTCTTCGGCGAAGACCGCATCACGCCGATGCGAGAGATGATCTTGGCGGACAGCGTGGAGGCCCGCAAGAAGGCGCTCGCCAAGTTGCTGCCCTTCCAGCGGAACGACTTCATCGGCATCTTCGAGGCGATGGCGGGGTTGCCGGTCACGATCCGCCTGCTTGATCCGCCGCTGCACGAGTTCCTGCCGCACGACGAAGCCGGCCAGAAGAAGGTGGCCAAAGCGATCGGAGTGCCGGTGGCCAAGGTGAAGGAACGCGTGGACGAACTCCACGAGTTCAACCCGATGATGGGCTTCCGCGGCTGCCGCCTTCCGATCGTGTACCCGGAAATCGGGGACATGCAGGTGCGGGCGATCATCGAGGCCGCGATCAAGGTGCAGAAGAAGGGCAAGAAGGTGCTGCCCGAGATCATGATCCCGCTCGTGGGCGTGCTCGAAGAACTGACGGTGCTCAAGAAACGGGCCATCGCCGTGGCCGACGAGTGCATGAAGAAGGCCGGCGTGACGGTGGAGTACCAGATCGGCACGATGATCGAACTGCCGCGGGCCTGCGTGGCCGCGGACAAGATCGCCGAGGAAGCCGAGTTCTTCAGCTTCGGCACCAACGACCTCACGCAGATGACGTTCGGCTTCAGCCGCGACGACATCAAGGGTTTCATGCCGACGTACCTTGCGACCAAGACGCTGCCGATCGATCCGTTCCAAACGATCGACTTCAACGGCGTGGGCGAGTTGATGAAACTCGGCATCGCGAAGGGCCGCGGCAGCCGCCGGGCGAAGCACGACCAGCACCTGAAGGTCGGCATCTGCGGCGAGCACGGCGGCGATCCGGACAGCGTGGCGTTCTGCCACTCCATCGGGATGGACTACGTGAGTTGCTCGCCGTTCCGCGTGCCGATCGCCCGCCTGGCCGCGGCCCAAGCCGCGCTCGGCGCCAGCCAGCGTGACAAGTAAACCGGATGCCATCGGGGAGCGGCGCACGCCGCTCCCCGTGGTATGATTCCTCCACCATTCGGAGGCGATTCATGTCCACGACCTTGTCGGCACCCGTCACGCCGCCGCCGGTGATGCACTCGACGCTCACACCTCTTTCTTCAATTGTCGGGCTGAGACGATTCACTGTCGTTGAATACCGCAAGATGCTGGAAGCCGGGATTCTCTTTGAGGGGGAGAAGGTTGAGTTGCTCGAAGGTCTCGTTGTGGAGAAGGGTGTGCGCAATCAACCCCACGAGAACGGCCTTCGCCGGCTTTCGATCCGATTCCCTCGATACTTGCCAAGCGGGTACATCCTTCAGGTGCAAGGCGCGATCCGTCTCTCGGACAGCGAACCCGAACCGGACGGCGCGGTGATCCGTGGCGATGAGACCACGTGTGACAATCACTTTCCCGGCCCGGACGATTTGCCTCTACTGATCGAAGTTTCCGACAGCACTCTGGGCCGTGACCGGCGCGACAAGGGCCGGATGTATTCGAGATCCAACGTGCCGATTTACTGGATCGTGAACGTGGCGGACGGTTGGATCGAAGTGTACACGAACCCCGACCCCGCCGCGAACCCGCCCGCCTATCTGAATCGCAGGGATTATCTTCCGGGACAGGACGTGCCGCTCATTCTCGACGGTGTGCAGGTTTCAACGATCCCCGCCGCGGACTTGCTGCCCTGACGCCGCGGAGCCGACGCATGACTCTCCCCACACGTCGCGAACTGTTGCAGCGCATGCCGGGCGGGATCGGTGCCGCCTCGCTCGCGGCACTTCTCGCCGAGGACACGCGTGCCGCCGATCTGAACCCGCGCCCGCAGCACTTCCCCGCCAAGGCCACCTCCGTCATCCATCTGTTCATGAATGGCGGGCCGAGCCAGATGGATCTCTTCGATCCGAAGCCGCTGCTGGACAAACTGCACGGCCAACCGTGTCCAAGTTCGCTGGCGGGTGAAATCGAGTTCATCGGCAGCGCCGGGTCCGTAATGCGCAGCCCGTTCAAGTTCGCCAAGCACGGCCGGTGCGGCGCTCCGGTTTCCGATGCGATGCCGCACTTCGCGAAGGTGGTGGACGACGTCGCGTTCATCCGCTCGATGCACACCACGAACATCACGCACGAACCGGCCGTGTACATGATCCAATCCGGCAAGACGTCGCCGGGGCGGCCGACGCTCGGTTCGTGGGTCGTGTACGGGCTCGGCAGCGAGAACCGCAACCTGCCCGCGTACGTTGTGCTCGATGATCCGCGCGGGCTGCCCGTGAACGGCGTCGAGAACTGGCAGGCCGGGTTCCTGCCGCCGATGTTCCAGGGCACGCGATTCCGCTCCACCGGTTCGCCGCTGCTCAACCTCAAGTCTGAAACCGGCCGCCCGGAATCGATCGCGAAGGCAGAACGCGAACTGATCGGCAAGTTGGACGCGCTGCACAAACAGGCCCGACCGGGGCGGGACGTGCTGGACGCACGCATCGCCAGCTACGAGCTTGCGGCGAGGATGCAACTCGCCGCGACCGATGCGCTCGACTTCACGCAAGAGCCCGCGAAACTGCTCGAAGCGTACGGCATCGGCCGCGAACCGACGGACTCATACGGCCGCCGCTGCCTGATCGCGCGGCGACTCGTCGAACGCGGCGTCCGCTTCGTCCAGCTCTTCATCAACAGCCACATCTGGGACACGCACAACAACATTGCGGCGGACTTGAAGAGCGCGTGCGACCGCACCGACCAACCGATCGCGGCCCTGCTCCGCGACCTGAAACAACGCGGCCTTCTGGAGAAGACGCTCGTCGTGTGGGGCGGCGAGTTCGGCCGCCTGCCGATCGCGCAACTTCCCGCGGACAAGGACGAACGCAAAGCCGGCCGCGACCACAACAAGAACGCGTTCTGCACTTGGATGGCGGGCGGCGGCGTGAAGCCGGGTGTCACCTACGGCACGACCGACGAGTTGGGCTTGAAGGCGGTGGAGGGTCGCGTCAGCGTCGCCGATTGGCACGCGACCATCCTCCACTTGCTCGGCCTGAAGCACGACAAACTCGCGATCGAGATCAACGGTCTGAACGAGAAACTCACCGGTGTTGATGGTGCGAACATCGTGAAGGGAGTGCTGGCGTGAAGTTTCTCGCCGACGATCATTGGCATGCACTGCCCGCGGGGTGGTCGTGGCAGGAAGCCACAGCCGTCGCGGTCGATTCGCGAGACCGCGTGTACGTGTTCAACCGCGGCGAGCACCCGGTGCTGGTGTTCAATCCGGACGGTACGCTGTGGGCTTCGTGGGGAGAAGGTCGCTTCAACCGGGCGCACGGGATCACCATCGACCGCGACGACAACCTCTGGTTCACGGACGACGGCGGCCACGCGGTGTACAAGCACGCGCCGAGCGGCGAACGACTGCTCACGCTTGGCACGCCGGGAACGCCGACGGATACCGGCGTGCAGGGCATGGACTACCGCACGATCCGGCGCACGGCCGGGCCGTTCCACTATCCGTGCAACGTGGCGCTCGCGTCGGACGGCACCGTGTTCGTGTGCGACGGCTACGGCAACGCCCGCATCCATGTCTTCTCGCCGGACGGCGCATTGCTTCGTTCGTGGGGCGAACCGGGCAGTGGGGCGGGGCAGTTCCACATCCCGCACGGCATCGCCATCGCGCCGGACGACACCGTGTTCGTGGCGGATCGCGAAAACAGTCGTATCCAACTTTTCGATACGCAGGGCCGTTACCTCTCCGAATGGACCGAGGTCGCGCGGCCGTGCGAGATCTGCATCCGGCACGGGAAGGCGTACGTGGCGGAACTCGGTTACAAGGCCGGGATGTGGCCCGGCACATCCGCGCCGCCCGGCGCCACCGGCGGCCGCGTCAGCATCTTTGATTTGAACGGGAGATTACTGGACCGCTTCGGCGGCGGAGCGAAACCGACCGCTCCGGGGGATTTTTTCGCCCCGCACGACATCGCCGTCGATTCCCGTGGCGGCATCTATGTGGCCGAAGTCACGCTCTCCGCCGGGGGCAACCGCGGACTTGTGTCACCGGACTGTCACTCGTTGCAGAAGTTCTCGCCGGCCGGTGCGTGACTTGAGACGCCAGCCGTGCGATCATTTCGCCAGCGCCTGCAACCGCTTCACTGCGTCGGCGGGGCCGCCTTTCGCTCCGTACACCGCGGTGCCGGCCACGAACACGTCCGCCCCCGCCTTTGCCGCTTGGCCGATCGTCGTGTCGTCGATGCCGCCGTCCACCTCGATCTCGCACGCCGGGTTGTTCCGCTCGATCAGGTTCTTCAACTCCGCGATCCGCGCGTTGCTCGCCGGGATGTACGCCTGCCCGCCGAAGCCGGGGAACACCGTCATGCACAATGCGAGGTCGATGTCCTTCAGATACGGCTCGATGCGGCTCACCGGCATGTCCGGGTTGAACGCGAGCCCGACTTTCTTGCCGAGCCCGGTGCGGATCTGGTCGAGCATCGGCCGCGGGTCGTCCATCACTTCGAGATGCACGATGAGCGTGTCAGCCCCGGCCTTCACGAAGCCGTCCAGGAAGATGCCCGGATTCTCGACCATGAGGTGGACTTCGAGCGGCAGCTTGGTGATCGGCCGCAGACCCTTTACCACCACCGCCCCCATGCTCAAGTTGGGCACGAAGTGCCCGTCCATCACGTCCACATGGATGCGGTCCGCCCCGGCGGCGTCCACCGTGCGGACGAGTTCGCCGAGTTGCGAAAAGTCCGCGGAAAGAATCGAAGGTGCGATCTTCATGAAGGAAGGATATGAACCATCCAGAGAGGTCTGCCGGATGTTTTCGAACATGAATCGTGGTATGATGTCGGCTCCATACGGAGTGTCGTCGTGAGAACTGTTCAACTCCGCCTCCCGGATGAAGGCATGGAAATCGCGGACCGGCTCCTCGCGAACGGCCGGTGGGAATCGTTCGAGGCTCTCGTGATGGCAGGATTGCTTCGCTTGGAGGAGGATCTCCAAGTGGAAACCCCGGACTTCGCGGACGAAGTGCGACTCGGGCTCGAACAAGCCGGTCGCGGAGAACTCGTGGACGGCCCTCCGGTGCTGCAACGCCTGCGGAACAAACTCGAAGCCTCCCGGAAACTTCCCGCATGAAGCGGTACCGCTACTCGCTCCAAGCGGAAGCCGATCTCGATGAGATCACGGATTACTTCTCGGATCGCAGCCCGGCGGCCGGACTGCGATTCCTGAATGCCTTCGAGAAGCGTTGCCGACTCTTGGCCGCGTTCCCTCGAACGGGGCGGCTCCGGCCGGAACTCGGTTCCGAAGTGCGGAGTGCCGCCGTCGGCAACTACATCGTGTTCTTTCGCGAGGCGGCCGACGGTATCGACGTGCTTCGCGTCTTGCACGGGGCACGGGATGCGTCGGCCGACATGATCGAGGACTCCGAATGAGCACTTCACTCTCCCGTCGCCTGTTCCTCGGTTCCACCGCACTCGCAGCGACGAGCCGCATCTCCGCCGCGGAGTTGCCACGCGAACTCGCCGAAGCTGTGTCGAAGATCGAACCGTACTTCACCCCGCAAGCCAAGTTCCAGGACGTGTCGCGCGGGAACCCGATCCCGCACCGGTTGCCGGAAGCCAAACGCAAGGAGGTCGGGCTGACTCAGGATTCGTGGTTCCTCGAGATCGTCTCGGAGGCGGAGAGCCCCGCCACGGTCGGCAAGCAGTTCACTCGCGAGAAGGGCACCGCACTCGACTTCAAAACCCTGCTGAAAATGGGCGAGAAGAACACGGTGCGGTTCGCGAAGGTGATGACGTGCCTGAACATCGGCTGCCCGCTCGGCATGGGCGTGTGGGAAGGCATGCCGCTCCGCGATCTCGTGTGGCTCGCGAAGCCGACCGCGAACCTCCGCCGCATCCACTTCCACGGATACCACAACGACGACCCGAAGCAGATGTTCCGCAGCTCGCTCCCGGCCGGCCGCGTGTTCGAAGACTACGACGACCTGCCGCCCGTGCTCGCGTGCTGGAAGCTCAACGGTCGCTGGCTCTCGCCCGAACGCGGCGGCCCGGTGCGGATCGTCGTACCCGAACACTACGGCTTCAAATCGATCAAGTGGTTCAACCGCCTCACACTCACGAACGGCGCGTCAGCGAACGACACGTACATCAGTGGCAACAACGACGTGGACAGCCCGTTGAAGACGTTCGCGGCCACGCTCTTCGTGCCGGACAAGCCGAAGCAGAACGAGCCGATCCCGATCACCGGGTATGCGCAGTGTGGTATCGCGGGGCTGTCCAAAGTGCAGGTGTGGGTGAAACCGAAAGACAAGCCATGGCCCGCGGATGATCCGTACTTCACGACCGCACCGTGGGCGGACGCTCACATCTTGCCGCCCCCGAAAGATTGGGGCGGGGACTTTCCTGAAGGCTGGTCGCTGAAGGGCGTGATGGGCTTCGACGACGCCGGGAAGCCGAAGCAGTGGCCGATGCGGCTCGCGAAAGCACACTGGGCCGCGCTCGTACCCGGCCTTCCGGCGGGTGAGTACGTGCTGCGTTCCCGCACCATTGATGCGAAGGGCCAGGCGCAACCGATGCCGCGCCCGTTCAAGAAGTCCGGCCGCTGCGACATCGAGGAGATGAAGTTGGTTGTGGGTTAAAATCGGCCGCCAAAACCGACGTTGGCGAAGAACCGCGATGCGGGCTCGTTCAAGCCCCAGCCGAGGCGGAAGCCCACCTCCAAATCCGGCGTCACGAGGTAGTGCAGGCCGGGGCTGAAGTAGTGCTTCGTCTCGTTCACCTCGCGGCCGCTGGTGGCGAGAGCGAAGTACTCGGCGTGGGCGGCCCACTTCTCGCCGAACGGCACCTTCAGCACCACGGACGGCGCCCAGTCGTTGAAGTGATCGCCTTCCTCGCTGTCGGTGCCGTACCGGATCGCCGTGTCCAAACGCCAGCGGTTCGGCAGTTCCCACCCGGCGGCGAGCGTGGCCACCATCTGCGTCGCGGTCTCGGGGCCGCCCGTCGGCGTGAAGCCTTGCAGGATCGCTGACACACGCGGCCGCCACGTGTCCTGTTCGGCGATCAGCACCTTCAACCCGTAGGCGAGATTGTGCTCGCGGATCAGCCCGCTCCGCCCCGTCACGTCCGCGTCCGAGGCATCGACGCCGGTCGCGGAGTTGCCCGCACCGCCGACTTCGTAGTTCCACCCGAGCCGCACTTCGATGCGGTCCGTGATGCCGTAACGCATCAACAGTTCCGGAAAGCTGTGCGTCTCTTTCACGCCGCGGTTGTCAAGGAAGGAGTACGCGGATTCGACGACGAAGCGCTTGCGACCGACGACCGTGGTGGCCGGCGTGAACGAGTCGCGGTCCGTCTCGATTTCGCCGAGCGATTCGACGCGTTCGACGGCGCGGCGGCCGACCTCCACCGGCTCCGCATCTTGCGCGGATGCCGGACCGGCCATGCCGAGTGTGAACAAGAGGGCGAACCGACGAAACATGGGCTCCTCACGCTGCCACCTTCATCGGGCGGCGGCGCGAGCGAACTTCATGGAATGTGATCGTCACCGCAGCGAATCGAGAATCTACATTCGAATGGCGGAGAGCGCGGGCACGAGCCCGCCGAGGCGACCCATCACCAGTGTGAAGAGCATCCCGGCCGCGATCGTCTGATAGTCCACCACCATCTTCAAGGCCACGCTCTTGCCGCCGCCCTGCCCGCCGGAGAGGGTGCTGCTCGCTTCGAAGCCGTTGGCGATGTACCCGAGCGCACACCCGAGCACGCCGCCGACGAATGCGATGGCCAGCGATTCCAACATGAACGAGATCAGGATCTGCCACCGCTTGAACCCGAGGATTCGGAGCACGCCCACTTCCTTGATGCGGGCCGCGATGGACGCGAACATCGTGTTCATCACACCGAACACGCCGCCAACCGCCATCACCACCGCGAGAAACACGATCCACGTGAGGAACTGCTCGTTGGTCTTGGTCAGTTCCGCGTAGTACGCCGGCTCGGAATACGCCTTCAGCTTCGCCTGCTCGTAGCGGTTCTGGATGTGGAACGCCATGGCCCGCGACGCGGCCTCGGTGTTCTCCGCCATCCGCAGCACGAGCGTGGTCGGCTTGTTGGCCTTGCCGCTCGCCTGCAGCACGGGGTTGTTGTTCTCCGAACACCAAATCTCGGAGCCGTACGTGGTGCCTTCGGATTTCATCACGCCGAGGATGATCCAGTCCTTGTCCGCGAGATTGAAGGTGTCGCCGACGCCGAGCCGCGGCTTGCCGACGTCCGGGCCCATGGTCCCGGCCGCGCCCTCGCCGATCACGCACGGGAGGGACTTGCCGCCACTCTCCTGGTGGGCGCCGTCCGGCGGGAACCACGCGCCGCCGGGATGCAGGTCCATCTTGTGAACGGCGGCGGCGATCGCGGGATGCCGCATCGTGCGAACCTGCAGGAATCGCCGCCGCGCCTTTTCGCCCTCGGGCACCGGCACCGCTTGGTTCATCACGAGGTACGTCTCGTAGCTGGCGAGCCGCACCATGCCGGCCGGTTCCTTCTCCTTCGGCGTGTCCGCGGGCAGTGCCGTGAAGTTGCCATCGAGGCCGATCACGCCGCGGGCGACGCCCATCGGCTTCTTCAACGCACGGCCCTTTTCGTCCTCGGTGATGATGATGCGTTCGACATTGCCCACGTCGCCGTAGCCGAGATTGGAGAAGAGTTCGTCCGTCGCGCCGTCCGAAAGCACCATCACGTTGCCGGGAATGCCGGTGCTCTCGTTCAGCTTGTACATGCCGTTCACGAACGCGAGTAGCACCACGACGAGTGCGACCACCACGGTGAAGGCGAGCGCCGTGAGCGCGGTGTCGCGCTTGCGCACCCACAAGTAGCGGAAGTTGTACGCCAGCGGCACGCGGCCGATGAGGAGCAGCAGGCAGAGGTCCGTGCCGTACACGAGAAGGAACACGAACGGCCAGTGCTGCACGAGCGCGGGCGGCAGGAACGACCAGATCGGCTTCGCCAACCACGGCGACAGCTTCGGGTCGAGCATGATCTGGAGCCGCGGCGAGGTCGGAAGCCGTTCCTCGATCGTCTTCTCGATCTCGGCGAGTTTCTCCAAGCCGTCCCGGATCTCCTCGGAGTTGCGGTTCTGGCGATTGGAATACTCGCGGTACTGGTTTCGCTTGTCGATCAGTTCTTGCGCGGTGAGCCACTGTTGGCCGTCGGGGATGTCCTTCGGCGGTTTCTCCAAGAACGCCTCGGGCAGGGCCAAGTCCAGCACGGAGGAACCGAGCATCTTCTTGGCGAGTGCCGCGAGTTGACCGCCCTCGGGCAGCGGCAAACGGCTCACCACTTCGATGGAGAAGCCGAGCAACGCGACGAGCACGACCAATCCGGTGAATGCGGCGAAGACGCGCCGCCGCAATCGGGACCAGAACGTGCGGGCCGGCTTCACACTGTCCGAGAGTACGGCTTCATCGGGTGCGGCCGCGGGCAACGCCACGAGCAAGGATGCCAGCGGCAACAGCGAGAATCCGATCACGAACAGCGTGCCGATGAGCGAGTAGATGCTGCGTTCGAGGCGCATCCGCGTCTTCAAACCGCGCTCGAACGGCTGGAGGTGCTCGGGGATCTTCGCGAACGACCGGAAGAAGATCCAATCGAATGCGACCGCCATGAACGCCTGTGTCTGCAACACGCCGATCATGGCCCGCCACAGCATTCCCCCGAGGGTGCTGATCGGCGTAGTCGGGTCCAGTTTCGGCGGGTTCTCGAACGGCGGAAAGCCCTTGGTTGCGAACGTCAACGCGGTGTTCAGGAGCACGAGCACCCACAGCCCCGCGAAGAACATCAGCAACGGGTTCGAGAGGAACCGCCGGAACGGCCGCAGGAGGAACAGCGGCACGACGAGCCCGGCAACCGTCTGGAAGAAGCCGAGAATGGCGTTCGGGCGCGGGTCGTCCGCTTCCCGCGGCAACCGATGGACCATGCCTGAAGATGACAACGTCGCAGACATGATTTCCTCTTCGCGCCTTCCAAGCAGACCGGCGACCAACACCTCTCCCCGGCTTTGCGGGGAGAGGTCGCCGTGCTGATGCGTCGAGCATCAGCACGGCGGGTGAGGGCGTTTCGAACTCACCCAAACGCCTCACCCGGAGTCGAAACCGCTATTCGCGGTTTCGACTCCGACCTCTCCCCAGAGCCGGGGAGAGGTGAAGAGTCACGCCACTTTCGCGAACACTTCGGCGACCTTGACGTTCTTCGCACTCATGGCCGGGCCGATGCTGCCGAGCACCGAGACGGCGACGCCGAGCAGCGGGCCGTACACCAACGCTTGGGTCGGCACGATGAACGCGCCGAAGAACGCGATCTGCAGCTTCAAGTTGCCGATGCCGAACCACGAGAGGAACGCGGCCATCGCCCCGGCCAGCACCCCGACCAGCACCGCTTCGCCAAGCACAAGCACCAGTACGTGCCGTGGCTGGAAGCCGAGCACCTTCAGCACCGCCATCTCGGTGCGCCGCTCGCGCACGCCGATGCTGATGGCGTTCGCGATCACCAGGCACATGATGCCGACCATGGCCGGGCTGAGGATGTACTTCATGCCGAAGAAGATGTCCTTGTAGGCTTCCATCCACGAACCGATGCCGCTGGACGCGGTTTCGAGCTTGATCGGCGGGCTGGTGAAGTTCTTGCCATCATCCACGATGGCATTGAGCCGCTCGAACGCAGCCTTGTTCGGCAGCCGCACCCAGATGAGATTCAGCGCCTTGTCCTGCATCACGTACTCGGGCGGCTTCTGCTTGAGAAGCTGATCGAGGTACGCCTTGTTCATGAAACCGACGCCTTCGTATTTCCCTTCCGGCAGCGTGCCGACGATCTCGAACTCGAACACCATGTCCGGGTAGTTCAGCCCGTACAGTTTGATCTTCTGGCCGACGCGGACGTTCAACTTCTTCAGCCGCGCCTGGCTCACCACGATCGCCTGCTTGTTGGCCAGCATCTTGTCCACGCCTTCGCTGACCATCTTCAATTCGTCGCCGGCGAGGTCGTCCAAGCCGTCCATCATCGTGAGGATTTTTTCGGGCTCCATGCAGAACATGAAGAGCGCGTTGTCCATCCGCTTGTTGATCGGGTCGGTGCTGCCGCCGACGAAGGACCAACTCATGATGTCCTTCTCGCCGTTCACGGGGCGCATGTCCGGAGGCAGTTCGTTGAGCACGATCTCCTTGAACCGCGTGTAGTGCCCGGGCTTGATCTGGCTCGGGATCGTGGTCTTGTGCGTGACGATCGCCTTGAAGTTCGCTTCCTTCTCCCGGGTCACGTTCCCGATGAAGGTGAGGATCGTGTAGAGGAACACGAGCACCACGGTGAGCACGAAGAGGGCGAGGTAGGTGAGCGAGGTACGGAGCGGGCTGCGGCGCAGGCCGCGGAACATGATGAGCACGAGCTTGCTGGCGAACCCGCCGCTGGACGCGGCCGCGAGGCGGGCCACTTGCTCGATGGAATACAGGATGAGGAAGAAGATCGGCAGCGTGACGAGCCCGACGCCGAGCGCGACGAGGATCAGCATGCCCAGCATGCCGAACAGGTAGCCGGAAAGGAGGAAGATGGACGGATCGAAGAGGTCCGGGCTCATCCCCTGCGGCATGCCGTACATCGGTGCGCTCCAGAACTCCGGCCGCTGACGCGGGCCGGCTCGCCAGGTGCGGGCCGGCCCATGTAATTCACGATTCGGCCACCACCGGGTTCTTCAGCACGCCGATGTTCTCGATCTCCACCTCGGCGATGTCGCCGGCCTTCAGCAGGATCGGCGGCTTGCGGGCGATTCCGACGCCCGGGGGCGTGCCCGTGAAGATCAGGTCGCCCGGTTCCAGCGTCACCACTTGCGTGAGGAAGTGCAGCATGTGCGGCACGCCGAAGATGAACTCCTTGGTGTTGGAGTTCTGCAGCGTGGTGCCGTTCAGCCGCAGTTGGATCTGCAACTTGTGCGGGTTCGTGAGTTCGTCGGGCGTCACCACGACCGGGCCGATCGGCGCGAACGTGTCGAACGTCTTGCCGATGATCCACTGTTTCTCCTCGCCTCGGAACTGCCAGTCCCGGGCGGACACGTCGTGGCCCACGGTGTACCCGCCGACGTACTGGAACGCCGAGTCGTCGTTCGGCACGTGCTTGGCGGTCTTGCCGATCACGATCACGAGTTCGGCTTCGTAATCCACCTTGCTCGCCACTTTCGGCAGCACGATGGGGTCGCCGGGGCCGATGATGCAGTTGTTGAACTTGCCGAAGATCACGGGTTCGGTCGGGATCGCCTTACCGCCTTCGATCGCATGATCGCGGTAGTTCAGGCCGACGCAGAGGATCTTGCCCGGCTTCGGAATCGGAGCGAGAAGCTTGACCGCGTTGGCGTGATACTTCACGGCCTTGGTGCACTTCGCGGCTTCGGCGGCGGCGGCCCGGACGGCCGCGCTGCCGGCCAGCAGGTTCGTCACGCATGTGGGCAGGCCGCGGTCCGTCGCGTGAAGATCGACGTAGGAATCGCCGACGGGGATCGCGGCACGGGGACCGTTGGGTGTCTGAATCGTGGCCAATCGCATCGGTGCTGCTCCGGGGTGAGAGTGTTATTGAATGGGCGGCGCGACGCTTGGGAAGGGGGCCGAGGCTTCAGCTCTCTCCCCCACAAAGCCGGGGGAGAGGTGGCCTAACCTCGCTTCGCTTCCAATTCTTGCCAGCGCGCGAACAACGCCTCCACGCGGTGCTGGGCGGCTTCGAGTTCGCGGCAGGCCGCGGTCAGCGCCGCGTGGCCGGCCGTGCCCGCGGCCTCCACCGCCGCCTGTTTCGCGATCACGTCCGCCTCTGCATCGTGAATCGCCGCCTCCATCGCGTCCCACTCCTTCTGTTCCTTGAAGCTCAGTTTCTTCGACTTCTTCGCAGCCGGGGCTGCTTCCGCACGCGGCTTCTCCTTCACCTCCTCTTCCCGCACCGAGGCCGCGTGGGCTTCGAGCCACTGGCCGACGCTGCCGCAGGTCACGAGCCCGCCGCGACCGTCGAGACCGATCACTTCAGTACACAGACGGTCCATCAGGTCGCGGTCGTGGCTCACGAGTACGACCGCGCCGGGGAAGTCCTCCAAACTCTCTTCGAGCACTTCGAGTGCGGGGATGTCCAAGTCGTTGGTCGGTTCGTCCAGCAAAAGCAGGTCCGCGGGCTTGAGCATGAGTTGTGCGATTCGGACGCGGGCCTGTTCGCCGCCGGAGAGCGCGCTCAGTTCCAGATCGAGTTGCTCCGGTTGAAACAGGAACTGCCGCGCCCAGCCGCCGACGTGCAGCGTGCGGTCGCGGAATACGACTTGGTCCGAATTCGGGCTCAGTGATCGCCGCAGCGTGAGTGAGGTGTCGAGCTTCGCGCGACCCTGTTCGAACATCACGGAACGCAAACCGTCGGCCCGTTTCACGGTGCCGGCGTCGGGTTCATGCTCGCCCGCGATCACGCGCATGAGCGTGCTCTTGCCGCTGCCGTTGGGCCCGAGCAGTCCGAGGCGCATTCCGGGCGAGAGAATCAGATCGAGATCCTTGAACAGTTCGCGGCCGCCGAGCGACTTGGAGACGCCCGTGAGCGTGAGAAGTTTCTTCGTCTGCCGGCCGGTGCCGACGAAGTCGATGCCCGCGACGTTGCTCGCCGCCGTGCGTTGCTTCAATTCGGCGAGTTCCTCGCGGCGATCCGCCGCGGCTTCGATGCGTGAACTGGCTTTCCGCGTGCGGGCTCGCGCCTTGTGGGCCAGCCAATCCGTTTCGCGACGGACCTGGTTCGCGACGGATTCCTGCTGGCGGGCTTGGGCTTCGAGAAAGGCGTCCCGCTTGTCCGCGAACGAGTCGTAGCCTCCGGCCGCGCGAAAGGCACCGCCCGGGTAGACACGGCTGATCTCGATCACGTCGTCCGCCACGGCGCGAAGAAACGCGCGATCGTGCGTGGCGACCAAGTAGCCGAACGGGGCGGAACGGAGCAACTTCTCCAGCCACACGACGCCGGGCAGGTCGAGGTGGTTGGTCGGTTCGTCCATGAGCAGCACGTCCGGCTCTCGGGCCAGTTCCCGCGCGAGGGCCAGTCGCTTCCGCCAACCGCCGGAAAGCGTGCTGGCTTGTTGTTCGAAATCGGAGAAGCCGACTTGGGTGAGCGCGATGGCGGCCCGCGTTTCCTTCTCGTGCTCTTCGCGGGAGTCGCCGTCGAACCCCGCGAGCACGGCCTCGCGCACGGTCTGGCCCGGCAGGAACGCGTCGTCCTGGGCAAGGAAGCCGATGCGAACGCCGCGACGAGCCGTGACTTCGCCTTCGTCAGCGGCTTCGCGGCCGGCGAGCACTTTGAGCAGGGTCGTCTTGCCCGCGCCGTTCGGACCGATGAGCCCGATCCGTTCCCCGGCGCGGAGTTCAATCGCGAGATCGGAGAAGAGCGAACGATGGCTGTACGACTTGGCGAGGCCGCGGCCGCTGAGCAGAAGACTCATTCCACGATCCGTTCCCGTTCGAGCGACCTCGGAATCACTTCCTCATTCACTACAGGGCTCGCCTGCGAACGGCCTCACAGGCTCACAAATGCAGACGACCGCGGGTGGAACCCGCGGCCATGTCGAGGATCGCCGGTCCGGCCGATCAGTAGCGCATCATCACGCCGAAGTTCAGGCCCATCATCCAGTAATCGCTCTGGACGAAGAGTTGCTGCGGCACGCCCGGGCGGTTCCCGGCCCCGTAGTTCGCGTTGAACGGCACCGTCGCCGTGTTCACGATCGGATTGATCTGGTCCGCCGGGCGGGCGACGCTGTTGATCCAGAGGAAGTTGTACCCGACGAAAGCGGTCAGGCCGCGGGTCACGTTCAGGCCCAAGTTCAGGTTTACTTCCGGCATGAAGCCGAACTCGTCGTGACTGTACTGGCCGATGTTGGAGGCGTTGGCGAAGAGGCCGCCGTACGCGCTGCCGATGTTCGGCCCGCCGCTGATCGGGTTCGGGCGGCTCAGGTCCGTGTACCCGCTGCGTCCCTGGATCGAGAGCCGCTGATTCATGTTACCGAAGGCGAACTTGGCGGTGGCGGAGGTCGTGAACATGCCGTACCGCACTTCGCTGCGGAGGCCGACGACACCGCCGTTGAACCGGTTCGTGACGGCGAACGAATCCTGGACGGCGATGGTGGCCGGGGTCGAAACCGTGACGCCGCCGAAGGCGTACGGGATCGGCGTGACCGTGGTGCCGACCTGCGTGACCACGCCGAACGGCCCGGTGGCGAACACCGGCGTCACGATGCCGGTCTGGTTCAGCTTCGTGTGCGTGTCCACCGTCAGGTCTTCCTCGATCATCAAGTAACGGTAGCCGGCGAGGAAATCGAGGCTGCACGTGCACTTCGAGCCGGGCTCGGAGCGGTACAGGTTCACGATGCCCGTGCCGTCGATCCACCACGTCTGGTTGGTGGTGCCGACCACGGCGCGGCCTTCACCCAGGTTCGAATTCGCAATGACTTGGCTGGACCACGCCCGCGGGTTCGCCGAGTCGTAGAACGGGCGGGCCAGCGTCGGGATGTTCGTGCCCGAGGCCAAGTCCGTGACGTTCGCCTTGTGTTCGAACACGGTCGCGACGCCTTCGAAGCCCCAGCGACGGTCCACGTCGCCGAAGAATCCGGCGCCCACGCGGAAGCCGCTGATCGGGTTGTAACTCATCGTTTGATTGCCCGCGAGCACGATGGTGCTGGCGCGGCCGGGGATGCCGGCGTCGTTCGGAGCACTGGTCGTGAGCAGGGGGAAGCTCGACTGCTGGCCCTTGGCGAAGAACACGAGGTAATCGGTGGTGGTCCACCAGTGCGGCGCCTGGCCGTAGCTGCCGCCGTTGCCGGGCAGGGACGGCCCGGGTTGGAACTGGTGCTGGGCGTACGGCCCGGGCACCGGATACATCGGGCCGGGGGGCGGGCCGAAGCCGCCGACCGGGCCGAGACCCTGAACATCGCCGCCAGGAGGGCCGAAGCCGATCGGCGGCATGATCACCGGGTTGGGCGGCGCCGGGGCGAAGAGCCCGCCGGGCCCTTCCGACGGCGCGACGGCTGCCGGAGCCGGCGGGTCGCTCGCGGCAATGGGAGGCAACTGCCCCCACGCCGAGCCCGCACCGGCCGCCAACGCCGCGATCGACCCCAGTAATCCCTTACGCATGGCACGCTCCTGCTCGCTGGCTTCCGGCCCCCCTCCGCACGGCGTCCCCCGACACCCGCGCGGCCGGACACTGCCCATCGGCCTGCTGTCCCGAACAATCGGCACAATCGGAGCATCACCTTGAGGAAGAATTCCGCGAGCACCGCATCTGCGGTCTGAGCCGGGCGTGCCAGTGGGTGAAGCACGGCAAACGGGGCAAGGAAGAGAAGGGCGGTGTGAAGACGGGCAAGATCAGTGTGCCAGACCAAGGCGAGTCAGAGCCGCATCGAGGATCTGCTTCACCAACTCCGCGTGGGTGAGCCCGACGCGGTAGGCCAGATAGCAGAGATCGCCGGACTCGGGATTCAGCCCCGGCAGCGGGTTGATCTCCAAGAAGTACGGCACGCCCTCGCGAATGCGGAAGTCCGCGCGGGCCACGTCGCGGCAACCGAGCGCGTGGAACACGGCGAGCGCGTCCGCCAGTACATCTTGCGTCACGCGAGGAGGCAGCTTCGCCGGGGCCTCGTAGTCCACGGTCTCATGCCAATTCCGCTTCACCTCGAGGCTGTAGACGAAGTGCTCGGTCGGCTGCTTCGGGATGACACGCATGACGCCGAGCGGTTGCGGCGGGTCGTTCCCGGTCATGCCGACCGTCACTTCGTCGCCGCTGATGAACTCTTCCACCAGCACCGGCTGGTGGTAGTCGTTCCACATCGCGTACACCGTGGGGCCGAACTCTTCGATCGTGCGAATGAGGCTTTTGCTGCGCACTCCCTTGCTCGATCCTTCGCACACGGGCTTGGCGATGACCGGCAGCGTCAGCCCTTCGGCTTCGAGGATCGGTGCGTACTCGGAGAAGTCGCCGTCGTACGGGCCTTGCGGGAAGCCGATCGTGAAGCCCTTGGGCACGTTCACGCCTGCGGCTTCGGCCAGCTTCCGGGTCATGTCCTTGTCCAAGGACACGGCGAGGGCGAGCGGATCGGAGCCGGTGTACGGGATGCCGAGCATCTCGCAGACGGCTGGGATGCGGGCTTCGCGTGAGCGGGAGATGCCGGAGCCTTCCGCGAAGTTGAACACGAGATCAGGCGGGTCGCGGAGCACGGTTTCGAGGAACGGTCGGCCGTCGCCGAGTTCGACCACTGTGTGGCCGAGCGAGCGGAACACGTCGCCGATGGCCTTCACCGTGACCGGGGAATCGAACTCCTCGTGGATGTCGTCCGGCGCGCCGACGGGAGGCGGCCCGTCGGGCTTCAAGGTGCAGGCGATGCCGATGCGCATGGAGAGTGTTCTATCGAATCGATGGATTCAGCGTCGGAGGATGAACGCTCCGCGGTCGCGCCGTGATTGGTACGTGGCGTGGAAGTCGCGGCTCGTGGCGTTCGCGCTGTATTCATAGGTGCCGAACCCCGGCAGCCGGGACGACCCGGAGAGGAGCACGTTCTCGCCGTCGCCACCGACCACTTCCAGTTTTTGCGAGTAGCGGAACGGGATCACCTTGAAGAACCGCCCGGTGAAGACCACTTTGTAGTGCGTGTCGTCCACCTGCTTGAAACGGCCGTTCAAGGGCCCGGTGTGTCCGGTCGTCTGGCTCTCCCAGTGGCCGGACCAGCGGCCGCTCAAATTCGGCTGTTGGGCGGAAGCGACTCCGCCCGAGCAGGCGGCGGCCAACAGCGTTGCACTGGCGATGATTCGCATAGTCGATTCCTCCGTATGCAGTGGATTATCGCGGAAAGAACGGACGCGTTCCAACGTTGATCCGCGCTTGAATCGTCAAAAGAGAAACGTGGCGGTCGTGCAACCGGCACGCACTTCAGGGGCGTACAACCGCCAAAAAAACCGTCGATCCGGGTCGATGTGCAAAAAAAAGAAACGGGGACGTTCCCCGTTTCTTCGAGTGCTGCGAGGCGGCCTCAGCCGGCGTTGGTGCCGACGGCGCGGAAATCTTCCATGGCGCGGGCCACGGCCAGCGGAAGGATCTTCCGCATGCGGCGGCCGCGACGGATTTCGGCCCAGTTCTTCAGGATGTACTCCGCCTGCCGGCTGCCGGTGCGGGCGAAGTACTGGTGCAGGAGCGGGTGCATCCATTCGTAATCCACGTGGGCGCAATCCACGGTGGTGACGCTCTTGCCGTGCAGCTTGGCCGGAGCCTGCGTATGCGGGTCGTAGATGTACAACTCGCCGCCGGTCATGCCCGAGCCGATTTCGTTCTCCACGGGGCCGAGGATCAGCACCTTGCCGCGGGTCATGTACTCGCAGGCGTATTTGCCGGCGGCTTCGGCCACGATGGTCGCGCCCGAGTTGCGGATGCCGAGTCGGTGGCCGGCGCGGCCGCCGATCAGGATCGTGCCGCCGGTGGCCCCGTATCCGACGTTGTTCCCCGCGACCGACTGGATTTCGCCGCCGTAATCGGAGGCTTGGTAATCGAGGGTGACCACGACGGTGCCGCCGCTGATGCCCTTCGCCACGCCGTCCTGAGCGAAGCCGCGGAGTTCGAGATCGAGGCCGTTGATGCACCACGCCCCGAACGATTGCCCGGCTTCGCCGTCGAGCCGCACCTTGATCTTGCGGTGGTTCGGCATCCCCTCGCGGCCGTACAGTTGGGCGATCTTCCCGGCGACGGTCGCACCCACGGAGCGGTCCGAGTTGCGGACGCGGAAGACGAGGTCCGCATTCTGGGCCGTGTCGATCGCGTCGAAGCACGCGTCGAGGATCTTGCGGTTGAGCGTGCTCGGGTCGCCGCCGCCGCACACCCCGAGCGTGCCCACCTGCGGGTAGTTCGCCGCCAGCTTGCTCACGGCCATGTCCGGCTGGATGAATCGCTTCACGTCCACGAGCGCGGCGCGGGGGAACCTCGACTTTAGGTCCGGGCGATGAATCAGCAGGTCGGAACGACCCGTGATCTCGGACATGTTCTTGAAGCCCATCTGCGCCAGGATCGCGCGGGCTTCCTCGGCCACGGCGTGCAGGTACGCCTTGGTGTGCTCCGGGTGGCCCTTGAAGATCTCCGGCGAGCCGGTGATGCCCGTGGGGCAATTCGGGATGTGGCACGACTTGCAGACGATGCAGCCGACCGACACCATGAGCCCCTGTCCGAAGCTGAATTCGTCCGCTCCGAAGAGGGCGTACTTGATCACGTCGTGGCCGTTCTTGATGCCGCCGCCGACGCGGAGCCGCACGGAGTTGCGGAGGCCGTTCACGACCAACGCTTGGTGAGCTTCGGAGAGTCCCATTTCGCTGGGCAGGCCCGCGTGTTCCTTGGATGAAACCATGGCCGCGCCGGTGCCGCCGTCGATGCCGTCGATCTCGATGATGTCCGCGCCGGCCTTCGCCACGCCGACCGCGATCGTGCCGATGTTCTCCACCGCCACGAGTTTGACCGACACCGGCATCCCGGGCTTGGCCGCCTTCAGGTCGAAGATCAACTGCGCGAGATCCTCGATGGAATAGATGTCGTGGTGCGGCGGCGGCGAGATGAGATCGGTTCCGGGCTTCGCGAAGCGGATCTCCGCGATCTCGGCCGTCACCTTCTTGCCCATCAACTGGCCGCCTTCTCCGGGCTTCGCGCCCTGCGCCATCTTGATGGACACCTCGTCCGCGTTCACGATGTATTCGGCATCGACGCCGAAGCGGCCGCTGGCCACCTGCCGGATTCGGCTCCGGAAACGGCTCTTCTCGATCTTTCCGCCGAGCGTGTAGATGCCGGGATGGGCCTCGCGCTGGGCG
This sequence comes from Gemmataceae bacterium, assembly GCA_046350135.1. Classification (GTDB taxonomy): domain Bacteria; phylum Planctomycetota; class Planctomycetia; order Gemmatales; family Gemmataceae; genus Urbifossiella. The sequence goes on from JAXMBB010000005.1 coordinate 273,388, forward strand.
CGGACCTTCTCCCAGAACGGGCCCCAGGCCCGCTCGGGCATGTCGTTGCGCCAGCGGGCTTCGCCGCCTTCGCCGCTGTTCGAGAGCGCGTCCATTTCGTTGACGGCCGCGGCGATCGTCATGTGGCTCGCGCCGGTGAGCGCGCCGTGGCTCATCGCCGCGCCGCGGAACAAATTACGGATGATGTCCGAAGCGGACTGCACTTCGTCCACGGACAGCGGCTTGTCCGCTCGCTGGATGTTGAACAGATCCCGCAGCACGGTGGGAACGCGGGTGTTCACCATGTCCGAGAACTTGACGAACTTCGCGCCGACCTTCTGCGGGGCGTTCGGGTCGTGCTCTTCCGGCGGGGCGGTGTACGCCATTTCGCCGCCGCCCTGTTCGGGCTCGGGGTGAGCTTCCTTCACCGCGTCGCGGAGCGCCATCCGCACCTTGGCGTTGAACGCCATGTAGTCGCGGTTCTTGCCCATCGGCTGGTTCTTGGCGAGCATGTCTTCGGCCCGCTGCACCCGCCACTGGCAGTCTTCAACGAGTTCGGGGAAGCCGATCCCGCCGACGCGGCTGGGGAAGTCGCCGAGGAATTCCATCAGGTCCGGGCCGAAGCCGACCGCTTCGAAGAGTTGCGCGCCTCGGTAGCCCTCGATGGTCGTGATGCCCATCTTCGAGATCACCTTCTTGATGGTGTCTTCGAGTGCGGCGAAGAGATTCTCCAAGGCGTCGCGCGGTTCGAGGCGGTTCTCCTGCTTCGTGTCGCCGTCCTTGAACACGAGCCCGTCCTTCACCAGCCGCAGCATCAGGTACGGATGCACGGCATCGGCGCCGAACGCGACGAGGCAGCACACGTCGTGGCCTTCCTGGATGTCGCCTGCTTGCACCACGATGCTGCACTTGTCCCGCAGGCCTTGCTTGCAGAGGTAGTTGTGAACCGCTCCGAGTGCGAGCAGCGACGGAATCGGATCGATGCCGCGGCGGCACGCTTCCTTGTCCGAGATGCAGAGCACGTGGTAGCCGTCGTGTACGGCCTTCTCCGCGGCGCTTTGCAGGGCCACGAGGCTGCTCCGCATCGCGTCCGCCCCGCCGGAGAGCGGGAAGGTGCCGTCCAGCAATTTGAAGCCGAGCACTTCGTTCTGGCGGATCTCCTCGATGATCGCGTCCGACACCACGGGCGAGGGCAGTTCCATCTGCCGCACGGGCAGGTTCTCATCGCCGGTGCTGCCGGGCGTGGACGTGGCCGAGCGACCGAGGTAAGTCGTGAGGCTCATCGCCCCGCCCTCGCGGTACGGGTCGATCGGCGGGTTCGTCACTTCGGCGAACGTCTGCTGCAAGTACTTGAACAGCGTGGGGTGGTGTGCGGAGAACACGGTGAGCACGCGGTCGTGCCCCATGCTGGAGAGCGGTTCCTTCTTCAACTTGGCCATGTCCTTCACGAACACGGCGCGTTCGAAGTCCCATCCGGCCGCTTGCAGCAGGTGGTCCAGCGTCCACTTCCGCTCTTCGAGCATGGCCCCGATCGCGTCGTCGGTCTGCCGCGTGTAGTCGAACCCTTCCGGAATGATGATTTGACGGCGATTCAGTTCGTGGATGTCGCCCAGTTCCGCTTGAGCTTCGCTGACCACGCGACCCATGATCTGGTAGCTGTCCAGCCGCTCGCCGGTCGCGGTGTCCAAGGCGATCATCTGGCCGGGCTGAAGTTGGCCGCTGGCCACGATCGTGGTGTTGTCCAATCCGAACACGCCGGACTCGCTGCCGATGTAGAGCCAGCCGCGCTTGTCCGAGCACCATCGCACGGGGCGCAGGCCCATGCGGTCCACGAGGCCCACGACGATGCGGCCGTCCGTGCCGATGATGCCGGCCGGGCCGTCCCACGCGCAGAGGCTGCCGAAGGTGCGACGATAATACGTGAACGCGTCGAACGCCTCCGGCCCCCAAATGTCCGCTTCCGTGTCCCACACCGGGGGAACGGACAGTCGCAGCGCGCGGAGCAGGCTCCAGTTCTGCTCCATCACCAAGTATTCCACCCACTCGTCCAAGCTGGCCGAGTCTGACATCTTCGGTGTGACGATGTCGCCGCCGGGGAGCGGCGGGTTGAGCCCGCGCGAGAATGCGTGCACCGCGTTCCGCGTCGTCTTCACCGTGTTGATCTCGCCGTTGTGGCAGGTCAGGCGGAACGGCTGCGCGAGCGTCCAGTTCGGGAACGTGTTCGTCGAGTACCGGCGGTGGAAGGTCGCGATGCCGGTCTCGAGTGAATCGTCCGTCAGGTCCTTGTAAAAGTCCGCGAGTTGCGGGCTGGTGAGCAGCCCCTTGTAGCCGATGAGCTTGGCCGAGAGCGACACGAGATACACGGACAGCCCCGCGGCGGCGAACTTCTCGCGCAATTCGAGCCGCTTGCGGAACAACGCCCGCTCCGCGGCATCCACGTTGCCGTTCACCTTCAACAGGATGTGTTCGATGGAGCCGGGGCGGGTCGCTTTCGCGGACGACGGCAACGCGTCCTCGTTGGTCGGCACGGGCCGGAAGCCGAGGAATTGGATCGGACCGCCGCTGAGGTGTTCGCGGAGAATTTTCTTCGCGGCTTCGATCTTGGCCGGTTCGCGGTCCAGGACGAACACGACGCCGACGGCGAGCGAGTCTTCCGGCTTGAGGTAGCGGGCGCCGTCCAGACGCAGCTTCTTCGCTTCCTCCTTGAAGAAGGCTTGAGGCAGCGCGAGAGTGAGGCCCGCGCCGTCGCCGGCGTCGCCGCACACGCCGCCGCGGTGCTCCATGCATTTGATCGCGTTGAGCGTCTTCTTGACGACTTCGGCGGAAGGTTTGCCGTCCTTGGCCGCGACGCCGCCGATGCCGCAGGCATCGCGCCCGACCTCGTCGGTATAGAGCAATTCGCCGCTGCGGACGCGCATCAACCCGGCCGACACGTTCATCGATGTCCCTCACGCCGGCCCGGTGGAGAGGTTCCGGGCCGCAACAGTTTTTGTCCGAATCATCATAGCAGATGACAAGAGCGGCCCGCGGGTTCAGGGTGTGTTGCCGCGGAACAATCCGAACAACCACGAACGCGGGCGACGAGACAGCACCCAAGCGGGATACACGACGAGCGTCCAGCAGAAGCTGTTCAGCAGGCACATCATGGAAATGTCTTGGGGGAAGCTGATTCCGATCCGGGAGAACAGGTCGATCGGGAAGAACCAAGCGTAGGCGAAAAGCAACACCACTTGAGTCGAGAACCGACTCTTGTCCGCGAGCCCGAATCCGAACGCCAACAGCACTAAGGCCGGCGAAAAGGCGAGATGGACGAGGAAGACTGTGACAAACGCGTAGAACCGCAGTGCCCAACGGCCCGGTTGGCCGAGGCCGAAGCCGCTGTCATGCACCAGCACCACGAGGCTATGCCAGCTCATGTCGCCTCAGGATTTCACGAACACTTCGATCGGGTCGTACTTCGCCCCGAGCACTAGCTTCGAATCGATGCCGAGCCACTTGTCCAGCACCGCGGCATAGACACGGCGGAAGTCCGTCGAATGGATCAGGTTGCCGGTCTCCATCTTCGTGAGGCTGGGGTGCTCGCCGAGGACGGCGTTCTTCACCTTGCCGCCGACGAGGAACATCGGGGCACCGGAGCCGTGGTCCGTGCCCTTCGAGCCGTTCTCATAGCCGCGACGGCCGAACTCGGAGAATGTCATGATGCAGAGGCGATCCTTGTGGCCGCGCTCGGCGAGATCGCGGTAGAACGCGCTGATGCCGTCGCCCACGGTTTGGAGCAGATTGGCGTGTGCTCCGACCGCACCGCCCTGCCCCGCGTGTGTGTCGAAGCCGTCCTGCGACACGTAGAGGATGCGGGTGCCGAGCCCGGCGTCGATGAGTTGGGCCGCGAGCTTGAGGCGGTTCGCGAACGGGGTCTGCGGGTACGGCACCTTCGGCACGTAGTTCTTGCCGATGGCCGCGAGTTTGTCGCTGGACGCGTACGTGTTCATCTGCGTGCGGGCAACGAAGTCCAAGAGGCTGGGCGAACTGCCGGAGGCCGGCGTCTTCGCCACGTCCGTGATCACGCCCTTCTGGGCCGCCTTGTCCGCGCCATTGGCCGCAGCCATCTTCAGTTGGAAGTCTTCGAGAGAAGTGACCGACGGCACGCGAACCGGGGCGCCATTGAGAGCCAGCGGCGACGATTCATTCCCGGCCGCGAGGTGGAACGCCGGCGCAGGCTGCGCCTTGAGCGCCTTGCCGATCCAGCCATCCGTGAGGCTTTCCGCGGTGCTCGCCGCGTGCCAGATGTCCATGGAACGGAAATGCGACTGGTTCGGGTTCGGATAGCCGACGCCCTGCACCACGCACACCGCGTTCTTGTCGTTGAACAAGCGGGCCATGCCGTCAAACGCGGGGTGCAGGCCGAGGTCCTTGCCGATTCCCTTGACCTGGTCCTTCGGCACCGCGATGTTCGGCCGCAGCTTGTAGTACTCGTCGTTCTTGTACGGGATGACGGTGTTGAGGCCGTCGTTGCCGCCGGTGAGTTGAACGACGACGAGGATGGTGTCCTTCGCGCCGACCGGCGCGGCGAACGCCGTGCGGCCCAGGAACGCGGGCACCGTAGCCCCGAACCCGAGGAGGGATGTGTTCCGGAGAAACTCGCGACGGTTGCTCATGATCAACCTCCACGATTAGCCGCGAGGCGGAGTCCTCGGAGCCGAGCGCTCGCTCCGAGGACTCCGCGTCGCGGCTAATCGTTATGCCAACTGGAACTCGGGCAGTGTCAGCACCAAATGCGCGACGGCCCGATAACGGTGGTTCTGTTTGTCGTCGTCGGTGAAGTACACGGGGAACTTCACGGCGCGGGCCTGCTTCAGGTAATCCATCAGCTTCGCCCGCGATTCGCCGGGCACGTCCTTCTGCAGGAACACGCCGAGCAGGAAGTCCACCGCTTCATCGTCCTTCTTGACTCCGTGGGACGCCAGCAGTTTCGCGGGATCGCACTTGCCGGTGAACGCGCCGCCCTCGGTGAGGGCCACCGCGAGATTATTGCGGCCGAGCAGCGTCTGGGCGTTCAGCCACGTCGGGCCGCCGTCCCAACCTTTCACGGACGGCGGCGCGAAGAGCACCTGCCCGAGATTCTCCATCGCCGCAGCGAGCGGCAGCGGGCCGGCCGCGCCTTCGAGACCGCGAACGATTCCGACCGCGAACTCCACCGGGGACTTGATCCGTGTCCGATACGCGGCAAGCGAGAAGAACAGATTCGACCGCAACATCAAGGACACGAGCTTGCCCGTGTCGTAGTCGAACTCGCGGTACTTCTTCGCCAACGACTCGACGAGTTCCTTCTCCGGCATGTCCGATTCCGAGATCAGAAACCGGTACAGCTTGGTGACGATGAACACGGCACACGCGGGTTTCTCCAAGCAGAGGCCCGTGATGTCTTCGCCGGTGAACGCGCCCGATTTGCCGAACACCTTCTTCTCGCCGGCGTCGTGCTGCTTGCGGTTGAGCACGCCCTTGCCGCCGGCGATCTCGTACCCGGTGAACGCCTTGGCGGCCTCGCGAATGTCCGCCTCGGTGTAGTTGCCGATGCCGAGGCTGAAGAGTTCCATCAGTTCGCGGGCGTAGTTCTCGTTCGGCTTACCCTTCACGCTCTGGATCGTGTCCAGCCACACCATCATGGCGGGATCGGTTCCCATTTCCGTGAGCATGGTGCGGAAGCTGCCGAGGGCGTGCGCGTTCATCAGCCGGTACTGCGCGAGCATGTGCCGGGCGTTCTGCACTTTCACGTTGCTGGTGGCGAAGTGATTGTGCCAGAACAGCGTGAGCTTCTCGCGGAGCGGGTGCGCCGTTTTCAGCATGCGATCGAGCCACCACGCGGAGAGCCGCGGCAGCGGCGCACCCGGCGGCATGCTCTTTTCGCTCGCCATGAACTCGGACGTGCGCGTGAAGTCCTCCGATTCCGGCTTCCCGTTGAGGATGCGGTCGAGGGTCTTCTCGTGGCCGTCCGCGACGCCCGCGGCCAGTTCGGCGTGCGTGGCCCCGAACCCGGCCCGGCGATACAGGTGACCGACCTTGCGTACGTCCCACGGGTTGGACGGGGACGGCGCGTATGGTGCGAGTGCGTTCATCAATCGTTCCCCGATTAGCCGCGAGGCGCAGTCCTCGGAGCCGAGCGCGACATCGCCGGATCCTCCGCGCTCCGCTCCGAGGACTCCGCGTCGCGGCTCAGCTATTTCGTCCACACGAGGTCGAACTTGTATTCCTTCTCGCTCTCGTCAATCTCGATCCGCACGGTGCCGAGCGTCTTCAACCACGCGCCGACGGCCTCCACCTGTTTGCGGGCGTCTTCGATGCCGAGGCCGCCGGTCAGGATCGCGTCCGTCACCAAGGGGTCGGGCAGATCGTAGAGCAGTTTCGAGCCGCCGGCGGCGAACACTTTGCCGCGCCAGACGGCGGGACTGCCCTTCACCGTGTGCGTGCGGCGAACCTCAGTGATCACCTTCTTGCACGCTTCGAGCGTCGTCGCGGCGACGAACTGGTTGTCCACCTTCGCGAAGCACGGCTCGAAGTTGAAGCGGATGTTGTCCGGGTCGTCCGGGAAGGGTTTGTTCTCGGGGAAGCGATACACGATGATCTTCACGCCGTCGTGCTCGGCCTCCGATTGCTTGAGGCCGAACTGCAGGTTGAGGATCAGGCCCGCGCTTCGGAGGGAAGTCTCCACACCGGTGGCGAACTTCGGGTCGCGCATCGTGGCCACGTAGCCGAACGCCGGGAAACGCACGGTCGGCACCGTCTTGTAGGGCAGCACATCGTGGTTGAGTACGACCCCGCGGTGGTACGCGCCCCAGTTCTCCAGCAGTTCGTCGAACTTCACGGAGCCGGGCAGCACCTTGTTGATCTGCTTGATGCCGTCTTCGAGTTGTTTCCGCATCTCGTCGTTGATGAGCTTCTCGCGGTTCTTCCAGTAGTAGCCGAGGTCGAGGTAGATGCTTGCCGAGGCGACGACGCCGGGCGGTTCGAGCAGCGGCAGCGAGCCGATCTGCCCCTTCTCCTGCGGTACGTGCAGGGCGAACTCCGGCGGGAACTCGCTGCGGCCAGCCGGGAGCCGCACCGCGAGCCGCAGCCCGCCCTTCTCCTGAATCAATCCCGCCGTGACGAAGTCCGAGCGGCGGAGGCAGTCGATGGTGCCCCCGGCCACGAGCGTTTGCAGGAAGTCCTTCTTGGTGTTGGCAAAGAAGTCCTGTGCGGCTTGGTCCTTCTTCACGGAGGCGAAGTCGATCCAGAGCATCGCCAAGTTCTGCGGCAGCAGTTTCTCGGCATTTGCGAACGACTTCTTCGCGCGGACGGAACCTTTGCCGTCCTTCAGTTGCAGTGATTTGCCGAGAAACTCGCCATTGTTCGAGGCGAGGATCGCGTTCCCGCGGCGGGCCACGAGCAATTCGTTGGAAAACTTCGCGATGTCGGCGTCGAACCGCCTCACTCGCTCGGGCGCGGGTGCGCCTTGTCGCTGAATCTCGTCCCCCACGATGGACACGATCAGGTCGAAGGCTTTCTTGCTGTGCTCCTCACTCGTTCCGTGAAGCACGAGAATCGATTGCCCGTTCTGCGCGAAGTGTCCGCCGAAGGCGATGCCGCCGCCGGCGATGCTGTCGAGGATCTCGGGCCACTTCGCGCCGTACTCGCGCTCGATGTGTCCGATCATCTGGAAGACGCGCTTGGCCACGGTGCTGTCCAGCGCGTTCTTCACGGGTGCGAGTTGCTGCGCGTCCTTCGCCGCGTCGCTGTGAAGGATCGCTTCGGCGAACTTGCGCGGGTTCTCGATCCGGCCCACGATCTGGACCGAATCGGGGATGTGTTCCAACGGATCGGCCGCTTGTGCGGGCAAAACCGCCGCCACGAGCAACACGGAGAGGACGGCACGGAGCATGTTGAATCCGGGGTGCGGGTTCGCTGCGGAGAATACCCGCGACCCGCACGCCCGGTTTCAAAATCACCACGCCGCGAGGACGCGCGTCGGCCCGCCAGAGGCGGTCGCGACCTTCGGAGTGCCGACGAACACGGTCGCGCCGCTCGGTGGGATCTTGCCGAGGTTCGCCACGCACTCCACGGCGTACTTCCCCGCGCCGAGCCACAACTTGTGCACCACGAAATCCGTGGCGGCGCCCGTGTCGATGGAGAGCGTGTCCGTCAGCAGCCCAACCACGTCGCGTTCGTTCAACAGGAACTCGGCGGCGGCCTTCGAGAAGCCCGGGAAGTGCAGTGCATTCGCCGCATCGGTGCCGAGGAACGCCTTCGCATCGCCGGCGTTGGCGTCCCATCCGGAGTTCAGGCACACCGCGCATCCCTTCGGCAAGCGACCGTGGGCCTTCTCCCAGTTTGCAAGATCGTCCACGCTCACAGCCGCATCGCGGTCCTTCTTCACCCGCTCGCGGATGTCGATCACCGCGGCAGGGGCGAGGAACGTCGCCGGGGCGATCTTCTCCACCGTGTGGCCCTTCTCCGAGCAGTGGGAGGGCGAATCGAGGTGCGTGCCGTGGTGTTCGCCGATGTCCCACCGATTCGCGTAAAAGCCGGTCTTCGCGAACGTGATCGTGTTGGTGATCTTGATCGTTTCGTTCCCCGGCCAGATCGGGAAGGTCGGCGAGAGCGTGTGGGTGAGGTCGAGGAGGTGGTCCGCTCCGAAGACGCGTTTCGGCCCCGGCCGCGGCCGGGAGTCTTGGCCGCCGCCCGACGCTGCGGCGTGTGCGGCTCCGTTGGAACACGCGATGGCGCCGGCGATCGCTCCGGCGGCGAAGTGCAGGGCGTCGCGTCGGCTCATGTCGGCCAAGGCCGCGTCGATCACGGTAGGAGAACACATGGGAGAGGGCTCCGAGGTGGACGGCAGGATCGTATCCGCCGGATGCTCCGGCTGCAACAGCCGCCCGGCGGATCCGACTCGACGCGCACGCCAACGAGCGGGTATTCTCCGGTGTTGAATCCGCGAGGAGGGCGACCCGTGCGCACGTGCATCCTGCTGTCCATCATCTTCAGCCTGCCGGTCGTCGCACAACCGCCCGCCAACGACAAGATCGTCATCCGCCCGCGCGGCAGTTCCCCGGACACGGTCCAAGAGAAGGATTTCCCCGGCTTCCTCATCATCCGGCCGAAGAGCGCCGCCCCCGAAAAGGGGAAAGAAAACCCGTCGAAAGCGGGCCCGATGAATCCGTCGGTCTCCACGGATCCGCCCGCCGCCTCGGCACCCAAGCCCACGTTCGATTACTGGTTCGCCGCCGCGGTCGAAGGCGAACGTATCGGCTACCTCCGTTGGTCCGCCACTGAATCCGAGAAGAACGGCAAGAAGTTCCTCACCGGGGTCAAGAGCCAGAAGTTCACCGTCGATCGCTTCGGCCAAGTGGTGTCTCAGTTCGGGGAAGAATCGACGGTCGAGACGCCCGAGGGCGAAGTGCTGATCACGTCCATGCGGCAAGGGTTGGGCAAGGACCAAGCCCTGGCGCTGAGCGGCGTGGTGGACGGCAAGGTTCTCAAAGTCACGGGTGAAGGCGGGGCCAAGGGAGCGTCCAAGGAGATAGCCTGGCCCGGCGGCGTCACCGGGGCCGCCCGTGAACCGGTGCTCATGCGCGAGACGAAACTGAAGCCCGGCGAATCCTTCGAGTACCTCACATACGTGGGCCAGGTGAACCGCGTGGTGAAGGTCACGGTCGTCTTCAAGGAGGAAGTGGAAAAGTCGCTGTGGGCGGACACGCCGCCGCGCAAGCTCCGCATTTACGAATCGAAGATGGACCCGGTGGGCAATTTCAAACTCCCGGCCGCGATCACCTACATGGACGTGGCGAGCGGCGAGCCGTTCCAAGTCGAGTTCGATTTCCCGGGGCTCGGCGGCCGCGTCGTGTTCCTCCGCACCACGCAGGAAGCCGCTGTCGCACCCGTGACGAATCCGCTGAAGCTGTTCAACGCCCAATCCATCCGCTTGAACCAAGAGATCCTCGGCGTGCACGGCAAGGCACAAATCGTGTACAAGGTCGCGGTGCCGCGGGACGACGATCCTGCGACGGCGTTCCCGTCCGATTCTCACCAGGAGATCAAGAACCTGAACGCGGCTGCGAAGACGTTCGAACTGCACGTCTCGGCGTCGCACGGGCCGAAGGCGGGCGCCAAGGAGGAGCCCGCCCCCGGAAAGGAGTTCCTCGGCAGCAGTTTCTTCATCAACTGGGACAATCCACTCGTGAAAGGTCACGCGGCCGAGGCCGTGGCCGGGCTTCCCGCGAACGCCACGGATTGGGACAAAGCCAAGGCCGTGGAGCAGTGGGTGAAGCAGAACATGAAGGCGATCGAGTTCTCGCAGGCGATGGCCACCGCGGACAATGTGGCGAAGACCCTCAGTGGCGACTGCACCGAATACGGAATGCTCGGGGCCGCAATGTGCCGGGCGATCGGCATCCCGTCGCGGACGGTGCTGGGCCTGGTGTATGCCCCCGGCCCCGGCGGCAAGCCGTTCCTGGCCTATCACATGTGGTTCGAGGCGTACTGCGGCGGGCAGTGGGTGCCGTTGGACGCCACGCTCGGACAGGGCGGAATCGGCCCCGGACACGTGAAAATCGCGGATCATTCGTGGCACGAGGAACGCACGTTCGCCCCGCTTTTGCCCGTTCTTCGGGTGCTGATGGCGAAACCGACCTTCGAAGTGCTGAAAGTCACCCCGTGAACGGGGGAGCTGCGGGCCCAAAAACTCGCGTGAATTCGGTGTGAGGGTGATAGATTCCCCCGAAAAACACGTCTATACTCAGTGAACGAGTGGCGGCGAGTTGCCGCCTCCCAACGGAACGAATCGCGCCGGACGCCGGCGACTTCATGCCTCTCACCCTTTCCACCCGGACACACGGACGCTCGACTACGGAGTTTCAGAACGCCATTCCCGCTCCGGCCACTCGCCGGTCCTGGCTGTCGCAGTTGCTCAAGGGTGAGACGGAGCCGTCTCCGTTCGCCCCGGCCGCGTACTGTTCCCCCCGCGTATCCGGATTGGATGCCGTGACGGTGGCCCGCGCCCTCGGCTGCCCCGATCTCTTCCTACTCGATTGCACCGAATCCAATGCTCGCGAACGGGCCATGGTCAACATTGCCCGCGCGGCCGCCGAACGCGGCGAACGGCTCCTGCTCATCTCGCCGGACTCGGACGCTGCGGACCGCTTGGTGGAATCCTTGGCGGCGGATCGCACGCTCCGCGTGGTGCGGGCTTTGGCCGAAGACGAGAATCCGATCCGTCCGACGGCCGGCGTGACGCGGCTTACCAGCGCGGGATCAGGTGCGAGCCGGGCCGAGCAACTTCGCCGCGAAGCGGCCCAAACCGTCGCCGTCCTCGAAAGCCGACTCGCGGTTCTGGATCGCAGCGCGGATCTGCACGCGAGGTTGGCCGTGGTGGAAGGCGAGCGGCGAACCATTCAGGACCGACTGGAGCGGGTGGAGACCGAAGTGCGGGAGCAACCCGCCGAACCGCCTGCCCGCTGCCGCGAGATTCAAGCGGAACGGGAAAAGATTCGCGTGAGGCGCGCCGAGTTGGAACGCGTCCCGCAATCGAAATCCGGCGTGTTCGCACGGCTCTTCGGCTTCGGCCGGTCGAGCCCCGATGCCGCTCATTCAGAAGAACTGAAGCAATTGGCCGAGCGCGACGCCGCCCTTGCCGCGGAGTGTGCCGAATCCACGGCCAAGCGATTGGCGGAAGCGGTGGCGGAGCGGCGTGGCGATTTCAGCCGCCGATTGTCCGCACTGGAAGCCGAAGCCGCTTCCATCGATGCGGCCCTGCGTTCGCTTCATCCGCAATCCGCTTCGGAAGACACGGTCGAGAACGGCTCGCCATCCAAGGCCACACGGATGGAACTGGACCGCGAATTGAGCGTGGCCCGCACGCGGCAGCAGGAACTGGCCGGCGCGGGCCCCGATCTGGCACGCCGGCTCTTGGCCGAGTCTCAAGTGGTGGTCGCGACACCGGGCGCGGTGGGGACCGATCCCGTGTTCGCCGTGCTGGGCGACGTCCGCTTCGACCGGCTCATCCTGGATCATGCCGAGGAACTGACCGAATCGGCGTTCGACCGGTTCTCGCCGCGGGCGCGGGTCTGCATCCTCGCCGGCGACGCGAGCCCTCCGCCGATCACGACCGGCCGCCCGCCGCGCGGCCACGCCCCCGACCCATCCCTGCTGTGCCGCCTTGCCAAGAAACTGGATCGCGAGCCCTGGCGGATCGAAGGCGATCGCTTGCTCGTTCGATTGCTTCCGCTCACGGAGAAGGCCCGCGCCGGGCTCGCCCGCGAGCCGCTGCTCGATCATCCCGATGTGGAACTCGGCATGGCGACGGTCGATGGAGAACCCGTGCTCGCCGAGATCGCGTTTCCCGCGGCCACCTCCATTCCGGCCGCCAAGTCGTTCTTGGTCTCGCAACTCGGCGAAGTGGTGCTGCACACCTGCGGGGAACCCGAGTGGCGCGACGGGCCGGCCGCATCGTGGCCGCACTTCCACCCTGCGGAAGGCGAGTGGATCGACCTCATGGACGGAATTCGTGAGCGGGTCGTGTGCCGCGGACCGATGGCGTTCACGGCCGCATTGGAGTTCGATCCTGCGAATTGGGACGAGGCGACGGCGAAAGAGTGGCTGGCCGGCCGCGCCGCTGCCGCGTCGAGCCGCCTCGCCGTGCTGCCGTGCGACCGCCCCGCCCGCCGCCCCGTGTATTCACGTTGAGTTCCACTTCGGATTGACGTCCCCGCGCTTCACGTTATCGTTCTGCCACCAAATCCGGGGAGAAGCTGCGCATGAATCGTGGGGCGATGGCCGCACTCGTCTTCGCATTGGCCGCCGGGCCCGCCTTGGCCCAGCCCAAACTGCCGGGCGGTGATGCATTTTTCGGTGCCGCCCCGGACGCGAAATTCGACGACAAGGCGCTCCTCGGCAACCCGCCCGCCCCGCCGAAGCCGATCACCATCCCGGACGGTTCGCTCCCCGCGCCGCCGCCGCGCATTTGGACCGGCGGGTTCGAGTTCGGGCTCAACGGCAGCCAAGGCGATGTGAACGTCCTCAACATCCGACTCGGCGCGCAGGCCGACCGCAAGACCGACGCCAACAACTTCCATGCGGACTTCCTCTACACGCTGAACACGCAAGACAGCGTGGTGAACCAGAACCAGGCGCTGCTGAACGCGCGGGACGAAATCCTGTTCAAGGATTCGCCGTGGAGCGTGTTCACCGCCGTGCAGGTGGAATACGACGAACTGAGGTCCTACGATCTCCGCGCGGGCGTCTACGCCGGCTTGGGGTACAAGTGGCTCGACAACAAGACCACGCTGTTCAAGACGCGGGGCGGTGCCGGTGCCGTGCGGGAAATGAACACGCGGAACGGTTCCGCGGACCGGTGGGTGCCCGAAGCCGTGATGGGCTTCGACTTCAACCACGCTTTCACGGATCGCCAGCGATTCGTCTCCAGCGTGGACGTGTATCCCAGCCTGGGAGACATCGGGCACGTCCGCGTCCGGGCGCGGGCCGCTTATGAAGTGCTGCTCGACCCCGAGCACGGCATGGTGCTGCGGCTCGGCGTGCAGGAGCGCTTCGACAGCCAGCCCGGCAACGGACAAGCGAACGCCCTGAACTACTTCGCCACGCTCATGTTCAAGTTCTGAGAAAGTCGCACACCATGATACGACACCTCGCCGCACTTCTGCTTCTCGCCTTCGCCGCTCCGCTTCATGCGGACGACTTCGATACCAAGCCGATCGACGCCGTGGTCGAGAAGGCGATGAAGGAGTTCAAGGCGCCCGGTGCCGCCGTTGTCGTCGTGAAGGACGACCGGATCGTGCATCTGAAGGGATACGGCGTTCGCAAGCAGGGCGAAGAGGAGCCTGTGACTCCGGACACGGTCTTCGCCATCGCTTCGTGCTCGAAGGCGTTCACCGCCACGCTCGCCGCCATGCTCGTGGACGAAGGCAAGCTCGCGTGGGACGACAAAGTCCACGACCGGCTCGAAGCCTTCCGCCTGGCCGACGAACTCGCGGATCGCGAAGTCACATTCCGCGACCTGCTTTCGCACCGCACCGGCATGCCGCGTCACGACATGCTCTGGGCCGGTCGCGACGCCAGCACCGAGAACCTGATTCTCGCGTGGATGCGGGCGAAGCCGTCCACCTCGTTCCGCTCCACATGGGAATACTCGAACGTGCCGTTCACCACGGCCGCGTATGTGAGCGGGAAGCTGTCGGGTTCGGATTGGGCGACGGCGGCGAAGAGTCGCATCTTCGATCCGCTGGGGATGACATCCACTTCGGCCCGTGCGAAGGACCGTGCCAAGGAACGGGCGACGCCGCACTACCGCGGCATCGATCAATCGATCACCGCCGTGGAGTGGGACGAGATCGACCACGCGGGCGGCGCAGGGAACATCGCCAGCACGGCGCGCGACATGGGCCAGTGGCTCCGCTTCCAACTCGCCGGCGGGAAGCGGGACGGCAAGCGTCTGCTCGCCGAGAAGCACCTGAAGGAGACGCACACGCCGCAGATGATCGTGCGGCCGGAGGGGCCGTTCGCCACGTACTTCCCGCCGAAGGCGGGCAAGTTCGTGAACTACGGCCTGGGCTGGTTCGTTCACGATTACCGCGGGCAAGTCTGCGTGTCGCACGGAGGCACGCTCACCGGCTTCCGCGCCCAAGTGATGCTCGTGCCGGAACAGCAACTCGGCGTCTGCGTGCTGTGCAACCTGCGGCCGTCGTTCGTGGCCGAGGCCGTGACCAAGTCCGTGATCGACCACGCGTTGGGGCTTCCCGCCGAGGACTGGGTGAAGTTCCACACCGCGTCCTACGCGATGTTCGACTTCCAGACCACGGTGAACCGGAAGGCCCGCGAGGCGAGTCGCAAGAAGGACACGAAGCCCTCGCTGCCGCCGGCGAAGTACGCGGGTCGCTTCCACGAACCAGCATACGGGCCGGCCGAAATCGTCGAGAAGGACGGCGTGCTGCATCTGACGTGGGGCAAGTTCACCTTCCGCCTGGATCACCATCACTTCGACACGTTCACCGCGGTGCCGCTTTCGCCGAAGGCGGACGTGATCGCGTTCGACCGCAGCACGTTCGAGTGCCTGTTCCGCCTCGGCGCCGACGGCGAAGTGTCCGGCATGAAGTTCTTCGACCAGGAGTTCTTCCGCCGGATCGAGAAGAAGTGAGCCGCGAGGCGAATTCGAGACAGGATTACTGACGATCAGGAAAGCAATCACACTCACGGAGAACCCGCAACGCCTCACCTCTCCCCGTTGGGGAGAGGTCGCCGTGGGGGGGGGGGTTTGAAGGGAACGATCGGCACGGCGAAGGCGGGTTGACCTCACCGAAACGTCGAACGGCCCTCACCCGGTTCGCGAACGGCATTCGCCGTTCGCGGAACCACCTCTCCAACGGGGAGAGGGTTACAGATGCCTGCGGTCCGGTTGGTGTCTTCGCTTTCCTGACCATCAGTAACCAGATCGACAGGATGTTGCATCGAGGTTCGACACACCCTGTTGATCCTGTCAATCCTGTCTCATTTGTTGCTTCTCACGCAATCTTGCAACCTTCGGCCGGCCTCGTGCAGCGTCGCGTCCTGCTTGGCGAACATGAAGCGGACATGCCGGCGGCCGAGATCCTCCGGGTCGAAGAAACTGCTGCCGGGAACCGCGGCCACGCCCACGGTCTCGATCATCCGTCGGACGAACGACACGTCGTCCAGATCGGACAGTTCACTGAAGTCCGCCATGACGTAGTACGCGCCTTCGGGTTCCTCCACACGGAAGCCCGCGTCGCGCAGATGCGGCACGAGAAGATCCCGACGATGGCGGTAATGATCCGCCAGACCGTCGAAGTAACTCTGCGGCAACGCCATGGCCGCGGCTCCGGCCACTTGCAACGGATGCGGAGCGCCCACAGTGAGGAAGTCGTGCGCCTTGCGAATCCCGGCCGTGATCGCGGCCGGGGCCACGCAGCAGCCGAGCCGCCAACCTGTCACGCTGAACGTCTTCGACAGCCCGCTGATGGTCACTGTGCGGTCCGCCATTCCGGGCAGCGACGCGATGCTGATGTGCGGCGAATCCGAGAAGCGAATGTACTCGTAGATCTCATCCGAGAACGCGACCGCGTCGAACTCCTGGCACAGAGCCGCAATCTGCTCGAGTTCCGTTCGCGAGAACACCTTGCCGGTCGGGTTGTTCGGCGTGTTCAGGATGATGGCCTTGGTGCGCGGCGAGAACGCGGCGCGGAGTTCCTCCGGATCGAACGACCAATCCGGCGGCCGCAACCGCACGAAGCGCGGCACGGCTCCGGTGAGTTTCGCGTCCGGCCCGTAGTTCTCGTAGAAGGGCTGGAAGATCACGACTTCGTCGCCGGGGTCCACGAGGGCGAGCATCGTCGCCATCATGCACTCGGTGGCTCCGCAGCACACGGTGATGTGCTCGTCCGCGTTCACCCAGCCGAGGCCGTTGAAGCTCCGCATCTTCTCGGCAATCGCGGCCCGCAGAGGTGCGATGCCCCACGTCACGGCGTACTGGTTGAAGCCGTCGCGGATCGCCCGGCACGCCGCTTCCTTCACTTCTTCCGGCGGATCGAATTCGGCAATCCCTGACCAGGGTTCACGGCGTTGTAGCCATGCGCGAGGCGCGTCGTTTCCCGGATCACGGACTCGGTGAAGTGCTGACGCGGGCCGCGAGCATGGATGTGATCCGATGAGGTTCACCCTCTCCCCGTTGGGGAGAGGGTCGTTGGAACTGCGAATGCAGTTCACAAACGGCAGGGGTTGGCTTCGAAGCCAGCGGCCCTCACCCACCGTCCTGTTGCATTCGCATCGGAACGGCGACCTCTCCCCAGCGGGGAGAGGTCAAGAGGTCACTTGCGGCCTCGGCCGGGAAGTTCGCGCGATTCGGTCAGCACGAGATCCATGAACACATCGTGCGCGGCCACCGGTATCTCGTCGAAGATTTGGCAATCGAAGGCGAGCGCGACCAGCGGAGCCTCCGGCTTCGCGCGGAAGAGCAGGCGGTCGTAGTAGCCCTTGCCCTGTCCCATGCGGCCGCCGCGCGGATCGAACGCCGTGCCCGGCACCATCACCAGGTCCAGTTCCTCGGGTTGGATCACCTTCCGGGGCACGCGGCGAAGTTCCTCTTTCGGCTCGAGGATCTTGTACGCCCCTTCCACGAGTTCCGACATCTCTTCGAGCCAGAACAGCTCGAGTTGGTTGGTCTCGACCACGCACCACGGCACGATCACGCGTTTGCCGTGGGTAAGGGCTTCGGGCAGCGTGTGCCGCGTCCGCACTTCGCTGCCCGCGTCCACGTACCACATCACGGTCTTCGCGGCCTGGTACGCGGGCAGCGCCATGAACTTGGCGCAGATGCCGCGGCTGATCGCGTCCTTGTCCTTCTGGGCGACGCGGTTCTTGCGGGCTTGTTCGCGAATGGCCGCCTTCAACGCCTGCGGATCGTTTTCCTGCACGGTCGGCTCCTGGAGCGGGGTCGTGCAGTTGTCTTACGTCACGGGGAATTGGGGGCCAAGCCGCCGGGCGGGGCGGGAAGTGCGGCACCGGCGCCGGCTTGCTGGCGGAACTTCGTCATGTCGTGGCGACGGATCGCGACGCTGCCTGCGTTCTGGCCCGGGCCCATTGTGTACACGCCCATCTGCCCGGTGGTCGTTTCCGCGAGATACAGTGCGGATTGACCTTGCGTGATGTAGCCGGTCGTCATCAGGAAGTGGACGTCCTGCTTCGGTTGGATGCTGAACTCGGTTTGGAGATCGACTTCGCTCCAGCCGACGATCTTGCCGGTGCTGCGGTCGATCACGGTGCCGAGCAGCTTGCCGGACTTGTAATCGAGCAGCCAGACGCCGTCGGTCTGCACGCGCGGGTTGAGGCTCACGGCACCGGTGGCCATGATCGTGTCTTGGTAACGGTCGTTGGAGGCGGCCCCGGCCGGCTGAGGTTGGCCGAGGTAGAACATGGAGGCCACGACTCCGACCGCGACCCCCGCGGTCATCCCTGCGATTTGTCCGTAACCCTTCATGGCGGCCTCCTTGCGGCCCGAATCCGGACCCGCTACGCCTCATACCATGAGCCCCGAATGTGTAAAGATGAATCTCGGAGCGGCGAACCACTCGTGCGTTGGGCTTGTCTCAACGACGCGGGCGGCTAAATTAGTCGTTCGGATGTCGATTGCCGCCTTAGCTCAGCGGTAGAGCACAGCTTTCGTAAAGCTGGGGTCCAGGGTTCAAATCCCTGAGGCGGCTTTGATTTGTGACGATTGTCGATCCTGCCAGTGCTTCTTGCGATTCACGTCAGACTCGGCCGCACGGGCGGTATCCCTTCCCCATGAAGATCGCGTACATCACGTCCGGTGCCGCGGGGATGTATTGCGGAAGCTGCATGCACGACAACACGTTGGTGAACGCCCTTCGCGGGCTCGGCCACGACGCATTGCTCATCCCCACCTACACGCCGATCCGCACCGATGAGCCGGACGCCAGCGAACGCCGCGTGTTCTTCGGCGGTATCAACGTGTATCTGGAACAGAAGTCGTGGTTGTTCCGCCATACGCCGCGGTTCCTGGACCGCATGTTGAACTTCAACTGGCTGCTGCGGAGCGTGTCGCCGCTCGCGGTGCGCACCAAATACAGCACGCTGGGGGCACTGACCGTGTCGATGCTGCAAGGCACGGACGGGAAGCAGGCCAAGGAAGTGGCGAGGCTGGCGAATTGGCTCGCAACCGAACTGCAACCGGATGTCGTGATCTTCACCAACGCGTTGCTGTCGGGTGCGATCCCCGCGATCCGCAAATCCCTCCGCAAGCCGGTCCTCGTCACGCTTCAAGGCGACGACATCTTCTTGGACGCGTTACCGAAGGCGGACCGCGAACGCTGCATCGAGTTGATCCGCAAGAACAACGCCGAGGTGGATGCCTACATCGCAACCAGCAAGTACTACGCGGATTACATGAGCGGCTACTTGGGCGTGTCCCGCGAGAAGATCCACGTCGTGCATCCGGGGTTGAACCTGGACGGCCACGGCGGCGCGAAACCGCCCCGCGACTCGCTCGCGATCGGCTACTTCGCCCGGATCGCCCCCGAGAAGGGTTTCCACAACCTTGTCGATGCGTTCATCGTGTTAGCCGGACGCGACAGCGACAGAGTGAAACTCCGAGCGTCCGGCTGGCTCGGAGCCAACAACCGCGCGTACTTCGAGGAACAGAAACGCAAGCTCGCTACGGCCGGGTTGCTGACCGCTTCGAACATGTGGACAGCCCCTCGCACGCGGACAAGGTTCGCTTCCTGCAATCCATCGACGTCTTCTCCGTGCCGACGACGTACCATGAACCGAAGGGCTCTATGTGCTGGAGGCGTGGGCCAACGGCGTGCCCGTGGTGCAACCGCGGCACGGCAGTTTCCCGGAACTGGATCGAAGCCTCCGGCGGCGGATTGCTCGTGGAACCGGACAACGCGGCCGAACTCGCTCAGGGTTTGGCCACGCTTCTGAACGACGCCGCCCTTCGGCGACCGACTCGGCAAGCCGGTGCGGCCACGGTTCGCGGGCGGTTCACCGCCGAGGCCATGGCCCGAAACACCGCCGCCCTCCTCGAACGATCCGCATCATGAGCTTCACCAGCACCTGCCGCGTCGATTTCGGCGACACCGACATGGCGGGCATCATGCACTTCGCCAACTTCTTCCGGTTCATGGAATCGGCGGAGATCGACTTCCTGCACTCGGTCGGGCTCACGGTGAGCGGCGCGAAGGCGATGTGAAGTGGGGCTTCCCGCGAGTCTCGGCGGCGTGTGACTTCACCAAGCCCGCCCGTTTCGAGGATGTGCTGACGATCGCGGTCACAGTCGAGAAGTGAAGGCGAAGTCGGTGTCGTACCGGTTCGACCCTCGAACCAGCGGGGCGAAGCGATCGCGGTCGGCCGCATCACGTCGGCATTCTGCCGCTCGGACGGCCCGAACCATCTCGTCCTCGGTGGAGATGCTCTCCGAGATGCGGGCGAAGTTGCTTCCCTATGGATGAACTTCCTTATCTCACGCGGCTCACGACGCGGTTGCTGGACGGCGTCGAACGCCTGCCCGCCGAAGTGCGGGACCGCCACGCCGCATACCTCCGCAACCTGCAGAACGCGGACGGCGGCTGGTCCGGCCGCGAAGGCGGATCGACCTGTACTACACGGCTTCGCATTGCGATCGCCTGGCCGTGCTGCAAGCCCTTGAACCGGAGTTGTGCATGCGAACGGCCGGGTTCCTCCGCGAACGCATGGCCGGTTCCGCGAGCGTGGTCGATCTCTTCTCGCTCGTGGTGTGTTGCTACTTGGTGCCGCTCGGCGGCGGACCGGACGTGCTGCTCGAGCGCCGCCCGATTGGGCGATCGCGTGGCCGCGGTGCTCGAATCGTTTCGCACGCCGGACGGCGGCTACGGCAAGACGCCTCGCCCCGCACGGCAGCACCTACACCAGCTTCCTCGTCGTGCTGTGCCTGCAACTCCTCGAACGCCCGCACCGCGAAGCGAGGACCTGATTCGTTTCGTGGCCGCGGCAGCGGGCGGACGGCGGGTACGTCGAAATCTCGGCCATGAAGCGAAGCGGCACCAACCCCACCGCCGCGGGCGTCGGTGTGCTGCAGATCCTCGGCGCGTTCGACGACGATTCGCGATCCCGGGTGGCGTCGTTTCTCGCCGCGTTGCCCGCGCCGCTCGAAGGCGGCTTCCGCGCCAACGATCGCATCCCCGCCGCGGACCTGCTCTCGACCGTCACCGGAGGCTGGACCTTGGACCAACTCGGCGCGGCGGACCGCCTCGAGTGGTTCGCCATCCGCCAGTATGCCGAAGGCTGCGAGCAGCGCACCGGCGGCTTCCGCGGAGGCCTCTGGGACGACACCGCGGATGTCGAGTACACCTTCTACGGCCTCGGCACTTTGGCACTCGCCGAGCTCTGCGGGTAAGAATACCAAGGATGCCAATTTGTGTGTGCCCCCGGCCCGTCAATCCACCGAAACCATTGCACGCCTTGAGGATGACGCGAGACGCGTTTCGAGCGGCCGGTGAATTTTTGTCGAGAGATGTCATGCTCGCTTTGCGAACATGCGATGATCGAGATTTTCCGCTGCGTAGCTTTCTGCCGACAATTCGCCGCGGTAATCTGGATACCCGATCCAAGGGGGAGGTTTCCGGTGGTTGACGCGATCAAGAATGAGTTCTTTCGCCGCTACACGCTTGCAGAATGTCGCAAGGGAGAAGTGCAACCACCCGCACGACATCAGAACGAAGCGATCCATGAGTTGAACGTGTGGCACGCCTCGCTTCGACGCGAGCCCCACGGTGCCGTGCTCGTGCTCCCCACGGGAGCAGGCAAGACATTCACGGCGGTCCACTTCCTCTGCAAATCGATCATTGCCAAAGGATACAAGGTCCTTTGGCTGGCGCACACTCATCACCTGTTGGAACAGGCATTCGCCACTTTCGACCGCATGCTGAGCTTAATGCCGGAGCCACGTGGGAGTTTGGATGTTCGCGTGGTTTCCGGAACGCCGGGTCACTCTCGCGCGAACACGATCAAGCGAACCGACGATGTGCTCCTCATCTCACTACAAACCGCAAGCAACGCAATCAAACAGGACCTCAAGCAATTCCAAGATTTCCTGAACGTCGCCGGCGACAAGCTGTTCGTCGTATTCGACGAGTGCCATCATTCGCCCGCGCCCAGCTACCGCAATCTGCTTCTCGGTATCCGGGATCGACATCCCGGCGTTCGCCTTCTCGGGTTGACAGCCACGCCGACCTACACACAAGAA
>JAXMBB010000006.1:0-280602 GCA_046350135.1 Gemmataceae bacterium
GATATCAACGGCCAGTTTCGACTGCGTTTGAGTCCCCAAACAGCACTTTTCGCTGAAAGAAATTCTTCATTTTGCCCTTCGATCATTGCGAGCGAGCAGGCCGTTCTCGATACTTAATCCCAGACGTAATAGGACTATCTTGCTTTCGTCCAGCCAACTGGGATGAATCTCGGGGCGGGCGAGACCATACGGTGAACCGCAATGGCACTCACCCGCCAGGGAGCTTTCGTCTGTTCGTGCACGAACACGCTCGGAACTGGGAAACTCCACCAGATCGGATCAAAAGGCGTCGTCATCGAGTATTTCCTCGGCCCGGGGTGTGAGCCGCGGAGGGAGATGGTCCCGGCGACCTCCGTCAAGGTCGTTAATCTCGACTGCGAGACTCGCGTCTACCAACGACTCCCCGATGGCGTGTCGTGGCGGGCGGGTAGAGCACTCGCCCCCCATCAGGACGACTACCTGGTTCGATTTCCGAACAACTCGCGTGGTGAACTGGTCCCGGCGGTCGAACTGTTCACTCGGTGCGAACTCCCGCTCCCCGACCCGGCCACGTTCCTCGCCGCCCGGATCACCGAAACGCCGATCTGGCAGCAACTGCGGACACGGTTTGTGCAGGCGATCGCTGAGCAACGGCGGTCGTGCGCCGGGCTGACGGCGCTGCTTTCCGCCGGGATCGACCTGGAGGCGCATCAGGTCGAAGTCATCCGCCGCATCCTCCAAGATCCGGTGCAACGCTATCTGCTCGCGGACGAGGTGGGGCTGGGCAAGACGATCGAGGCAGGCGTGATCATCCGCCAGTACGTCCTCGACCACCCGACCGACCACCGCGTGCTCGTGCTGGTCCCGCCCCACCTCGTGAAGCAGTGGGATGGGGAGTTGGAGCACCGGTTCCGACTCGGCCCGCTTCTGGGCGAGTCGGTTCACGTCCTGCCGCACGACACGCCCGCCCCCGACCACTTCGGCCCCAGCGGGCTGGTTGTCATCGACGAGGCCCACCAGGTGACCCGCTGGGCCGCGTCTTCTTCCGCGAAGTTGCGGAAACAGTTCAACAAAATCCGCGAACTCGTCACCGCCCCCGACACTCGCCTCCTGCTCCTTTCAGCGACGCCCACGCTCCATTCGGACGCTCGGATGTGCGCATGATCCGGATGCCGCGATTCGGGGCCGGGGCGTTCGACCGAAACGTGGTTCTGGTCGAGAGAGTCAAATCGCTTGCCTCAAAGAAGGGCCTCACGGCCAGTCAATTGGCTTTGGCCTGGGTTCTGGCCAAGGGCGACGACTTGGTGCCGATTCCCGGGACCAAGCGTCGGAAGTACCTCGAAGAGAACGCCGCAGCCGCGAATGTCCGGTTGACTGCCGCCGAGGTGACGGAACTGGAGGCCGCCGCGGCGGGAGTGACCGGCGGGCGATATTCCGAAGCGAGCATGAAAACGATCGACCAGTGAGGCACGCCATGACCCTCGTTCAATTCGTTGCGTGGAGTTTGACAGGTCTCGTGGCCGTCACAGTACCCGCTGCCGAAGACGCGGGCATCAAGGTCATGAGCTTCAACATCCGCTACGGCACTGCGAAGGACGGGGAAAATCACTGGGACAAACGGAAGGACTTCTTGGCGGCCACGATCAAGGTGTTCAATCCGGATCTGCTCGGCACGCAAGAGACGCTTGGCTTCCAACGCGACTTCCTGGCCGCCAAACTGCCCGGCTTCGGTGTCTTCGGCGTCGGCCGCGACGACGGCAAGGAGAAGGGCGAGATGATGGCCGTGTACTGGCGGAAGGATCGATTCGAGAAGCAGGACGGCGGCCACTTCTGGCTCAGTGAACGGCCCGGGACTCCCGGCAGCAAGAGTTGGGACACGTCGCTCCCGCGCATGGCCACCTGGGTCAAGCTGAAGGAGACGCGGAAGCCGGACGCGAAGCCTGTGCTGTTCATGAACACGCACTTCGACCACATGGGAAAGAAGGCCCGGCTCGAATCCGCGAAGTTGATCCGCGAACGGATCGCCACGCTCGGCAAGGATTGCTCCGTGATCCTGACCGGCGACTTCAACGCAGGCGAGGGCAGTGAGCCGAATA
This sequence comes from Gemmataceae bacterium, assembly GCA_046350135.1. Lineage (GTDB taxonomy): Bacteria > Planctomycetota > Planctomycetia > Gemmatales > Gemmataceae > Urbifossiella. The sequence goes on from JAXMBB010000006.1 coordinate 2,076, forward strand.
AGGCGTTGTTCGATGCCGCGGGCAAAGACGAGTCGCCGGTGGCGGACAGCCTGCGGATGTTCCGTCCGAAGATGGAGGCCGATGAAGGCACCATCACCGCATTCAAGGCGGGTGCGAACAACTCCAGCCGCATCGACTGGATCGGCGTGTCGCGGGATTGGAAGGTGGTCGAGGCCGGAATCGATCGCACGGAGAAGAACGGCCGCACGCCGTCGGATCACTTCCCGGTCACGTCCCGGTTGCGTCGCTGACGATTTGCTGCTGCCGGAAGGTCAAACCCATGCGTGTTGCGACTTCAAATTGGCTCGGTCTGGTTCTGCTTCTCGCGGTGTCTCCATCGAATGGTGCCGATACCGAGGGCCGGCCGTGGGCGTTGTCGCCGGTGCGCCGACCGGTAGTGCCGGCGACACGCGACGCGGCGTGGGCCACGAACCCGATCGATTCCTTCGTGCTGGCGAACCTCGAAGCGAAAGGCCTACATCCCTCTCCGGCCGCGGATCGGCGGACCCTCATTCGCCGGGTCACATTCGATCTCACCGGCTTGCCGCCGACACCGGACGAGATCCAATCCTTTCTCAACGACCAGACCGCGAACGCATATGAGAAGCTGATCGACCGCTTGCTCGCATCGCCCCACTATGGCGAACACTGGGCGCGGCACTGGCTTGATGTCGCCCGCTTCGCCGAGACGGACGGCTTCGAGGACGACCAACAACGGTTTCACGCTTGGACCTACCGCGACTTCGTCATTCGTTCGTTCAACACCGACAAGCCGTACGATCAGTTCGTCCGCGAACAGATCGCCGGGGATGTGATCAAGCCCCGTACGGCCGCTGCGATTGCGGGCGCGGGCTTCCTCGTGGCCGGCCCGTGGGACGCCGTGCAGCGGGTCACGCCGAGCAAACTCGGCCGTCTCCGTTCGCGCGAAGAACAACTTGAAGAGATGGTCGGTGCCGTCGGCCAGACGTTCCTGGGACTCACGCTGAACTGTGCCCGCTGCCACGATCACAAGTTCGATCCGATTCCGCAGACGGATTATTACCGCGTGAAGGCGGTGTTCGAGGGCGTGGATCACGGGTTGAGGGCCCGCGTCCACGGCACGCGGCGGATGATGAGCGAAGCCGAGGAAACCGAGTGGCAGAAGGCCACGGCTCCGCTGCGGTCGAAAATCGAGCAGTTGGACAAAGCGGCAACGGAGTTGGACAAGCAGGCGAATGCCGACCTGAAGAGCGATGCGGTGAAGGAACGGCGGGCGAAGGCGGCGGCCCTGCGGCAGGAACGCGAGGCGGCACGCAAGGAACTCGATGCGAAGCACCCCGTCACGCTGGCATTCGTCGGCGACCGCGAGCAACCCGCGCCCACGGTCGTCTATAAACGCGGCGATGTCACCAAGCCGGACGAGGTGGTGAAGCCCGGCGGGGTGTCCGCGGTGTCGCCGAAGGCGGAGTGGGGACTCGCGGAAAACGCGCCCGAGGCGGAGCGGCGAATTCGGTTCGCCGCATGGCTCACCCATCCGGACAATCCGCTCACGGCCCGCGTGATGGTGAATCGCGTGTGGCATTACCACTTCGGCACGGGCATCGTGGACACGCCGAGCGACTTCGGCGCGAACGGCGGCCAACCGACGCACCCGGAACTTCTCGACTGGCTGGCCGCGGAGTTCCAGAAGAACCGTTGGTCGATGAAGGCCCTGCATCGGCTCATCCTGACGAGCGCGACCTACCGCCAGTCCGCCGACCCGCCGGCGAAGGTCGCGGCCGCAGCGGCCCGGATCGATGCCGAGGCCCGGCTGCTGTGGCGATTCCCGCCCCGACGAATCGACGGCGAATCGGTCCGGGATGCGATGTTGGCGATGAGCGGCACTCTGAATCGTGAAGCCGGCGGACCGAGCTTCAAGCCCTACACCGTCACGCAACTCAACACGTACTTCTACCACCTGTTCGACAAGGACGAGCCCGCGTTCAATCGGAGGTCCATTTACCGGATGCACCTGACCACAGGCCGCAGTCCGTTCCTCGATTCACTGGACTGCCCGTCGCCGGGAGTCGCCACTCCGCGTCGGCGCCCGACCACGACCGCACTTCAGACGCTCGCGTTGATGAATGACGCATTCGTCGTCCGCCAGGCGGACAAGCTCGCGGCTCGGATCGTGGCGGAGAAGCTGGATCCGGCGCACGAAGTGAACCGCGCGTTCGAAGTCGTGTTGGGCCGCCCGCCGAACAAGATCGAACGGGCCGCGAGCTTGGACGTGCGCGGGAAGCACGGGCTGGGCACCGTGTGTTGGGCGTTGTTCAACGCGAGCGAGTTCCTCTACCTGCGGTGAGCCCGATGGAACAGTTTCTCGATCGCCGACGATTTCTCGCCGACGCCGGCACCGGCCTCGGTGCGATCGCGCTGTCCTGGATGCTGTCCCGCGACGGCGGCGCGGCGGATGTGAAGCCGCACTTCCCTGCGAAAGCGAAACGCGTCATCCACATCTTCTCGCCCGGCGGCGTGAGTCACGTCGACACGTTCGACCACAAGCCGGAACTGACAAAGGCCGACGGCAAGACACTGGAGGGCAAGGGGGCCATCGACACGTTCTTCGCCCAGCCCGGCGTGCTGCGCAGGAGCTTCTACAAGTTCAAGCAACACGGCAAGTGCGGTGCGTGGGTCAGCGATCTGTTCCCGCACCTGAGCCGATGCGTGGACGACATTACGTTCATTCACACGATGGTGGCGAAGAGCCCGTCGCATCAGCCGGCGTGCTTCCAGATGAACACGGGGTTCACGCTCGCCGGCTTCCCGAGCCTCGGGTCATGGCTGAGCTACGGCCTCGGTCGCTTGAGTGACAACCTGCCGACGTTCGTGGTGCTGCCGGATCCGCGCGGGTTGGTGAACGGCGGGTCGGCGAACTGGACGAACGGGTTCCTTCCGGCCGAGCATCAGGGTACGGCGTTCGAAGCCGCCGCGGCCGAACCGGTGAAGAATTTGCTTCCACCGGCGACCGTATCCGCGGATGCCCGGCGAGACGGGCTGAAACTGGTCACCCAACTGAACACCGACTACGCCGCCCGCGATCCGCTCGACTCGTCGCTCGCCGGCCGGTTGAAGGCGTACGAACTGGCGGGGCGCATGCAGGCGAGCATCCCCGAAGCGATGGCGTTCAAGGACGAGCCGTCCGAAACCCGGACGATGTACGGCTTGGACGATCCGGTGATCGGCCCGACGGCGCGGAACTTCCTGCTCGCCCGCCGGTTGGTCGAACGCGGCGTGCGGTTCGTGCAAGTCTACAACGGCGGGGCGCTCGGTTCTCCGCGCATCAACTGGGATGCACACGAAGATGTGAAGGACAACCACGATCGCCAGGGCCGGCTCCTTGATCAACCTTGTGCCGCGTTGCTGACCGACCTGAAGCGTCGCGGGATGCTCGCGGACACGCTCGTGATCTGGTCCACGGAATTCGGACGCACGCCATTCACTCAGGGTGCCGCCGGTCTGGGTCGCGACCATCACCAGCACGTGTTCACTTGCTGGCTCGCCGGGGCCGGAGTGAAGCCTGGAATCCAGTTTGGCGGGTCCGACGAACTGGGTTACAAGCCTGCGGCCGATCCGGTCACGCTGTACGACTTCCACGCGACGATCCTGCATCTGCTCGGTCTGGATCACGAGAAATTGACGTATTACCACAACGGCAGCCAGCGCCGCCTGACCGATGTTCACGGTCATGTGGTCAAGCCGTTGCTCGGTTGACCCATTGTCGAACGCTTCGAAGCAGGGTGCCTCGCATGAAGCATTCGGCACTCCGCGCCGAGCCGGAAGGCGTGATCGCCCCCGAGTGGTCATTGTTCTGGCCCGGAACAGCGACGGACCGCTGGTGCTCCTGAGCTACTCTGCATGTCATCCCGGTATCCAGGCGACATGTGCGATTCCAACTGCTTGCCCGATGCACGCTGGTCCGGTACTGTGCAGCCACGGTCGTTCGTTCCGGAATCACCCATGTCGCACTCGCCCACCCGCCGCACGTTTCTCGGCGCGTCCGTCGGCTCGGTCGCGTCCGCCCCGAGTCTCACGGCCGCCGCCAACGACCGGATCGTGGTCGGGTTGATGGGCGCCGGTGGCGGTCAAGATGTAATCCACACCCACGGGTGATGCATGATGGTTCATGCTTTCCTGCTGATCGCGGCAGCGAGCGCGACGGCCGACAATGCCTGGCTTGGCCAGAAGGCGCTGGCCCGCAAGGCCGGCCTCACGCTCACCGACCACGGGAAGGACGGGAAACCGGCGACCGTGCCCGTCCGACACCTCGTCTACACGGTCGTCGCCGAGGACGGCGATCGCATCCGCGTGAACTATCCCGGCCAGGAAGGGTGGACCGCCAAGAGCGACTGGGTCCGCCTCTCGGATGCGATGGAACACTTCTCGGAGCGGGTGAAGGACGACCCCAAGGATGCCTTCGCCTGGAGTCGGCGCGGCATCGCGAATCGATACGCGGGGAAACCCGATCCGGCCCTGAAGGATCTGGAGGAAGCCGTTCGGCTCGCTCCGAAAGACTCGGACCTGGTCGGCATCCGCGGCATGATGTGGTGGGCGAACAAGGACTTGGACAAGGCCATCGCGGATTACACCGAAGCCGTCCGGCTCGACCCGACCTATGCGGTCGGGCTTCGCAACCGCGGCATGGCCTGGCACGCAGCAAGCGCTTGCGGAGTTGCTGAGCGTCGGAACGGACTGGACCCGTTTCACCTTGGTTTGCCGCAATCGACTCCCGAGAGCGGCGGCCGCGCGGGCTACGACGGAGCCAAGAAGAAGAACGGTTCGAAGATCCACATCGCCGTGGATACGCTGGGAAATCTGCTGGCGCTCAAGGTGACGGCAGCCAACGAACAGGAGCGGGCCCAAGTGGCGGAGTTGACGGCGCGGATCCAGGAGGTCACGGGCCACACGGTGGAAATCGCGTTCGTCGACCAAGGCTACACCGGCGAAACGGCGGCGGACGCGGCGAAGGCCAACGGCATCAAGCTGGAGGTCGTGAAGCACACCGAAGCCAAGAAGGGATTCGTATTGCTGCCACGACGCTGGGTGGTCGAACGGACGTTCGGATGGCTCGGTCGCTTTCGTCGGCTGGCCCGAGATTACGAACGGCTCAACGAAACGCTCGCCGGCTGGCATTGGCTCGCGTTCCTGACCCTGCTGCTGTCCAGAATCGGGTTCAATAGTCAATAACTGGCTCTAGAGGGCGAACCCATCGCCCATCCAGGCCAGGATCTTCAACTTGTCGGCCCGGCGCGTCCTGAAGACGAACAGGTCGCCCGACATGGGGTCGCCCATGAGGACGGACCGCACGACGCCGGCGAGGGAGTCGATCCCCTTGCGGCCGTCCACCGGTTCGACGGCGACGAGGATGCGGCCGCCGGGGCAGCAGGGTCAACACGACGCCGCCCCCACCGCCGTGACCAACCGGGTGACGGCGTCGGCCGCCGCCCCCCCAGCGGCAGCCGCACCACGACGCCCGAGCGGAGGACGACTTCGGCCATCGGCTCGGCGACGACGCGGACGGGCACGAACGCCGGCGGCGGGGTTGGCACTGACTCGCCCGGTCGGGTGGCCAGAACCCGCCGCCAGCGGTCGAAGTTCGACCGGGTGAGTTGCCGGGCGCGACAGAAGGCGTTGACCGTCTGCCCGGACCGCTTCCAGGCGTCGATGATGGCCCGCCAGCGCGGACCTTCTCGGGGCGGTGTGCGGACATGCCGGAGTTCTCCCTCGGGGAAAACTCCCAGATTACTTGACGGTAGAAGGCGTCAGTTCACCGGACAGGTACGGTGCTCCCGCTGGCCGTGGCCCGCGCCATGGAAGAATTCCGCCGTCGCCACCTGCTGAAACTCTACTCCGAATGCCATGCACGGCGGATTTTCGCTGCGCTTCATGGCCTCTTTTCTGCGACCGGCGTATTAGAACGGGTGTCATACGCGGTATTCGCGAGTCGTCGCAACTGTCGATCCAATTTGAATATGCGACTCGGACAAACATGACTCCTCGGTTCATGCGCGGTCGCGTTGTGTGACACGTTCCCATGCCGTAACTATAACCGCAGCGCAATTCTTCAAGAAAATCGGGCTCCAAACAAGACGTTCGCCCGAAAAGCGCACGTAGTACAGAATGGCCGGCGAATCTCACTCCGAGTCCGATGAGTCGGCCGCGCTGCTGAAACGAGCGACCGGCGGCGACGCTCAGGCCGTCCAGGAGCTCTTCGCCCTGCATCGGGACCGGCTCAAGCGCATGGTTCACCTGCGCTTGAGCCGCCGATTGCAGGGTCGCGTGGACGATTCGGACGTGGTTCAGGAAGCGTTCATCAGCATCTCCAGCCGTCTGAACGAGTATGCCGCCGACCCGAAGCTGCCGTTCTTCCTGTGGCTGCGGCACATGACCGGGTTGAAACTGGCCGAGGTGTGGTGATCGGCATCGAAATCAGGTCCACATCGGCATCGAATCCTGGTCCACGGTGCGGGTGAGCATGGCGGTCACTTCTTGGGCTTGGCGGTCTTCGCGGCCTTGTCGTCTTTTGACTTCATCGACTCCCGGAAGCGGTAACTTTCACCGTTCATCTCGAAGATGTGGCAACGGTGCGTCAGGCGGTCCAGCAGAGCCGCCGTCATCCGTTCCCCCTGGAAGATCGAACCCCATTCCCCGAACGGCAGGTTGCTCGTGATCAGCAGGCTCGCGCGTTCGTACCGGTCGGCGAAGACCTGGAAGAGCAACTCCGCCCCGGACCGGCTGAACGACAGATAACCAAGTTCATCGACGATCAGCAGGTCGAACCGTTCGAGGGCGCCGAGCAGGCGGTCGAGCCGGTGCTGCTGCTGCGCCGACTCCAGTTCCGTGACCAGGTTCGCTGCGGTCGTGAACTTCACGCGTAGACCGAGGCGGCAGAGCGCGAGTCCGATCCCGGTGGCGGCGTGCGTCTTGCCGGTGCCGGAGCCGCCGATCAGGCAGGCGTTGTAATGCTGGTCGATCCAGTCGCGGCGGGTGAGTTCGAGCAGCTTCTGCTTCGGCACGTTGGGCACCGCGGTGAAGTCGAAGGTGTCGAACTCCTTGATCACGGGGAAGCCGGCGGCGCGGATGCGGGCCGCGATGGCGTTGGCCGTGCGGGCCGCGACTTCGAGTTCCGTGAGCCGGAGCAGGTACTCGTCATAAGGCCGTCGCGGCCGGCGGCTTCACGGCCAGTTTCTCGTGCTCGGCCAGCATGGTCGGCAGCTTCAACTGCTTCAGGTTCGATTTGAGCAGTAGCGTCGTCGTCGCGGTCATGGTCGTCTCCCGGGTCGGATAGAAGTCGGTTGAAACGGTGGAGGTCGGGGCCGGCACTGGAACGCATCGAGGTTCGACGGCGGCTTCACGATCGCGATCTGGCGTTCGACGGCGGTCGCGATCGCGGCGGCGCTGGGATCGCCGCGGGCCAAGACCTGCGTGATGGCGTGTTCCACGTTCTCCACCGGGAACCGCGACAGGAGTTGCAGCACCACGATGAAGTGCCGGGATCCGGTGCGAAGTCCGTGGTCGGCTTCCAAACGCTTGCGAAGGGTGGCGAACGCCGCGGGCAGTTGCCAGTCGCGATAGACCGGGGCGTGGTCGAGCGCCGCGGGCTTCCTCTCCAGAATCACGAGGAAATGCAGCGGATCGAGCACGCGTTCGTGCCGTCCGTAGCTTCTCGCGTGTGTGGCAACAACGCGTTGCTCGGCGACGATCTCGACGCGGTCGATGAAGCCCTTCACCGTGACGGTGCGGAACGCGAAGCGCCGCGGCACGCTGTACCGGTTGCCGTCGAAACCCACGGTCTGGTACTTGTTGACGCTCCCGGTGCCGATCAGACAGGCCTCGAAGGGACGCGTGGTCACGGACAACGCCGCGGCCCGGTCCCGCTCGAAGCGCACGCCGACGGTCTCGTGATTCGTGCCGCACGTGCGTTCGCGGGCCTGAAGGCAGCATCGCCGCAGATGCTCGTTGAGTCCGGCCAAGTCCTTCACCTGCGGCACCGGCGTGGCCCACATCCGTTCCAGATCCTTGACCCGGTTCTCGACTCGCGGCTTCTCCTGTGGCGTCGCCGGCAGACAGAACTTCGGCGCGAACAGGAAGTGCGAGGCCAGCGCGGCGTAACGCGGATGGAGCGTGCGATCGCGGCCGCGGCGGATGTGAATGGCCACGGTCGTCGGGTTGTCCCACCACAGTTCCTTGGGCACGGCTCCGAAGAAATGGAACGCTTCGCACAGTCCGTGGAGCACGGCTTCAGCGCGTTCGGTGGGAAGCGCGATGGCGAACGGCGCGTTCGAATAACTCCACGTGACGACGAGAACGGGCACGAGCCGGCGACCATCCGGGAAGTCGACGTGAATGTGGCCGAAATCGGCTTCGCAGCGGTGCCCCGGCGCATGGTCAAGCGGGATGAACGTCTCGCGCCGTGACAGTCGCACGTCCCGGAGATGGCGCCGGATCTGGTCGTACTGGCCGGTGTAGCCGTGTTCATTCACGAGTCGGCGGTGGATCTGTGACGCCGTGTGCCGCTGCTTCGGAGGCGCTTGGGCATCCGCGGCCACGATGGCGTCGACGATCGCGCGGAACGGACCGAACACCGGTGACTTCCGCGGCTCGGCGAGGGTGTACGGCTTCGGCTCCGGGTTGGCGAGCGCCTTGCGGATGGTGTCACGACCGCACCCCAGTTGCCGGGCGATCTGACGGTTGCTGAGGCCGTCCCGATGAAGTTGTCGGATCTTGGCGAAGTCGTCCACGGTTCGCATCCTTGGTCCCCCGAGGCGGCTTTATGCCGCACGAGGGGGAGGCTACCGTGGACCAGGATTCGATGCCGATGTGGACCTGATTTCGATGCCGATCACCAGAGGTGCATCGCCGCCATCTGGGAACGCAACTCCGCGACGCCGACCGTGAAGTGACCCTGCATCGCGGGGGCCTGCCGGAAGCGGACTCCATGTCGCTTGCGGCCCACCTGTTGGGCCAACTCACGACGCCGTCGCAAGCCGCCATCAAGGCCGAGACTCGGCTGATTGTTCAGGACGCGCTGAACAACATGGACCCGGTCGATCGCGAGGTGTTGGCCCTGAAGCATTTCGAGCAACTGTCCACGAGCGAGATCGCGGACGTGCTCGGCATGTCCAAGGCCGGCGCGGGCAGCCGATATCTTCGCGCGATCAAGCGGCTCCGCGAGATTCTGTCCCGGATCCCGGGCTTCATGGAGTGATTCATGGCCGCGTCCGAATCGAACTCCGAACTCGTTCTCGATCTCGCGGAGGAATTCCTCGCGCGCTATCGCAAGGGGGAGCGGCCGCCGCTTCGCGAGTACATCGATCGGCACCCGGAACTTGCCGAAGAGATCAAGGACGTGTTTCCGGCGATGGCGTTGATGGAGAACATCGCCGTCGCGGACGATTCGGTCGGGATCCCGGCGGTGAAGTTGCACCAACCCGCGGAAGCTGCAGTCCGGCAACTGGGCGACTTCCGCGTCATCCGCGAGATCGGTCACGGCGGCATGGGCGTCGTGTACGAAGCGGAACAAGTCTCGCTCGGCCGGCACGTCGCTCTCAAGCTGCTGCCGAAACACGCATTGCACGACTCGAAACAGAAGCGACGGTTCGAGCGTGAAGCGAAGGCCGCCGCCAAGTTGCACCACACGAACATCGTGCCGGTCTTCGGCGTCGGCGAACACGAGGGCGTGCCGTACTACGTCATGCAATTTATCCAGGGCTTGGGCTTGGACGCGGTCCTCTCCGAACTGACCCGCATGCAGCCCGGAGCGGCGAACGTGTCCTCCGGTTCCGGTGGCGAGATCCGGATCGCCCGGCGCGATGTGTCCGCGGCGGACGTGGCACGATCGCTCATGACCGGCCTGTTCGATCAAACGGCCGATCCGCCGGCTCCCGTCGACCCCGACAAGCAGACGGCGTTCGCCGCCACCGCCGATCACGCACCGGACGCCCCGCCGCGCGCCAGCGAATCCTCCGGTTCGGCGCGGCATTCGGATTCGTTCACGGTCTCGTCGTCGTCCGTATCGCTGCCGGGCTCGGGTGTCAAAAGCAAATCGTCTTCCAAGAAACAGAGCTACTGGCAGAGCGTGGCGAACATCGGGCTGCAGGTGTCCGAGGCCTTGGAATACGCCCACAAACAGGGCATTCTGCATCGCGACGTCAAGCCGTCGAACCTGCTCCTGGACCTGCGCGGAACGGTGTGGGTCGCGGACTTCGGCTTGGCGAAAGTGGCCGGGCACAACGCGGACAGCATCACGCACACCGGCGACATCCTCGGCACGCTGCGCTACATGCCGCCCGAGGCGTTCGAGGGCCGGAGCGACGCGCGGAGCGATGTCTACTCGCTCGGTCTCACGCTCTACGAACTGCTGGCGATGCGGCCGGCGTTCCACGAAAAGGATCGCAACCGCCTCATCAAGCAGGTCACAACTGGCGAGCCGGTTCCACTGAACAAGGTGCGGAAGGAAGTGCCGCGCGACTTGGTCACGATCGTTCACAAGGCGATTGCGCGCGAACCCGCGCGGCGGTATGCGACGGCCGAGGACTTGGCTTCGGACCTGCAGCGGTTCCTGGACGACGAGCCGATCCAGGCCCGCCGGCAGACGCATTTCGAACGCACAGTGCGCTGGGCGCGGCACAATCCGGGCATCGCGTCGCTCAGCGGCGTGCTGGTTGCGGTCCTCGTGCTCGCGACCGTCGCCTCGTTGATCGCCGCGAACCACTTCAACCGTTCCGCACAGAATGAGCGCGAAGCCCGCGAGGATGCCGAGGCCGCGCGCCTCGGTTTGGAGAAGGAGAAGCAGCGGGCCGACGACGAGGCCGTAGCGGCACGCAAGGCCGAACGGGATGCCACAGATCTGGCGGCGGCCGAAGCGGCGGCCAAGAACCAGGCCCAACAGGAAAAGCAACGCGCCGACAACAACGCGAAGCGTGCGGACGAGCGTGCGGCCGACGCGCTCAAGGCCGAAGAGGAAGCGAAAGCCCAGTTGACACGCGCAGAATGGCTCGTCTACGCGGGCAAGCTCTCACTCGCCCAGGCGGACTTCGAGAACGGCAACGGCAATCACGCGCTGCAGTTCCTCGACGAGTGCCAGTGGTCGTTGCGCGGCTGGGAGCACCGGCACCTGTGGTCGCGTTACAACGCCAAGACCACCTTCAATCACAAAGGCCCCTTGAGCGGCGCGGCGTTCAGCCCGGATGGCACCCGCATCATCACCTCCTCCTGGTCGGAGACGTCGGCACACGCGTGGGACGCCGCGACGGGCCGCGAACTGTTCCAACTTCCGCACGGAGCCGCTCTGCGGAGCATGGCCTTCAGCCCGGACGGCAAACTGATCGTGACGGGTGGAGGCGATCTCGGCCAGAAGAACGAGGCGAAGGTCTGGGATGCCGGATCCGGCAAGCTGATTCATACGCTCAAAGGGCACACGGTCTGGGTCGCGGGGGTGGCGTTCAGCCCGGACAGCAAGCGCATCGTGACCGGTGCAGGCCTCGTTTTCGAGCCGGGCGAGGTCAAGGTGTGGGACGCCGAAACGGGTGCGGAGCACCTGTCGCTTGGGCCGCACGAACTCCGCGTGTGGAGTGTCGCGTTCAGCCCGGACGGAAAACAAATCATCAGCGCCGAAGGGAACGGGACGGCCAAGGTGTGGGATGCCGAGAAGGGTCAGTTGATTCGCACACTCAAGGCCCATGCGGCCGAGGCCCGCGGGGCGGCGTTCAGCCCGGACGGCAAACGCATCGTCACCTGCGGCATGGACGGGCTGGCCAAACTCTGGGATGCCGAAAGCGGCCAGGAAGTTCTTGCCTTCAGGGGCCACACCGGCTGGGTGATGGGAACCGCGTTCAGCCCCGACAGCAAGCGAGTGGTGACGGCCGGCGCCGACAGCACGGTGCGAGTCTGGGACGCCGCAACGAGTCAGGAGTTGATCGTTCTGAAGGGCCACACGGGCATTGTCTCGACGGCAGTGTTCAACCACGACGGCAAGCGGATTCTCAGCGCGGGCGAGGATCACTTCGCGAAAGTGTGGGACGCGGAGAAGGGGCAGGGCGTGCTCGCACTGAAGGGGCCGCCGGGCCACGTACGCGGCGTCGCGTTCAGCCCGGACAGCACGCGCCTCGCTTCGACATTCGGCATCTGGGACGCCGCGGACGGCCGCAAGCTCTTCGCGTTCGAGGGGGCGAGCGGACCGGTGGCCTGGAGCCCGGACGGGAAGTGGATTGTCAATGGCACCGGACACACCGCGACGGTTCGCGAAGCCGCCACCGGCAAACCGATCCGCACCCTGGAGGGGCACAGGGGCGAAGTGCTCGGCGTGGTGATCAGCCCGGACGGCCACCGCATTGCGACGTCGGCCCACCATCAAGACGCTCCGGGGGCCGTCCGCATTTGGGACGCGGAAACGGGACATCAGCTTCTCGCCATCAAGGGGCTCACGGGCCGCGTGTGGAACGTGGCATTCAGTGAAGACAGCAAGCGAGTCGTGACCGTGGACGATCGGCAGGCGATCCTCTGGGATGCGTTGAACGGTCAGGAACTGCAGCACCTGGCCGAGGGGCACACGCATGAGATTTGGAGCACGGCCTTCAGCCGCGACGGCAGATTCATCGTCACCGGCTGCCTGGACAAGATGGTGCGGGTGTGGAACGCGAAGTCCGGGAAGCTCATGCAGACGTTGAAGGGGCATACGGCAGGAGTGTGGAGCGTGGCGTTCAGCCCGGACGGGAGCCGCATCTGCAGTGCCGGCAACGATGCCACGGTTCGAGTGTGGGATGCCGCGAACGGCCAAGAGCTTCTCACGCTCAAAGGAAGCGGCGAAATGTTCAGCGTGGCCTTCAGCCCCGATGGCAAGCGCCTCGCCGCGGGCGGCAATGACGGGGTCGTTCGGGTCTGGGTCGCCGAATCGGGCCAGCCGCCGAGGACGGATGACGAACGAGCCGAGGTGTTGAAACACCGCTTGCCGGCCGTGCTGAGCGGTGCAGAGAAACCAGCGGACAATGTCGAACGGCTCGTCTTCGCCAATCTGGCGGTCGGGAGCGGGAGGCATGCATTCGCCGCCCGCCTGTGGCTCGAAGCGATGGCCGTGGATCCGAAGTTGGCCGAAGATCGCGAGGCCGCGCTGCGTTATCGCGCGGCCCGCGCCGCCGCATTGGCTGCGAGCGGGCCGGGGAGTGAATCCGAAAAGAAGAACTTCCGCGGCCTGGCACTCGATTGGCTCAAAGCCGAATTCCAGGCCTCGCGCCCGGCACTCGTGTCCGGGGCCCCTTCCGATCGCGAACGGACCTTGTCCAAGCTCAGCGTCTGGAGACGCGAGCCCGACCTGGCCGGCATCCGGGACGGGGCAGCTCTCGAGAAACTCCCACCGGAAGAGCGTGTGGTCGCCGCGCGGTTTTGGTCCGACTACACAACCGTGATGAAGGTTGCGAACGTCGAGCAAGGGGAGTTCTTGGCGAAGGAACTCGTGGAGAAGAGGAAGGCGACACGGCAGGACGGCGGAGAACTCGCATATGTGCTGGCGCGGCTCGGTCGCATCCATTGCGAGCAGGAGCAGTGGGTCGAGGCCGAACCGTATCTCCGCGAGTGTCTTGCACTTCGTGAGAAGCACACGCCGGACACCTGGACCACGTTCAACACGCTCTCCTCGCTAGGGGGGGCGCTCCTCGGGCAAAAGAAGTACGCGGACGCCGAGCTGCTCTTGCTCAAGGGCTATCGCGGCATGAAGGAGCGGGAGTCGACCATTCCGCCGATCGGGAAGGATCGCATCCCGGAGGCGCTGGATCGGCTCGTGGAACTGTATGTCGCGTTGGACAAACCCGAGGAAGTGAAACGGTGGCAGGCCGAACGTGCGAAACGGAAGTGAGTGCGGCCGGAGGCCGCGGGGCGTACCTCTGGATTCTTGGCGGCACGACTCTTAGCGGTGGTACCTCTTCCAGCCCAATGGCACTAAGCCAATCAATCGAGTTGCAACCGACCCAGACCCGAGATCGTGTCTTTTGCTTGCAAATCACCAATCACCTCGACAGAGAGCGAGGGGCGACCCTCTCTTTTGGCCAGCTTGATCACGATTCGCTTCGAGTATTACGATCCCTGACAAGCCGCCAGGCGGCGTCCACACGCCGGATTTCCGACGGGGACTTGGTGGAGCTACTCAAACGGCCCTTTTGCGTGGGTGTCGCTCGCCGCACCATCCTTGATCAGTTGGAATCTCGCTACCAACGGACCTTTGCCGACCAATGGGAGTTCGTGGAGTATGTCATCCGCAACAAGAGCCCATTCGATCTGACCACATCTCCGCACCGATGAGTTTGTCAGCGGTCGCCGTTTTGCCCGCGTACGAATCACCAATCACCTCGACAGAGAGCGAGGGGCGACCCTCTCTTTTGGCCAGTGTACTGGTTCAGCCTGAATTGGAATTGTCGGGAGCAGTCGTTGGCGACAACGGGTGTGTTGGGATCGACTCATTTTCACAATAGCACCGGTTTTCAATTCGGGGCGGCGTGGCGAGCGATTCGGCGACGTTCGCGAGCCTCCTCCAGCTTGCGGTCGCGTTCGGCGTGGATGGCGTCGCGACGTCCGGCGAGAACGTCGTGGGGCGTGACGTAGCCGATGGCGCTGTGCAAGCGGACGGCGTTGTAGTGGAGGATGAAGTCCCCGACGACGCGACGGGCGTCTTCGGGTGTCAGGGGGGTCTTCACGCGGACGGCGTCGTGCTTCAAGGTGCGGTGGAATCGTTCGAGTTTGCCGTTGCTTTGGGGATAGTAGGGCGAGGTTTTGACGTGGGTCATGCCGCTGATGCGGATGAACTCCTTGAAGTCCTTGGCGAGGAACTGGGGTCCGTTGTCGGTGATGATCCGGGGCGTGACACCGGGGTGACACTCCTTGCCCTTCTGGATGATCTGTTCGATGTCGGCCTCGGTCATGCGTTCGCGGATGTCCCAGTGGACGATGGCGCGGCTGGCTCCGTCGAGGACGGAACACAGGTAGTGGAAGGTGCCGGCGATGTTGAGGTAGGAGACGTCGACGTGCCAGTGTTCGTGGGGCTTGAGTGGCTGGACGAAACCCGAACCCTTGGAACTGGGCTTGGAATTCCAGCGTTTGAGGAGCCCGGCCTGGGCGAGGACGCGGTAGACGGTGGCGGGGGAGCAGGCGACGATGTTGCGGTCGATCATCATGTAGGTGAGCCGCCGGTAGCCTTCGAGCGGGTATTGGTGGTGGAAGTCGATGATGGCTTTTCTCTCCTGAGCGGTAAGCCAGTGGTCGCGGGGCACGGTGCCGTTGTGTTCGTTGGCCTTGCCGTAGCGTTCTTTCCAGGTGTGGTAGGTGGACGGGGCCAGCCCGATCCAGCGGAGCAACCGGCCGGCGGTGAGGCCGGCCTTGACGCTCCAGGTGCGAACGAAGTCGACGATGGCGTCGCGGACATCCGGGGCAACCCACTGGCCGGTCAGGGTTCCCCAAGTTCTTTTTTTAACTGGACGTGTTCCTCCAGGAGTTCGGAGAGCACCTCGTGTTTGCGTTGGAGCTTCTCTTCGAGGGCGGTGATTTTCTTGTCCTTGGCGTCGGCGGCGGACTTGGCGCGGGTGGTCTCGAAGGCGGCGACGCCTTGCTCGAAGAAAATCTTCTGCCACTGGTAGAACTGCGAGACGGCGATGCCGGCCTCGGAGCAGACCTCGGAGACGGGTTGGCCTTCGAGCAGGTGTTTTCGCAGGATCGCGACCTTGGCGGCGGGCGGGAAATGCCTTCGTTCGGGCGTGCTCATGACGGACCTCCAGAGTGGAGTGTCGTCACCTCAGCCGCGCTCGTCAATTTCCAAGTTCAGCAGAGGCAGAACACCAGCTTGATCACGATTCGCTTCGAGTATTACGATCCCTGGCAAGCCGCCAGGCGGCGTCCATCCTGAGGAGCTGGGCGGAGATCCGCCGCGGCCGCCTCAACCGCGAGGTGCTCCGTTCTTGGGTTCTATTTGGTTGCCTGATGAGCAGGCACGGCCCGCCACGCCTCGTGACGAGTAATTGTCGCTTCGAGCGAACAGCGGGGTCCAGCAGGGAGGCCATGCAAATGCTCCGCTTCACGACCAAGCAGTCTGCTCAGTTCTCAACCAGTGGGTGCGATGGTTTGAATGAGCGTCAGAACCGCAGTGCGAGTCGACTCCGGAAGCGTTGCCCACGATTCCAGCAGTTTGTCCAGATCGTAACCGGAAGCTGCTGCTCCCGGTGCTGCTCCGGGAGGATTGACTTTGTCGCAAGTGGAGACTATGAATGGACCTGTGGAATGTTGGCAGCGGTTTGCAAAACCGTCACCCCCGGTTCGAATCCGGGCGAGGCCTCTTTCCTCTTCTCCGCCCGATCCGCTTCATACGCGTGTAACTCCTGCTTGCGATCTTGCACCGTGCGAAGACGGAAGGGCTCGCACCCCAGAACCGTGAGAACCGCTCGCATTTCCTCGCGTGGCTGCACGCCATGATCGCCCACGTTCGATGGTGAAGCCTGGCACCGACGCGAGGCTGATGCTGCGTTGGATGCGATCATGGTGTAATCTCAGTGCCATTCGCGGATCGGGATGATGCGGCCGTCCTCGAAGACGACGAGAATCTCGTGGTCGTGGTGGGGCTGAAGACAGTGCCTTTCTCCTGTGTTTGGCTTCGCCACGCTTGACGTCCGAATGGATCGACCGTAATTTTCCGAAATTCCATTTGTCGGAAGGGGTCGGGGATGACGTTCGCGGAGGCTGTGGAAGCATTGTGGTCGAAGCACCCGAAGGCGGACCTGAGCCCGTCGGTGAAACGCGGAACGGCGTTCAGCCGGGCCGTCCACCTCACATTCAAACTGGAGAAAAATGGGATGTTCTTGGGCCGGGACAAGGACGGCACCGAGGTGCTGGTCTATTTCAACGACACGGCCAACGTAATCAGTTGCACCGAGATTGAAGCAGACCTCGGACCCGACGACGAATGAACGCGAAGGGAAGCGACCTTGTGAGCCGCGTTTTGTTCAACGAGTGATATCGCGCCTTGGTCGGCAGTCGTCGGGGGCCGTGCGAGCTCCCGGCGACATTGAACCGGCACTGCTGGGCCACATCGTCGGGGAATCATCCCGTCAGGAGGCAACATGCGAATCAAGACCATCGGGGTTCTGTCCCTGCTTGCTCTGGCTCTACCGGCTACCGAGGCCTACTCGGCTGACGAGGGGCCGAAGATTCGTGTCATCATCATCGACGGCCAGAACAACCACGACTGGCGCAAGACCACACCAGTGCTCAAACAACACCTGGAGGACACCGGCCGCTTCACGGTGGACGTCAGCAGCAATCTCAGGAAGGGCGACAAGCCCGGTAACGTCGAAAAGACGGTGCCATTCCCACCCGACTTGGCGAAGTACGACGTTCTTATCAGCAACTACAACGGCGCCCCGTGGCCGAAGGAGATGGAACGCGGCTTGGAAGAGATCCTCAAGGAGGGCAAGATCGGGCTCGTGATCGTCCACGCAGCCAACAACGCGTTCGGCGGCTGGGTCGAGTACAACCTGATGATCGGCATGGGGTGGCGTGACAAGAACTTCGGGGAGCGACTCAAGCTGGACGACGCGGGCAAGGAGATCCGCGTTCCCAAGGGGGAGGATCAGGGCTCGGGCCACCGCACCACAGGCAAGTGGTCCGTTGTCGTTCGCGACTCCGAGCACCCGGTCACCAAGGGGATGCCGAAGGAATGGATGCACAACAACGATGAACTCTACGACAACATGCGCGGGCCGATCAAGAACATGAAGCTGCTGGCGACGGCATTCTCCAAGGGGACGGGGGCGCACGAGCCGATGATCTGGACGGTGGACTACGGCAAGGGCCGCGTCTTCCACACGCCGATGGGCCACGACGTCAGCGCCATGAA
Organism: Gemmataceae bacterium; assembly: GCA_046350135.1. Classification (GTDB taxonomy): domain Bacteria; phylum Planctomycetota; class Planctomycetia; order Gemmatales; family Gemmataceae; genus Urbifossiella. Next base: position 19,963 of record JAXMBB010000006.1, read on the forward strand.
GTGCGTGGGCTTTGCAGCGACCCTCGGTCGCGGCACGGAGTGGGCTGCAACCGGCAAGGTCACCATCCCCCTTCCCAAGGACTTCCCCACCGAAATGGAAGTCCGTGTGACCAAGTAACGGAGTTTCTTTCGACGCCTGACTCGTCTGAGGAAGGCTCATGCGAAGGTGTAAAACCTGCGTGAACGTCCGGGAAGTCCGCACGGCGAGATCCGGGTTCCTGCTGTGTGAGTTGTCGCTCGCGGACGCCGCCTACTCGAAGCACCCGCCCCAGCCGGTCGTGCGGTGCGACGGCTACCGACCCATAAGCGACGCCGACAAGTGCGAGCCAATGGGTCGGGGCGACCACAGGTTGTCGGGAGGGAGTTTCACCGCCATGCTGCCGCTCTATCGCGACCCGCACTTCACCTTCCGTTTCGGCGAAAACCGGATCATTCCACGGTTCCACTTGGAGGGGATCGAGGCCGGGCGGCGGGTCGCGGTCTTCCGGATCGACCCCGAAAGCGGCGAGCGATTGGGGATGCTGACAACCGCGCTCACGGGCGAAAGCGGCTGGGTGGACCTTCCGGAACCGATCGTTGTTCGCACCGGGGATGCGTTCGTCGCCGTGCCCGGAGCCGTGATATGACTTGGATCGACTGGTACAATTCGCTCGACAAACCAGATTGGACCCCGGCCCCCTCGACAATCGGCCTCATCTGGCAAATCCTCTACCCGGTCATCCTGGTCAGCTTCGCGTTCATATTCGTGCAGGCGATCAGGCGAAAGTTGCCTTGGCGGGTCGCGGTGCCGTTCGGGCTCAACCTCGCCGCCAACCTGACCTTCACGCCGGTCCAGTTCGGGCTTCGGAACCTTCCGCTCGCCACCGTGGACATTCTCATCGTGTGGGCGACGATCCTCTGGATGATCATCGCCGTCTGGCGGCACTACAAATGGGTCGCCGTCGCCCAAGGGCCATACCTCATTTGGGTGTCCACTGCCACGGTGCTGCAACTGTCGATCACGGCAATGAATTGGGGCAAATCATGATCCGTAAACCGCCGGCTTTGCTCCTGGTGGTCCTGAAGGGGCGCTCGATATGGCCTATTATTAATTGGTTGCCCGACTTGTGCCCCTCTGCACATGTCGCACATCCTCAAGGAAAGGAACTGCCCCATCCGAATCGAGTTGGTCCAGCTTGAATCACAAGGGATGAAGGCCGGTTACGGCGGGGAAGCGAATACGATCAGATCGCGAGCAACCTCGGGATGCTTCTCCATCATTCGCTCTGCGACGGTTGGAGCGTGCAGCCTCGTGCCCGCATCATCCGGCCGCACGAAGGTCGGTTTTGCCTGCGATGCGAATTGAACCATTACTTGGTGGCCGGCCGGACCAAGGACGGAGAGCCAGGGCTGCGGGCACGAACGAGTATAGATCCTGGCATATTGCAAGATTCAACTCCGTCGGACAGTTCATCGGCGAGGCGGAGCACACTTGCCCTGGAGGCGTGGATCGCACGAAGTACCGAAGTACCTGATCGAGCGGATTGGTTTCCAACCGGGCATGATTCACTTCGGTGAGTTCCAAACTTCTGAGGGCATGGGTTTGAACTTGTGGTCGCAGCCGTTTTGGCACCGAGAGGTTCAACCGATGTTGAGCGGCGCGAACGCAGGTGTGCAACCAATTTGTTCGAGATCAGTCCCGGCGGGAAGGTACGAAAGTGGATCTCGAACCGTCAGTTCGCTCTGACATGGTCGGAAGTGGAGTACATCGGGAATGGAAGTGGAATGATCCAGCCGAACTCGACTAGGCCATGACCCAATCAACGGCGACCGTCCAACCCGGTACGGTGGGCACAGCGTCGGCTTGGGAACCCGCAGCGAAGATCACCGGCTGATCGGGCGCGGTCGCACGATAGGAGCGGATCTCGCGGGCCATCGCATCCACATCCCAGACCACGGCGGTTCCCGCCTCGAAGTAGTCGGCTCGTTTCGTGGCAATCTGGCGTTCCGCCGCGGGGCCGTAGTCGTTCTCGCTCCGCACTTCCACGGCAAAGGTGGGCGGTCCTTCGACGAACTTCATCGTGTTCTCCGACAGAGGGCCGTCGTAGTAGGACGCATCCGGCGAGAAGGACTCGCGTCCGGAGAAGAGTTCGGGCACAGCGTATCTCAAAGTGTCGGTAAAAGCGTAACGGTGACCCGAAGATGTCGCATGATCGTCCAAGCTGCGGAAGATGCGGGCCGCGATCCGGCTCGGGCGAATTCCGGTGGCCGTGTCTTGAACGATCCTTCCATCAATAAGCTCGGCCTTGCCCGGTTCGCGGGCGAGGTCGGCGATGGTGGCCCGTTTTGTTGCGAGTGTTCCCGCACTCAGCGTGAGTCTCCTGCCGACATTCTACCGGCGCGCATCCGTCCGCTTCCACTCCTATAATTGCTGCTCCGCATCACCTCACGGATTGCCGACGATGGCCGACAGGAAGTTCGCGCACCTCCACCTCCACACGCACTACTCGATGCTGGACGGGTTCAACCGCATCCCCGCCCTCGTTAAGGAGACGAAGAAGCACGGCATGGACTCCGTTGCGATCACGGACCACGGCAACCTGTACGGCGCGATCGAGTTCTACACCGAGTGCCAGAAGGGCGGGATCAAGCCGATCCTCGGGTACGAAGCATACCTCGCCCCCGGCGACCGCCGCGAGAAGAAGGCCGCCCGCCAAGGCGACGCGTACTCGCACCTCACACTGCTCGCGAAAAACAACACCGGGTTCAAGAACCTCATCAAGCTCGCATCCATCGCGTTCCTCGAAGGGTACTACTACCACCCGCGCATCGACCGCGAGGTGCTGAAGGCGCACTCGGAAGGGCTCATCTGCCTGAGCGGCTGCCTCGCCGGCGAGTTCAACCAAGCCATCCTCGCGGACAAGCCGGGCGACGCCCGCAAGATCGCCGAGTGGTTCGCGAAAGTGTTCAAGGACGACTTCTACATCGAGATCCAGAACAACGGCATCGGCGCGCAAGACCTTTGCACGCCGGTCGCGGCGGACATCTCGGACAAACTCGGCGTGCCGCTCGTGGCCACCGCCGACGCGCACTACTTGTGTGCGGACGATGCCGAAGCCCACGACGTGCTCTTCTGCATCAGCACGGGCCAGAAGCGAGATCCGAACAAGAAACGCTACCCCGAAGAGCGGATGAAGAACCCGTACTACGTCCGCTCGCCGCAGGACATGTACGGCCTGTTCCCGGACTTCGAAGACGCGGTCGCCCGCAGCCAGGAGATCGCGGACGGCGTCGACGTGCAGTTGGACTTCACGAAGCGGAGCTTCCCGGTCTTCTCGCTGCCGCAGAAGCAGACGCCGGAGAGCTACCTGCGCGAACTCTGCGAACAGGGCCTGAAGGATCGGTACTCCCACCTTTACAGTGATGCGGAGCCGGGGAGCAAATCAAAAGGCAAAAAGGCCAAGAAGGATGCGGGCGAAGCCGCCCACGTCACACTGGAGGCGGTTCAGAAGCGACTCGATCACGAACTCGGCATCATCGAGAAGATGGGGTTCGCCAGCTACTTCCTCGTGGTGTGGGACTTCGTCCGCTTCGCGCGGGAGAAGGGCATCCCGTGCACGGCCCGCGGCTCCGGCTGCGGCGCCATCGTGAGCTACGCGCTGTACCTCAGCCACGTCTGCCCCATCGAGTACGACCTGCTCTTCGAACGCTTTCTGGACCCGAACCGCAAGGAAGCGCCCGATATCGATATCGACTTCTGCCAGGACCGCCGCGGCGAAGTGATCCAGTACGTGAAGGAGAAGTACGGCGCGGAGAGCGTGGCCCAGATCGGCACGTTCGGCACGCTGGCGGCGAAGGCCGCGATCAAGGACGTGGGCCGCGTGCTCGATGTTCCGCTCGAACGGGTGAACTTCCTCTGCAAGCTCGTGCCGATGCAGGGGGCCATCGCCGGCTCGCTCGACCAAGCGATGAAGACTCCGGACTTCCGCAAGGAGTACGACAGCGATCCCGAGGTGAAGAAACTCGTCGACATCGCGATGAAGCTGGAGGGCTGCAACAGAAACGTCGGCACGCACGCCGCGGGTGTGGTGATCGCGGACGGGCCGATCACGGATTACGTGCCCGTGCAGCGGCCGCCGAAGAAGAGCAACGACGACTCCGGCGCGGCCGACACGGACACGGTGACCACGCAGTGGGAAATGGGCATCCTCGAGAAAGTCGGGATGCTCAAGATGGACTTCCTCGGGCTGCGGAACCTCACCGTGCTCGACAAGTGCGTGAAGCTCATCAAGAAGACGCGCGGGGAAGACATCGAACCCGGCAAGTTCGACCTGACCGACAAGAAGACGTACGAGCTGCTCCAGAGCGGCCAAGTGAAGGGCGTGTTCCAACTCGAAAGCGAGGGCATCCGCGACCTGCTCAAGCGCATGAAGCCGGACGGCATCCGCGACCTGATCGCCGTGCTCGCGCTGTACCGCCCCGGGCCGCTCTCCGGCGGCATGGTGGACAGCTACGTGAACCGCAAGCACGGCCGCGAGAAGTGGGACTACCCGCACCCCGTACTCAAGGACATCCTCGACGAAACGTACGGCGTCATGGTCTACCAAGAGCAGATCATGCGCATCCTGAACCGCCTCGGCGGCATCGAACTGAGCAAGGCGTATGCGTGCATCAAGGCCATCAGCAAGAAGGTGGAGGAGAAGATCAATGCGGCGAAGACGGACTTCATCGCCGGCTGCGTGAAGCAGAATGTGGACGAAGCCACCGCCGAAGACATCTTCGCGAAGATCGTGTTCTTCGCGGGTTACGGCTTTAACAAGTCGCACACCGCGGCGTACGCCCAGATCGGATACCAGACCGCGTACCTCAAGGCCCACTACACCGCGGAATACATGGCCGCGCTGCTCTCTTCCGAAATCGACGACGGCGGCAAGCGCGACATCATGGTCGATCACATCGCGGACACGCGGAAGCTCGGCGTCGATGTGCTGCCCCCGGACATCAACAAGGGGCAGGCCGATTTCGACGTGGTGAACAACCGCATCCTCTTCGGGCTCACCGCGATCAAGGGTCTCGGCCGCGGCGCGGCAAACGAGATCGTCCGCGCCCGCGAGGAAGGCGGGCCGTTCAAGGATCTCTTCGAGTTCGCCGAGCGGGTGGATCGCCGCATCGTGCAGAAGTCCGCGGTGGAGAAGCTCGTGATGGCCGGCGCGTTCGACGCGTTCGGCAAGCGAGCCGCCCACTTCGCCGCGGTGGCCAAGGCCTTCCAATCGGCGGACGATCGCGCGTCCGACTTGCGACGCGGTCAGAAGTCGATCTTCGAGATGTTCTCCGACGAGGGCGGAGGCGGTTCCAACGGTGCCTCCCACGGCAACGGCCTGCCGGACGTGCCCGAGTGGCCGGACACCGAGAAGCTGAAGTTCGAGAAGGAAGCACTTGACTTCTACATGTCCAGCCACCCGCTGGCGCAGCACGAGGATCAACTCAAGCGATTCCGCACGTACGACGCGGCCCAAGCCGTGAAAGCGACTCACGGCACGCCCGTGCTCGTCGCCGGCATGGTGACCGGACTCCAACAGCGCACCGTACAGAAGAACGGCAAGCGCTGGGCGATGTTCCAACTGGAAGACTTCACCGGCCAGTGCAAGTGCATTCTCTGGTCGGAACAGTACGCACAGTTCAAGGATCAGGTGGTGGACGACGCCGTGCTCATGTTCGAAGGCAAGGTGGAGTGGCGCGAGGGCGGCACCGCCGGCGATGTGATCGTCAGCAAGATCCTGACCATCGACGACGCGAAGAAGGAGATGACCCGCAGCCTGCTGCTGCGGATGCCCTACGCGGACGACCCGGAGTCGCTGCACCGGTTGGAGTCCGTCGGGGCGGTGCTCAAGCGAAACCGCGGCAACACGCCGGTGTACATGAGCGTGCGGGACGGCACCGGCCGGCAGGTGAAATTGAAGCTCGGCAGCGGGTTCGAGGTCAACGCCGCCAACCTCCGCGCCGAGGAATTGGAACTGATTCTCGGGCCGGGCAGCGTCGTGTTCACACGGTGACGGGGCATGACCGCCTTGACAGCCGGGCGATGCGGCCACAGTATGAAAGGCTTGACGTCCGGGATCGTTCGAGACCTGCCATGCGACCGTGGGATGCCCGCATCCGGAAGCCGAGAGCGTTCACGCTCATCGAGCTGATCGTCGTGATCGGCATTCTCTCCGTGCTGGTCGGGCTCACGCTCCCCGCGATCCAGAAGGTGCGGGAAGCGGCACAGCGGACAAAGTGCGCCAACAATCTGCGGCAGATCGGGTTGGCGCTCCACACCTACCACGACGCTCACAGCCACTTCCCCCCCGGCTACACCTGGGTGGACAGCACGCCGCGCGGCCCGCTCAAGCCACCCCCGGGTTATGCCGGGAAGGCGGACTGGCCGCACCCGGACACCTATGAGATTCCCAACTGGCCGGGCTGGGGTTGGGCGGCGCTTCTGCTGCCGCACTTGGAACAGACCGCGATCTACAACCAGATCGATCAGACGCTGCCGACGACGCACCGCAAGGCTCGCGACCTCCGCGTTCTTCCGATCAACATCTACACGTGCCCGGCGGACGGCAAAGCAGGGCAATTCACCGTGCTCACCCGGTTCAACACGACGATCTTGGATGCTGCGACGAACAGCTACGCGGCGTGTTACGGCGGCGGCGGCGACCTGGACAACAATCCGGGCGAAGGTCCGGGTGTCTTCTACCGCAACAGTGCGATCCGCGCCTCGGACATCGCGGACGGGCACTCGAACACCATCGCCATCGGCGAGCGGCCCGCTCTGTTCGTCCAGGCGCCGTGGGTCGGCGTGATCGAACAGGGCACGGTGCGGACCACGCCGGGCGCGCCGGTGTATGCCTCGATCGCACACCCGCCGCCTTCCATGCCGATGGCGCGGTTCAACAACAAGCCGCTCAACGACCCGTGGTCCGAACCGTACGACTTCTTCACGCCGCACCGCACGCAGATCCACCTGCTGTTCGCGGACGGCTCCCTGCGCCGGGTCTCGATCGAGACGCCGCCGCAGATCCTGAAGGCCTTGGGCACCCGCTCCGGCGGCGAAGCCGCTCCCTTGGAGTGACGGGTCCATGCTGCTCCGCATCGCTGCTCTCCTCCCCGGCCTGATCGCCGCGTCCGGTTGCTCCTCGGATGTGCCGCGTGCCGCGCCCCTGACCACGGACGCCGTGTATCAAAACGAGACCGTCGGCGTCCGCATGGCGATACCGGACGGCTGGTACATGACGGCCCGCACGGAGCCGCCGTCGGGCGCGTTGCCGAAGCCGATCGTGCTGGTGAGCTACTCGCAATCGAAGGTGGAGAAGCCCGGGCAGTTCGAGTTGATCCTCGCGGAGGTGCCGGCGGGCGAGGATGCGGGGAAGTTCCTGCTCGAGCGGAAGCTCGGCCCCGTCAAGTGGAAGCCGGACGTGCAGTCGAAGCCGGCCGTGGTCGGTGGGCGGCCCGTGACGCATCACCAAGTTGACTCGCTCGGCGCGGCACCGGTTCGCCGAGACCTCTACTCCATCCGCCTCGGCGGTCGCGTCCTGTACTTCGTCGCGACGATCGTTCCCGACCGCCGCGAACAAGCGATGCAGATCCTCGACAGCGTGGTCTGGACGAAGTAGCTCACTTCTCCTCGCCTTCGATCTGGCGCACGGCCTTGGCCACGGCACCGCGCACGCGTTCATCGTCATCCTTCTGCCGGGCCTTCACCGCCTCGAGTTGCGACTTGGCGAGCGGCCCCATTTGGCCGAGCGAGCGCACTGCGTCTCGCCGCACATTCCACGCGGGATCGGCGAGAGCCTTTCCGAGCGCGGGAATCGCCGCCGGGTGCGCCGCCGCCGCCGCCGGCCCCAGCATGCCGATCACCTCCGCCGCGATCTCGCGCACCTTGTCGCTGCCGTCCTTCTCCATCATCGCGATGAACTCGGGCACGAACGGAATCGATGTGGGGCCGATCTTGCCGAGCGCGCGGACCGCCTGGAAGCGGATGGCGGGATCCGCATGCGCGATGAATCCTTTCACCTTGGCGCTCGCGGGTGCGGCGGCGGGGCCGAACTTCGCAAGGATGCGGAACGACTCCGGCTCCGGAAGCCGCGCCTCGATCGTGGCCATCGCATCGGCGGGCAACTCCGGGGCCAAGCCTTCGAGGGCTTGCAACGCCACGCCCTTCACCACCGGGTCGGGGTCGTCGGCGGCCTTGAGCAGCGAAGCACCGGCGGGCTTCGCGTCCGGTCCCATCTGCTTTAGCGCGTCCGCCGATCGCGCCCGCACCACCGCTTCGGCGGAGTGGTCGAGCAGCCATTGGCACACGGGCACGGCCTCGCCCTTCCCGTCCGTCAAGGCCTTGCGGGCGGCGGCGGACGCCACTTCATCCGCCGCCGCGAGTTCCTTGCCCCAGGCTGAAGCGGCGCGGCCTTGGTAAAAGGGTTGCCCGCCGACCCAGCCCTTCAGGCGAGCATCCGGATCGAGCAGTGCGAACGCGGCGACCCCCGCGACCGCAAGCACCAACGCGACGAGCAAGCCTTTCCGCTTCATCACGGTTCCTCCAGTTCAAAGCACGAGAGTGAAACGATTCCGAACGACGCGCCGCGGGTGCGGGCTTCGTCCGCGACGTAGAGCCGATTGCCGCGGATGCGGAGCGAGGCGTACACGTGCAGCGTGTCGTCGCCGCCGCGGAGATCGAAGCGCCAACGCTCCCCCCCGGTCGTGGGATCGATGCAGATCATGAGGCCGGGAACGCTCACGGCGTAGATCCATCCGCGTTCCGCGGTGGGAGCGGCGATCACCGGGCCGTTCAATGGAATCCGATACGCGATTTCGCCCTCGAACGTGACTCCGTACACGTGGCCGTCGCGCGAGCCGAACACGATGCGATCGCCGACGACGACCGGTTGGCTGAACACCGAGTCGTCCACGTGGATCGTCCAGCGGAGTTCGCCCGTCGCGGCATCGAGGCACGCCAAGGCGCCGGCCGGCTTCTCCGGCGGCTTCGCCGCTTCCGTCAACCGGCCGTTCCCGAGCCCGACGAAGATGCGGCCGCGCGCCACCACGGGCGTGGACCACGCCGGCAGACTCATCGGCTGCCGCCACACCGCTTCTCCGTTCGAGGCGAGCAGGCACGCAACTTCCGACGTGGCGAACTTGCGGCTCGGCCCGGTGCCGACGTACACGCGGTCGCCTTCCACGCCGGGCGTGCCGTCGATGTGAACGCGGTCGCGGAAGTTCCAGCGGCGGGTGCCCGTGGCCGCATCCAGCGCGTAGACGCCGTCGTTGCCCGCGGGGAAGAGCAAATTCTTGCCCGCGAGCACGGGCCCGCCTTCCACGTGATCGGTCGTGGGATGCGACCACAGTTGCTTGCCGGTGGCCGCGTCGAGACAGAACATGCGGCAGGAGAAGTGCGAGTGCATCCCTTCGCCGAAGTAGAGGCGGCCCTCGGCCGCGAGCGGCGTGGAAGCGGTGGGCAGCATCGTGTCGTCGGCGTCGAAGGTCCAGCGCGGGCGGCCGTCCTCCGGGTTCAGCGAGTAGATCGTGCCTTCGAGTTGGAACCCGCGGATGTGCGTGGCGGCGAAGTGAACCGCGTCGCGTTCGATGCACGGGGCGGCGATGGCGGCCCCCGGCTTCGGAGCCGCGAACACCCAGACCAGCCTCAACGGCGGCTTCGCAACGACCGGCACCGGCTTGGGCCGAAGCCACAGCACCAACCCGGCGGCGAGCGGAACCGCACTCAGAAGCATGATCCGTCTCGCGTTCATCGCGTCGCGGGTTTCTGCTGGAGGTCGGCCAGCCGCATCCCGCGGCGGGCCGCTTCGACATGCTTCGGATCGTTCAGGACGCTCTCGAACGCGGCGCGGGCGTCGCTCCAGCGGCCGAGGTGCAGGCAGCAGGTGCCGTAATTCACGGCGGCGGAGTTGCCGACGATCGAAGGATCGAAGCCGCCCGCTCCATCGTACCCGCCGGTGCGGCCGAGCAGCAGCAGGCGTTCGAGCAGCGTCACGGCGGCGGCGAAGTCCCCGGCCAGGAAGCGGTCCGACGCCACGGCCCACAGCACCGGCGGCGTGCGCGGGAACCACTTGTCGGCGAGGGCTCGCGCCTCGGCCCGTTCGAGCGCGCCGCGGTACTGCGCGGGCGAAACCGAAAGCACGTACTCGAGCAGCGAGCCGACCCACGGCGAGGGCGGAAACGCATCGCCGCTCCGCGCCCGCACCTCGTTCGCCGCGGTTCCGAGCAGTTCGTGGCCGCGCGGATCGTTCAGCCACAGCAAGTTGCGGCCGAGTTCGATCTGGAAGCCGAGCTGCCCCGGCCGATCTCCGAGTTCCCGCTCCAGTAAGCGCACCACCCAGCGGATCTTGTCCGGCGTCGGCTGGGAGAGGTACGCGTGTCGGCGGAGGATCGCGTTCACGTTGCCGATGGATTGGTTGCGGCGGGCGGCGAGTTCGTCGAGCGGCGGATCGAACTCGGGGTGCAACCGGCCGCGGAGGTTCAGGGCCGGGTCGCGGCGGATGAGGCGGGCCTGCGCATCGACGACGCCGCTCGCGTCGTTCGGGTGCCGCATCTGCCGCACGCCGAGTTGCCACACGAACGCATCCGGCGTTTGAATCGCCCGGGTGAGCGCCGGGATACCGGCAGGTTCCACTTCTTCGTCCGGGTTCATCCAGAGGAGCCACTCGCCGCGGGCGGCTGCGATGGCGGCGTTGCTGGCGGCGGCGAAGTCGTCGTCCCAAGCGAAGGGCAGCACGCGGGCACCGAGTTGCTGCGCGATCTCGACCGTGCGGTCCGTGGAGCCGGTGTCCACGACGAGGATTTCGGAGGCAAACCCGGCGACGGATTGGAGCGCGGCTCCGAGCGAGGCGTCGTGGTTCCGCGTAACCAGAAAAACCGTTACGACCATCACCGGTACCCCAGCTGGAGGGGGTTTCCCATTCTCGGATCGGGCGGGTGTCCGATTATGCGGCATCCCCCCCGTTCAAATCAATGGAATGGGTCAACTCGTCATTGACAGCCCCCGGAGACGGCCATTACGTTGACTCGAATCCCATACCCCGGCATGATATACGGAGAAATCGGCAGCTCGGTCAATCACAACCCGAACCGCAATTCCTCCGCATTCTTCGCCGCTTGATACGTGGGGCCTGCTGCCGCGGGCCGCACCGCGCTTGATTATCGACATCCGGAGTGGCAACCGATGGCCCGCATCTCACTGCCCAAGCTGTTTCGCAAGCTCGCATTCAAGCCCGACCGCAAGCGCGGCTTCCGCAACTTCCCCCTCTTCGTGGAAGACATCGAGGACCGGATCGTCCCGGCGACGCTGCCGCAACCCACGCTGGTGACGCCGACCGCGGCGACGGCCACATCCACGGCCGCGGGGTTCTTCAACCCGCAGGTGGTTGCCAGCCCGACGAACGTGCAGAACCAAGTGATGGCTGCGATGTCCGGCACCACCGTGCTGGCGCAGATCAGCACGAACGCCGGTTCGAGCTGGTCCACGGTGGGGAACATACCGGGGACCCTGCCGACCGATCCCACGATCACCCCGAACCCTAACCCCGTTCCATACTCGCAAGCCTCAGGTCTTTCCGTGGCCTACGGGCGTGACGGCACGTTGTACTTCGTTTATCTCGTCCACAACGCGGACAAGACGAGCGGAGCCGTGATGTTCCGCAAGGCGACCTTCGGCAGCGCGGCGGGCGCGCCGGTGATGATCTATCAGTGGACGGGCAATGATCCCGCCTTGAATCCGACGATCGCCGTGGACAACAACCTGCCCAACGATCCGTTGCTGTCCACGACGGACACGATGATCGACTCGACAACGCTCAAGAGCAAAGGCGTTTACATCGCTTGGAACGGCAATGCGACCCCTGCGGGCAACGGCACCGACACTGGCGGATTGAATCTCAATACCGGCGCGATCATGGGCTGCGTGTCAGGCGACGACGGTGCCACGTGGTCCGTGCCGGCCCCGATCAGTGACAACGGCTTCGCTTCCGGCACGGCGAGCGCCGCCCCGCAGATCGTGTTCGCGCCGGCGAACTCCGGCCGCCCCGGCTCCTTGATCTATTTGTGGCCGACCCAAGGCGGCACGATCATGTACGACTCGACGCGGCCCGACGGCGGCGTGGCGGGAAATGTTGTGGCACAGGCATACAGCACCCGGCTGATCGGGCAAACCGGCCCGTTCGCCGATGCCGTTTCGCCGCCGAGTTCGCCGCCTCCGCCGCCGAACACTCCCGACATCCAACAATCTCAAGACTACACGTTGAACGTGGCGACCGCGTTCCCGGGCGGTCTGATCCCGACGACCACCCCGGCCTTTGTCACGCGGGATATGTCCCTTCAGTTGAAACTGACCGCGCCGCACCTCGAGCATCTGAAAGTCGAGCTGATTCGAGGGGCGTTTTCTGTCACACTGTTTACTAACCGGCTCGACGGATTGGGTGCGACTCGCACTGACATCAACGGCATTCCGGTCGGGCTTCCTGCGAACTCCGGTTCGACTACCGGCATCGGGAGATTGTCCAGCGGCAGCGGCGTGTATGGAGCGGTGTTCGACGACCAAGGCGCACGTTCCATCGTTGACAACAGCATCACCACCACCGGATACATCGGTATGTTCCGTCCCGAGGACGGAACGAATATGCTTGCCGCCCTCGGCCTCGCCGGAGCGTCAGCCGCGACAATCAACGCCGCGACCTTCACACTTCGGGTCACCGATTTCAAGAACGATGGAAGCACGGCTCCGACCCAGTCCGTCGATTCGTGGGGCCTCACGTTTTCGTCCATAGTTCCGGGCATGGGCACGGACGGGAACACGGGGCTCACCGGCACCACGATCGGTGCCGATCCGACCTCCGGCGCGGGCAGCCCGAACAAGCCCGCCATCTCGCCGACCGTGGGCATCCCCGGCTCGATTTCGGTGGCCTTCGACAACACGCTCGGCAACGGTACGGGCGCGAATGGCGGCCAAATGTACTTGGCTTTAACGACCGGTACCGGCTCGGACACGAACGTCGCCGTTTCGCGCGGCTCCCTGAGCGCGGCGGGCGTGCTGACGATGGGAACCGCGGTCAAGGTGAATGACGACCGCCTCGCGGACAACTACACGGAAGGCGACCGCGCCCAGTTCATCCCGGCCGTGACGGTGGACAGCTACACCGGCACCGTGGTGGCCACGTGGTACGACGCGCGGTTGGACGCGAACAACACCCGCGCCGCCACGTTCGTCGCCACCAGCATCGACGGCGGCGCGTCGTGGAGCGACCAGACGTACAACACGGCTGCCACGTCGAGCACCAACGGCGTCACCAACCTGCCGTTCCTCAGCCAGCCGAAGATCGCACTCGACGTGATCACCAACCGGAACTACACGCTGCAGCCGGTGCCCAGCAACATCCCGCAGGCGGGGGCGAACGGCATCGGAATCCGGCAATCCGTGATCGCCGCGGCCGGCCACATCTACGCCTACTGGGGCGGCAACTCGAACGCGGCCGGGACGAGCATCATGTCCGCCCACGCGGTCACCGCCGTCGGCCCGCGCATCACAAGCGGCGACATGGGCTCGGTGACGAGTCTCAGCTCGTTCACCGTCACCTTCGACCGCCCGATGGGCCCGGTCACGACGGCCTCCGCCGAGCTGCGTTATCACAACCCCTACGACAACGCCACCGTGTTCACGACGATCCCGATCACGGGCGTGTCGCAATCCGGCAACTCATACACGTTCACCTTCCCCACGCAGACCGCGATCGGCACGTACAGCTACGTCGTCCGGCCGACGCTGCTGAAGGACACGGTCTGGCACATGGTCTCCGGTGTTCCGACGCTCGGCAACACGATGGACCAGGACGCGGACGCGGTGAGCGGCGAAATCGACGTGGACTCCTTCGCGATGCCGACGCCGACGAACGGCATCCCGTACCAGTTCCCCTTCAACTCGAGCACGCTCCCGCTGATGATCGCCGGCCCGCGGATGAACGGCTCCAGCGTGCCCGGCTACGCCAACTCGCTCGTGCTCGGGAACAACGTCGCCACGCAGGTCGACGTGACCTTCGACACGGACATCAACCAGAATCCGGCGTTCGGCCCGGTGTTCACGAATGCGAACATCATCCGCATGACGGGACCGGCCGGCGTGGTCTACGACCGCGCCACGGCGACGACCAACCCGATGGTCGTCACCCCGCTCACGGCCCGCAGCTACCGCATCACCTTCCCCGGCCAGGCGCTGAGCGGCACCTACACCATCGAGATCGACCCGTACATCGTCTCGACGACGCTGCTGCCCGGCGGCGCGAACCGGTACGCGTACATCGACACCAACCGCAATGCGGGCCTGGACGTGCTCCGCGGCGGCAGCCCGACCACGGGCGTCGCCACCAACAGCACCTACAACGCGGCCTTCAACGCCTCCACGACTCCGACCTCGACGATCCCCGCCGCGAGCGGCGCCGTGCCGAGCATGAAGGAGTACCCGCTCACGGTGCCGAACACCGAGTCGTTCCTGATCGCGCTCTCCACGGGGCACCAGATCGAAGTGCAACTCAACGTCTCGAGTTCGCTTCCGGACAACACGAACGTGGTGAACCTCTCCGGCGAACTCGTGGCGCCGGACGGCACGGTGGTCCGCCTGTTCACGAACGTGGGGAACGGGACGCGGCCGCCGGGCACGCTGTGGTTCAGCAACACCCTGTTCAACGACACGGGGAACACGCCGATCCAAGTCGGGTTCCAGCCGTTCGATTCGGGCCCGTACAACCCGCAGTTCCCGCTGGGCAACCTCGCCGGCAAGCTCTCGAGCGGCACATGGAAGCTGCGCATCTTCAACGCCGGCACGTCGACGCCGGACCTCACCGGGTGGTCGTTGAGCCTGCCGCAGATCAGCGGCGGCACCGGCTTGGGTGAAGCGAATGCAGACCGCTTCGCGGTCTCGTTCCGCGTGTTCAATCAGGATCCGACGAGCGCGCTCACGCAGCGGGTGTGGACGGCCGTGGGCCCGGCCCCGGAGAACGGCCCGGGCGGCAACACGGCCCGCATGAACGCCATCGCCGTCGATCCGTCCGATCCGTCCGGCAACACGGTGTACGTCGGGGCCGCGAGCGGCGGCCTCTGGAAGACGAACAACTTCCTCACGCAGAACGCGAACGGCCCCACGTACGTTCCGCTGGGCGACGGCGCGCCGGCCTACGGGTTGAACGTCGTCTCCATCGCCGTCTTCCCGCGCAACAATGATCCGCTGCAATCGATCATCTTCGCGCTGACGGGCGAAGGCGACACCGGCACGCCCGGCGTCGGCGTCCTGCGATCGATGGACGGCGGCCGCACATGGAACGTGTTGGACAGCACGAACAACACGGACTCGCCGACGGTCGGCAGCGGCGTGCTCACGTCGATCTCCTCGCCGACACGCGACCGCGGACTGTTTGGAGTCACGGGCTTCAAGGTCGTCGTGGACCCGACGGCGGTGAACAACGCCGACAAGGACGTGATCGTGTACATCGCCACCGGTTCGGGCGTGTGGCGCAGCACGGACACGGGCCGCCACTGGACGCGCCTCAAGCAAGGCGTCGCCACGGACGTGGTGTTGGCCGAAGGCAGCGCGGCGAAGGTCGGCAATCCGAACCTGCAAGTCCTCTACGCCGCATTCCGCGACGACGGCATCTACAAGGCGAACCCCGCCTACGTGGCTGCGAGCATGGTGTTTATGAGCGGCAGCCCGGGCGGCAACGGCTCCTACATCCAAGGCGACGACCCGCTCCAGAACCGCGTCTCGATCGCCCAGCCCGCGGACAAGCCCAACGGCGCGGCCGGCAAAGACCGCATCATGCTGGCGACTCCGGCGCTCACCAACAATGCGTTGCAGGACCTGAACTACCAAGGCTGGTTGTACGCTCTCGTCGTGTCGGACGCCGGCGCGCTCGACGGCCTGTACATCACGAAGGACTTCGGGGACAACTGGACCTCGATCAGCTTGGCCGAGCGGCTCGTGAACGGCCCCACGGGTGCGCCGATCGCCGGTTACGGCACGAACAACTACACGCGGAACGACCACGATATCTTCGCCTCGCCCCCGGGCACCTCCAACCCGCTGCCTGGCCAAGGCAAGTACGACATCGGCTTCGCGATCGACCCGAACAACCCGAACGTCGTGTACATGGGTGGCATGACCCAGAGCGCGATCGGGCCGAACGGCGGCCTGATCCGCGTGGACATCACGGGGCTTCAAGACGCGCAAGCGATCGTGGCGTACGACAACTCGGCGACGGTCTCCCCCGCTGGCGGCCCCGTTCAGCTCACGGCCAACAGCGGCAACGTCACCGTCAAGAACCCCGGTTCGCCCTACGGCGTCGGCTACAGCCCGCTCCCCTTGCCGAACGGCAGTGTCGCCTTCGGCGGCGTCAATAATGGCTTGCTGAACGTGTACCGCAACCCGGCCGGGCCGTTCGCCACCTCTCCGTTGCTGTTCGGCAACGTCACCAGCATCAACAACAAGGGCTGGGGCGCGCGGTACGCCGGATTCGGACCGGCGGAAGTGCAGACGGATATTCACCGCATTCTCGCCGTCCGCGACCAAGTGACCGGCAAGACTCGCATCATCGTGGAGGACGACCAAGGCATCGGTACCGCGCTCGACGACGGCCAAGGCAACGTCCTGAACAACATCGGCGGTTACACGCTGCCCGGCGTGAACCGCAACGGCAACCTGCAAATCATCCAGTTCTACAGTTCCACGGCTCAGCCGGGCCAACTGGCGGCGGAAATCGCCAGCGCCATGTTCTACGGTGAAGCCCAGGACGACGGCTTCCCCGTCTCCTCCGACAACATTCTTCAAACCGGCGGCGGCGCGCTGATGAGCTGGTCCGGCAGTGCCGGCGACGGTTCGTGGGGCCTCACCGACCAGACCGGCACCGGAACCTATTACGACTACCGCTGGCCGTGCTGCGGCGGCGGCCAGAGCAATTTCTTCCGTGTGGGCGGCATCTCGCGCACCTTCGGACTGCTGCAACCGGGTGACAATCCCACCTTGAACCAAGGCCAGTGGCCCTTCATCGCGGGTTTCAAGTTTGCCGTCAATCCGATCGACGGCAACGGCATCATGATCAGCAACAACACGAGCCGCATCTTCCGCACGGTGGATCAAGGCGTCACATGGACGGTCGTGGCGGATCCCAACCTGGCGGGCTACACGAACGTCGGCAGCTACGCCCAAGCCTTGGCGTTCGGCTCGCCGGACCCGACCTTCCCGGACCAGTTCAACAACTACCTGCTCGCGGGCACGTCCGGTGGCCAAGTCTGGGTGACGTACACCGGCGGCAGCCCATGGACCAACATCTCCGCGGGCCTTTCCGGCGGTGCCGTTCAGCAAATCATCCCGGACCCGACTCGCGGCAGCCGCGCCGCCTACGCCGTCACCAGCGGCGGCGTCTTCTTCAAGGCGGACACCACGCCGGGCGCCGCCCCGTGGGTGAACATCACCGGCAATCTGTTCTCTCGCTCGAAGCCGATCTTCGACGATCCGAACGCCGCGCCGAAGAACGGCGTGCCGGCGATGATGCGCAACCTGACCTCGCTCGCGGTCGATTGGCGCTACTCGATCCCCGTCGATCCGTTGAACCCGTCGGCCGGTTCCTACCCGGTGCTGTACGTCGGCGGGTACGGCGGCGTCGTGCGGTCGTTGGACCGTGGAGCCACGTGGCAGACGTACCCGGTCGGCACCACCTACACGTACACCGACCCGATCACGAGCCAACCTGTCACGATCAACACGCCGGACGGCGGGTATCTCCCGTCCGTGGAAGTCACGCAACTCACGCTCTCGCAGGGGAATATCGACCCGGCCACGGGCCAACCGATCCAGCAGACGGGCGGCTTGAACATGCTGACGGCGGCGACCTACGGCCGCGGCACGTGGGTGATCCGCCTCGGCACGCCGGAGAACGATCCGGCCATCGCCGCGATCACGCAGTACCAAGTGGTGAAGCAATCCGGCCCGCGCGTGATCGCGGTCACGCCGATCTCGACCTCGGGTTCGCAGAACACGATCCGCGTGCAGTTCGATTCGCCCGTACTCGCCAGCACGTTCACCACCGCGGACGTGCAACTCCGGGACGCGAACGGCACGCTGTTCACGATCAACTCGGTCACCGCGCTGGGCGACACCGTCGGCCCGTTCGCACCGTACCGCGTTGCGATTCCCGCGGGCGTCTTCGTCGGCGACTATCACGACCGCTTCGACATCGTGGTCACGCGGCCGGGGAGTTACACGCCGTTCGCCGGCGGGTTCGCCGAGGTCGTCATCGGGGAGAAGATCTCCGACTACGCCGGCTTCGCGATGAATCAGAACGACAACTTCCTGAACGGCGAAGGCACGGCCGATCCGAACAACGGCGGTTACGCGGCGGACGCTTACCACGGCTACCTCGTGCTCGGCGCCTCGGCCCCTGCCGGCAACCTGCACATCGACCAGCCGATGGTCGCCACGGCGGGCGAACCGACCCGCGTCGTCATCTCCGCGATGAATGCCGGCACCGGCCGCCCGAACGCGGGCTACACCGGCACCATCACCATGGACGCGACGGTGAACGGCCGCCGCGCCGTGCTCACCAACCTGCCCGTGTTCCAGATCAAGGACCTGACGGCGGACGTATCGGGGAACGTCACGGCGACGACGTTGGTTCCGCTGTCCGCGGACATCGTTCCCGGCCGTCGCATCGTGGTCGGGGGCGTCGGCACGGCGGCTTACAACACGACCGATCCGACCGGCGATCTCGTGATCTCCGTGGCGGCGGACCGTCTCAGCTTCGTCTATCAGAACGCGGGTGCGGCCGGCGCACCGGTGGATCGCACCGGCGGCGGCAACGTCACCGGGCCCTTCGTGCCCGTGGCCACGACCTCGCCGAACCCCGCACCGTACCCGGCCGGTTTGTTGCCCAGCACGTACACGTACACGGCGGCGGACGCCGGCACCAAGGTCTTCGCGGTCTTCTACATCGGGGCCAGCGGCCCGCCGAGCCAGACGCTGCTTTCGGTCAGCGGCACCGGCGGCGTGGCCTCCGCGATGTCCTACGTCACCGTTCAGGCGAACCGCGCCCGGCAGTTCGTGCTCCAAGGCGTGAGCCCGACCACCGCCGGCGACACGCACCAGTGGACGCTCAAGGCCGTGGACCAGTACGGCAACATCGACACGAAGTACACCGGCACGGTCACCATCACATCGGACGATCCGCAAGCGACGATCGCTCCGAACAGCTACACTTTCACCTCTCTCGACGCCGGCGTGAAGACGCTCAATGTGACGCTTCGCACCGCCGGTCTGATTACGCTCACGGCGACGGACGCGGTGACGAACGCTCCGGCGATCATCAGCGGCACGCACACCGTGCGGGTGATGCCGGCGACTCCGACCACGATCACCGTGTCCGGCTTCCCGAGCCCGACCGTGGCCGGCGTGGCCCACGACTACACCGTGTCGCTGTTCGATGCGTTCGGCAACCTCGCGACGAATTACGCCGGCACGGTGACGATGACCAACAACGATCCGTACACGGGCCCGGGCGCTCATTTCAATCCGGCCAGCTACACGTTCACGGCTTACAACGAGTACACGCCGGCCATCGAGGACGCGGGCACGCACACCTTCACCGGCGGCGCCACGCTCTACACCGCCGGCCCGCGCTCGATCATCGTTTCGGACACCTCGCTCGGGATCTCGGGCGCGCAAGTCGGCATCACGGTCGTGGCCGCACCGATGTCGCAGTTCGTGGTCAGCGGGTTCCCCTCGCCGACGGCGGCCGGCACCTCGAAGACGTTCACCGTCCGCGCCGCGGACCCGTATGGAAACCGAATCTCCGGCTACACCGGGAAGGTGCAACTCACGACCTCCGACGCGCAAGGGTCGTTCGTCCCGGCGAGTGGAAGTTACACCTTCACGGTCGGCGATGCGGGCCAACGTACCTTCACCGCGAACCTGAAGACCGCCGGCTCGCAGTCCATCACGGTGACGGACGTCAACACGCCATCGCTTACAGGTACGCAGTCGGGCATCATCATCACGCCGCTGGCTGCGTCGACGGTGCAAGTGACCGGGCTGACTTCCCCGCGCCAAGCGGGCGTGGACGGCGACTTCACCGTCACCTTCCGCGACATTTACAACAACATCGCCACCGGGTACGTCGGCAATGTCGTGTTCAGCAGCACGGACCCGCAGGCCACGTTCTCTCCGTCGAGTTACTCGTTCACCTTGGCGAACGCCGGGCAACGGACGTTCGTCAACGGGGCGAACTTGAAGACCGTGGGCACCTGGAACATCCGCGCCACGGCGGGCGCGCTCGTCGGCACCCAGAACAACATCGTGGTGACGCCGGCCCCTGCGACGGTCGCGGTGGTGACGGGCCACACGACGCCGGTCGTGGCCGGCACGCCGAGCGATTTCACGGTCGAGTTCCGCGATCCGTACGGCAACCGGGACACGAACTTCGCCGGGAACGTGGTGTTCAGCAGCAACGATCCGCAAGCGGTGTTCTCGCCGCCGAACTACACGTACACGACGGGATCGGGCGGCGACAACGGCATCCACACGTTCCTCGGCGGTTCCACGCTGAAGACGGCCGGCAACGCGCGGTCGATCACCGCCACGTCCGGCGCGATCGTCGGCACGCAATCGCCGATCGTGGTGACGCCGAACGTCGCCACGCACTTCGTCGTGGACCAGTACCCGTCGTCCACCATCGCGGGCGTCGCCAACAATTTCCGGGTCACCGCGCGGGACGCGTACGGAAACGTCGCCACGGGTTACCTCGGCTCGGTCACGTTCACCAGCGACGACCCGCAGGCGGCCTTCTCGCCGACCAGCCACACGTTCACGGCGGGCGACGCAGGCGTGTTCATCGTGAGCGGCACGCTCAAGACCGCGGGCACGCGCTCGATCACCGCTTCGGACGGCTCGATCAGCGGCACGCAATCCGGCATCACGGTCGCCGCCGCCGCCACCTCGAAGTTCACCATGAACTTCCCGAGCCCGACGACGGCCGGCGTGGGCCAGAGCTTCACGGTTCGCGCGACCGACGCGTACGGCAACACGACGCCGACGTACACCGGCATCGTGACGCTCACCAGCAGCGACATCCAAGCCGTGTTCGATCCCTCGAACGTCATCGTGTTCGGCGTTTCGAACAACGGCGCGGTCACCCTCCCGGGTGAACTGCGGACCGCCGGGTCGCAATCGATCACCGCGAACGACGGCACGTTCACCGGCACCCAGAGCGGCATCGTGGTGACGCCGAACGTCGCCTACGACGCCGTCGTGTCGGGCTTCCCGGCCTCGACCGTCGCCGGCGTCGCCCACAACTACACCGTCACCGTGCGTGACGTGTACGGCAACACGGCCACCGGGTACACGGGCACGATGACCCTGTACTCGAGCGACGACAGCCAAGCGACGTTCGCACCTTCGACGCACACGTTCACGGCCACCGACGCCGGCGTGTACGTCGCCAGTGCGACGCTGAAGACGGCCGGCACCCGCTCCATCACGGCGATCGACGGCTCGATCACCGGCACGCAAGGCGGCATCACCGTGATCGCGGCGGCCGCGTCCCGCGTGGATGTGACCGGCTTCCCGAGCAGCACCACGGCCGGCATCGCCCACGACTTCACCGTCACTCTGTACGATCCGTTCAACAACGTCGCGACCGGGTTCACCGGCACGATGACGTTCACCAGCGACGACGCCCAAGCCTCGCTGCCGGCGCCCTACGCGTTCACCGGCGGAGATGCCGGCACTCACACGTTCACCAACGGTGCGACGCTGCGGACGGCGGGCACGCGGTTCATCCGCGGCACCTCCGGCGCGCTCGTCGGCACGCAGTCGGGCATCACGGTGAACGCGGCCGCGATGTCGAAGTTCGTCGTGGAAGGCTTCCAGTCGCCGATCACGGCCGGCGTGTCCGACCTGTTCACCGTCCGTGCGACGGACGCGTTCAACAACACGACCTCGGGCTACACCGGCACCGTCACCCTGAGCAGCAGCGACCCCTTGGCGAGCTTCAGCCCGTCCGCCACTCTGAACTTCACCGGTGCGGACCTCGGCTCGAAGAACGTGACGGGTACGCTGCGGACCGCCGGTTCGCAATCGATCACCGCGAGCGACAGCTTCTTCTCCGGATCGCAGACCGGCATCCAAGTGACGCCGGCCGCCGCGTCGCAAGTGATCGTCTCCGCATTCCCGGCGACCATCACGGCTGGCGTGGCGGGTTCCTTCACCGTCACGCTCCGCGACCCGTTCAACAACGTCGCCACCGGCTACACGGGCACGGTGACGTTCACGAGTTCCGACGGCCAAGCCACCTTCTCGCCCGCGAGCTATCCGTTCACCCCGGGCGACGCGGGCGTGAAGACGTTCCTCGGCGGCGCGACGTTGCGGACGGCTGGCACGCAGTCGATCACCGCGAGCGACGGTTCCATCAGTGGATCGCAAACCGGCATCCTCGTGACGCCGGCCGCGACCTCGCAGTTCCTCACGAACTTCCCGACCCCCGTGACGGCCGGCGCCGCCCAGTCGTTCACCGTTCGCGCGGCGGACGCCTACGGCAACACGACGCCGACCTACACCGGTAACGTGACGCTCACGAGCAACGATCCGCAGGCCACGTTCTCGCTGTCGAACCCGATCGCGTTCAGCGGATCGGACCTCGGCGTGCGGTCGCTCACCGGCACGCTCCGCACCGCGGGCACGCGTTCGATCTCGGCGACGGATGGCACCTTCTCCGGCACCCAGAACGGCATCGTGGTGAACGCCGCCGCGCCGGCCGCGGTCGTCGTTTCCGGCGTGAACTCGCCCACCACCGCGGGCATCGCCCGCACCTTCACCGTGAGCATCCGCGACGCGTTCAACAACGTCGCCACGAGCTACCTCGGCACGATGACGTTCTCCAGCAGCGACGGCCAAGTGGTCTTCGCTCCGGTCAGCCATACGTTCACCGCGACCGACGCCGGACAACGGACGTTCCCGGCGGGCGTCACGCTGAAGACGGCCGGCACGCAAACGGTCGTTGCGACCGACTCCGTGAACTCGCTGAGCGGATTCCAGAGCGTGACCGTGACACCGGCCACGGCGAGCCAGGCGATCGTGTCCGGATTCCCGGGCTCGACCGTCGCCGGCGTCCCGCACGACTTCACCGTCACGATGCTCGACCCGTTCAACAACGTCGCCACCGGCTACACGGGCACGGTGAGCTTCTCCAGCAACGACGTGCAAGCCTCGTTCGCACCGACGAGCCACACCTTCACCGGCGGCGACGCCGGCGTACACACCTTCACCAACGGGGCGACGCTGCGAACCGCGGGCACGCGATCCATCAGCGTGACGGACGGCACGATCACCGGCTCGCAAACGAACATCACGGTGACTCCGGCCGCGACGGCGAAGTTCGTCACGAACTTCCCCTCGCCGACGACGGCGGGCGTCGCACAGGGCTTCACCGTCCGGGCGACGGACGCGTTCGGCAACACGACGCCGACGTACACCGGCACGGCCACGATCGGCACGGACGACGCACAAGCCGGGTTCTCCTCCACCACGGTGCCGTTCACCGTGGCGGACAACGGCGTGCGACCGATCACCGGCACGCTGCGAACCGCTGGCAACCGCTCCATCTCGGTGACGGACGGCACCTTCAGCGGCACGCAGTCCGGCATCCAAGTGGTGGCCGCGAACGCGACCAGCCTCGTGGTCTTCGGGTTCCCGAGCCCGACGGTCGCGGGCGTCGCCCACAGCTTCACCGTCACCGCCTACGATCCGTTCAACAACGTCGCCACCGGCTACACGGGCACGGTGACCTTCACGAGCAACGACCCGCAAGGCGCGTTCCTCCCGCCGAACTTCGCATTCACCCCGGGCGACGGCGGCACCCACACCTTCGTGAACGGTGCCACGCTGAAGACCGCCGGCACGCGCACCATCACCGCGTCGGACGGCACGCTCAGCGGCACGCAGTCGAACATCCAGGTGAATCCGGCCGCGGCGGCGTCGCTGAACATCACCGGGTTCCCGAACTCGGTGCGGGCCACGGACGACCAGCCGTTCACCGTCACCGCACGGGACGCGTTCAACAACGTGGCCACCGGCTACACCGGCACGGTCGCGTTCACGAGCACCGATCCGTTCGGCACGTTCGTGCCCGGCCCGTACGCGTTCACGGGAACCGACGCCGGCGTCCACGTGTTCACCGGCAACCTCTCCACGAACGGCCTGCAGTCGTTCACGGTACAGGACACGGGCAACGGCGTTCTCACCGCGACCCGGTCGAACATCGCCGTGACGCCCGGCCCGGTCGCCAGCTTCACGCTCACGGGTGCTCCGTCCGTGGCGGACGGCGGCACCTCCTTCCCGCTCACCGTGCGGGCCCTGGACCGTTTCGGCCGTCCGCTCACCACGTACAACGGCGCAGTGGTCTTCTCCAGTTCCGATCCGTACGCCACCCTGCCCTCCGGCGTCACGCTGGTGAACGGCGTGGCCACCGTGAACGTCACGCTGTTCACTCCGGCCGTCCGCTCCATCAGCGTTCGCGATTCGGTGAACGCGGCGGCGAACGGAACCGTGAACGTGACCGTGGACGGCGGCGTGCTTCAGCCGGCCATCGTCACGCACCGGTTCGCCGTGGGTGCCGGCGGCGGCTCGACCGCCAACCTCTACGAGGCGGACGGCACGTTCGTCCGCGCCTACCAGCCGTTCGGCCCCGGCTTCACCGGCGGCATCCGCGTCAGTGTCGCGGACTACAACTTGGACGGCATTCCGGACGTGGTCCTCGGCTCCGGCCCCGGCATCATCGCCCAAGTGAAGGTCTACGACGGCGCCACCAACGCCGTGCTCCTCGACTTGCAACCGTTCGCGGACTTCACCGGCGGCGTATTCGTCTCGTCCGGCGCCATCAAGGGGGACGGATTCCCGGACATGATCGTGACGCCGGATCGCGGCGGCGGCCCCCGCGTCTCCATCTTCCACGGGCCGACGTTCAACAAGATCGCGGATTTCTACGGCATCGACGATCCGGACTTCCGCGGGGGCGCCCGCGCCGCGGCCGGCGACTTCAATGGTGACGGCAAGGACGACGTGATCGTGTCCGCCGGGTTCCTCGGCGGCCCCCGTATCGCACTCTGGGACGGTGCCGCCCTCCTCAACGGTCTCAAAACTCGCATGGTGGGCGACTTCTACGCCTTCCTCCCGGATCTCCGCGACGGAGCCTATGTCGCGGCCGGCGATGTGAACGGCGACGGAATCGCCGACGCGATTTTCGGTGCCGGCCCCGGCGGCGGGCCCCGCACCAACGTGATCGACGGCCGGGCCCTGCTCGCCAACCCGACGGCCGCCATCGCCAACCCGGTCTCCAGCTTCTTCACCGGCGACTACACGCAGCGCGGCGGCATCCGCGAGTCGATCAAGAACATCGACGGCGACCAGTACGCCGACCTCATCGTGGGCGACGGTGAAAACGTGGGATCGAGCGTCCGCGTGTATCTCGGCAAGGATCTGAAGGACGGCTCCATCGGCCGCGAGTTCAGCTTCCGCGCCTTCCCCGAAGTGAATGCCGGCGTGTTCGTGGGCTGATAGGATTGGAACAGTTCCACCTCGCGGCAGGCGGAAGCCTGCCGCGATTCCATTTCGGGACGGCCCATGACGCTCCGCTCCCTCTTCTGCCTGATGCTCTTCGCCGCGCTCGCGCCGGCGGCGGACACCAAGCCCCGCACGGTCGCCGAGCCCACGCGGCTGGATTGGACGTTCACCATCGCCAACCGCAGCCAAGCGGAGCCGCCTGCAGAGTTGCTCGGCAAGGGTTACGATTCCAAGAAGCAGAGCTACGAACTGTTCCTGCCCGTTCGCAAGGATCCGAAGCAGCCGGTCGGCGTGATGGTATTCGTCTCGGCGGGAGACGACGCGGGCGGATGGAAGGCGTTCGAACCCGCATGCACCGAACTCGGCCTGGCGTATCTCGCGGTGAAGAACGCCGGGAACAATGTGCCGCCGCCGCGCCGCTGCCGCATTGTGCTGGACTGCTTGGACGATCTGCGCCGTCAGGTGCCCGTCGATCCGGATCGCACCTACATCTCCGGCTTCTCCGGCGGCGGGCGCATCGCGTGCGGCATCGCCTTCGCGCTGCCGGAATACTTCGGCGGCGTGCTGCCTCTGTGCGCCGCCGGCGATCTTCGCGCCGAACCGTGGCTGCGCCATCGCGCCATTGATCGCCTCAGCGCGGCACTGATCACCGGCCCGTCCGATTTCAACCGCGGCGAAGTGGAACGCTGGAAAGCACCGTTCTGGACCGGCATCGGCATCCGAACGAAGGTGTGGGTGCAGCCCAACCTCGGCCACGCGATCCCCTCGGCCGCAACGCTGACCGAAGCCGTGAAGTGGCTGGACGAGGGAAGGGTGAAGCGAATCGCCGCCGCACGGAAGTTCCCGACCACACGCGCCAGTGCAACCGCGACGCCGACTCGCGACGAGTATGCGAAGTCGGTGTTCGACGAAGGGGTGAAACTGCTCGATGAGCGGGCCACGCTCCACCGCGGGCTCATGCAGATGAAGGGCGTGCTGGAGCGCTGGCCGGACACGGCGAGCGGCAAGCATGCCCGCAAACTGCTCGAAGAGTACGAAGCCAAACCTCAGAAGCCGTGGGAAGCGGACGACGTGGCCGAGCTTCGCAAGCAACTGCTCGCGGAAGCGCGCTCGCTTGGCGATTACGCCTTGAACGGCATCCCGGCCGGCTCGCCGTACGAGAAGTCCCGCCCTGCATTGGCCGGGCAGGCCGTGGAGTATTGGTCCGCGCTCATCTCCGATTCGCCGGACGCGGAATATGCCAAGGAAGGACGCAAACTCGTGGCCTCATTGAAGTTGATTTCGCAGAAGAAGCCCTGAGCCACGAACCGGCCAACCGGCCACCGGCCAAGCACACACAGGTTTGGCCGGTAACGGCCCGGTTTCGGATCGCCTTGTTTCCTGCGGAAATACGCCAGCCGCCCGGCCAAAGTGACCGGCCAAGCCCACCAAGTGTCCGTCCAGAGGTTCCCATGATTCGCGCCGCTCTCTCCGCCGCGCTTCTGCTCATGCTCGTCCCCGCCGCCCGGGCCGAAGACGATCGCTTCTTCGACCTGTCGCTGCTCGTCGCGCCCGAGTACCCGTGCACGTGGCCGAGCTTCCCCGCGTTCCAGATCAACCGGAATCAGAAGATCGGCCCGCGCTCCGCCTACAACACGGACATCCTCATCCTGGACGGCAACACCGGCACCCAACTCGACGTGCCGACCCACTCCGTCACGCGGCCCGATTCCGGGTTCCCGAACGCCGGCAAGTACGGCACCATGACCACGGACAAGGCGCCCGCGTGGCAGTTCGGCGGCGAAGCCTGCGTGATCGACTGCACGGACCTGCTCGACTCCGCCCCGAACGGCCGCAGCGATCTCATCAAGCGCGAACGCATCATTCAATGGGAGAAGAAGCACCGGCCGCTCGGCCCCGGCGACGTCGTGCTCTTCAAGAGCGGCTTCAGCGACAAGTACTACAAGCCGCTGCCGGAAGGCCGCCGCTTCGCCGCGGACGTGGTCGAGAAGAAAGCCCCCGGCTGGCCCGGCCCGGATCCCGAATGCATGGAGTACCTCGCGAGCCGCAAGGTGATGACGCTCGGCATCGACAGCACGAGCATGGGCCCGCTGCCGGACCTCGCCGAGCCCACGCACTTCGCCGGGTTGAAGCACGGCATGATCTGGACGGAAAGCGCGATCGGCTTGGGCAACCTGCCCGCGACCGGCGCGTTCTATTGCTCCATGGGCCCGAAGCACGCCGGCGATCCGTATTCGGAGGCGCGGGCGTTCGGCGTCGTCGGCCCGCTCGCGGCGAAGCTCATCGCCTCCGCACGCAAGAAGCAAGCGATCGACGTCTCCGTGACGCTCGCGGATGAACTGCCGACCGCGTCGCCGGGCGCGGGCACGGGCCGCCACCGACAGGCGTACATGACGATCCTCTTCGGCAAGAACCCGAACACGCGCACCGCGTTCCCGATGCACATGATGGACAGCCACGCGGGGACGCACCTCGTCCCGCCGTCGTACGCGCTGCCCGCAGCGGAGTTCGACCCGAAGCAGTATTCACCGGAAGTGCAGGGCTGGCTTGCGGAGTACGAAAAGGCCCACGGCCCGCGCGGCTTCAGCGATGTGACCGCCGAGAAGGTGCCGCTGAGCCAGACGTGCGGCCGCGTCCGCGTGATCGACGTGCGGCACCGCCTCGGCACCGTGCCCAAGGAGCAGTGGCCCGCCTCGCCCGAGATCACCGAGGCGGACATCGTCGCGTTCGAGAAGGAGCACGGGGCGCTCGCCGCGGGCGACATCGTGCTCTTCCGCACCGATTGGACCGACCAGCACTACAAGCCGCTGCCGAAGGGAGCGGCGTGTTGGGAGGATCCGCTCAACGGCAAGTCCGAAGGGTGGCCCGCGCCCGGCCCCGCGGCCATCGCGTACCTCGCAGGCAAGGGCATCCGCTGCGTGGGTACCGACGCGCCAACTCTCGGCGGCGTCGATCCGAAACGATCGTTGTTCGCCTACTGGATGCTCGGCACGAAGGGGATGGTGGGCATCGAGATGCTGACGAACCTGGGCGGCGTTCCGAAGGACGGCTATCTGCTGTTCGCGGCCGGCCGCATCCGCGACTGCCACGGCGGCCCCGGCCGCGCGATCGTGCTGCATTGAGAACCGAGGCGACTGACTCCCGAGCGGGGGGCGTAAGCCCCTCGTGTCTCAATCGCAAACACGGGGGGCTTACGCCCCCCGCTCGGGGACTTTGCTTTCTTGATAGTCAGTAGCCTACAAAAGTCAGTTCCCCGAACTGGCGGTGGTCCGCCCCCGCCTTGAACGCCTTCTCGATGAGGCCGTGAACCTCCCCGACGGTTACATGCGTATTGAAGGAGCCCTTGCGGTTCCCCTGCGGGAAGTCCATGAGAACGATCTTCAGGTGATGCGCATCATCAACATCATCGGGAATGTCTGCATCGAAGTAGAACTGAATCACCCTTCCTTCGTCATCAATCAGGCCGAGGAAGTTGCCCTCCATGCCGCGGATCTCGTCGGACCAAATCAACTTGGCTTGGACCAAATCGACCTCCGATGCGGAGTCGGAACTCGGCCCCCGACCCTCGTCGTTCCAAAAGACTCTCATCTCGTCGCCTCATCGCGTCGTGCCGAATGTGCGTGCCGTGTGAGATCGCGCACGGATGAGAATCACGCAGGCGGTTTGCCGTTGGCGTCGAGGCCGTAGCGGGCGAAGATCTCCTCGGGCGTGATCCACACCACTTGGCCGTCCCGCCCTTCGCACACGGACCGCCCCATGCGAGCGTGCTCGAGCAGCGCAGTCTTCGTCGCTCGATCCAACGCCGCTTGAAGGCCGGCGTTCTCCGCCATCATCCGCTCCATGCGGTTGTCGAGAGTTTGAATCATCGTTCCGCGCTCCGTACGAAGTCGTCCCACCGTTCGTGCTCGAAGACATGTTCGCGATCCTCGAATCCGGCGGCGATCAATTGGGATCGCTTGAATGTATTATCGTATACCCGCCAGTGATCCGCAATCGGACTGTAGAGTTCGAAGAAGTTCCTCACACTCAACGAATACCGACGGCGAATCGTTTCTTCAGGGATGTGATGTCCGCCGGCCGAAACTCGCTCGGCGACGCGCTGGACGGCGACATCCACGCTCTCCAGCCAGAAGTAAAACAGTTGCACGTCATAGCCGAGCATGCGAAGCGATGCCAGCCAGTTCGCGTAGGCGCGGCCGGAAAGCGTGGTCTCGAACGCGAAGGACTTCCGCTCGGCGGCGAGTTGTCGCAGATGTTCGAGCATGACGCGGCCGGCGTTCGCCGCTTGCGATTCCACATCGAACGCGTTCAAGCCGCGTGCGATCGCATCCGCGTTCACAAAGATCGGGATGCGCAGGAAGTTGTGCAGGATCTCCAGCGATGCCGTGGTCTTCCCCGCGCCGTTGATTCCGGCGAGCACGGCCACGGTCGGTTGTCGTTCGTCCATGTCCGCCTCCGCGGTGCTCACTTCAGTTCGAAGAACTTCACGTCGGCCAGATAGTAGCAGATCGGGCGGGAGTCGATTGGCAGGAAGTACGGAGGCGGTGTGCAGCGGAAGGTGAGCATGTGCCGGCCCGGCGGCACCTTCAACAGGTAGTCCCGCGATTCACCGAAACGCTTCTTCGGCTGGTCCGCGTCGCTGTCCTTCTGTTCGATCGTGAACGCGTCGCGCCACGGTTCCTCGCCGCCGGGCCCGACGCGGCGGATCGCGCCGCCGTCGAGTTCGATCTCGAACATGCCGCCGAAGTCGGTGCCGAACGTGGCGGAGAAGCGGAAGGTGCGGACGCGGTCGCTCGGGTTCACGATCATGGCCGTGGTCGACTCGTACATCCAGCGGTGCAGGTTCTGCAGGCCGTACCCCTCGGGCGAGAACGAGCCGCGGAGCCACGTCAGCGGCACCCACTCGCGTTCCTCCTTGGCCCAGCGTTCGAACTGTTCCGGGTCCTGCGACTGCAGCCAGTCGCGGTACGGGCGGATGTCCAGGAACGATTGCCGGCCGTCCGGGTGATGGATCACGGGAAGCTTCACGCGGCCGTTGCTCTCGGCTCCGGCCTTCAGGTCCGCGAACATCTGCTCGGCGTGGTGGGCCTTGTCCACCACGTAGCCGCGCTTGTCCATGAAGATGCCGTCGAACCCGCGGACGACGAGGCGGCGGATGATCTGGTCGCGGGCGCCGTGGTACACGTTCTCGTGCCACGCGTCCGCCTCGCGCTGCTTCATCGCCCCGTAGCTCCACACGAGCGTGCCGGTGTGGAGGTAGCCGCGGGCGTGTTCGTACGTGTTCATCTCGTTCAAGGGCGGCTCTTCCGGGAACCGCATGTACGGCATGCAGAAGATCTTCGCACCCGGGTTCATGCGTTCCTCGATCCGCGTGAAGAACGTGCGGTCTTCGCGGAACCGCGCGGCGTTTTCATGCGTGATCGCCACGATGTGGTTGCTGAACCACGCCGAAGGCGTTTGGTCGATGACGCCGAGGATGCCGATGGCGGCGATCGCGGGGTAGCGCAGATGTTTCGCCCGGCCGGTGCGGCTCCGCAGGAAGCGATCCACGGGCCAGAGTGCGGCGAACAGGCACACGAACGCCATGTAGATGCTGATGCGGTTCGGGCAGCGCACCTGGTCGAACACGAGCAGGTTGAACACGGAGGAGAAGCCGCCGACGGTGCCGTAGAGGAAGAGTGCGGCAGTGATGACCGCGAGCGGCCCGTACGGCCAGCCGCGGCGGCGCGGATCCACGAGGGCGGCGAACAGCACGAAGAGCCCCGCGGTGCCCACGAAGCCGAGCGTGGCGCACGTGTTCTCGGTTTGTACCGGGCGGTCCACCGCGTTGTAGCGGCTCTTCTGCCGCGAGAACCAGATGGAGTTGTGGCCGTCCACCGGGAGCACGAGGTGGGCGAACTTCAAGCCGTATCGCTCGGCGTCGTCCGCGAGGCGCTCGGTCACGGCGTTGCGCCCGAACTCGCGGGCGTGTCGGATCGCCGGCAGGTGGTTCACGATGCCGAACACGCCGACCCACGCGGCGAGCAGCACGCCGGACACAAGCGGTTTCACCGAACGCGAGGTGAACGCTTGGTACGCCCCGGTGAAGCCGTAGATCATGCACGCGAAGAACGCATAGTACGCGCCGGCGGACGCGGTGCATGCGGCGAGCAGCACCTGCTTCCCGGCCGCGAGGCGGAACGGTTCAAAGTGCTTCGTGCCGCCCGGTTCGTTCCGGAAGAACGGCAGTGATCCGCGGCACAGGTCCAGGGCGGGCAGCCACGAGAGCGGCACCATCCAGTACGCGGAGAGGAAGTAGTGCGATTCGCCGCGCAGGTAGTGGTACGGCAGCACCGAGTAGAGCAACCCGCCGACGCAGGACATGGGCAGCGAGAGCCCGAGCCGACGGTACGCGTGCATCGCCGTGAGCGTCGTGAGCGGATACGTGAGCAGGTAATACCCGTTGTAGACTTCGACGTAGTTCCAGATGCGGGCGTGTTCGCCGAGCAGGGCGTGGATGGCGAAGTACGCGCCGAAGGCGAGTGCGATCGCGGCACCGATCCCCGCGCCGCGGTGGCCGATGATCCGCATCAGCCACGGTGCGAGCAGCAGCAGTGCGAACGCGGGGAACGCGTACCAATCGATCTGCCCGAGCAGCCAGATGATGGCGAAGTGCAGGTGATCGATGACGGGGAAGTCGTGCAGTTCGAGGATGCCGGGGTAGCCCATGCGTTCGTTGCGCCAGTGGCTGCCGCGTTCGAGCGTGGCCTTCACCATGGGCATGATGAGGAGCACGTCCGGGAGTTGGGCGGCGGAGCCGTACACGGCGTAGCCGAAATCGCCTTTGCCGGCGGAGGTGCCGCCGCCGTAACTGAGCGGGGCGCGGAGGCTCGCCGCGTCCAACCGCATGCCGCCGAAGATCGTGAGGCAGGTGGCGAAGACCGCGAAGGCGTACCACGCGAGGCGTTCGCGGATCGATGGCTCAGCCGAAAGCGTGTCGTCCCCAGGCATGGAGGAACCCAAGATGTGCCAGGGTGCGGTGGGAAGTCGCCCGGCCGTGCCGTACAATCGAAGCGTGTACGGACTGGTTTAGTTGCAAACGGCAGTGCCGTCACCCCCGCCCCGCCCGCACCCGTTCTACGCGGATCGATTCGCCGGAGTTCGCATGGCCCGCGTCACCGTCGTTGTCTCGCAAGCCGCCGGGAAACATCCCGCGAAACGCTCGTTGGAAGAGAGCATCGTCGCCGCGCTCATCCTCGAGCCGGGGATCGAAGTCTCGGTGGTGCCGAACCTCTACGACCTCGGCCCGGAACACACCGGCCGCCTGTTCCTCGAGTCGGTGAAGGGCGATCTCGTCGTCTTGAGTTGGCTGTACCCGCGGGCCGCGTTCTGGCTCCTGGATCGCGACGGCATCAAGGGGCACATGGGCGAAGTCCAGTTGAAGCCGCCCGCCGATGACGACGAAGAGGAGAAACCGCCCGAAGCGGAACGCCCGCCGGCGATCGGGCCCACGGGCGAGATTCCGGATCGCCGCATCTACTGCCTTGACTTGCGGGACTTCAACAAGGCCGAGCCCTACGTGGGGGAAGTGCGGCGGATCGTGGCCGAAGTGCGGGAGTGGCGGGATGCCAAAGCCCGCGAGAAGGCCGTCAACAGCCCCGCGATCGTGCAACTCGGCCTGGCCGCCGTTGCGCCGTCCACCAACGGGCACGCGGCGAATGGACCTTTGGCCGCATTCACGCCGGAGGCCTTGCTCGCGCCCGCCGGCCGCCGCTGGTATCCGGTCATCGATTACTCGCGCTGCACGAACTGCCTCGAGTGCCTCGATTTCTGCCTCTTCGGCGTGTACGGTGTCGATTCGCTCGAACGGATCGTGACGGAGAACCAGGACCAGTGCAAGAAAGGGTGCCCGGCGTGCAGTCGCGTGTGCCCCCAGCAGGCGATCATCTTCCCGGAGTACAAGTCCGCGGCGATCGCGGGCGGCGACACCGGTGCCGTCGGCAACCTGAAGATCGACTTGAGCAAGCTCTTCGGCGGCGACACCGCGGACGCGCTCTCGATGGCCGTCCAGGAACGCGACCGCGAACTGGTGAACGACGGCCGCACCGCGGTCGGCATGGCCGTGGGCATCCCCAAGCGGCAGGAAGGCAAGCCCGCCGGCCCGAAAGACGACTTGGACAAACTGGTGGACGACCTGGACAGCCTCGGGCTGTGACGCGTCACGCCACCGTGTGGAGGCCCAAGCACGCCTCCAACTTCTTCTTCGCCCGGCAGATGCGGACGGCGAGAGCCCCCGGCGACACCTGCAACTCGCGGCACAATTCCTCCCTCGAGCGGCCCGACATCAGGCACCGGAACAAGTCTTGATCCTCGGGCGAAAGCGCGATGTCGCTGGCGACCGCTTCGGTGCCGGACGCCCGGATCCGCGACTCCAGTTCGGCCGGGTCGAACATTTTCTCGCGGGCTTTGCGCCGTGGGCATCGGCCAAGGCCCACCTCAGTGAGCGGTAGAAGTACGCCTCGGGGTGATCCTGCGGAGCGCGTGCTTTCGCTCCACGCGCGGCGGGACCGCAGGTACGCCCTCGACGAATCCTCGGCGTCGCCGAGGTGGCGGCCATTCTTCCGGCTGAACGCGAGGAGCCGGTCGTAGTTCCGCAGGAAGAGCAGGCGCATCCAGCCCGGCGGAGCGAAACGCTTGAGTCCGGGCGTGGCGGCGTCATACAATCAGCACACTTCTTGAATGTGCCGGCGGTGGTCGAAGTGCCCGCGCCGACTGTGCCCTGGATGACCGCGGGCGCGCGAAGTGGGAAAATGCCCTTCCCGCTCCGGCCAGGCGCAACCGCGGCGCGGCCTTTCCGGACACTCAGACATCGATTCTCGCCCGCGCTGCCGGGGGCGACTGGGAGCCGTTTTTTCGCGAGTACTTGGCCCCGTGTTGGGCGCGAGATCGCGATCGCGTGCCGCGGCCGCATCCCCGTCGGCGACATTCCGGATCTCTTCCAAGAACTCACGCTGCGGCTGCTGAAGGCGGGCGAGAGCCGCCCGGAGGGCGAGGCCGCGCCGATTCGCGGGAACATTCCGCACCGCTACTTGGCTCGCAAGCGACTCGGCGTTCCGTCCGCCAAGTTCCGTACCTACCTGAAGCAGGTGATCGGGAATCTGATTCGCGAACAGTCGCGGGCGAACCGGCGGCAGGCGAAGCCGCAGGACCCCGTCGCACTCGAACCCGCGGTCGAGGATTCGATCTCGAAGGCGGTCGATCGGCACTGGGTGGCCGCATGCCTGGTCGATGCGGCGCAGCGGTTCCACGGCGAGTGTGCGACCGCGCGAACGAAGGCGCGGCAGCGGCAGTTCGAACTGCTGTACGAGGCCACGGTTCGCGGCGCGACCCCGGCCGATCTCGCCCGCACGCTCGGCCTGCATCGCACCACTGTGACGGCGGAACTCGCCGACGCCCGCGAGCGATTCGTGGCGTGGTTGGCGAAACTTCCGGCATCGCGGACCGCGACGAAGGAAGTGGTTGGTCGCGGCGGATCCGAGCAGTTGCCTGACGCCCTGAAACGGGGCGAGAGGGCACACGGGTAATTTCGAGGCGTCTTCGGCGTACATTGGTGGGTTACACCTTTCCCGGCTTTGAGGGGAGAGGTCGGCGCCGAGGACGCGCAGAGCGGTTTCGACTCCGGGTGAGGGGGGCGGCAGACTTCTGTGACACCCCGAATCACCTCACTCCGCCGTGCTGATGCTCGACGCATCCGCACGGCGACCTCTCCCCCGCAAAGCCAGGGGAGAGGTGGAAGAAAGGTTCTCGGTTCATGAGAGTAAGCGCGGCTGCCAATCCGTGGGGATCGACTTGGGCACGACGTACTCGTCGCTCGCCTACCTCGATTCCCAACTCGTCCCGTGCGTGGTCTCGGATTCGTCCGGCCACACGGTCGTGCCCAGCGTCGTGTACTTCGACGAAGGGTCGATCATCGTCGGCGACACGGCCTTGGAACTCGCCAAGCAGAACGGCAGCCGCGCGGTGCAATTCGTGAAGTTGCACATGGGCGACGAATGGCGCTTCACCATCGACGGCCAGGAGCACACGCCGGAAAGCCTCTCGGCGATCATTCTCGCGCACATGATCCGCGAGGCGGAGCCGCAGATCGGTGCGGTGAAGAAGGCCGTGATCACGGTGCCGGCGTGGTTCACGGAGAAACGCCGTCGAGCCACCGAGCAGGCGGGCCGCATCGCGGGGCTGGACGTGACCGGAACGCTGAACGAACCGATGGCCGCCGCCCTCGCCTACGGCCTGCACACGCCGGACGCCGCGGGGCCCAAGGAACGCAATGTCCTCGTGTACGATCTCGGCGGCGGCACGTTCGACGTCACGCTCATGCGCATCACGCCCACCGAACTCGTGGAACTCGCCACCCGCGGCAACCGCAAGCTCGGCGGCAAGGACTGGGACGAAGCGCTCATCACGCTCGCGCTCGACGAGTTCCTGAAGGGCAAGCATGGCAGCAACCCCGCCGCGCGGAAACTCGCGGACCAACTCAAGCAGTGCATCGCCCACGACGACGCGATCAAGAACCTGAGCCCCGAAGGGCTCAACGCGCTGCACGATCTGCGGGTGGAGGCCGAACGCGCGAAGCGCCGCCTCAGCAACGCCCAGCGCACGGTGATCCCCGTGCGGCTCGCAGGCGTGGACCAAAGCGTGGAACTGACACGCGCCCAGTTCGCGGCCCAAGCCGATCCACTGGTTCAATCCACGCGCATGACGGCCGAGACGGCGCTGGACGACGCCAAGCTGGGTTGGAACCAGTTGGATCGCGTGGTGCTGGTCGGCGGATCGACGCACATGCCGATGGTGCGGGAGATGCTGCAGCAGGCGAGCGGGAAGCCGCCGGACCGCGGAATCAACCCGGTGACGGCGGTGGCCCTCGGCGCGGCCATCTACGCGCATCAACTCGAATCGGGGAAAGGGCCGAAAGCGGTTCGCTTGAAGACGAGCGAACCCGCGGCGGATGCGGGCAAGACGAGTATTGCGCCGCCGTCCGCCGGTTCGCCGAACGTGCAGTTCGTCACGGCCCACGGAATGGGCATCCGCACCACGTCCGGCACCACGGCCCAGAACCATGTTCTGATCCGCCGCAACACGCCGGTGCCGGCCACCGTGAAGCAGCGATTCCGCACCAAGAGCCACCGCACCGGGCCGGCCAGCGGCATTCGCGTGGTCGTGACGCAGGGCGACACGCCGGACGCGTCCCTGGCCGAGATCCTCGGTACGGCGCGGATCACGGGCATTCCGCCGAACGATCCGCCGGGCCAGCCGGTGGACATCACCATGGAGTTCGATTCGCGCAGCCGGCTCCATCTTCGCGCCACGTATGTGAACACCGGGCAGGTGCTCACGCTGGACTTGGACGTGCCGGGCGGCTTGAAAGAGGAGCAGGTGAAGCAGTACCACGACCTGCTGGTGACGTCCGGGTTGATCCTGCCGGCCCCGCTCGCGCCGCCACCGCCGGAAGACGAGCCGCTTCTGCTTGAAGAACTGCCCGACGACGAGGATGATGAGGGCGATCTGCCGATGCTCGAACCGCTGGACTGAGATCCCATGGCCCGCCGCATCACAGACTGGTTGCGTTCGGAACCGCTTCCGCGGAACGCATACGAATTGCTCGGGCACCCGCTGCTCGACCCGGACCGGGATGCGCTCCTGCAGACGCTCCGCACGGCGAACCGCGAACTGCTCGATTATCAAAGCCACCCCGAGCCCGCGGTGGCGAAGCGGGCGATGTTCCTGCTCACGGAGCTCGGCCGCTACCGCGGCATCCTGGAGGACGCGGGCAAGCACCAAGCCTACTTGGACGACGTGTGCAGGACGCTCCGCGAGCAGTTCGTCGCGGAGCGTGGCCTGTTGGCCCTGCACACCGGCAACGATCTCGGCACCTGGCTCGGCTTGGCCTACGGTGTTCCCTCTGCGAACGCCGATTTCGTGGTGAAGGCGGTGCGCGGCATCGTCCCGCCCGCGCAGAGTCTGCCCAAACGCGGGTCGAAGTTCGGCGCGTTCCAGGCGGCGGCACCCGAGCCGGAGCCGATTCCGGCGGAAGTCGTGGAAGTGATCGAGCCGCCGCCCGCAGTGGTGAAGCCGGCGGTGTACGACCTTTCAGAACCGCTGCCTCCGCCGCTCCCGCCGAAGCCGCGCAAGCCCGCGAAGCTCGAACCGATCGATCGCGTGCCGCGGAAGCTGCCGAAGCGTGAGAAGGAATCGTCGCTGGCGATTCCGCTCGCGATCGGCGGCGGCGTGCTCATGCTGCTCGCCATCGTGACTGCGGTCGTGATCGCGATGACCGGCGAACCGGAGAAGGAGGTTCGCAACGATCCTCCGCCAGAACGGAAGCCGCTCCCCGAGCCGGAACCCGTGCCCGAACCGCCGCCGCCGAAGATCGAACCGATTCCGGAACCGAAGAAGGTGGATCCGCCGTCGCCGACTCCGATGCCGAGTGCCGCCGAGCTCGAAATGATCAAGCGGGAGATGGAGAAGAAGAAAGAGATGGAGCGCATCGCCGCGGAAAAGAAAGAAATGGAGCGGATCGCGGCCGAGATGAAAGAGAAAGAGCGGATGGAGGCGGAACGCAAGGAGAAGGAGCGGATCGCCGCGGAAAAGAAAGAGAAGGAGCGGATCGCGGCGGAGATGCGCGAGAAGGAACGGATCGAGGACGAGCGGCGGAACCCGTGGGCGGTCGTCGAGGGCGGCCGGGGGACGTTCCCGGACAAGGAATTGCTGGCACGCGTCCACTCCGCGACGATCCAGAAACTGACGGACTCGGATAAGAGAGACGACGACTCAGGGGCGCTCTTGGTCGTGTGGGTCGAAGTACTGAACCAAGGCTCCGCGGCCAAAGAGTACCGGCGGCTCATCGATTACGAAAAGAACTCGGACTACTACAAATTCTGCACGCTTCGCGACGACTCGATCGTCAACTTCACGACTCCCAACGCCAATTACATCAAGCGAGCCTACTGGCTGAGCTACGACCGGAAGAACATCCCGGAATTGCCTGACTGGTACGAGGACGGGAGCCCGTCGCGGACGATTTCGCCCAAGGGGCGGGTCCTGATCCCGATCGTGTTCGAGAAGCCGAAGGGAACCGGAAAGGACTTCACGTTGACGATCAACGCCGTCCGCATCGCCAGCAAGAGCGGCTCCGGGGACGAGTACGGCCAGTACGTCCTGCGGATCCGGGATCACCACTGGAAGAAAGCCCCGTCGCCGTAATTCTCGAGGCCCGGCGCCGTATTCCTCCCGATGCACGACCTCTCCCCCGCCCGATTGCTGCTCTTGCTCGCCGCCATGCTCGGCGGCGCGAAGCTGTTCGGCGCGTTGTCCAAGCGGTGCGGGCAGCCCGCGGTGCTGGGCGAACTCGTCGCCGGCGTCGTGCTCGGCGCCTCCGCCCTCGGCTGGATCGACCCGAACCAGCCGGTGCTTCGCGCGCTGGCGGAACTCGGCGCCGTCGTCCTGCTCTTCGAGATCGGCCTCGAAACCGATCTGCCGAAGCTTCTGAAAGTGGGCGGCTCGGCGTTCACGGTGGCGGCCGCGGGCGTCGTGCTGCCGTTCGCCATGGGAACGGCGATCGGCCTCGCACTCGGTTTGGGCGGTGTCGCATCCGTGGTCGCCGGCGCCACGCTCACCGCGACCAGCGTCGGCATCACCGCCCGCGTCCTCTCCGATTTCAACCGCCTGCACGAACCCGAGAGCCAAGTGATTCTCGGGGCCGCCGTGATCGACGATGTGCTCGGCCTCGTGATCCTCGCCGCCGTGGCCGGCCTCACCACCGGCGGCGAGATCACCACCGTCTCCGTGTTGCAGACCACCGCGCTCGCGCTCGGGTTCCTGCTCGGTACGCTGGTGCTCGGCCGCCCCGCGGCCCGCCTCTACGTGAAGTTCGCGGATCGGATCGATCTTCCCGGCACGCCCGTGGTCGTGGCCTTGATCCTGGCGTTCGCACTGGCCGCGCTCGCGGCCGCGGCGGATTCCTCACCGATCGTCGGCGCGTTCGCCGCGGGGCTCTTGCTGCGGGAAACTCCGGCGGCCCCGCAAATGAGCCGCGGCATCACCAATCTCGGGCACTTCTTCGTCCCGCTCTTCTTCGTCACGGTCGGGGCCGCGGTGGACGTCCGCGCGTGGAATCCGTTCGACGCCCGCAACGGCGACCTGTTCCTCGTCGGCGGACTGCTGCTGATCGCGGCCGTGGTCGGCAAGTTTCTCGCGGCCTACGTGCCCTTCTGGTTCAAGGGCAACAAACGCGCCATCGGCGTGGGCATGATTCCGCGCGGCGAAGTCGGCCTGATCTTCGCGCAGATGGGGCTTGCGTCCGGCGCGTTCACCCCCGGTTTGTTCAGCGCGATGATGCTCGTGATCATGGCGACGACGTTCCTCACGCCGCCGCTGTTGAAGGTGGTGTTCCCGCCGCGGCCGGCCCCGCCGGCCGAACCGGAGTTGACCGGCGTGGCCGAACTCGTGACCGAGGCGTGAGCCTCGACCTCCCGAAGGTTCGCGCTCCCGACGGGTCGAAGCCCATAGAACAGGCTTCACCTTCGGAGTGTCTCGATGGCGGAGCAGTGGGATTACAAGAAGGCCGGGCTCGACCTGGCGAAGTACGAGGAGACGATCGCGGGGCTTCAATCGCACCTCGCGCGCGCTTCCAGTACGCGCGTGATTCCGCCGCCGTTCCCGCCACGCAAGGGCGGCAAAGGCGTCGGCGGGTTCGCCAGCCTCTTCGACCTCGGCTCCGGCTACAAGCACCCCGTGATCGTGAACTGCACGGACGGCGTGGGCAGCAAGCTGAAGATCGCCGCCGCGATGAAGAAGTACGACACGGTGGGCATCGATCTCGTCGCCATGTCCGTGAACGACCTGATCTGCACGGGGGCCGAGCCGCTCACCTTCCTCGATTACATCGCCATGCCGGCGGACGATCCGGCGATGACGGAACAACTCGTGAAGGGAATCGCGGACGCTTGCGTGGAGGCGGGCTGTTCGCTGGTCGGCGGCGAGACCGCGATCCTCCCGGACTTCTACCTGCCCGGCGACTTCGACATGGCGGGATTCGCCACCGGCGTCGTCGAACGCGACGCGATCATCGACGGAACAACGATCCGAAGCGGCGATGTCGTGATCGGGCTCGCGTCGAGCGGCATCCACTCGAACGGCTACAGCCTGGTGCGGAAGATCGTCTTCGAGGCGGGGAAACTCGGCGTGAACGACACGGTGCCGGAACTGGGATGCACCGCGGGCGAGGCCTTGCTCGCACCGACGAAGCTGTACGTGAAGCCCGTCCGCCGGTTGCTCGAGCGCGTCGCGGTGCACGGGTTGGCGAACATCACCGGCGGCGGCCTGCCGGACAACATCAGCCGCATCCTGCCGCCGGAGCAGCGGGTGTTCGTGCAGCGCGGCTCGTGGCCGGTGCCGCCGGTGTTCCACTGGTTGCAGAAGCTCGGCAACGTGGCCGACGTCGAGATGGCCCGCGTGTTCAACATGGGCGTGGGTTTCGCGGTGATCGCCGCTCCGGAGGATGAGGCGGCGATTCTCGATCACTTCGCGGCGGAGAAGATCGACGCGTGGCGGATCGGCGAGGTGCGGAACGGAGCGGCCGGCGTCGAGTTCGTCTGATCACTTCTTCTTCTGTCGGCCGAGGAAGTCCTTCATCCGTTCCTTGAACTCGTTCTGCGGCACCATCCGCACGGCATTGAGTGCGAGGCCGAGTTGCCCGCCGGCGTTCATCGTCCGGAGCCACGCCGCTTGGGGTACTTGCAAGATGCGGCTCCCGAGCACCGCGCCGCCCATGCCCGCGTAGCCGCCGTGGGGGAAATGCTTCTCGAGTTCAGCGAGCGATTCCACCACCTTCCCCGAGCGATCCGCGATCTTCAGTTTCCCGCCCCAACCGATGAATGCGTTCAACGCGTGCCCGACATCTTCCCCGGTGGCAGGGTGTTTCCAGAACACGGTGAAGGTGGTGACGCCGTCGCGATTCATGTGCGTCAGTTCCTTCAGTTCCGCGAAGGACTTGGCCCCGTTGGTCACCTTGAACTTGGCGCCGATCCTCGCCAAGTCGTCGGCCATTTCGGCGATCCTGCGGCCCTGGTTCAAGGAGGCCGCACC
Source organism: Gemmataceae bacterium (assembly GCA_046350135.1). Lineage (GTDB taxonomy): Bacteria > Planctomycetota > Planctomycetia > Gemmatales > Gemmataceae > Urbifossiella. The sequence continues at coordinate 61,703 of JAXMBB010000006.1, forward strand.
GATCGGGTTCTGCGCGAGGCGGCCCACCATGCCGTCGAGAGTGGCGAATGCCTTCACCTGACCGGTGTGCGCGAGAGCCTTCGTGATGGAGACGGGCAGGCAGGCGCCGAGGGCCTGTGCCGGGTCCTTGTAGGCGGTCGCGAGTTTGCCGAAGCCGAACTTCGCGAGCTTGGAAACGGGCGAGAGCAGGCTCAACGCCCGCAAGCCGTCTTGCGCGATGCCGCCGAGCGTCCCCTTCTTCAAACCCTGCCCGATCCGCGCGACATCGACCTGCCCCTGGGCGATCACCATGGCGGTGCCGGGGATGGCGTTGAGCGCGGTGGCGCCGAGCACGCCGAGCATGTTCGGGTGCTTGTCCACGAGATCGTTGCCGGCTTGCTTCAGGATCGCCTGGCTCTGCGCCACTTTGCCGTCGAACCAATCCGCGACTTCGCTGCCGTGCCCGGTGGCGATGCCGTACGCGCCCTGCGTCACGTCCACGAGTGTCTTGGCGGCCGTGGCCGCGACCACGCCGAGCGTGTCCGGGTGGGCGTCCACGAACGCGTCGATCTTGTCCGAAAGGGATTTGAAGAAGTCCGCCATGGCGACCCCGGTGCCGGATGAATGTGTCGTGACACAGTATCCGGCGGCCGCCAAGCGTTCAAACGAAAAGTGGACGATGAATCAGCTGCGAACGAGAGCCGCGTAATCGGATTGCAGCTGACGGGTGACCGGCCCCACCGGGTATTCGTGGCCGTCGATCGAACCGACGGGTTGCACCTCCACGGCGGTGCCGGTCAGGAACACTTCCGAAGCCTTCGCCAATTCCTCGGGCCAGATCTCGCGTTCGAGCACCTCGATGCCGCGTTTGCGGGCCAGGGCCATGACCGTCTGCCGCGTGATGCCGTTGAGGATGCACTCGGTGGTCGGGGTGTGCAGTTTGCCGTCCAAGAGCAGGAAGAGGTTCGCGCCGGTGGCTTCGGACAGCCGGCCCTTGTAATCGTGCATGAGCGCGTCCTGCACGCCGGCGGCGAGGGCTTCGTCCTTCGCCATCGTGCAGATGATGTACAGGCCCGCGGCCTTGCTCCCGGCCGGGGAGCACTCGGGGCTCGGCCGCTTCCACCGGCTCGTCATCAGCTTGATGGCGTTCTGCGCGTAGTACGCGCCCCACGGGAATGCCGCGATCATCACATGCACGTGCGTGCCGATCGCGGAGACGCCGATCACCTCCGGCCCGCGCCACGCCAAGGGCCGCACATAGCCCGCTTCCAATTTGTTCTCCGCGACCACCGCCTTCGTCGCGGCGTCCAACTCCGCCACGGAGTACGGCACGTCGTAGGCCAGCATCTTCGCGGAGTGAATGAGCCGCGCCGAGTGCCTCGAGAGTTCGAAGACCTTCCCGTTGTAGATGCGGGCGCCTTCGAACACGGAGTTGCCGTAATGCAGGCTGTGCGAAAGGACGTGGATCTTGGCGTCCCGCCACGGGATGAGCTTGCCGTTGAACCAGATCACGCCGTCGCGGTCGTCGAGCGGGAGGGAAGGGCCGGCCACGTGTCGCTCCAAATGCATCGGCTCGGCGGGAGCCTCGCCCTCCCGTTGGCTCGCGGCGGGAGAGAGCCGCACGGAGTCATCTTACCGCCCCGTGCGGTTCGCGGCAGGCCGATCAGTAGTCGTTGGCGACTTCGCCGCCGGCGCGGGTGCCGAGCGCCCGCCACGTGGCGAGCGGCACCGAGTTGTTCACGAAGCGGACCGAGCCGTCCATGAACAGCACGTTCACGCCGGTGCCGTGATAGCTGCGGGAGGTGACCGCGGCCAGCGTGTCCGCGGGCTGCGATTCCGTGGCGCTCACGAAATCCAAGTCGTAGTTCACGCCGCCGACATTCGCCTGGAAGAGAGTGTTCGGGGTGAACGTGGTGGTGAAACCCGTCTCATGCACCTTGCCGTCCACCCATTCCACGTGGGTGAACTTGGTGAGGTCCACGCCGCCCGCCGCGATGTCGGCCGGGGTGTTCGGAATCCCGCCGGCGGAACCGCCGATGCGGATCGTGAACCCCTTCACCTCGGCGATGCCGACGGTGTTGCTCATTCCGTCCGCGAAGTCCGCCTGGTTGAAGCCGCGGGTGGGGGCGAAGGCGCCGTCGCCGACGTTCATCCCGAAGGATTTGCCGGTGAGCACCGCCCACGTCCCTTGGTTCACGGCGTAGTTGATCATCCAGTGCTTGTTGCCGTACGTCGCATCCGTGCCGTAGCCCTTGTCGTTGATCTCGGACGGACAGACGAACGTGGCCACGCGCTTCGAGGCGATGCCGGTCTGGGCGTTGTACGAGACGCTGAAATCAATCCCGCGGAAGAGATTCTCCTGCTCGATGTAGGGCAGGATGCGGGACATGGCGGACCACGCGGAAATGGTGGTGACGCCGGATCCGTTCCAACTGTAGATGCCGTTGCCGGGCAGTCGGTCGTTGGCGTTCATGTAGCCGTGCATGGCGAGGCCGATCTGCTTCACGTTGTTGGCGCACTTGATGCGGGCCGCGGCGGCGCGGACCTTTTGCACGGCGGGGAGCAGCAGCCCGATGAGCACCGCGATGATGGCGATGACGACAAGCAGTTCGATGAGCGTGAAACCAAGGCGGGGTGAGCGGCGCATGGCCGACCTCCGAGTGCGAAGCACGGAAGGATCGGAGCCGCGTTGCGACGGAGGGTGAGCCGAAGGCATGAACCTTCCGCATCCCGAACGTTGGCGGAGCGTGCTCGAACGGGTAGGATTTCGCGATTCCGGACCCGGTGTTAGTGAGACACAATCTCATTAACACGAGGGTAGGATAAGGCCGCTCGCGGGAGGAGACAAGCGTTGTTCGCGGAAATTCTTCGATTCCGTCAGCCGAGAATCGCGGGGCCGGGATTGGCGATGAGGCGGGCGAGGGTTTGCAGGAAGCGGGCCGCGGGCGCACCGTCCACGATGCGGTGATCGAACGTGAGGCTGAGCCACACCTGCTCGCGGCCGACGACGCGGTCGCCGTCCATCACGGGGCGGCGTTCGATGCGGCCGACGCCGAGGATCGCGCACTCGGGCAGGTTGATGATCGGCGTGAACGCGTCGATGCCGAACGAACCCAGGTTCGTGATCGTGAAGCAGCCGTCCGCCATGTCGCGGGAAGCGAGGGTGCCATTGCGCGCCTTCTCGATCAACTCGCGCGAGCGGGCCGCGATCTGCCGCAGGCCGAGGCTCGGCACGTCGCGGATCACGGGTACGAGGAGGCCCGCGTCCGTGTCCACGGCGAAGCCGATGTTCGTGTGTTCGGGTTGAACGAGGCCGGCGTCCGCCCACCGGGTCGCCAGTTGCGGGTGCTGCTGCAGCGCGGTCGCGGCGAGCTTCACGAAGAAGTCGTTGAACGACGGCGCGGGCGAATCCACGACCTTGAACTGCTCGCGGAGGTTCACGAGGTTCACGCAATCGACTTGCGCGGTGAGCGTGACCGGCGCCGTGTTCGCGCAACTGGCCATCAAGCGGGCCGCGATCGATTTTCGGGTGGTCGATGTCGCAGCGATCGCATCCAGGTGCTGACGCCCCCCGCTCGCCAAGACGATGTCGCGTTCGCGGATGCGGCCGCTCTTCCCGCTGCCCCGAATCGCGGAGAGATCGATGCCGCTCTGTTTGGCCAAGCGACGGGCCCGGGGCGTCGCGGGCTTCGGGGCGAGGTCGCGCTCCGTGATGCGGCCGCCAGGGCCGCTGCCGGCCACCGCGGCGAGGTCGATACCCTTCTCGCGCGCCAGCCTTCGCACCGACGGGCTCGCGACCGGTTCCGAGATCCGGGAGGGGGAGGCTCCGGCCGAGCCGTGTACGCTCACCGGTTCGGCAGGAGCCTCGCCCTCCCGGAGGGGCGGCTTCGCCTCGCCGGATTGCAGCAGGAACCCGATCGTCGTCCCGACCAACACGCTGTCCCCCGGCTTCGGCGCGTCCGGCGGGATGAACAACTCGCCGGCATCGAAGCACTCGATCTCCTCGACGCTCTTCTCGCCTTCGAGCCGGAACAGGCGGTCGCCCGGCTTTACGGTGTCGCCGTCGCGGACGAGCCACTCGATGAACGTGCCGGACTCCATGTTCCAGCCGAGCCGCGGAATCGTGATGGGAATCGGCATGATGTTCACTCCGCCAGCAAGTCGCGGATGGCTTGCATCAACATCTCCGGCGTCGGCACCACGGCCGCTTCGAGCGGCGGGCTGTACGGCGTCGGCGTGTGCAAACCGTTCAGCCGGCGGATCGGCGCATCCAGTTCATCGAAGAAGCGATCCGCGATCTGGGCCGCGATCTCGGCGCCGATGCCGTACGGGGCGAAGGCTTCGTCCGCGATCAGCAGGCGGCCGGTCTTCGCCACCGACTTGCCGATCGTCTCCACATCGAGCGGCGCGACGGTTCGCGGGTCGATCACTTCGATCGAGACGCCATCGATCGCCAACTTCTCCGCGGCCGCGACCGCACGCGGCACTTGGCTGCCGATCGCCACCACGGTCGCGTCCCTGCCCTCGCGCACCACCTTCGCCACGCCGAACGGAATTTCGTATTCGGCTTCCGGCACCGGGCCCTTGAGCGAGAGCAACTCGCGCGGTTCGAGGAACATCACGGGATCGTTACATCGCAGCGCGTGCAAAAGCAGGCCCTTGGCATCGAACGCGTTCGAGGGCACGCACACGCGCAGGCCCGGGAACTGGGCGTACAGCGGGTAGTAGTTGCCCGAGTGGTGCGTGGCGGCGGAGTGGCCGATGCCGACGCAGCCGCGGAGCAGGATCGGCATCTTCAGCCTCCCGCTGGACATGTACTGCATCTTGGCGATCTGGTTCACGATCTCGCCGACGCCGTCGAGCACGAAGTCCGCGAACATGAAGTCGATCACGGGCCGCGTGCCGGTCATGGCCGCGCCGCAGCCGAGGCCGACGAACCCGCGTTCGCAGATGGGCGTGTCGCGGAGGCGTTCCGCACCGTGCTTGGCGAAGAGCCCCGTCGTGGTGTTGAAGTTGCCGCCGCGGACGCCGATGCCTTCGCCAAGCACGAAAATGTTCGGGTCCGCGGCCATCGCCAGGCTGAGAGCTTCGTGCGTGGCCTGCATGAAAGTCAGCGTGCGCGAGCCGGGCGGCGGCTCGGCTGGAGTGCGGCGCGGCTCCGCATAGATGTGCGTCGCGGCGCTCTCCGGCTTCGGCCACGCGCTGCCTTCGGCCTGCCGGTGCGTGTTCTCCATCTCGTTTTGAATCGCGGCCTCGAGTTCATCCAGTTCGATGTCGGTGGCTGCTCCGGCCGCGACGATGCGGGCCCGCAGCGTGAGAATCGGGCAGTTCTTCTTCCACTGTTCCACTTCTTCGCGCGTGCGGTAGGTGAAGTCGCCCATGCCCTCGGAGTGGGCGCGGGTGCGATAGGTCTTGCATTCGAGAAGCGTCGGCCCTTCACCCGAGCGGGCCCGCTTCGCCGCGGCGGCGGCCGCCGCTTTCACGGCCAGCACATCGTTGCCGTCCACTTCGATGCCGGGCATGCCATAGGCCGCGCCGCGAGACGCCACACTGGAGTTCCCGGCCACGCTGTGGAACGGCACCTCGGTGGCGAATTGGTTGTTCTCGCACACGAAGAGCACCGGCAGCTTCCAGATGCTCGCCATGTTCAGGCCTTCGTGGAACGCGCCGTTGTTCGCAGCCCCGTCCCCGAAGAACGCCACGCCCACGCGGTCGGTCTTCATCAGCTTGAAGGAGTATCCCGCGCCGGTGGCTTGGAGGATGCTCGGCCCCACGATGCCGCTCGTACCCATGAGCCCGACTTCGGGGGAGAACAGATGCATGCTGCCGCCGCGGCCGCGGGAACAGCCGGCTTCGCGGCCGTAGAGTTCGGCCATGAGTTCGAGCGGCGGCACGCCCTTGGCCAGCGCGTGCCCGTGCCCGCGGTGGGTGGAGAACGCCACGTCGTTCGGCCGCAGGTTGGCGCACACGCCGACGGCCACGGCCTCCTGGCCCACATAGGTGTGGCACGCGCCGTGGATGAGGCCGGCCGCGTGCGACTTCGCCAGCCGCTCCTCGCACCGGCGGATCAGCACCATCTGATGGAACAGCCGCAGCAATTCTTCCTTCGGCGGCAGCGGGATCGGTTCGTTCACGCGAAAACCTCTGTAGCGATGTGTGCCGCTTGCGAGTTCGCGATGGCGGCCGCGGTTGCCATCGCGAACACGCAAGCGGTTCGCGGTCGCACTCGCAACAGGCTCACGAACACGCCGCCGAGGAGGAACCCTCCGGCGAGGAACAGCATGCATGTCGCTTCCGACGCACCGGCCGCCTTCATCGTTCCCATGGCGTGGTTCGCCAAGTAGCCCGGCACGTTGCCGAACATGTTGATGAACCCGATGGACGCGGCGGCGGCGGACGACGTGAGCGCGAGGCTCGGCAGCGACCAATACGGCGTGAACCACGAGTGCGCGAAGAACCCCACGCACAGAAGGCACGCGTAACGCGTCGCCCACGGTTGGTCCGGGATGGCGCTGAGCGCGAGAAACACTCCCGAGGCGAGCTGCGCGGCGACGCAGTATTGCTTCCAGCGGCCGCCGCGGGTGGAAAGCCAACCGGAGAGCAGCACGCCGGGGATTCCCACGAGGAAGACGGGGGCGGTCCACAGAAGCACATCGGTGTTGTCGGCCGGGGCGTCCGGGTTGCCGAGAAACCCTTTCACGGTCGTTGCGAGCCAATAGACGACACCGTAGCCGCCCAAGTTGGTGAAGAAGATGCCCAGCGCGAGCAGCCACACGGCGGGATGGCGGACCGCCTCGCGGAGACTCTTCGCCCCGCCGGACGCGACCGTGGCCTGACGTTCGGATTCGAGCGTGCGGTCGAGCCACTCGCGCTCTTCGGCGGTGAGCCAGTTCGCATCCTTCGGCTTGTCCGACAACAGGAACGGAACCGCGACGCCGAGCAGCACGGCCGGCGCCCCTTCGATGATGAACACCCACTGCCAGCCATTGAGGCCGAGCGCGTCCAGTTTCAGAATCAGGGCGGAGGCGAACGCCCCGAATGCGAGGCTGGCGGGCACGCCGATCAGCATGGCGGACATGGCGCGGGACCGCACTTCGCGAGGGAACCAGTGTGTGTAGTAGACGATGACGCCGGGGAAAAACCCGGCCTCGGCGACGCCCAATAAGAACCTCGCCCAGTAGAACTCGTTCCGGGTGGTGACGAGCGCGGTACCCATGGAACACGCACCCCACGTGATGAGGATGCGAGAAAACCACTTGCGGGCGCTCCAGTGTTCGACGAACAGGGCGCCCGGGATCTCGAAAACCATGTAACCGACGAAGAACAATCCGAACCCGAGGCCGAAGACGTCCTCGTCGAAACCGAGGGCGTCCTTCATCTGCAACTTGGCGAACGATGCGTTGGCGCGGTCCAGGTACGCGATCACGTACATGCCGAAGAGCAGCGGCAGGAGCCGCCACGACACCTTGCGCAGGCACGAGCGGGCGACGGGAGTGGAGAGGTCGGTCATGGGAGAGCCGCAAACGGTTCTGCGATAGTACGGATTCCCGCCCGGCAGACGAGATTGCGTCCGGTGGTGAAGCCGCGGATGCATCACCACCGGACGAGCAGACTGGCTCCCAGAAATGCCCCGGGAGCGATCTCGATTTGGTCCCTCAGGTTCGAGAACTGGTTCCGTCCCTCGCCGTAGAATCGGTCGAAGGCATAGCCGGCGTTCACGTCCAGCGCGACGTGCTTCCGGATGTCGCATCGCAGGCCGCCGATCAGGCGCTTCTCGAACGCGAGGAAACGATCCTGTCGCGATTCGCGGTCCGCGAGGAAGTAGGCCTCGTTCAGCCACTCGAACCCGGCGTAGGCCTCCCATCCTTCACGAAGCCGCCAGCCGGCTCGCGCATTGATGTTCGTGACCGGGATGTACGAAAAAGTCAGTGTGAGATCGTCGACGGGGGTCCATTTGAGCGAGAACGGAATACCGATGATCGCCTGAAGGCGGTCGTCCGGTTTCCACACATAAGCAAGGCCCGGTAGCGGAAAGGTGAGGTTGCCGACCGGGGAGTACATGATCGAGAACAGCCACGAGTCCCGGTCGTTGGCTGCAGGCGTTTTCAGGAAGCCGAAGAGGTTCGCGTTCATTTCCTCGATGCCTTGGAACGGCTTGTCGCTGGCCGAGCCGACCGTCGCACTGAGTCCGCCGGTCCAGCCGTTCTCGAAGCGGTGGATGTGCATCAGGCCCACGCTGACGTTCCACAATTCGCCCGGAAACGGGCGTTGCGTATCCGGAAGCACGACGTCGGTGCTGAACAGCGTGTGGCGCACGCCAGCCGTGAGCAGGAGCGTGTCCGGCCCTTGACGCCAGATCGGGGCCGCACCGGAGAGACTCTGCCTCACCAAGCCGAACTCCGCGGGTGAACCGACGACGGGACGGGTGGGATACCAGCTTGCCTTGTAGCCCGGTGCTCCGAACCCCGGGCCGCCGAGTCCGATTCCGGCATCCGCGCCCCGGTCCAAGTTCGCAGCAGGCCGGGGAGCATCGGCCGGCGCGACGTCCGGTTCCTGCGGTTGGTCCTGCCCGCGCGCAAGACCAACCGCGAGACACACTAACGCGATCAAGCTCCCGAGCTCACGCATGGAAACAGCCCTTTGTGGGTGCCATATCGTGATCCCGCAGCTTACGCAACCTCACTGGCGACCCCGGGTAACCGCGTCCCCATGCCGAGTGACAGAATCGCCGAAAGCAGGCGATTCCCGGCTTCGTCCACTGAAGCACCGTATGCCACCAATCCTTCCCGATGGCCGCCCATGACGAAGAAGCCTCCGGCGAGTGGCAGCAAGCTCGCAATCGCATCCGCCATTTGCGGAGTGCCGGCTTCGGCGGACGGGTCGGTGGTCGGCACGCGGCCGCGCAGTGCTTCCCACGCCGCCAAGTGGTGAACGTGGATCACGGCCATCGCCGCGGGATCGGCCCGGTACACGGCCGCATGGCTGAGCGATTCGGACGACGCCCTCACGCGCCCGCGGCAACTCACGGCATTGCCCGCGATGTCGAAGCCCGTGATCTCGGAGAAGTGTTCGGCTTCCAAGTGTGAAAGATGCCCGGTTGCCGTACCCGAGATGAGAAACGGCTCGCGGACGGAGATGTTCCCGAAGCCGATGCCGTCCGGATACACGCCGATCAGGTTCATCCCGTGAAGCCGGTCCCGCCATGCGATCAGGCCGGCCGGCACCGCGGGCGGCGGCGCATCCTGCCACTCGCACCGGAACTGGATGTAACCCTTCTCATCGTGCATGGCGAAGGTCCGGCGATGAGCCGCGTTCGGTGATGAATCCCGTGATCAGCCGCGCCGGGGTCACGTCGAAGGCCGGGTTCAGCGCGGAGCTGCGCTCCGGCACGAGCCGCACGCGAGTCGGGCCGTGCGGGCCGAGGCCGTCGATGAATCGCACTTCATCCGGGTCGCGTTCCTCGATCGGAATCGCGTCGCCGTTCGCAAGGGACCAATCGATCGTGGATGTCGGCAATGCCACGTGGAACGGCACTGCGGTGTCCTTCGCGGCGAGTGCCTTCAAGTACGTCCCGATCTTGTTCGCGGTGTCGCCGTTGGCTGCGACACGGTCCGCGCCCACGATGCACAGATCGACGCGGCCCTGCCGCATGAGATGCCCGCCGGCGTTGTCCGCGATCACCGTGTGCGGCACGCCATGTTCGCCGAGTTCGTATGCGGTGAGCGCCGCGCCCTGGTTGCGGGGCCGCGTTTCATCCACCCACACATGAACGGGAATCCCGGCTTCGTGCGCGGCGTAAATCGGAGCCGTGGCCGTGCCGTAATCAATGCACGCGAGCCAACCCGCGTTGCAGTGCGTGAGAATGTTCACAGGGGTGCGGCGGGAAGCGAGGTCGCGGATGAGCGCGAGCCCGTGTTCGCCGATGCGGCGGGAGCGTTCCAGTTCATCGGAAGTGACTTGTCGCGCTGCTTCGAGTGGCGGCCGCGCCGACTTCAAGACGAAATCCAACGCCCACCGCAAATTGACGGCCGTGGGTCGCGTGGCGAGCAGCTTCGCCGCGGCTTGCGCCGGGTCGTCGCCGCGGGCGATGGCGAAGGCCAAGCCGTAGGCCGCGACCGCGCCGATCAACGGCGCGCCGCGGACCCACATCTCGCGGATGGCGACCGCCACCTCTTCGGACGTGCGCAGTTCGGCCGTGACGAACCGGTGCGGCAGATGCCGCTGATCGATCACCTTGATGCCGTCCGCCGTGTCCCAGAGCGTGCGGAACGGCTTTCCGCCGATGTTCATGCAGTGAACATAGCGAAGCACTGGCCGCCTGCGCCGCCAACCATTCAACAACTGTTCCCACCGGAGACGCACTCGAAATGGATCGGACGCTCAAACTCGGCTTGCCCGCCGGATCGCTGCAAGAAGCGACGGCGGAACTCTTCCGCAAAGCCGGGTACAAGATCACCTTCGCCAGCCGCAGCTACTACCCGTCCATCGACGACCCGGAGATCCACTGCACGCTGATCCGCGCCCAGGAGATGGCCCGCTACGTGCGCGACGGCTCGCTCGATTGCGGGCTCACCGGCTACGATTGGGTCGTGGAGAACGACGCCCAGGACAGCGTGACCGAACTCGCGGAACTGGTCTTCAGCAAGGTGAGCCGGCGGCCCGTGCGTTGGGTGCTGGCCGTGCCTAACGATTCGCCCGTGAAGGAACCGAAGGACCTGCAAGGCAAGCGGATCGCCACCGAGGTCGTGAACATCACGAAGAAGTGGCTCGCGGGCCACGGCGTAACGGCCAACGTGGAGTTCTCATGGGGCGCCACCGAGGTGAAGCCGCCGAAACTCGCGGACGCAATCGTGGAAGTGACCGAGACCGGCAGTTCGCTCAAGGCGAACAACCTGCGCATCGTGGCGGATCTGCTTACGAGTACGACACGCTTCATCGCCAACCCCGCGGCCGCGGCCGACCCGTGGAAGCGACAGAAGATGGACGATCTGGTACTGATGCTCCGCGGCGCAATGGCGGCGGAAGGCCGCGTCGGGCTCATGATGAACGTGAAGAAGGCGGACTTGGAGAAAGTGCTGTCCGTGCTCCCGGCCCTGCAGAAGCCCACGATCAGCGGCCTGTCCGACCCCGAATGGGTGGATGTGATGACAATCCTCGCCGAAGATCAGGTGCGCACGCTGGTGCCGAAACTGAAGGCGGCCGGCGCCTGCGGCATCGTCGAGTACCCGCTCAGCAAGATCATCGATTGATGCGTTAAAATGCTCCGGGAGGTGCAGCATGCCTTCGCCGTTTCCCGGGATGGATCCGTGGCTCGAATCGCCGGACGTGTTCCCCGACCTGCACGGCACGCTGATCACGTACTTGGGCGACGAGTTGAACGCCAAGCTGCCCGAGCCGTACTTCGCACGGGCGGCCACGCGGGTGTGGGTCGAGGAACAGCGTCGCGAACCCGACGTGTCGGTGTTCGACCGCGCCGAGGCCGCACAGGGTTCCGGCGGTACGATTGCCGTGCTGGATGCGGGCTGGGTCGCGGTGCTGGATTCGCCGCAGGAAGAGCCCTTCGAAGAGAACTACATCGAGATCCGCTCGTCCGGCGATGCCAGACGTGTGACGGCAATCGAGGTGCTCTCCTTGGCGAACAAGACTGCCGGGAGTGCGGGCCGTGCCGCCTATCGGCAGAAGCAGCGAGAGTTTCTCGAAGCGGTGAACGAGCGATTGCCGGTGGTTCCTGTGCCTCTGCTCGCGAGCCAAGCCCCGGTGAACGTCGACCTCCAACCTCTGCTGGACCGCGCGTACGACAATCGTCGATACTCCCGTCAACTCCGCTACGATGACCCGTGCGATCCACCCTTGACCGCCGAGCAGCACGCGTGGGCGGAAGCGATTCTCCGCGACAAAGGCTTGAAGACATGAACCGTTCCCATTCCGCGGCTGCATTCGCCCGTGCACAACGCGTGATTCCCGGCGGGGTGAACAGCCCGGCCCGCGCCTTCGGTGCGGTCGGTGGGTCGCCGATCGTCATCGCCCGCGGCAACGGCCCGTGGCTCCACGATGTGGACGGGAACCGCTACCTCGACTTCGTTGGTGCGTGGGGGCCGATGATCCTCGGGCACAACCACCCCGCGGTGGTGGAAGCCGTGATCGCCGCTGTGAAGGACGGTGCCAGTTTCGGCGCGCCGTGCGAGAAGGAAACCGAACTCGCCGAACTCGTCGTCGAAGCGGTTCCCTCCATTGAAATGGTCCGTTTCGTGTCGAGCGGCACGGAAGCGACAATGAGCGCGATCCGCCTTGCCCGGGGTTTCACCGGCCGCGACAAGATCGTGAAGTTCGCCGGGTGCTACCATGGGCACGTGGATTCACTGCTGGTCTCGGCCGGTTCCAGCGCGCTCACGCACGGCGTGCCCACGTCCCCCGGCGTGCCCCGCGGCTGCACCGACGACACCATCGTGATGCGCTACAACGACGCGGGCGCCCTTCGCGAGTTGTTCGCCGCCCAAGGCGACCGCATCGCCGGCGTCATTCTCGAACCGGTGGTCGGAAACATGGGCCTCGTGCCGCCGAGCCCCGAGTTCCGCAAGGAGCTCCGCTCGCTCACCCAGCAGCACGGTGCCCTGCTCATTTACGACGAAGTGATGACCGGCTTCCGCCTCGCGTACGGCGGCGCCCAGGAACTGCTCGGCGATTCCCCGGACATCACCGCTCTCGGCAAGATCGTGGGCGGCGGGTACCCCGTGGGCGCGTTCGGCGGCCGCGCGGACATCATGAAGAAGATCATGCCCGCGGGGCCGGTATTCCAAGCGGGCACGAACTCGGGCAACCCCGTGGCCATGGCCGCCGGCATCGCCACGCTTCACGAGCTGAAGAAGAACCCTCCCTACGGAAAGCTCGATGAACTCGGCTCCAAGTTGGAGGCAGGCCTGCGCGCCGCCGCGACGGACTCCGGCCTGCCCTTCCAGTTCAACCGGCTCGGCAGCATGTGGACGCTGTTCTTCACCGGCACGCCCGTCAGCGATTTCGACACGGCGAAGACCGCGGATGTGAAGCGATTCGGCCGCTTCTTCTGGGAAATGATGGACCGCGGCTTCTATCTGCCGTGCAGCCAGTTCGAAGCCGCGTTCCTCTCCGCACCCATGACCGTGGAACACGTGAACGCCACGGTCGCCGCGGCCCGCGACTCCTTGAAGGCGCTTTGAAGCCACGCCGACGACAAACGCTCCGACACGTCATTTGACCCGGCGCAAATTCCGACCTAAGTTCGTTTGCTTGCGGAGTCGCGCACCATGCGCTGGGCCGTCCGGACATCCTCGCACCGACTCGCGTTCCTGCCGTGGATTGCGAGCCTTCTTTTGCTTGCGACGCCCGCCGCGTTGCTCGGACTTCTCGCGTATCGCCTGAACTCCATGCCGCTGGCGGTCGGGGCCGGCGTCCAAGGTCTCTTCCTGCTCATTTTCCTCCGGGCGCATCCGATTTGGCGGCCGCCCGTATCCGCCTCCGTCGTCGTGCTATATTTCGTCGCGCTCGGGTGGCTTTGGCTACCGACGCGGGGCGTCTCCGATTGGGCCGTCCATGTGGGCGAGGGCCTCTTGCTGCTGGGGGCCGTGGGGCTGATCGCCCTGCACGATCTCACGCGAACCGGGGCCGAACCGCTTCGCCGGGCGAACAAGTGGACGCGCCGCATCGCCGGCCGCACGCACTGGCCGTTGCACTTGATGGATTGTCGCACCATTCCCGAGGCGGACGCGCTGCGGAACGCGGTCCAGGAGGAAGCCGGGCCTGCGCTCGCCCTGCTCTCCGACCCGCGACCGCAGGTGCGGATCGCCGCGCTCGGGGCTCTCGAATTCCGTTCGCACTGGCGGCCGGGCGAAGCCGAGCTCGTGCTCAAGATCGGTCGCGAATCCTCGGAACCGGCGGTGCGGGCGGCGGCGGCGTACGCCTTGGCCGGCGTGCGAACCGTGGAACTGATCGCCGCGTTGGGCGAGTTCCTCCGCGATCCGGCGGCCGAAGTCCGGCACGCCGCGGCCGAAGCCCTGCTCTGGGGCGGCGAAGGCCGCTGGCCGTACTCGCGGGATTCGTTCCACGACGCGCTCGCCGATCCGAAACTGGCAGAAGACGGCCCGCTGTTCCTTGGAGCCGGCCGGTTGCCCGCCGCCGCCATCGCGGACCTCACGACGTGGGCCGCGGAAGGCGCGCCGCTCTCCACGCGTTCCGTGCAAACGCTCTGCGAACAGTATCACCGCGGCCTGCAGGATGGGACGCGCCCCGAGTTGGCCAGCGAACTGGCCGGCTGCATGCTCGACGCCGACGCCCCGCCCGCCCTGCGAATCGAACTCGCCGCGCTGCTCCGCGACCACCGCATGCTCGGCCCGGACCTCTTGGATCGGCTCACGAATCCGGACCAGCCCGCACCGATGCGGTTGTTCGCCGCCGAGGTGATGCTGCGGGCGAACCCGAACGACCCGGACGGCGTGGACGTGCTCCGCGGCCTCGCCCGCCAACCGAACCGCGAACTGGCCGTGCAGATCGCGCTCATCTTGCAAAACGTGCTCGGGATCCAATTGGGCCTGCCGGCGGGCGGCGTTCCCGCATCGAACAGCAAGGCTGCGGCCGACGTGGCGCGTCGTGTCGTGGCGTGGGCCAACGGCGCCCCGCCGGACGTGCTGCGCTCCACACCCGGCCCGCAGCCGGGGTTGAAGGGGCGCGGTTCCCCGTCGCCGATCCATTCGGCCAGTCACATCCCGGCTCCGCCCCCCTCCGCGGAACGCTCCAAGGGTTCCTCCGCGGTGTTCTGATCGTACAACACGTCGGTTCGCTTCACGGGACCGCACCATGTCCGCAACACCCCTCGGCCGCGTGTCCGCGCCGCCCGAACACGAATCCACCAGCGGCAAGTTCTACTTCTGGGTCGATCGTTCGAAGTCCGTCGAACGCACGCAGATCGTCACGACGACCAGCACGGTCGGCGGGCGCGAGGTGAAGTTCGTCGCGATCGTGCTCGAAGTGTACCGCCGGTCGCGGCAGCGGGATGTTCACGAGGAATCGGCGCGGTTCGACGGCCGCACCACGGAGAAGCCGCCCTTCGATTCCGAAGGCGTGACCTATGCCGAGGCCGCGATCCTGCGCACCGATCCGGTCGCCCACACGCCGCCCACGGAAGAAAGCGAAGTGTTGCTCGCCGGTGCCGTGGACGCGGGTCGCGGCTACGGGCTGGACAAGATGGGCCAGCGGCTCGACGTCGGCCTGCTGCGCAACGGCGGCACCGAGTACGCCGGCAAGGCCGCCATCGACCTCGACTTCCTTCTCGGCAAGAACGGCGGGCATCTCAACGTCAACGGCATCGCCGGCCTCGGCACCAAGTCCACGCTGCTGCTCACGCTGAACTGGCTTCTGCTCCGTGAAGCGAAGCGCCAGCAACTCGAACGCCCCGGCGATCCGCACCGCCTGCAAGTGGTGCCCGTCGTGTTCAACGTCAAGAACTTCGACCTGTTCTTCATCGATCGTTGGAACCGCGACTTCCGCAAGGACGAACTGCAGAATCGCGCCGATTGGAAGGACAGCGGCGTGCCGGACCCGGAGCCGTTCCACAAGCCCGCGTTCTACGCCCCACAGGAGAAGGGACTGCTCACGCCGGTGCCCACCGGCGGCCGCACCAAGGACGTGAAGCCGTACAGTTGGTCCCTCGCGGACATCATCGAGCACGGCCTCTTCCACTTCCTGTTCTCGGACGACGACATCTTCGACCCGAACTTCGGCGGGCTGATCGCGGACGTGGAGGAGTGGCTCACGTTCGAAACGAGTGGCGTGCCGAAGCTGAGCACCGCGAGCGACGTGCCGCAGACGTTCGAGGAACTCATCGGCAAGTTCAAGGAACTGGGTGCGGCCGTGTCGCCGGATTCGCACAAGGGGACGCGCGGTAAGTTTCTCCGCCGGTTGAAATACATCGTTCACGAGGGCGAGGGCGTATTGCGGAACAAGGAGCCGCGTGGAAACCCGCTCGTGCTGCCTAGCACGGGTGTCGATTCGCCCATCGTGATCGATCTCCACGGACTCTCACGGGCGCCATCCTTGCAGCGCTTCGTCGTGGCCGCCGTGTTCCGGCAGATCATGCAGCACCAGACGCGGAAGCAAGTGAAGGGGCTGAAGTACCTGCTGACGCTGGACGAGTTGAACCGGTTCGCGCCGAAAGACAGTTCGGATCCGATCACGGCGCAGATCGAGGAAGTGGCGGCGGAGGGCCGCTCGCAGGGCGTGATCCTGCTCGGCGCGCAGCAGCAGGCGAGCCTGGTGAAGCCCCGCGTGATCGAGAATGCCGCGGTGCGGGCCATCGGCCGCAGCGGCACGCTGGAACTCGGGCAAGAGGTGTGGAAATTTCTCGGCCGCTCGGCCCGCGATGCCGCGGCCCAGCTTCAACCCGAGGAGAAGCTGCTGTACCAGCCGAGCTTCCGCGAGCCGATGCTGGCGAAGATTCCGTTCCCGCCCTTCGCCCTGAGCGAGACCGACGCCGAAGCTCCGACCGGCGTGCATGCCGCCGCTTCCGTGCGGGACACCGCCGATCAAGGGCGGTGGTGATTGGATGTTCTTCACCCTCTCCCCGCTGGGGAGAGAGGTGGCTTGCGAACTGCGAATGCAGTTCGCAAGCCGGGTGAGGGGCAGGCTTCGAAGCCAGAACCCTCACCCGCCATGCTGATGCATTTGCATCAGCATGGCGACCTCTCCCCAACGGGGAGAGGTGAAGAGATCACCCGATCATGCCGCGGCGGTAGAGCGTCGAGAAGTCCATGCCGAAGGCCACGAAGATGTGCAACGCCGCGCCGGGCCACACCGAACGCGTCACGAGGCTGACCGCGCCCAATCCCACACCGGCGAGAATGGAGCCGCATGCCTCCGGCCACGGCTTGTGGTAGTGGATCATGCAGTACGGGATCACCATCACGAACACCGCATACGCCCCGAAGCGGTGCTTCGTGCCGTGCACCATGAACCCGCGGAAGAAGAACTCCAGCGACATGAACTGAATCGCGTAGATCGCCTCCCACCGGAAGAACACCGCGTTCACCTCGTCCCGCGAGTCGATGCGGTAGAACGGGTAGATGTTCTGGAAGCGTTCTTCCGCGGAGAAGAGGTAAACGAGCGGAGCCATCACGGCGGCGAAAGCAAGGTACACGGGCCAGTCCTTCACGATGCCGCGGAGGCCCAAGCCGTAATCGAGCAACCGCTCGCGGAAAAGCACCTTGATCGCGAAGATCGGCAGCACCGTGTACGTGAGGATCATGCACGAGCCGGCCCACGTGAGCCGCGAACCCTGGTCGAGGCTCCACTCCTTCAAAGTGGCTACGACGCGGCTGCGCGCGTCGGGGCCGTCCACGAGTTCCGCCACGAACCCGCACAGCGGGGTGCAGCGGTCCGGCGACATCGCGAAGTTCTGGATCGTGAGGCACACGGCCGTGACGAGGATGACGGTGATCGTCTTCCCGTCGAGGCGGTGGCCGGCGTCCGAGGCACGCCACGCGAGCGAGTCGGCTTCGACCTGCCGCAGCGGCTCCCCGAACCAACGGTTCCAAAGGCGGATGAGCACGTTCAACCTTGTTGAAAAAGAGAAACCCGGTTTCGCACCGGGTTCTTGGGCGGAGGGCGTAAGCCCTCCGTGTCTCTCATAAACGCTGGGCCCGCTCGCACGGAGGGCTCACGCCCTCCCCGCTCGGCGAGGGATCATTCCTTGCTGCGCGGGGCGGGTGCGAGTTCGGCCGGGCCGGCCGGCTTGGCCTTCGGCTCCGGATCGGGCAGCTTCGCGTCCGTCTTCAACTCGGCGGTCTTGCCGTCGCGGCGCGGGGCGATCGTGTCCAGCGGGGCCGAGAGCTTCTCGCCGCCGGCGCGGGTGGCGAGAGCGAGCAGATCCGTCGGCTTGATGTTGGCCGGGATCCACCGCACGACGCCGTCACCCATGATGGCGTACGTGCCCCACTGGCCGTCCGGCCGCTGATGCTTGAAGTCCGCGATCGGATCCTCGGGGTTGAGGCCGACGGCGGTCGCGCCGCCGCCGGCCGCCCACGGGCGGGTCATCTTCGGCGGCATCTGCATCAAGTAGATCGTGTTCGCGAGGCCGTCCGTCGCGTCCGCCACCGGCGAACCCCAGTCGTAACCGGAGAGCCCGACGAGCTTGGCTTGGGCCGGGTTCTTGGGGTCGAACCGGGCGGCGTCGCGGCCCACGCCGGCGACCGCGACAAAGTTCGTGCCGCCGAGCACGCGATCCGGCGCGAGCGGCGAAGACGCCCGCCACGCGGATTGGTCGTAATAGTCCACCAGGAATTCCGGCACCCACGCTTCCGCCGCTCCGAGGTTCGCGGCATCGAACCACGAGGCGTTGGCGACGATCTGGTTGCCGATGTTCGCGCGGCCAAGGAACGGCAGCAACTCGGTGAAGAAGCTGAGCCTCTGGATCGGCGGATAGCCCAAACCGAGGCGCGAAGTGTCGCTCGGCCGCACCCGCGTGGCCGCCGGGAACCGATTGTTTTGCTTCACATACGCCTGGATCGCGGACGACAGCCCGGTCCAACTCGTGCCTCCCGCGTAGACGCTCGTCTTCCCCTTCACTTGGTTGGCGAAACCGAACAGCCGCGGGATGATGACGCGGCCATACACTTCATCCGTCCAATTCACGGTGACGTGAATCGTGACGTCGAAGTCGACGAGGCGCATCTCGATGCGAGAGTCCGAACCGGCGGGAGTCGGCGTCATGGGCTGATTGCCGCCCGGCCCGGGTCCGGGCCCCATCGGTCCGGGTCCGGGCCCCATCGGTCCGGGTCCGGGCCCCATCGGTCCGGGTCCGGGGCCCATCGGGCCGGGACCTTTCGGACCGGGCCCGCCGCCCGGAGGCGGTCCCAAGCTGCTGCCGCCGCCGCCCGGAGGCGGAGGAGGCGGTCCCGCGCCCGCACCGCCTTGCCCGCTGCCCGGGGGGGGCATGGGCGGAGGGCCGGCGCCGGGCCCGCTGCCGGGGGGGCCGAACCCGCCCGGAATTTCCGAGCCGGGCAGCTTCGCGTTCGGGTCCGCGTAGTTCCGCAGCACGAAGTTCGTGTCGAGCAGCAGCGACAGGATCGGGGCGGTGTCATTGAGGGTCGGCGTCAGGTGCTCGATCGCGATCTGCTTCGCCGCCTCGGCGGACTTGCCGATCAGCTTCACGCTGAACTGGCACTGCCGCGGGGTGAAGTTCGTGAGGTTCATCCCGATGAACGCCGTGCGGTCCAACACCGGGTCGAGCATCTTCGCGATGCCGGCGTAGTCCCGCTTCAAGCCGGTTCGCGGGTACACGGCGTTGTCGAACTTCTCCGCCAGGCACGATGCTCGAAGCGTCTCCCGCTCCTTCTCCGAGGAGTTGAGCAAACGCTTCGAGATCGCCCGACACGGAGAGGTACTTGGGGTTGCTCGTGTATTCCTTTCCGGTGTTCGTCGGGCCGGCCGGAACAGCCGGGGCGACAGGTGCCATCGGTGCCGCGGGCATGGGCGGCGCCGGGCATCGGCAGGACGGCCGCGCCCACTCCGGGGCCCGCACCCGTCATCGGCTCCTTCGGCATCGGCGCCGGAGGAGGTGTCTCTTTCTTGAAGATCGTCTGGAACGCAGGGTAGCCGTCCTTCAATCCGCCGAGGAACTTCTCCAACGCGGCGGCTTCGCCGATGAACAGGTGCTGCGTGTCGTAGACGCAGACCGCCAGAGAGACCGCGGCACTCGGCAGCATCGACACGTAGGCGTCTGCGAACAGCGAACGACCCGCCAGCGATTGCCCGATGGCCGAGAGGAACGGATTGTTCGCCACCGGGATCAGTTTGAAGTTCTTGACATCCTTGGCCTTGCCCGCACCTTGGAACGCGAGTTCGCTCTCGGCGACGGGATCTTTCCAGCGGATGAGCCCGATCGGGGCCCGTTCCTTCTCCCCGACAATGCAGTGGTAGTACTGCTCCACGTTCGGCAGAATCACGGAGGTGGTGTCGGCCTTGGCGGCGAACGAATTGCGGAACAAGTTGGAGGTGTTCTCGTCGAACAGTGTCACGCCCAGCGGGGTGAGGCGGAGTTTCTCGAGGTCGAACCGGTACACGGCGACGGATGCGCCGGGCAGGAGGTTCGTCGTGTCCTTGTCGCTCCAGGCGACCGACGACGCTTTCTTGGGCTTCTTGTCTTTGTCGTCCGCATTCTCGTCCTTCTTGGGATCCTCGCTGCCGCCGCCGTTGGGCGGTGTCATTTGGGAGAAGCCACCGGGGGAGACGTTGCCGCCGCCCTTTCCTCCGCCGCTCGGCTTCTTGTCGTCTCCACCGAAGATCGCCATCCCGCCGACGACGAGCAAGCCGACGCCGAGCACGGCGAGCACGCCGGCCACGAGTTTCTTCTTGTTCTTGGCCGAGCCCTTTTTCGGCTCCGGAGCGGGGGCCTCCGCCGGCGCAGCCGCGGCCGCACCGTCCTTGGGTTCCTCCACCTTGAACCGGTACTTGCACTTGGGGCATTCGACCTTCGTACCGATCAGGCTCAGGTTCTTGATCGTGACCTTGGCTTCACAACTCGGGCACGGAACCTTGAACGAGGTCGTCATGGGAACTCCCGCGCGAACCGGACGAATGACGTGATGAAACAACCGCCTGGCGCAGCCGTCCGCACCATCTTAGCGGGGTCCGCCGGGAATGTGCAAAGGCATTTGACGCACATTGTTCGGCCGGATGGCTCACTCCGACCGCTCGATCGGGGGCGCAGGCCGGATTCCCCGAACTTCGGTCCGGGCGACTCGGTCGCATAGTTTGCGTTCACGCAACGACTGCCCGGCACATGAGCGACATCCGCCGACTGTCGCTTTACGCTTCCGCGCAGGGGCGGTAGACTGGCCCAAGCGACATCGGGTTCGCAGTTTCGGAGGGATGGCAGAGCGGTTGAATGCACCGGTCTTGAAAACCGGAGACGGGCCTGTCCCGTTCGTGGGTTCGAATCCCACTCCCTCCGCTGAATGCTCTTGCAGTCTGTCGCGGCAAGTCACAAGATCCGGCGCAACCCGACCTGCCTCAGGGGCTTTTCGAAGGTTGCAGTTCCTGCAGTCTTTCGGTCCTTGCGCCTTCGCTCAATGCTCCCGGCCGAAGACATGAGTTGGCTCCCTTTGCCGTGATATCGATCCGTCTTCGGCATTTGTTCGCTTCGATCGATTGACTGCGGAAATGCCCCGACCGACCTTCTCCAGGTTTCGCGATCCGCACAAAAGTCAGGGTCCACCGGGGTCCGATAAGAGAGGTGACGCATTCCGGAGGCTTCGTGCATCGGGCCGTTCCGATCATTCTGCTCACACTCGCAGGCTGCCAGACCGCGCCTCCCGCGCCCGGCCGGCCTGACGTGTCCACACGCATCGCGGAACGATTCCAACAGACCGTATCGAGCAAGACCGCGCCCGGCGAGTTCACCTTGCCCCCCGGTGCGTCGCTGGACGACGGCGTGACCGAAGACGAAGCCATCGCCATCGCGCTCTGGAACAACGCCGCGTTCCATGAACTGCTCGCCGACCTCGGCCTCGCCCGCGGCGACCTGATCCAAGCCGGGCTGCTGCCGAACCCCGAGTTCGTCTATTTCTTCCCGATGACGGACAAGCCATTCAAGTACCTCTTCGACTTCCCGATCGAGGCGATCTGGCTGCGGCCGATCCGCGTGAAGTCCGCCGAACACGAAGCGGACCGCACCGCCGAACGGCTGACGCAGGCCGGTCTCGACTTGATCCGCGACGTTCGCCAAGCCTATGCCGATGTGCTGCTGGCAAAGGAACGCCTGCGGGTCGCCGGCGAGTCGGTGAAGATACGCGGTCTGATTTCGCAACTGGCGGAGAAGCGACTCAAGGCCGGGGACATTTCGCCACAGGAAGCCGCAACCGCCCGCATCGACTCCCTCCAAGCGGAGCAGGACGCCCTCCGCGCCAGTTACGATGTGCCCGTGATGGAGGAGCGTCTGCGAAACCTCATGGGCTTCGGGTCGAATCGGCCCTCGCTCAACCTCGACCCCAGCCCGCCGCCCGCCTGCCAGACATTCGATCTCGAAGCCCTGATGAACGAAGCGCTGCAGTCGCGTCCCGACGCCCTTGCCGCGATCCAGGCCGTCGAGGCAGCGAGGGCACGAGTCCGTTTCGCGAAACTCGGCTGGGTGCGGTTGCTCGGCTTGGGTGACGCGACGAGCGGCACCGGCAGCCATGTGTTCGGTCCGGCCCTGAGATTCACCGTGCCGCTGTTCAACCGCAATCAGGGCGGCGTGAC
This sequence comes from Gemmataceae bacterium, assembly GCA_046350135.1. Classification (GTDB taxonomy): domain Bacteria; phylum Planctomycetota; class Planctomycetia; order Gemmatales; family Gemmataceae; genus Urbifossiella. The sequence continues at coordinate 83,942 of JAXMBB010000006.1, forward strand.
GAGGGCAGAAGCCGAACTGGAACGCGCGGAACGGAACCGGCAGACGGTCGCGAACCAGATCATCTTGGATGTGCAACGCAGCCACCTCCAGTACCGGCAGGCCTGCACGGAGCTGGAATGGTTGCGAAGCAAGGTGCGGCCGGAGGTCGAAGCCGCGATCCGTCGCTTGCAAGCCGCGTATCTCGAAGGGAACGTGACGATTTTCATCGTTCTCGAAACCACTCGACAACTGCTGGACAACTACCTCCGCGAAGCGCAGTTGGTCGCGGACCTGCGGCGGTTCTGGGCGGAGCTTGAGCGCAGCACGGGCCGCAAGCTACTCGGTGTTCCTGCTCCGCCGACCGCTCCGGTTCCGAAGGTGCCGTACTCGAAGCCAGTGGAACCTCCGAGCGTGCCGACGCCGGTGGTGCCTGCCTCGTTCTCGCCGCCACCTGCGCCAAAGCCGGCGGAACCGCAGTGGCGTCCCGCGGGGGTTCACCCATGAACCGCTTCGCATCTTCGATGCTGATGCTGGCCATTGCCGCGCTCGTCGCCGCCGGTGCATGGCGGATCATTGTTGCCAAGCCGAGCAGTTCGTCGGGCGAAAAGCCGCCACCGGCCGCGACCGTCTCCAAGGTGGTGAAGGAAGACGATCTCAACACCGTGACTCTGTCCGAAGCGGCGGAGCAGCGGCTCGGATTGAAACTTGCTGCGGTGGAGAAGAAGACCGTCCGCCGCGTTCGCGTGTACGGGGGCGAGGTGACGATTCCGGTCGGCCGCGCGATCCTCGTTTCCGCCCCGCTCGGCGGTTCGCTCAAGTCGCCCGCGGGAGGCGTCCCGAAGGCCGGACAGGTCATCAAGGCCGGGCAGCCGGTGGTTCAACTGTTACCCTTGCTCACGCCCGATGGCCGCGCCCAGCTTTCCGCTTCGCTCGCCGATGCGGACGGCCAAGTGAACACAGCCAAGGCGCAGGCCGAACTCGCGCGGATCGCGCTGGACCGCGCGAAACGTGTTTCCAAGGAAGGCGCAGGCAGCCAGCGCATGGTGGATGAAGCCCAAGCCGCGTTCGACGTCTCCACGAAAGCGCTGGACGCAGCCACGGCTCGCCGCGCAATCCTGTTCAAGGTCGTCGGGGACGCCGAGGCCGGAACAGCGTCCCCGATCTCGATCACAGCCCCGCAGGACGGGTTGCTCCGCGTCGTCTCCGCACTTCCGGGCCAGACGGTTCCCAGCGGCGCGGCGCTGTTCGAGATCGTTGATCTTTCCACCGTGTGGGTGCGCGTCCCACTGCCGGTCGGCGAGGTGGACGGCGTGAACCGCGACGAGTCGGCCCAAGTCGGCAAACTCTCTGCGCCGCCGGGCACGAAGCTGATCTCGGCGAAACCAGTGGCCGCGCCACCCTCGGCCAACCCCCTCGCGGCCACCGTCGATCACTTCTACGAACTGCCGAACGCGGACGGCCGGCTCACTCCGGGGCAACGGCTCGGCGTCGCGATCCCGCTCGCGGATGCACACGAGTCGTCCGTCGTGCCGTGGTCCGCAATCGTCTTCGACGTTCACGGCGGCACATGGGTCTACATCGAAGCCGGGCCGCGGACCTTCGCCCGTCGTCGCGTCACCGTTCAGTACACGGCCGGCGAGGATGCGGTGCTTTCGAGCGGTCCGTCGGTCGGAACCAAAGTCGTGAACATCGGCGTACAGGAACTGTTCGGCGCGGAAACTGGATTCATCAAGTAGGAGCTCGTCCCGATGCTGAGCAGGATGATCGCGTCGTCCGTCCGCGGCCGCGTGGTCGTCGTCGCGCTCTGCGCATTGCTCATCGGCTTCGGCATCCGTACGGCTCGCACCGCACCGTTGGACGTGTTTCCCGAGTTCGCTCCGCCGAAGGTCGAGATTCAGACCGAAGCCCCCGGCCTTTCCACGGATGAAGTCGAAAGCCTGATCAGCGTGCCTCTCGAAAATGCCCTGAACGGCACACCGGGATTGAAGACGATCCGCTCGAAGTCCGTGCTCGGCTTGTCGTCCGTGGTGCTGCTGTTCGACGAAGGCACGGACATTCACAAGGCCCGGCAGTACGTCCAGGAGCGAGTCGCGGCCGAAGCTCCGCGCCTCCCCGTCGTCGCCCGGCCTCCCGTCATCCTTCAACCGCTGTCATCACTGAGCCGCGTCATGAAGATCGGCGTTTCGTCGAAGACGAAATCGCAGCAGGATCTGACCGTGCTCGCACTCTGGACCATCCGCCCGAAGCTGATGTCCGTACCCGGTGTGGCGAACGTCGCGATCTGGGGCCAGCGCGACAAGCAATATCAGGTGCTGGTCGATCCCGACCGCTTGCGGGCGGAGAACATCTCGCTCGACCAGATCGTGCGTGCATCGACCGACGCCGCGGTCCTCGAATCGGGTGGATTCCTCGACAAGCCGAACCAGCGGCTCGCGGTTCGGCATCGCTCCATGATTCGCAACCCGGAGGACCTCGGCCGTACCGTCGTCGCGTTTCAGAACAATGCCCCGGTCCGTCTCGGCGAGGTGGCGCAGGTCGGCTTCGGTTCGCCGCCTCCGATCGGCGACGCGATCATCAACGACGGCCCCGGCCTGCTCCTGATCGTGGAGAAGCAACCGGACGCGAACACACTCGAAGTCACGCGCAAGGTCGAAGCCTCGCTCCGGGATTTGGAGCCGGGCCTCGTCGGTGTCGAAGTCGATCCCACGATTTTCCGCCCGGCAACGTTCGTGGAGAGGGCCATCGCCAACCTCGGCCACGCCCTGCTCGTCGGCTGCGGCCTCGTCGTCGCCATCCTCGTGCTCTTCCTCTTCGACTGGCGAACCGCCCTGATCAGCCTCACCGCGATTCCACTGTCTCTCGTCTCCGCGGTCGTCGTGCTCACCGCCTTCGAGATCACTCTGAACACGATGGTGATCGCAGGACTCGTCATCGCCCTCGGCGAGGTCGTGGACGACGCGATCATCGACGTGGAAAACATCGTCCGGCGATTGCGGCTGAACCGGGCCGCCGGGAACCCTCACTCCGCGTTCCAGGTGGTCGTTGACGCATCACTGGAAGTGCGAAGCGCCGTGGTCTACGCCACGGCCATCGTGATCCTCGTCTTTCTCCCGATCTTCTTCCTGGAGGGCATCGCCGGCTCGTTCTTCCGTCCGCTGGCGCTCGCGTACATTCTCGCCATCCTGGCGTCGCTGCTGGTCGCTCTCGTGGTCACACCCGCGCTTTCGTACATGCTCTTGACCGGCACGCGGAGCCGCGATTCCGAAGCCCCGCTCGCCCGAGTTCTGCGCCGCTCCTACGCTCTGATCCTGCCGCACATCGTCGGGCGTCCGTTCGCAGCGCTCGGCGTCGTGGTCGCGGCCTTCGCCCTGAGCGCCGCCGCGGCCTCGCGCTTCGGTTCGGAGTTCCTGCCCGAGTTTCAGGAAACCGACTTCCTGATGCACTTCATCGCCAAGCCGGGGGCGTCGATCGAGGAGATGGACCGCATGACGATCCGCGCCAGTCGCGAACTCCGGTCCATCCCCGGGGTGCGGAACTTCGGATCGCACATCGGCCGGGCGGAAGTTGCGGACGAAGTGTACGGCCCGAACTTCACGGAACTGTGGATCAGCATCGACCCGGATGTGGATTACCCCGCCACGCTGAAGCGCATCCAAACCGCGATGGACGGCTACCCCGGCATGTTTTGCGACGTTCAGACCTACCTCAAGGAACGCAGCAAGGAAGTGCTCTCCGGATCGAGTTCGAGCATCGTCGTCCGGTTGTTCGGCCCCGATCTCGACGTTCTGCGTGCAAAGGCGAAAGAGGTCGAAGCCGCAATGAAGGGAATCGATGGTGTCAGCGATTTGAAGGTGGAATCGCAGGTGCTGTTGCCCCAGATCGAGGTGCGACTGCGACCTGAAGCCGCGGAGCGTTACGGACTCACTCCGGGCCACGTTCGCCGGGCGACGACGACGCTGCTTCGCGGCACGAAGGTCGGCGAGGTGTACGAATCGCAGAAGCGGTTCGACGTGGTGGTCTGGGGAGTTCCCGCGTGCCGTTCGGACCTCGCCGCAATTCAGGCGCTGCCCATCGACACACCCGCCGGCGTGCAAGTGCGACTGCGTGAAGTCGCCGACGTGATGGTGGTGCCGATGCCCAACGAGATCAAGCGCGAGGCCGCGTCTCGGAGACTGGACATCACTTGCAACGTCAAGGGGCGCGACCTCGGGGCCGTGGCCGCAGATGTTGAACGAACGGTCCGGGCGGTCCCGTTCGATGCCGGGTATCACCCGCAGTTTCTGGGCGAAGAGGCGGCCCGCCGCGAATCGACGAAGCGGCTCGAACTCTTCGCGGGACTCGCGCTCCTCGGCGTGATCCTCGTCATCTATTCCGATTTCGGTTCGTGGCGGCTCACGCTTGTGGTCGCGTTTACGCTGCCGTTCGCCCTCGTCGGCGGAGTCGTCGGCGTGGCCCTCGCGGGCGGAGTGGTGTCGCTCGGTTCACTGGTCGGATTCGTGACCGTGCTCGGCATCGCGGCGCGGAACGGCATCATGCTCGTGAGCCATTACCGGCACTTGGAGGATTCCGAAAACGTGCCGTTCGGCCCGGAGTTGGTGAAGCGGGGTTCCGAAGAGCGGCTCGCCCCGATCCTGATGACGGCCCTCGCCACGGGACTTGCGCTGTTGCCCCTCGTCGCTGCGGGACAGAAGCCGGGGCATGAAGTGGAGTACCCGCTGGCGGTCGTCATCCTCGGCGGGTTGATCACATCGACACTGCTCAACCTCTTCGTGTTGCCCGCACTCTACCTGCGATTCGGTTACCGCGGGTTCAGCGCGATGGAGGGGGTTCAATGACGCGGGATGCTGTGCCTCCGGATGCGATGCCGCAACTCGGCGACTGCATCCCGGCATTCCTGAGTGGATCGTTCCTGCCGAGTGCGCCGGATTCCGCGTCGCCTTGATCAAGAATTGCCGTCTCCGCGCGTGATTCATGGGAAGTTCGAATCCCACTCCTTCCGCTGAGATCGTTCAAGCCAAGCCGAGCAGCACACGCGTGTGCCGGGCGATCATGGCTTCCTCGTTGGTCGGGATCACCCAAGCGGAAGCACGGCTGCCCGGCTTCGAGATCCGCGGGCCGCGGGCCTCGTTCGCGGCCGAATCCAGTTCGAGGCCGAGCCACGCCGAGGCTTGGACGATCCGCTTCCGGATCTCCGTCGAGTTCTCGCCGATGCCCGCGGTGAAGACCAATCCATCGAGCCCGCCGAGCACGGCGGCCATCGCGCCGATCTCTTTCACGGCACGGTACACGAAGTAATCCACGGCCAACTTCGCCGCCGGGGCCGGGTTGCCGAGCAAGTTCCGCATGTCGCTGCTGATGCCGGAGATTCCGAGCAGCCCGGACTTCCTGTAGAGCACATCCTCCACCTGCTCCACCCCGAGTCCGAGCCGCTGGAAGAGGTGGAGCACGATGCCGGGATCGATCGCACCCGGCCGCGTGCCCATGCACAGGCCGTCCACCGCGGTGAAACTCATGGTCGTTTCGATGCTCTCGCGGTTCTTCAGGGCGCACAGGCTGGCACCGTTGCCGAGATGAGCCACGATGACGCGGCCCTCGGCGATCTCCGCGGGCAACACCGACGCGATGTACTCGTACGAGAGCCCGTGGAAGCCGTATCGTTCGAGACCGTTCGCGCACAACTCGCGCGGCAGGGGCACCAGCGAGGCGACTTCCGAGTGCCCCCGGTGGAATCCGGTGTCGAAGCAGGCCACCTGCGGCACGCCGGGCATGCGGTCCAGGATCGCTTCGATCGGCGCGAGGTTGTGAGGCTGGTGGAGCGGTGCGAGGGGTGTGAACGCCTTCAGCTCCGCCAGCACGTCACGCGTGATCACGATCGGGCCCGAGAATTTCGGGCCGCCGTGGACGACGCGATGGCCGATGCCGACGAGTCTGCCGCCAAGGTGATGCGATCGCAACCACGTCGAAATCACTTCGACCGCGGTTCGGCCGTCGCAAACCGACTCGGCGAGTCGTTCGTCGTGCCGAATCTGCCCGTCGGAGTCCTTCACCACGAAGTGCGGGGACGTGCCAAGTCCTTCAATCTGTCCGTGCGTGTCGATTCGCCAGTCCCCGCCGCCGGAGTTCCGGAAAAGGCAGAACTTCAAGCTGGACGACCCAGCGTTGAGCACGAGCACGTGCGAATCCATCGGATTCACCCCAAGCGATCACTTCTTGCCAAGTGCGGCTGTGAAGAAGGACACGACGGGAGCGACATCCTTGAGCCCGTGCGGATGGTGATCCTGGCCGGGCTTCACGACTCGTTCGACCGGCCCGCCCATCGCCTTGTATCGGTCGAACACCGCTTCCGAATTCTCGGCGTGGGGGACGACGGTGTCCTTGTCGCCGTACACGAGCAAGAGCGGGATCTTGGCTTTCGCGAGCGGAGTCAGGTTGTCCACCGGGTTGCGTTTGTAGGCGATCGCCTCGTCGTCGGACTTGAAGTCGTAGGCGGCGAGCACCTTCTTCCACTCGTCCGCCGAGCCCTTGCCCGTGCCGAGCTTCTTGACTTGGCCGCCGGGCCAACTCTTGAAGTCGCACACGGCGTTGTCGAGATACACGGCGAGGGTGCGGTCCGGGTGCGTCGCGGCCCAATTCATGCAATACAGCCCGCCGCGCGAAAGGCCGATGAAGCCGGGTTTCGGATGCAGGCCGTACTCCTTCACCATCGCGGCATGGAACTGCTCCCAGATCTTGATCGCTTTGGGAGAGCCGAACAAATCGGGAGCCTTCACATACGCGAGGTGCCAACCGGCTTTCACCAGTGCGGCGTCCGCATCGGCGAACGCGCCGAAGAACTCGCCGCGCCACACCCACGGCCGCCCCGGCAACGGCCGATCCGGCACCACGACCGTGGCCTCGACGCCGTCCAACTTGAAGTCGTGCCGCGCGAATCCCTGCCACTTGGTCGGCGTGCCGGGGAAGGGCTTCGGCTCGGCCGCGGTCGAAACCGCCGCGAGCATCAACAGTGCGATTGCCGCGGATGACATCGGGATGCGCATGGAGGCCTCGGCGTCGGTGCATATCAATTTACAACAGGTTGCGGTTGAAGCGAGGCACGCCGCGATCCGCGTTCCGCGAGGAGTCGGATGGACGAGTCGCAGGCCACGCGAGTGAGCTTGATCGCGCGAGCCCGGGATCGGGCGGATGCCGCGGCGTGGGCCGAGTTCGCTTCGCTCTACCAGCCGCTCATCCTGCGCGTGGCGCGGCACGCCGGGCTGCAGGAGGCGGACGCCGAAGACATCGCCCAAGATGTGATGCGGACCGTCGCGGTCGCATTGCCCGGCCTCGCCATCCGCCCGGACGGCGGCTTCCGGCGCTGGCTCTTCACCACCACCCGCAACCGGATCACGGATCACTTCCGCAGCGCGAAGCACCGCGACCGCGGCGCCGGCGATTCCGTCGCGCTCGCCCGCTTGGCAGAGATTCCGGCCAGCATCGAAGAACCGGATTGGGATCGCGAGTACGAACGGCAGGTGTTCGGCTGGGCGGCGGAGCGCGTCCGCGAGGAGTTTCGCGAAGCGACATGGCAGGCGTTCTCCCGCACGGCGATCGACGGGCGGCCCGGCCCGGAGGTGGCGCGGGAACTGGGCATGAGCGCCGGCGCGGTCCATGTCGCGCGGTGCCGCGTCCTCGCCCGGCTCAAGGAAGTCGTCCACGAACATCTCGGCGACGATTCCCCGGAATCGGGAGGCTCGGGGTGACGCATCCGCCGGAGCAGCGCATCGCCGAGTACGGGCAGGGCCGCCTCCCCGCGTCCGAGGCCGCGCGGATCGAAGAGCATCTGCTCGTCTGCGATCGTTGCGCCGCGCTGCTCGACGAGCTTCCGCCCGATCCCTGCCTGCCCGCGCTTCGCGCCGCGATCCAAGCCGTTCGCACGTCGTTGCCCGTGACGCTGGATTCCGCCGTCGACACTGCGGAATCCGGGGCGCGGCCGTCCGTTCCAACGGGCTTCGAGTTGCTGTGTGAACTCGGGCGCGGCGGCATGGGCGTCGTGTACAAGTGCCGGCAGACGGCTTTGAACCGCGTCGTGGCCTTGAAGCTCATCCTCGCCGGCGGGCACGCCACGGAGCATCATCGCAGCCGGTTCCTGCGCGAAGCCGAGGCGGCGGCCGGAGTCGCCCATCCGCACGTGGTGCAGGTCTTTGAAGCGGGCGCATGGGAGGGCCAGCCGTATCTGGTTCTCGAGTACTGCCCCGGCGGAACGCTCGCGGAGCAACTGCGGGGGAAGCCGCTCGCGAAGGAGCGAGCCGCCGCGCTGGTGGAATCGCTGGCCCGTGCCGTGCAGGCCGCCCACGAACGCGGCGTGGTGCATCGCGATTTGAAACCGCAAAACGTGCTCCTGGCCGCGGACGGCGCGCCGAAGGTGACCGACTTCGGCTTGGCGAAGCTGATCGATTCCGGGGAAGGGCTCACCTCCACGGGAGTGGTGATGGGCACGCCGAGTTACATGGCGCCGGAACAGGCGGCGGGGCGTCGCGAAGTCGGCTCCGCGGCGGACATCTACGCGCTCGGAGCGATCTTGTACGAGTGCCTCACCGGCCGCCCGCCGTTCCGCGGGGCGAACGCGATGGAGATTCTCGTGCAGGTGCTCGAGCGCGAGCCCGAGGATCCGCGGAAAATTCACTTGGTGGCGGACGCGGACCTAGCCGCGATCGCCGTGAAGTGCCTCGAGAAGAATCCGGCCGACCGCTACACGAGCGCGGCTGAGTTGGCGGACGACTTGGCGCGGGCGCGGCGCGGCGAACCGGTGCTGGCGCCACGCCGCCGCGGGGTGAAGCGACTGGTGGCGTGGGCCCGGCGCGAACCGGGCTTGGCCATCCGCCTCGCAGTGCTCTCCTTCGGCGCCGTGATGACGGACCTTCGCTTCCGGCTCGACGGGGCCTTGGCTTCCGAGCAACGCGCGGTGATCCTCGCCATTCTTGCGACGTGGGCGGCGGCGTCCTGCTTGTGCCAGGCGTTGCTGCGGAAGGAGTATCGCACCGGCTTCATCTCCCGCGTGTGGCTCGGGTCGGACGCACTGTTCCTCACCGCGGCGCTCGCCACCAACCACGGGCAGGACAGCCCCTTGGTGGTGCTGTACGTGCTGATCGTTGCCGCCAGCGGGCTATGGCTGCGGGCCGGGCTCGTGCGGTTCACCACGGCCGTCGTGGTGCTCGGGTACGGGGTGCTCGTCGGGTTGGCTTCGGTGCGAGGCGAACTGCGCTCGGCTCCGCTGCATCATGCGGTCGCCGTGGTCGCGCTGATCGCGGCGGGGGAAGCGGTCGCGTACCAGGCGCGGCGCGTTCGCCTGCTCGGCCGATATTTCGGCGAAGCCCGCAGTCAGTAGATCAACGCCACGCGCATCATGATCGTGTCGCCCGGGTTCACGACCGGTCCGTTCAGCGGAAGCAGTTCCCGCCCCCACACGTAGCCTGCCTCGGCCCGCAGCGACCAGCCGTCCGCGCGGCGAAGTTCCGCGCCGAGGATCGCCCGGTAGTCGTTGTAATCGACCGAGTTCGATGCCCCGTCCGGCCGCTCGTAGGCCCACGTTCCGCCGCCGAACTCGCCCACCGCGTAAAGCCAGAACGCCGTCTCGCCGAAGCGCGCCACACGGCGCGCGGCCTTGGGCTGCGGGAACACGATCTGCAACTTTGTGTCCTCGTTCGGCGACCAGATGAACCCGCCCGCGGGGATCAGCTTCTTGTCGTCGCGATTGATGTAGAGCACTCCGGCCACGAACTGGAACCGCTCGGACGTCGCGAGGATCGCCATCGCCCGGCCGCGCAGGCGGAACGCATCGCTCGGGAAGGAGTGCAGATCCGTGTACAACCCCGGCGTGATTCCCAAGTCGAGGAACAGCCACTCCGCGGGCCGCGGTTTCCACCCGAGATCGAGGTAGAAGTCATACACCGCGCCCGGCAAGCCAGGCTCGTGGACCGGCCCGTCCCATGCGTGCATGCCGAATCCGCCCTTCAGCAACAGCGGCTTCTCGAACGGAGCCCACGGGAGCGCGACCTGAGCGGCGAAGTCCGTGTCGTGAATGCCGAATCCGTTCGAACCGAGCTTCGGCAGGTACGTCTGGCTGAAGCGGAAGTCCGTGAAGAGCGGCGAAGCGGCGGGTGAGGGCGGCGCAGCTTCCACCCGCGGCACTTCGGGGACGATGTCGCGCGGCAGATTCGGCTCCTCGATCAACGCGCTGACGCGCCCGATACCGTCCGCGGCGTTCACAGGCGGGCACGCGGCGAGGACCACGGCCAGAATCCCGATTGCTCGCATGGCAGCCTCCTTGCTTCATTTGCCGGAGGAAAGGAACTACAGCATCCTCACCCCAGTAAAGCGGACGAAGCCGGCGAACGACCCTTACAGGAAAGTGTTCTGTAAGGGTCGCGCGGATGTTCCGTCAGTCTTTCGGAAGGCAGGAAGCCCGTCCCGTGACAAGGAGCGTCCCATGTGCAAGCGGAATCTCAGCGGTGTGATCGCCCTCGTGTTCGTGGCGAGCGTCGCGCCGCCGGCCCGTGCGGACGAACCGCACGGAGCCGCGCTCCCGGAGAAGACCGCGGTGCTCACCGGGGAATGGGCCGCTCCCGCCCGCGGCACGGCCCCCGCGTTCGGCATGGATCTGCTGCTCGGGCAACTGACAGGTATCCGGCCGACCTTCGCCCTGCCCGTGAACGAGAACTCGGCCGTGCAGATCGAAGGCTACTACGGCGGCATCTTCTCCAAGTTCGGCGGGTCGGAAGGGGCGGGGGCCGGCGTGCGCTGGGTCATGTCCCGCGGCGGGGCGGACGCGGTCACCATCGGGCCCGGCGTCGACGTGCTCTTCCACTTCAACGACGGCCAGGCGGTGATCTTGGCGCCGACGGTCGACCTCGCGTGGCGGCACAGCTTCGGCAACCGAGCCGCACTCGTCCTCGGCATCAACGCCGGCGTCGGAATCGGCCTCAGCGGCCGCAGCCACGACGACGGCGGCGACCCGGTGAGCGGCCGCGCGACTCCGCTGATCAGCGTTTACTCCGGCCTGCGGTATTGAACTGTCACAGCCAGCCGCGCCAGCGGAAGAGCAGGAACGAACCGAGGCCCGTGCAGGCCATCAGGGCGAGTGCGAAGGGATAACCGTACTCCCACTTCATCTCCGGCATGCCGGTGAAGTTCATGCCGTAGATGCCCGCGATGAGCGACATCGGCAGCACGATCGTCGAGATCGTCGTGAGGAACTTCATGATGCGGTTCAGGTGGTTGCCCGCGGCCGCGAGGTGAGTCTGCATCAGGTCGCTCACCATCTCGCGGGCCGATTCGATGAGTTCCGTGTAGCGCACGAGGTGGTCGTACACGTTGCGGTAATACGCGATCTCGCGCTCGGTCACCAATTCGAACTCGCCGCGCATGAGCCGCGCGAGCACTTCGCGTTCCAGGATCAGCGTCTTTCGTAACCGCGAGACAACGCGCTTCAAGCGAAGCAACTTCGCGAGTTGTTGCGGCGACGGGTCCTTGAACACGCCGCGTTCGAGCCCGTCCAAGATGCCCGTTACGCGGTCCACCACGGCGGCGTAGTCGTCCACCATCGCATCGAGGATCAAGTGGAAGAGATAATCCGGCCCGCGGCGGATTGTCTCGCCGTGGCGGGCGAGATGCGCCGTCACTTCCTCGACGCAATCCAGCGGCTCATAGTGGTGCGTGATCAGCACGCGGCTGGTGAGTACCGCGCTGAGTTGCGGGCGGTGCTTGGCGTGCAAGCCGTGAACGGGCTCCGCCGGCGACTCGTGGGCGGTCGCGGAGAGCGGCGCCTTTTTCAACTTGCTCGCCAAGCCGCGGGCGAGCGGGTTCACGATCGCGAAGAGGTAATCCGGGAACTCCTCGACCTTCGGCAGGTGCGGGCCTTCCTCCGGCATCCGGCGCGGCCGCGTGGCATCTTCGAGCGACAGCGTGTGAACCGGGAAGAACTGCTTCAGGATGCGGTGCTCTTCCTCCGGCGTCGGAGTCGCGAGATCGATCCAGACCACGTCGCCTTCGGGCAGGTCCGTCGCCGCGGGCGGAAGTTCGGACTCGGGAACGGGGCCGCTCGCGTTCGCGGCACTGTTCCATCGCAGCACGTGAATCATGGAATCGGCCCGTTCAAGTAGTCGCGAACGGCGGCGGCGGTGCGTTCGCCGTTCTCCGCGCAATCGCCCATGGCCACGCCGCGGAAGGCGTTCCCGGTGAGGAACAAGCCGCGATGCCGGGCCACGAGCGTCTCGATCTTCGCGATGCGGTCCAAGTGGCCGATCACGTACTGGGGGATGGCCGCGGGCCAGCGCACGATTCGCGAGAAGACCGGCTCGCCGGTGAGGCCCATGGCGAGCTTCAACTCGGCATGCACGGCGCGGAGCAGTATCTCATCGGGCCAATCGAGCATCTCGCCGCGGTGGATGCCGCCGCACAGCGCCCGCCACATCACACAACCGTCCGGAGCGCGGCCGGGATAAATCGAGGAGCACCATTGCACGCCGAGCACGTCGCGGCGGGTGTTCTGCGGGGCGATGTAACCGAAGCCGTCCGCGGGGTTCGGGCAATCGGCTTGGCGGTAGCCGAGCGCCACGACCGCGATCCGGTTGTACGGGATGCCTCCGATCTGCTCGGCGAGTGGAGCATCGATCGTCGAGAGAATACCGGCCTGTTGCGGCGCGGGTGTGGCGAGCACGACCGCATCGGCGAGCCACTTCTGCGACTGCCCGGCGTTCACGCTCCACATGCCGTCCACGGTTTGCCGAATGCTTCGGACATCGATGCCGGTGTGCAGCGCGTCGCCGAGCGCGGCGGAGAGCGCGTCGGTCATCACTTGCAATCCTTCTTTGAAGGACCACATCCGCATCGGGCCGTGAGGCGGTTCGCCGCGGGCTTCGGCGTCCTTTCGCCGCTGCTTCGCGGATCGCATGAAGCCCTTGATGATGCTGCCGGCTTCGGCTTCGAACTTCGGCAAGCGTGGGAACGCGGCCGCGACGCTGAGTTGATGCGGGTCGCCGCCGTGGATGCCCGTGACGAGCGCGTCCGCGAAGATCTCCGCCGCTTGCTTCCCGGCGCGGCGCGTCACGAACTCCGCGATCGACTCTTCACCGCCGGTTGAACGCTTCCTGCGGAACGGTTCGGTGAACAGCTTCCACTTGCCGCCGAGCGAAAGCAGTGGCGATGCGAGCATGCCCAGCGGCCCGCCCGGCATCTTCCGGAGTTTGCCCTTCAGGAACAGGAAGCGATTCTTGCGGGCGGCTTCACTCGCCGCGAGGAGGCGATTCGCGAGCCCGAGGTCGCGGCACAGGTTCGGCATGTCCGGCGTGCGGTCGAGGAAGCCGTTCGGCCCGGTCTCCACGACGAACCCGTCGTGATTCTCCGTGCCGATGTTCCCGCCGGCCCGCACGCGCGATTCGAGGACGGTGAGGTCGATGTCCGGTCGAAGTTGCTTCAGGCGGAACGCGGTGGCGAGCCCGGACAGCCCGCCACCCACAATGACGACACTCGGCATGAAGGAAGTGTAGGTCAGGACAGGGCGAGGAACGATGCCGTCCGATCGGCTTCAAATGCCATGATGTCCGCAAGCCGTGAGCGGAGCAAAGTTACGACGTCGTCCGTTGAGCAGTTGCCAAGCCGGATCCAGATCACTTTGGGCGGATGGCCGTAGAGCAAGGCGCGGCTCTGGAAGTCGGCATCCTTTGAAACAAGGATGTGGTCGTTCGCCGCCGCATACATCCACAACACCGGATCGGGTGCGGCTGCCATTCCGAGGTTGCGAACGTGCTCGGAGCCGGGAAACTCCGCAGCGAGTCGATTCACCAATCGCGGCGACAGATTCTGATCGAAGAGCAACTTCATGCGGCCGGAACCACCCAGAGCTTGCGCTCGCGATCCGCCGCGAACGCCAGGCACGCCCGAATGTCTTCAGCCGTCAGGTCCGGAAAGTCGTCGAGAATCTCCTGCGGACTCATGCCGCCAGCAAGGTATTCCAGCACGTCGCGGACGGTCATGCGCAAGCCGCGAATGCACGGTTGCCCGCTGCGCTTGTCGGGTTCGATGGTGATGATCTGCGAGTAATCCATGGGTGCAAGTTATCGCGTCGAGCGAGAGCGGTCAAATGATCGCCCCAAGCCCCGATGGATTGGCGGTGCGGGATCGAGTTCGAGAAAGTCCAAGACGGACTCCGAATGCCCTGAAGCGGAGGCGGGCGTGGACGACCGCGCGCCCGGCACATCAATTCGGGCTGAACTCGAATTTCGCGACGGATTCGCGACCGAGCGGGTCTCCGAGGAACTTCCGGAAGCAACCGGCGCACAGGTCGAAGCGGAGTTTCTTGCACGCCGGCAACGGCGGCACGTCGTCGTCGTCCTGTTCCATCAGCAGGCGGGCCATCTCCTCCACTTGGTCCGCGTCCAGGTCCTCGTCCGTGAGTTCCGCGGGATCCTTCGCCGCGTAGGCCTTCATCTTCACAATGAAGCGGTTGGCCGAATCCACTGCCAGGTCCTTGCCGCAGATGTCGCACGAGAAGTGCATCATGGCCGTCTCTTCCTCGGACACACGGGGCCGGCTGCTCGGGACGGCATCCCGGGCCGGGCAGGCTTCGCGGCGGTTGCGAGTTGAGGGGAGTCGCCGCGTCACCTTGCTGCATTCCATTAGTCACCAAGTCGCCGGTTCGTGTCAACCGGAAACCCGTTGAAGCCGGTACAACCGTTCCGACCGATTTTGGCGAAAAAGTCGCGGCAGGGCTTGTAAGGATTTCCGATTTGTCGCAGGTCTGTCGGGCAACCCCGCAGAATCGCCACGCCGCACACAATCATTTGAATTGGCACGGCGGGTGCAGTGCCGTGGGTCGCCAACGATCGACGCCGGCGGCGAATCATGGCCGGCCCTCCGATCTCGGCTCGCATCCAAGTCCGACTCCCCCCGACGGGCCGGGAACGCCCCCGGCTCGGCCCCACCGATCAACCTCTCAATCCGGCAACTCCGAACGGCCGGCGGCTCATCGAGTCGCCGGCCCGTGTCTTTTCAGGGGCCGCATTCCCCGCGCAACCGGAATCACCGCGCTGCGCGGATGAATTCGCAGGAATGGTCGAACCCGTCCGCGGCGGCGAAGGAATCCGCACCCGCACGATCCGCCGCATTATCCCCCGCCCGCAGCACTCCGATACGAGAACCAGCCGCATTACGCGCCACAGGCCGGACGGCCTGTGTCACTGGTTCTGTCGCAGGAGGCGACACTCATGACTGCCCGCAAACGACTCCCCGCGTCGGCCGCCGCGTTCGCACTGCTGTGCGCCGCCGCCGCCGGCTTCGCCGATACGCCCGCCCCGCTCGTGCTCCCCGCCCGGCCGGGCTACGAAATCGTCTACGACACCGTGACCGAAACGCGATTCCAGACGCGCTACGAGACGCGCACGGAAATCGTGAACCAACCCACGATCAAGACCACCTACCGCGACGAGTATCGCACGGTCATGAAGACCGTGTACGAGTCCGGCTTCAAGGACGTGACCGAGACCGTCATGGTCCCCGTCACCGAGACGATCATGAAGCAGGAGAAGTACACGGTGACGACGCCGACGTACGTGACCTGCAACCGCACGATCTCGGAAACGGTGTGCAAGCCCGTCACCGAGACCGTGGTCCGCGAAGTGAAGACGCCGTGCTGCAAGCAGGTGCAGGAGACGTGCTACCGCGAGGTGCCGCACACGGTGTGCAAGCCGGTGTGCGTGCCGGTGGTCACCAAGCAGTGCTTCGCCGTGAGCAAGCCGATCTGCGAAACGCAGATGAAGGACGTGTGCCGCACCGAGCTTCGCACCGTCTGCGAGAACGTCGAGAAGGACGTGACCAAGACGATCTGCGTGCCCGAGACGAAGACGAAGACCGTGTGCCGCACGGTTCCGGAACAGGCGTGCGAGCAAGTGTGCGTGAAGGGCCGCCTCAAGCTCGAACGTGTCCCGGCCTTCGAGTCGAGCTTCGACCCGTGCTCCTGCACCACCGTGCAGAAGCCGTGCGGCACCACGCTGAAGCTCGTCCGCGAGCCGAGCCACACCGAGACCCGCCCGACCACGCATCACCGCAAGATCGTCGAGCAAGTGACGGAGACCGTGTACGTGAAGAAGACGGTGTGCGAGAAGCAGACCGTGCCGGTGAAGAAGCAAGTGGAGGTGCAGGTGAAGGAACGCGTTCCGGTGAGCGTGAAGCGCATGGCCCAAGGCGCGTACGCCGACCCGGCCTCGCTGACGGGTGATGCCGCGAACCAGGCCAAGAACGGTGCCACGGTCGTGGGCGGCGGGTTCGGTTCGCTCGCCCCCGGCTCCGCCACCTACGACGCCGACGGCCCCGGCCGCGTCTTCGTGGAAGGCGCCCACGTCGTCCGCGACGTGACCTCCACCGTGACCCGCGTGATGCCCGTCACCGAGATGCGCCGCGAAGCGTACACCGTCACGAAAAACGTTCCGTACGAGCACGTGACGAAGGTGTCCGAGAAGGTGACGAAGATGGTGCCGACCACCGTGACCAAGACGATCCCGGTGACCACCTGCAAAATGGTGACGGAAGAGAAGACGAAGTGCACGCCCGAGACCGTGACGGTGATGAAGCCGAAGACCTGCACGAAGAAGGTGCCCTGCACGATCTCCAAGCAGGTGCCGTGCGAGGAGCGTGTGAAGGTGCCGTGCGTGACCACGGTGATGGTGCCGACGAAGGTGTGCAAGAAGGTGCCGGTCCAAGTGGCGTGCGAAGTGAAGGTTCAGAAGCCTCGCTACGCCCCGTGCAAGGAGAACTGCGACGGCCCCGGCTGCAAGAACCCCGGCTGCTCCAACTGCGACACCAAGACCAAGAAGCCGGCCGGCGACGGACCCTGCAAGAACGGTGACTGCAAGAACGGGGATTGCAAGAACGGCGGCTGCAAGAACGACGCCTGCAAGGGTGCGACCGGCGCCTGCTCCTCCTGCACGCCGGACAAGTGCCCCTCCGCCTGCGGCCCGAAGTGCAAGAGCACCCCGCTGAAGGACTTCTTCGGCAAGCTGTGCTCCACCCGCCTGGCCTGCGACCCGTGCAAGCCCGCCTGCACCGAGTCGTGCGATCCGTGCGGCAAGAAGTGATCGATTCCGATCGAACCCGCGAGCCGCCGAGGCCACCCCTCGGCGGCTTTTCCATTCCGCTTGAACACGGGAATCGCACGATGGCGAGTTCGGACGAGTCGTATTCACCGGGCCCGAAGCCCGACACGGTGCGGACGCACGATGGACGCGTCCTTCCGGTGCCGGAAGGCTGGGTGCTGCTCCCGCCGGGCGACCCGGCGCTCACGCGGCGCGTGAAGGCGGCCGGTGAGGCTTGGGCGGTCGCGGAGCGGAAAGGACGCAAGGTGTTCTCGAAGGGCGTGTGGGCGCCGGCGGCCACGGTGGATCGCATCCGCGTTGAGTTGGCCGCCGAACGCTCCACCGAGCAGTTTGCAAAGAAGACCCTCGCGGCCGCCCGCCGTCGGGAACAGGCCCAAGCCGAGTACGTCGAGGACTTTCACGCTGCGGTCGTGAACTACCTCGGCTTCCACGCGGACCATGCGGAACTCGCCATCCGCCTCGCATGCGCCGTCTCGGATCACGCGACTCCGGTCGGCAGCGGCACGGTCGCCCGCACGAAGCGGATCCCGATCGAGCGCCGGGCGGAAGCCGCGGTGATCGCTTGGATGCGGCACCAAACCACGGCCTACGACTCCATGAAGATCGCTCGGATCAAGGGCGAACGCCGCGACGTGCGGCGGATGCTGGCTCAACGCTCCAAAGAACTGTTGGAACGTTACCGGCGCGGCGAGCCCGCACCCGCGAACTGCCCGCTCCGCAATGCGCTTCCGGGAAGCCCCACGTGAGATGTTCCTGAGCGAGCGTGGCTCATCGATTCCGTTTCATGGCGGGGCTCAACAGGCCCCGGTTCCGATCGCCAATTGGACGACGGCATCCGGACCGCGCTGGAAGTGGCCGGCTTGAACCTGAGGAAAGTGGATCCCGACACGGCGACAGGCAATTGCCAACCAAGTCGGGGGCTGGCGATGTGAGTAGCCTGATGGTATGGCTTCGCTCGAATCCCGGTTGAAATCGGAGGCGCATTCCCGCGGGTTCGCGCTGGCCGGGATCGCGCCGGCCACCGAGGCGGACGGCTTCCCCAAGTTTGCGGAATGGCTGGACCGCGGCTTCGCCGGCGAGATGGAATACCTCCACGAACAGCGCGACGAACGCCGCCATCCGAACAGCATCCTCGAAAACGTCCGCTCGGTGCTGATGCTCGGCATGGAGTATGGTCGCGAATCCAAAATCCAAAATCCAAAATCCAAAATCGCGAAGTACGCACAGGGCCCGGAGTACCACCGCTTCATCTGGGACCGCATGAACGACCTCGCGGCGTGGCTCGAAGCCGCCGCGCCAGGGTGTGCCGTGCGGGCGGTCGCGGACACGGCACCGCTCCTGGAGCGGGACTTCGCCCGCCGCGCCGGGCTCGGCTGGATTGGCAAGAACACCCTTCTCATTCACCCGCAGCGCGGCAGCTTCTTCTTCCTCGGCGCGGTGCTCACCGATCTGCAACTCGAACCGGACGCGCCGTTCGCCGGATCGCACTGCGGCACCTGCACCGCGTGCCTGGAGGCGTGCCCCACGCAGGCCTTCCCGCAGCCGCATGTGCTGGACGCGACGAAATGCATCAGCTACCTCACGATTGAACTGAGGTCGCCGATCCCGGAGGAGCTTCGCGAGCCGATGGGGAGTTGGCTGTGGGGCTGCGATGTGTGCCAGGACGTGTGCCCGTGGAACCGCAAGACTCCGAACGAAGCCGTGCTCCCGCACGATCCGTCACTCGAATCGCTGGACGCGATCGAACTGCTGGGTTTGGATGAGGACGGCTTCCGCACGCGATTCAAGAAGACCTCTCTGTGGCGGAATCGCCGGCCGGGTCTGCTCCGCAATGCGGCCATCGTGCTCGGCAACACCGGCGACGACACCGCACTCCCTGCGCTTCGCACCGCACTCAACAACCATCCACTCATCGCCGACGCTGCCGCGTGGGCTATCGCAAGAATTGAATCCCGGACCGCACGTTGAATTCCGCCATATTTTCGAGTCCAATATCCTCACCGCCGGTTCGCCGTTCTCGGAGCCCCGCCTTGTTCCGCTTTTCACTCATCGCTCTCGCTCTCCTTCTCACCCAACGCTCCGCCACCGCGGCGGACGGTAACGCCTTCTTCGAGAAGAAGGTGCGGCCCGTTCTCGTCGAGAAATGCGTCTCGTGCCACGGCGAGAAGAAGCAAGCGGGTGAACTGCGCGTCGATTCGCGCAAGGCGCTCCTCGCCGGTGGCGACCGCGGCCCCGCACTCGTGCCCGGCAAACCGGAAGAGAGCCTGCTCATTCGCGCGGTGCGGCACAACGAAGAACTCAAGATGCCGCAGAAGACGAAGCTGCCGCAGTCGGACATCGACGCACTCGCGGAGTGGGTGAAGCTCGGCGCCCCGTGGCCGGATGAAGCGGCGACGCCGATGCCGGTCGCGCCGAAGACCGGCGAGCGGGCCTTCACCGCGGAGGAGAAAGCGTTCTGGGCCTTTCAACCGGTGAAGAATCCGGCCGTTCCCGACGTGCAGGACAAGGCGTGGGTGAAGAATCCGATCGATGCGTTCATCCTCTCGAAACTCGAAGCCACAGGCATGAAGCCGGCAAAGGAAGCGGATCGCCGCACGCTGCTGCGAAGATTGTCGTTTGATCTCACCGGGCTGCCGCCGACCGAAGCTGAACTCGAAGCATTCCTCAAGGATGAAAGCCCCGATGCGTGGCAGAAACAAGTCGATCGCCTGCTCGCATCGTCCGCTTATGGCGAGAAACAGGGCCGCCGCTGGCTCGATGTCGCACGCTACGCGGACTCCAACGGCATGGACGAGAACCTCTCGTATGCCAACGCCTGGCGCTACCGCGATTGGGTGATCAAGGCGGTGAACGCGGACCTGCCGTACAACCAGTTCGTGCGCGATCAGATCGCGGGGGACTTGGTGCCGGGCGGAACCGACGCTGAACGCGCGGACCGGCTCACCGCCACCGGGTTCCTCATGGTCGGGCCCAAGATGCTCGCCGAAGACGACCCGATGAAGATGCGAATGGACATCATCGACGAGCAACTGGACACGGTGGGGCAGGCCTTCATGGGGCTGACGCTCGGCTGCGCCCGCTGCCACGACCACAAGTTCGACCCGATCACCGCGGCGGATTACTACGGGCTCGCGGGCTTCCTCTATTCCACGAAGACGATGCGGAACTACGGCGTGGTCGCGGTGTGGCACGAGCGCCCGATCGCCTCGAAGGAGGAAGTCGCCGCGCTCGCGGCTTACGACGCGAAGCTGGCGAAGATGCGGAGCGACCAAGTGGCCCAGGACAAGCCGGGGTTCCGCGCCGCACTCGGCTTCGCCGCCGTGGCCAACTACGAACGCCATCGCAAGCAGCAGAGCGAGTTCCAGAAGACGCGGCCGAAGATCGCCGAAGTCATGGCCGTGGAGGACGACAAGGGCCAAGACTTGAAGATCCACCTCCGCGGCAACCATCTCACGCTCGGCGCCGTGGCCCCGCGCCGCTTCCTGAAAGTGATCGCCGGTGACACGCCGGTGTCACTCGATGCGAAGTCCAGCGGGCGGCTCGAACTCGCCAACTGGATCGCGAGCCCGGCGCACCCGCTCACCGCCCGCGTGATGGCGAACCGCATCTGGGCCGGTCACTTCGGCAGCGGGCTCGTGCGCTCCGCGGACAACTTCGGCCGCCTGGGCGAACGCCCGAGCCACCCGGAGTTGCTCGATTACCTTGCGGATGAATTCGTGAAGTCCGGCTGGAGCATGAAGCACCTGCACCGACTGATCGTG
This sequence comes from Gemmataceae bacterium, assembly GCA_046350135.1. Classification (GTDB taxonomy): domain Bacteria; phylum Planctomycetota; class Planctomycetia; order Gemmatales; family Gemmataceae; genus Urbifossiella. The sequence continues at coordinate 104,806 of JAXMBB010000006.1, forward strand.
AACTCCGCGGCGTACCGGATGAGCAGCGCGGGCGAACCGGCGTACGTGCCGAAAGACCCGGACAACAGGCTGCTGTCCCACTTCAACCGGCGGCGGCTCGAAGCGGAGGAACTCCGCGACGCGCTCTTCGCCACGGCCGGCACATTGGACCGCACTCCCGGCGGCACGCTGCTCACCGTACCGAACCGGTCGTACGTCACCAGCACCGGCAACCGCAACTACGACGGTTACCAGAGCACGCGGCGGGCCGTGTATCTGCCCGTGGTCCGGAGCGCGGTCTACGATGTGTTCCAGACCTTCGACTTCCCCGATCCCTCCGTGCCGAACGGCACCCGCGCGGCGACCACGATCCCGACGCAGGCCCTGATGTTCATGAACGGCACGGTGACGGACCGCGCCGCGGAGTCGTTCGCAAAAGCGGTGCTGGCGAAACCGGGTGACGACGCGACCCGCATCCGCGTCGCCTACCGCACGGCCTTCGGCCGCGACGCGACGACCACGGAAGTGGAGACGGTACTCGCCTACTTGAAGAAATCCGGCTCGAATCCTCTGGCATGGCGTGGCTTCTGCCGCGTGCTCTTCGCCTCGAATGAGTTCATGTACGTTGAGTGAGGTTGACTGCCGCTTGCGTGTTCGCGATTACGGTTGCAACCGCCATCGCGAACACTCTAGCGGCTTCACACGAACGCCAACTCGCACCGCCTCGTGCCCTTCCACGGCGGGTTCCACCCGCAACTCTCCATGAGGTCCGCATACTCGCCAAGGGACTCCACCACGACCTCCGGGCGGTAGGTGTACTTCGGCAGGTCCTCCTCCTTGGTGCCGCCGCTGAGCACGAGCACGGAGTGGAAGCCGAGTTGCACCGCGCCGAGGATGTCCGTCTCCATCGTGTCGCCGATCATGGCGGTTTCGTCCGTCGCGAGGCCGAGTTCCTTGCGGGCGGCGCGCATCATCACGGGGCTCGGCTTCCCCACGCTGAACGCCTTCATGCCGGTCGCGGATTCGAGCATGGCCACCATCGCGCCGCAGCCGGGGCGGATGCCGTTCTGCGTGGGGCAGTTCGGGTCCATGTTCGTGGCGATGAGCTTGGCTCCGCCGAAGATCATGCACACGGCCGCTTCCACCATCTCGAGATTGAACGTGCGGCCCTCGCCGACCACCACGTAATCCGGATCGTGGTCCACGACCGCGTAGCCGTGCTGGTGCAGGGCGGTGAGCAGGCCGCCTTCGCCGATCACATATGCGGTGCCGCCGGGCTTCTGCTGGGCGAGGAACCGGGCCGTCGCCATCGCGGATGTGAAGATGTGTTCTTCTTCCACGTCGAACCCCATGCGGACGAGCTTGGCCATCACGTCGCGGCGGGTGCGCTGGCTGTTGTTCGTGAGGAAGCGGAACGGGATGTCGCGTTCGCGGAGTTCGCGGATGAAGCGATCCGCGCCGGGGATCACCTCCGGACCGCGATAGAGAACGCCGTCCATGTCGATGAGGAAGCCGAACCGCGGCAGCTTGCCGTTGGTGTGCATGTGAGTGGACCTCGAGTTCGATGCGAGAGGCGGAACCGCCGGAGAAGTGCGGATGCGGGATGCAACGCAGCTGGCGTGCCGAATCCGATCGCCGCGGTAAGCGATGTGTGGTGCGGGCGTTGCGCGATCTCGCTCTTGCAACCGTTACCGGGAACTGCCCGCACATCGCGCAAGGTCTGCGCTCAGCGGCCGGGGAAGGCCGGCCGCACGCCGCCCGCGGTGATGCGTTCGAGGGCGGCCAAGTCCAACAGGTGCTGGAACACCGCGATGTGGTACTCGGCTTGCGCCTCGGCCGCCTGGCCGTAGTTCATCACGAGTTGGTCCTTCGGAGCCTTCGGGTTGTCGAACCCCTCGCGGACGCGGTCCATCAGATCGCGTGACGCGTCGAACGCCTCCTTCGCGATGGCCACGCTCTTGGTCGCATCTTCAAAATCGAGGAATGCGGATTCGGCTTCGAGCACGATGAGGTTGCGGGCCTTTTCGCGCACCGAGTCGGCTCGGCGGCTCAAGGCCTGCGCCCGCGCCACCCGCTCGGACCGCCGTCCCACGATGAGCGTCGGCATCTCGGGGAGCAGCGGCTCCGGCCGGTAGTCTCCACCCGGATCGCGGCTGCCGGCGGGGAACATCCGGGCGTGAATGTCCGCCCCGGCGGCGAAGGTCGCCACCTTGCGGCGAAGCAGCACGCGGTCCTGGGCGCACACTTCGAGGCGGAACGCATCCGCGCCGGCCTGCGCAAGCACCATCTCCGGTCGCCGCGACAACGCCATCTCCACGATCTCGTCCTTCTTGAAGTCCACCTTCTGGTCCATCACCGGCAGCACACGGTCCTTCACGAGAATGCCAGGCGCGCTGTCCGACACGCCCATCGCTTCCCGCAGCGCGGCTTCGGCCCGTTTCGCGCCGGTGCCCGCCTTCCCGTACAACTTGCGCACCTTCGCCACGGCGATCACCATCGTGTCGTACTTGGCTTTCGTCATTTCGCCGGGCGTGGGCGAATCCAGCAGGTCCTTGGAGATGTCGGCGAACGCCTTGAGTTGCGTCATCACCCGTTCGGCGTGCTGCTCTTGGATCTTCGCATAGACCACGGAGTAGTAGAGCCGCGTGACGTCGTGAACCACTTCGTTGTAAGCCTTCTGCACGTCCGCATCGGCGGCGGCGATGCCGCGGTCGGCCTGGGCCTTGCGAACCGGCAGGTCGCGGGTCAGCAGCGAACCGACGGGCCCGATGTTGTACAGGGCCTGCCGCCCGATCGCGCTGGCGTCGCGGCTGGCATGTGCCGCTTTGAGGGACGGCTGCCGCTCCACCGCGATCGCGATGCACTCGCCCAGCGTGAGTTCCTTCGGTTCTTCGGCGGAGAGCGTGCCGGGAGCGAACACGAGCGCGGACAGCAGGGTGAGGGTGCGGAATGGCGTCATGGGAGTCCTTCGCAGTGCAGCCGGCGCGAAGCGATCTCGCGCCACCGATGCTGTTGTATGGCGACGCATGGGTGGAAGTGAATTCCGCAATTGCAATGCCGCCGCCCCGCGGGCCCGTATGATGGCTGCGTGAATCGTCATACTGCAATCGTCGTGGTGCTGACCGTCGTGTTCGCGGCCGCTCCGGTTCGCGCCCATGATCTCAAGGCCACGCTGATCCCCGAGACGGATCCGATTCGCGTGGAAGCGGGGTTCGACGACGGAACGCCGGCCCAGCAAGCCCGCGTGAGTGTCGTGCGTTCCACCGGCGAAGAAGTCGCGGCCGGGATTACGGACGATCGCGGTGTGTGGAGCTTCGCGAAGCCGGGGCCGGGCCTGTATCGCATCACGGTCGAATCCGTCGGCCACCGCGACGTGCTGCGTCTCACGATCCCCGGCGGCGAAGTACCGACGGCCCCGCCCGAGGTGGGCGGCGACTTCCGCTTGGACAAGAATCTCGGACTGTTCGTCGGCATCGTGCTGCTTCTGAGTGGCAGCTTGGCCTTCATCCGACTGCGGGCACGGCGGTTGCGAACGACGAAGCCGGCGTCCCGATGAAGTTTTGCATCTCTTCGCCAAATCCGGCAGATCGCGCTCGTGTGGCCGAAATGTTGAACTATAGTAGGAATCGTACCGGATTTACTGGCGATTCATCGTGAACGACCCTCTCATCGCCCGATTCGCCGAGGCGTGCGGCGCGACCCACCCGCTCAACCTGCGGGTCGGCCTCGCCGACGGCAGCGTTTTGGCGGAAGGCAGCGTCCAGCAACCGTTTACACTCATCGGCCAAGACGACGCTTGCGATGTCACGCTGAACGACCCGGAAGTGAACCCGCGCCACGCGTGGTTCCAAGTTGTCGGCGGCCGCGTGTACGCGCTGGATCTCGGCAGCCGCAGCGGGCTCGTTTGGCCGGACGGATCCAAACGCTCCGGCTGGCTGGATGCGAAGGTGCCCGTCCGCGTCGGCCCCTTCCATCTTCAGCTGCAGGCGAACGTTTCGGATCGCGCCGGGCCGGGCGAAAATGATCCGCTCGTCGCCGATCCCGACTCCAACCGCAAGTTCCCCGTCGTCCAATTGGACTTCCGCAACGGAAAGCGTGTGAAGGACCGCTGGACGGTCAACCGCCCGCTTTCGCTGGTCGGCCGGTCCGACACGTGCAAACTGCACCTCCAGGCGGACGACATTTCCTCGTTCCACTGCGGCCTCGTGCTCACGCCGGCCGGTTTGTGGGTGGTCGATCTTTCGGCCCGCGGCGTCGTGGTGAACGGCGAACGGATGCGTGTGGCCCCGCTGAACCATGGAGCGGAACTCTGGATCGGCCGTTTCCTGATCGGCTGTCATTATCCGGCATTGGGCGACACGCCGAGTTCAGGGCGGGCTTCGCTCAGCGGCACGCACGTGAAAGGCTCGAAGGGGCCGCCCACGAAGCGGATTCCGCAGCCCGTGCCGCCAATCGCGGAAGATGAAGTGCCGCTCGGCGGGATGCCGGTGCACGATCCCGCGTCCGGGTTGCCGAGCTCCCACATCCTGTGTGATGCATTCGCACTGTCGGCATCGAGCGGCCCGATCTCCGCGCCAATCTATGTGACGGGGACTTCGGGTGCGCTTCCGCCGAACATGACCGGTGCCGGTTCCGCCCGCGCCGCGGCCCGCGGCCGTGCCGCCTGCCGGTGCTGCCCGCACTCCCCGCGGACGGAAATCTCGGCCCGATCCTCCAGCAACTCAGCGACCTGCACGCGCAGATGCTCGACCAGTTCCAGCAAAGCCTCGTGCTCATGGCGAAACTGTTCAACCGCGTGCCATCGGCCGACTCCCGCGTGCTGCAACAGGAACTGACGCGGATCCAAGAAGTGAACGCGGAGTTGGCGAAGCTCCAGGGCGAAGTGACCCGTCAAACGTTTGCGGGGCTGACGCCGAGCGACCAGACACCGCTGCCCGGTGCCGCGCCGCTGGGTTCGCGAACGCGAACGCCGCTGCCTTCCGAAGCGATCCAGGAATGGGTGGAGGCGCGGATCGGCGCGTTGCAGAACGAACGCCGCCACCGCTGGGACAAACTGTGCAGCTTGGTCGGTGGCCGCTGAGTCCGGCTTGCAATTCTTACCGATTCGACGTATCGCCCCGCGGCTTCCGGGCCGAGGGTCGCCGATGTTCCGCCGCATTCTGATTCCCACCGCACTGGCGATCCTTGCCGCCGTGGCCGTCGGTTGCTTCAACTCGCACAACCCCGGCTACTTCCCGTACGAACTGCCGGGCGGCCGCATCGAGCAATCGCACGCCAAGCCGCGTTTCGGCTTCTTCCGCGACTTCGACCCGAAAGCCCACCGGCTCGAAGTGACGCCGAAGGACGCGACCGCGCCGCTCGGCTCGCAAATCGTGCTCGTCGCCACCGTGTACGACAAGGACGGCGATCCGCGCCGCAGCCGCCGCGTCGAATGGATGCTGGAAGGCCCCGGCAACATCATCGAAGTGGATGAAGCCGGGCTCTACGCCGGTCGCGGCTACAAGGTCGATAACAAGTACGGCGTCACCTACACGAGCTACACCTCGCACACCATCACCCGCGGCAACGACGACCCGAAGGACGATGTCGAACTCTGCCCCGGCCAGACGTTCTGCGTCGTGTCTTCAGCCGTGCCCGGCGAGACGAGCATCACCGCCTACGCGCCGGGCGTCTTCAACTGGGAGAAGGGCCGTGTCGTGTCGAAGATCGTGTGGGGCGAAGGCCGCTTCTCGTTCCCCGCGCCGACGGCCGTGCGTTTCGGCGGCGAAGCGACGCTCAGCACGTCGCTCACCGCGATCGAACAGAACAGCGCGAACCCGCCGAACTTCAAAGTGCGATACAAGCTGCTCGACGGCGACAGCGTGGCGGCGGAGTTCCGCAGCACGGGCGGCAGCGGCACCAGCCTCAGCCAGGCCGGCCTCAATACGAAGGAAGCGGAAACGATCTTGGATGCGAGTGGTGCCGCGACCGTGAAACTGGTTCAACCCAACCCGCTGGCCGGCAAGAGCCGCGTGGCCGTGGAAGTGATCAAGCCGTCCGAGAACGGCGTGGGGCCGGGCGTGGTCGTGAGCCGCCGCGAGACCGTCGTCGAGTGGGCGGCACCGGACGTGAAGCTCGATGTGGCCGCACCGCATGCCGCGGTGCCGAACACGACCGTGCCGGTGACGGTGATTCTCGCGAATGTCGGCAAAGTGGATGCCCGCGAATCGCGGGTGCGTGTGACGCTGTCGGACGGGGCCACGCTGGAGAAGTCCGAGCCGCCGCCGCTGAAGCAGGAAGCCGGCGCGCTCGTCTTTTATCTTCCCGCGCTCGCGGCCGGGAAGAAGCACGAACTCGCGCTGCAAGTGCGGCCCGCGAAACTCGGTTCGTTCACCACGAGCGCCGAAGTGGCGACCGTGGACGGCTTGCAAGGCCGCAAGGATGCCGTGACGCGCGTGGAGGCGGGCCGCCTCGGCCTTCTGATCGAATCTCCGCCCGTCGGCCTCAGTGGCGAGAAGGTTCCCGTGAAGATCGCGGTGACGAACTCCGGAGCGACCGCGGGAAACAACGTGACCGTGTGGGCGCGGTTCGACAACGGATTGACGCACACGAGCGGCCAGAACCCGGTCGAGTTGCCGGTCGGAAGCTTGGCCGCAGGGCAGACGAAAGTCGTGGAGTTGCCGCTGAGCGCGAAGGGGGCCGGGAAGTACGCCGTGCGCGCGACCGCCACCGCCGACGGCAACCTGACCGCGACCGCGGAAGCGGTGTCCTTCGAGGTTCGCCGCGCGGAACTGAAAGCCGCCGCGACCGGGCCGAAACTCGCCTATCTGGGCGCGGACTTCACTTGGAGCGTGGATGTGACGAACGCAGGCGAGGGGCCCGTGTCCAACGTGCGGGTGCGAGCCACGCTGCCGGCCGAGGTGAAGTTGCGGGATGCGGGTGACGGCAAGCCCGGCCCGGGCTCCGTGGAGTGGGTGATTCCCGCGATGAAGGCCGGCGAACAGAAGACGGTGAAGCTGAACGTGGAGGCGGCGCGAATCAGCGACCGCGCCGCGCTCGCGGTCGCCGTGACGGCGGACGCCACCGGCGGCGGCACGGGTGCTCCGGTGGGCGATCCGGTGCAGGCGCGGGCCGAATCGAGCGTGGCCATCATCGGTGCCGCGGCCGTGTCCCTCGAGCTGCTCGCTCCGACCGGCGCGCTCGAGGCGGGCAAACGCACCACGTTCCAAGTCCGGGTGAAGAACAAAGGCACGATCCCCGCGCACAACATCGACGTGGCTGCGTTCGCCCCGGCCGAGTTGAAAGCGCTCCGCGCCTACGGCAAGGCCGAAGGCCGCATCGACGCGGAAGGCAAAGTCACGTTCCCGGTGATTGAAGAACTGCGGGCGGGCGATGCGATCACATTCACGGTGGAAGCGGAAGCCGTGCAGACGGGCGACGGCCGGCTCCGGGCGGAAGTGAAGGCCGCGGAACTCTCCGCAGCCTTGAAGGAGGAACAACCCGTCCGCGTCATCGGCCGCTGAGCCGGTTCAGAACTTCCGCCAAACGGCTCGGATCGTCGTCGAGTTTCGCCCGGATCCGCGAGAGCAGGTACCGCTCCCACAACTCGCGCTCCGGAGCGTTGAAGAACTCTCCGGTCCGCAGCACCTCGGGGAAGCCGGGGCGGCCGTGGTTCACCTCGGCGAGTTTGTCGATCGCATCGTCCACTGCCATCCGCTGCTCGATCACCGCGCTCGCGATCGCGTCGCCGGCGGCGATCTGCTGCGACAACCGCTCGGCCAATCCGTCAATCTCGTGCCGGCGTTCTTTCGCCTGCTGCTGCTTCTCCGCTTCTTCAGCCGCCTGCCAGAAGTCGAGCCCGGCCGAATGCGCCCACTGCGGAGCAAGCGCGTGCAGGACGATGAACGCCGCCACGCAGGCGGCGAGGGTGGTGAGGGAAGTGGCACCGGTGCGGCGGGCAATCGACATCGCGGACCTCGTCGTATGGGTACGGGCTCATCCGATGCGGATCGGATGCTTGGCCGGGAGAAGGGACACCGGCGCGGCCGGTGCGGGAGGCGGGCATCGGAGTGAAAAGCAATCCCGATGCCGCTCGGCAAACGCGACAATGACCGATTCGCAACTCACTTTCGGATAACGGGTTGCGGATCGACACGGTGGAGTGGACGACGCGGACTCGTGCGGAAGTTGCAAGAGAACCGGGCGATCTTGCCGGGGATGTGTTCAGCGGATCATCCGAGGCGAAGCGGGCGGCCGTGATTACACTGTAATTACTTCGGGAGACGCGCAATGAAGACGCGGATCGTACGCATCGGCAACTCGCAGGGCATTCGCATTCCCCGCCCGTTGCTCGAAGCCGCCGGGTTGACTGCCGAGGTCGAGGTGACCGCACGGCGCGGATCGCTCGTCATTCGCCCGATCCGCGAACCGCGGGCCGGTTGGGCCGAAGCGTTCGCCGCGATGGCCGCGAATCGCGACGACGCCCTGCTCGACGACGCGCCGGCCTCCGAATGGGACGGGGAGGAATGGCAATGGTGAGCCGTTTCGAAGTCCACCTCGTGAACCTCGATCCGACCGTCGGTTCCGAGATCCGCAACACGCGGCCCTGCTTGGTCGTTTCGCCGGACGAGATGAACCACAATGTCCGCACGGCGATCATCGCGCCGATGACAACGCGCGGGCAGGCTTATCCCATGCGGGTGGCATGCCGGTTCAAAGGCAAGAGCGGGCAGGTGGCGCTCGACCAGCTTCGCGCTGTGAATCAGTCCCGGCTCGTCAAGAAAGTCGGCCGCTTGGACGCCGCCACGTGCTCCGAGGTGATGGAAGTGCTGGCGGAGATGTTCGCCCCGTAATAGCATGGCGCCACCATGACCGACGCTTCGCCCGCCCCCCGCCGCCTTCCTCCGCTGCTCGTCGCGGCGTGCGTCGCGGCGATCGCCGGCGTGTCGTGGTGGTTGCTGAAGGAACTCGCCCCGGTGCTGCGGCCGTTGTTCGTGGCCGTGATCCTCGCCTACATCCTGATGCCGTATCACAGTCGGCTGCGCAAACGCGTGACCGCGCCGGTGTCGCTCGCGATCCTGGCCGCGATCACCGTCGGCCTGCTTCTCGCACTCGCGCTCGCGGTGCAGGTCAGCGTCAACGAGATGAACGCGGAGTGGCCGCACTTCCAACGCAAGATCGATTCCGGTGCGAAGGAGTTGCAGGGATTCCTCCGCACCCACGCCCCGGACCTGATGAACGAATCCGACAGCCCGCTGGGCGACAAGGTGTCCGAACTGGTCGCGTTCGCAGCCAAGCCCGTGCTCTCCGCCGCGGCCTCGGCCTTCATCGAAACGTGCGTGGTCGGGCTGTACCTCCTCTTCCTGCTGCTCGAAGCGTCGCACTTCCCGGACCGCGTCCGCACGGCGTATGCCCCGGATCGCGCCGAGGAGATCCTCGACATCGCAGGCAAAGTGAACTCGGCCATCGTGAGCTACCTCATGGCCAAGGTGAAATCGAGCCTCGTGCTCGCCGTGCCGGTCGGCATCATCCTCTGGCTGCTCGGTGTGAAGTTCGCACTGCTGTGGGCGGTGCTCACATTTCTCTGCAACTTCATCCCGTACCTGGGCAGCGTGACGGCCTACGTGCTGCCCGTGGGATTCGCCTTCCTGCAACTCGATCCCGGCTGGCGGCCCGTGGCCGTGGCCGCACTGCTGCTCGCCTGTCAGATCGCGTCCGCGTCCGTCGTCGAACCCATGTTGCTGGGCAAGGCCGTGGGGCTGAGCCCGCTCGTGATCCTCGGCTCGTTGGCGTTCTGGGGCCTTCTCTGGCAGATTCCGGGAATGCTGATCGCAGTGCCGCTCACCGTGGTCGCGGTGATCGTGATGAATCACTTCGATTTCACGCGACCGGTGGCGAAGCTGATGAGTGCGTCCTGAATCGGGGAGAATCTGATGCCGAATCGTCGCCAAGCCTTGCTCGCCACCGCAGCCGCGCCGCTCGCACTCGGCCGCACCGCCGCCGGGGAACCGAACAAGACGTACCGCATCGGCGTGATCTCCGCCTCGATCCGCGGAAAGCCGCAGGCGAAGAACGGCCACACCTGGCACTTCGCGCAGTACCTGCACCCGGAGTGCAACCTCGACGCGATCAAGAAGCACCTCGACCCCGGCTCCGCGGAGATGTTCCGCAAGTTCACGCGCAATCCGAAGTACAACTTCGACGCTCTCCCGTTCCCGGACACTCGCATCACGCACTACTACGACGCGGACCCGTCCGTGATCGGGCCGTACCTCGAAGCGTTCCCCGGCGTGAAGGCCGCGAAGAGCCTCGAAGAACTGGTCGAGAACGTGGACGCGGTGTGGCTCGGCGACGCGTCCGGCTACGGCGACGATCACTTCAAGCTGATCGAGCCGGCGCTGAAGAAGGGCCTGCCGACGTTCTGCGACAAGCCCATCGGCGAGACCGCGCCGGGCACCAAGGCGATTCTCGATTTCGCGAAGAAACACCACGCGCCGATCATGTCGTCCAGCTTGTTCCGACATCACCAAGGCATGGAGGCGTGCCTGCGGAAGCGGGACACGAAGGAGTTCGGCGCGATCAAGTATGTGATCGCGGCGGTGCAGGGCGGCTACGATCCGAACGGCTGGCTCGTGTACGGCCAGCACCCGGCGTGGACCGTGGTGACGCTCATGGGCCCGGGGGCGAAGTCCGTGAGCATGTACGCGCGCGAGAACCAGTGCCATGCGTTGGTGACGTACCCGGACCGCACGCCCGCGGAGATCTGGTTCGGCCGTCCGAACCCGGACTGGGAGTATTGCCACACGACCGTGTTCTTCGAGAAGAAGCGGGTCGAGTTCACGCCCAGCATCGAGGGCGACTTCTGGTACGGCCACCACTACGAGATGTTCCGCATGGCCGCGACGTTCCGCGAGATGGTGAAGACCGGCAAGGAACCGATCCCGCACGAAGAGATCGTGGAGGTGACCGCGATCGTGCGGGCCGCCCACAAGTCGCTCTCCGAGAGGAGCCGCTTGGTGGACTTGAGCGAAGTGATGTGACCGGAGCCGTGTAATATGGACTCGAAGGAGCCATGCGATGCCGCTGCGCGATCACTTCCGCTCGCCGGTGAACGACACCCATTCGTGGGATGAAGTCCACGGCGGGTGGCCGATGGAAATCGTCCGAACGCTTCGAGGGATACTGCCCCCCGGGTTTCGGGCCGGACCGAACATCCACCTCGGATCGCCATTCGAAGTGGACGTGAGCGCCTATGATCTTGACAGTCGCGAGGAGCGGCGCGATTCGAATGACGGAGGCCTCGCAGTCGCCGTCGCCCCGGCACCGACGCTCACGGTCGACGCGGATCTTTCCGAACAAGACGTCTACGAAGTGCAGGTCTACGGCACCGAACGGGGGCGGCGGCTCGTCGCGGCCATCGGACTCGTCAGCCCGTCGAACAAGGACCGCCCGGAGGCACGCGATTCGTTCGTCGGCAAGGTCGCTTCGCTGCTCCAGAAGGGGGTCTGCGTTTCGATCGTCGATCTGGTGACGGTTCGCCAAGCAAACCTCTACGCGGATCTGATGCGGAAGTTGGATCGCCACGATCCGGTCCTGGAACCGGTGGCACCCCACCTTTACGCGGTCACCTTGCGGTCCCGTCCGACTGCGAAACGCCTCCCGCAGTTGGATGTCTGGTTCTACCCCATGAGTGTCGGCCAGCCGCTGCCGACGATTCCGATTTGGCTTGCTCCCGGTCTTCGCGTCATGCTCCCGCTGGAGACCGGATACGAAGAGACGTGCAACGTTCTCGGCATCGAGTAGTCTGTCGTTCTCAGAACAATTCGCGGATCGGTTCGCCGTGCTCGACAAGACGCACCGGGCGGTTCTGCTGATCCGGCAACATGGACGTATGGTCGATGCCGAGCACGTGGTAGATCGTGGCGAGCATGTCGCCGGGGGAACGGGCCTGGCCCGCGGGTTCGCCGCCATCCTTGGTTGTTGCACCGACAATGCGGCCGCCCTTCACACCGCCGCCGGACAATAGCACGCTCATGGACTTGGCCCAGTGGCCGCGACCGGCGGCGGAATCGACTTTCGTGCCGCGGCCGAACTCGCCCATCGCCACGAGCAGCACGCGATTCGCAAGGCCGCGGTCGTGCAAGTCCGTGATGAGTGCCGCGAGCGCGCGATCGTACGGCGGCAGCCGCTTCTTCAAGTTCTTCTCGATCGTGTAGTGGTCGTCCCACCAATCCACGTCGGCTTCGTAATGGTTCACGGTCACGAACGTGACACCGGCCTCCACCAAGCGGCGGGCCTGCAGTGCGGCCTTGCCCCATGCGTTGTCGCCGTACTTCTCCAAGAGGCGGATCGGCTCGCGGGACAGATCGAACGCTTCCTTCGCCGCGCGGCTCGACACCAGGCTGAACGCCTTCTGATACGCCGCGTCCATTCCGTCGAGCGCACCCTCGGCCCGCTTCACGGTGGAATCCATGCGACGGAGCAATTCTCGGCGATCATCGATGCGGTCCAAGGTGAGATCGGGCGGGGGCGTGAAGTCCGGACCTTTCACGACGCCGCGGTAGCCGGGCTCGCCGCCGCCGTCGATGGGGTCGAACTCTTTGCCGAGGTACGCGGCCCGCTGCACGAAGCCGAGGAGCGGCGAGTACGCGCCGGGCAGGCAGACGTACGGCGGAAGCCCCGGCCGATTCGCGCCGCGTAGCTTCGACACGATCGAACCTTGGGCCGGATAGAACTGCCCCCTGAACTGCACATTCCTTTCGTGGTAGCCGGTTTGAACGAGGTGCGCGGCGTCGGTGTGGTTGTAGTCGTAGTGCGTGATCGAACGCAGGATGGCGATCTTGTCCGCGACCTTCGCTTGCAGCGGCAGGTGGTCGGTGAAGCGGAGGCCGGCCACTGCGGTGGCGATGGAGGAGAACGGACCGCGCACTTCGGCGGGCGCGTCCGGCTTCGGGTCGTAGGTGTCGTTCTGGCTCGGGCCGCCGCCCATCCACCACAGAATGACGGCGGTGTCGTTCTTCGCGCGACTCTGTTCGCGGGCGCGGAGGATCTCCGGCAGCGAGAGCCCGGCCAAGCCGAGCGAACCGATGCGAAGGAACCCGCGACGAGAAACGCCGTCGCAGAGCGACCCGGCGGCGGGAGAGCGAAGCGTGAGCATGGCTCGAAGATACCCGATGGCGGTGAAGCGAGTCCACGAAGAAACGCGATGGTTGCTGTTGCCGCGTCGTGAAACGGCTTCTATCCTTCCTGTTACCCGCGGAACAGCGGGCGATACAAACTGGTGAGCATCTTATCCAGAGTGGCAGAGGGGCCAGGCCCGACGAAGCCACAGCAACCGGCCGGATGAACGAGCCGCACGGTTCGTTCCCAGGTGCAGGTGCTAACTCCTGCCCGACAAACGCTGCGAGCCGAAGGCGGCCCGCGGTATGGTCGGGGAAGATAAGAGCTCGCGCGGGACGAAGTCCCGACGCACTCTTGTCTCACCATCGGATAATGCTCCCGCGAACTCACAAGCGCATCCATCCGGGAGTTCCATCGTGGATTTCGTCACCGGTCTCAAGTGCCGCGTCTGCGGCAAGCTCTACCCGAAGTCGCCGTCCAACTTCTGCCCCGATGATTTCGGGCCGCTCGAAGTCGCTTACGACTACACCCGCGCGAAGGCCGCCCTCAGCCGCGAGAAGATCGCCCGCCGCCCCAAGACCATGTGGCGGTTCCGCGAACTCCTCCCGCTCGACGGCGAACCCACTGTCGGCCCACAGGTCGGCGGAACGCCACTCATTCGCGCCGATCGCTTGGCCGACGCGCTCGGCGTCGAGAAGCTCTGGATCAAGAACGACGCCGTGAACTTCCCGACGCTCTCCTTCAAGGACCGCGTCGTGTCGGTGGCGCTCTCGAAGGCCCGCGAGTTCGGCATGCGGACCGTCGGCTGTGCCAGCACCGGGAACCTTGCCAACAGCGTCGCCGCCCTCTCGGCCCAGGCCGGGCTCGAAACCTTCATCCTCGTGCCCGCCGATCTCGAACGCACGAAGATCTACGGCACCGCGGTGTACGGCGCGAAGGTGATCGGCGTCACCGGCACCTACGACGAAGTGAACCGCCTCTGCTCGCAGATCGCGGACAAGTACAAGTGGGGCATGGTGAACGTGAACCTCCGCGCGTTCTACGCCGAAGGCTCGAAGAGCATGGGCTTCGAAATCGCGGAAGATCTCGGCTGGCGCTTCCCGCAGCACGTTGTGTCGCCGATGGCCGGCGGCGCGCTCATCGGCAAGATTCACAAGGCGTTCACCGAACTGAACGCCGTGGGCTTGGTCGATCAACCGGTGACAACCAAGATGTGGGGCGCCCAGGCCGCGGGGTGCAACCCGATCACGGACTGCGTGAAGAGCGGCCGCGAACGGCACAAGCCGGTCCGCAAGCCGAGCACGATCTGCAAGAGCCTCGCGATCGGCGACCCGGCTGACGGCTACTTCGCCGCGAAACTCATCCGCGAGTCCGGCGGCTGGGGCGAAGATGTGACCGACGACGAAATCGTGGACGGCATGTTGCTGCTCGCCGAAACCGAAGGCGTGTTCGCCGAAACCGCCGGCGGCACCACCGTGGCCGTGACAAAGAAGTTGCTCGAACAGGGCAAGCTCCCTCGCGACGAAGAGATCGTGATCTGCATCACCGGCAACGGCCTCAAGACGCAGGACGCGGTGTTCGACGCGATCGACGCCCCCGCGGTGATCAAGCCGAGCTTGGCCGAGTTCGAAGAACTGAGCGGCCTGAAGAAGGGTGAACCGGTTCTGGTGTGAGAGTTTCTAACCACAGAGACACAGAGGCACAGAGAGAACAAAGCCGAGAGAATTCATTGAACTGAATTTCGTTTCTGCTCTGTGTCTCTGTGCCTCTGTGGTTAGTTCCGAGGAAGCAATGGCAATCAAGATTCAGATCCCGACGCCGATGCGGGAACAATCCGGCGGCAACGCCGAAGTGGCGGTCAGCGGCGGCACCGTGAAGGCCGCGCTGGACGACTTGCTGAAGCAGTACCCCGGCCTCCAGTCGAAGCTTTTCGATGGTGGCAAGCTGCGACCGTACGTCAACGTCTTCGTCAATGACGAAGACATCCGTTACCTCGATGAGATGGATACCGCCGTTGCCGATGGCCAAACCATCGCATTGATTCCCGCCGTGGCGGGCGGATGAACAATGGCCGACGAACCCGCCAAGCCCGCTGACGAATCGCCCGACGGCGCGGCCGTGTTCCCGCTCATTCCCGAGGAACTCGGCGTCCATCCGCTGCTCCTCGCCGCGATTCATGCCTACGTGTTCCTCGAAGGCACCGAGCCGACCATGCTCAATGCCACGGTCGCCGAGGAAGCGTTGAATTATCTCGTCGGTTATTTGCAACGGCTCGAAGGGGCCGAACTGCGGCGCGTGAAGGAAGACATGGCCACGCTCACCGCCTTCGCCAAATCCGAAGAATGGCCCAAGCAACAGGTGCGGTTCCTCCACGACTTTCTCAAAGAGAACGGGATCGGTTCGTGACAGACTCCAATTCCCTCGAACGCTATTCACGCCAGATGCGGTTCCCCGGCATGGGCAAGGCCGGGCAGCAGAAGCTGCTCGCGAGCCGCGTCACGCTGTGCGGGTGCGGCGCCCTCGGCACCGTGTTGGCGAACACGCTCGTCCGCGCCGGCGTCGGCTTCGTCCGCGTCGTGGACCGCGACTTCGTCGAACCGAGCAACCTCCAGCGCCAAGTTCTCTTTGATGAATCGGACGTCGCCGGCAACCTGCCCAAGTCCGAAGCCGCCGCCATCAAGCTGCGGCAAATCAATTCCTCCGTCACCATCGAGCCCGTGGTCGCGGACATCGACCGCACCAATATCGAGGAACTGACGCGCGACGCGGATCTGATTCTCGACGGCTCAGACAATTTCGAGGTGCGGTATCTCATCAATGATGTCGCGGTGAAGCACAAGAAGCCGTGGGTGTACGGCGGCGCGGTCGGCAGCGAAGGCATGACGATGACGATCGTACCGGGCGAGACGCCGTGCCTCCGCTGCGTGTTCGAGGCGGCTCCGAACCCGGGCGATGTCGGCACCTGCGAGACCGCCGGCGTGCTCGGACCCACCGTGAGCATCGTCGCCAGCTATCAGGCGGTCGAGGCGTTGAAGCTGCTCTCGGGCAACACGACTGCGATCAACCGCGAGCTGTTGATGCTCAATGTCTGGGAGAATACGAATCGCCGCGTGAAGATTGAGAAGTTGAAGGGCCGCAAGGGCGAATGCCCGTGCTGCGCGAAGGCAAACTACGAGTGGCTCGAAGGCGCGCACGGCACGCAGACCACGACGTTGTGCGGTCGCAACGCCGTTCAGGTGAGCCACCGCGCGAGCGGCAAGTTGGACTTCGAACAACTCGCCGCGGTGCTCCGCACCAGCGGCACGGTAAGCTTCAACAAGTTCCTGTTGAAATTCCAACTGCAGGAAAAGGACGACGCGTACGAGTTCACGGTGTTCCCGGACGGCCGCGCCATCATCAAGGGCACGAGCGAACCGGACAAGGCCCGCACGCTGTACGCGAAGTACGTGGGACATTGACCTGTGATATGATGCGGCGGGAGGCATCCATGCAATCGATGTTGATCGACCGTTCGCCTCGAACCCGCGAGGAGTATTTGACGGCGTTCGGGCGACCGCTCCAGCGGATCAGTGTCGAACAGTATCACCAGATGATTGACGCCGGCGTCTTTTCCCATGGCGAGAGGTGCGAACTGATTCGGGGCGTCATTCTGGAGAAACCCGTGCCCAAGCCGCCCCACTCGTACACGGTCGATGTGCTTTCCGACCTCCTGCGGGAACTGGTGGGCGCGGGATTTGTCGTTCGGACGCAACAACCCGTCACAACTGGCGATAGCGAGCCGGAACCGGATGTGGTTTTGGCCATCGGTAGTCGACGCGACTACAGGTCGCGGCACCCAGTTCCTGACGACGTGGCGATCCTCGTGGAAGTCGCGGACACATCCGTTCGCGATGATCGAACGACCAAGCTGACGATGTACGCCGAAGCGGGCATCGGCAGTTATTGGATTGTTGACCTGACCACTCGTACTGTGGTGGTCTTCACACAACCACGAGGCGGGAGGAAACCGAGCTATCGCAAAGCGACCGCCTACCAAGCCGGCGACCAACTTCCGCTTGTTCTCAACGGAAAACGTATCGGCTTCATCTCAGTCGACGACATTCTTCCATGATCTACCTCGACAACGCCGCCACCAGTTTCCCGAAGCCCGA
Organism: Gemmataceae bacterium; assembly: GCA_046350135.1. Lineage (GTDB taxonomy): Bacteria > Planctomycetota > Planctomycetia > Gemmatales > Gemmataceae > Urbifossiella. The sequence continues at coordinate 122,034 of JAXMBB010000006.1, forward strand.
GGGCGTGTACCTCGCGATGGACCGCTTCGCGCGGACCGCGCTCGCCAACCCCGGACGGGCCGGGCACAAGATGGCGCTCGCCGCCGAGCACGCGCTCGATGATGCGCGGCATCGCCTCAACAAGTTCTTCAACGGAACCGGCCCCGAGCGGTTCGTCTTCACGCTCAACGGCACGGACGCCCTCAATATGGCGTTCAAGGGCCTGTTGAATTCCGGCGACCACGTCATCACCACGAACCTCGAACACAACAGCGTGTCGCGCCCGCTCGTCGCCATGAATGAAGCGGGTTTCATCACGCTGACTCGGATTGATGCGGATGCCGGCGGCACCGTCGATCCCGCTGCGATCCAAGCCGCCATCACGCCGAAAACGCGACTGATTGCAATCACGCATGCCAGCAACGTGCTCGGCACGGTGCAGCCGATCGCCGAGATCGGGAAAATCGTCCGCGACCGCGATCTCATCTTCCTCGTGGACGCAGCCCAAACCGCCGGCGTGATCCCGATCGACATCCAGAATCACTTCATCGATCTGCTGGCGTTCCCCGGTCACAAGTCGCTGCTCGGCCCCACTGGCACCGGTGCGTTGCATGTCGGCCCGCGCGCGAGCCTGCGGCCGTGGCGCGAAGGCGGCACCGGCGGCGACTCTTCCACACCCACGCAACCGCGAGACTATCCGTATTACCTCGAAGGCGGCACCCCGAACGTTCTTGGGATCGCGGGATTGGTCGCGGGATTGAATTATGTGGAAGAGCGCGGCCTCGCGGACATCCATCGTCACGAATCCGAACTGTGTGACAAACTGAGAACCGCATTGAGTGACATGCCGGGATTCGAGGTGTTCGGCCACGATGATACGGCCCGCCGCGTCGGCACATTGAGCTTCCGCTGCGAGATGCTGGCCACACCGGAAATCGGTGGAATTCTCGATCAAGCGTTCGACATCGCCATCCGCCCCGGCTTGCACTGCGCACCGTACATCCACCGCTCGGTTGGCAGCTTTCCGGACGGTCTCGTGCGCGTCAGCCCCGGCCCGTTCACCACTCACGCGGACATCGACGCACTCATCACCGCCCTCCGCGAAATCACATCCGTGTGATATCGACGGATTTGAATCTACACATTTCATTCGCGCCGCACTACATTTCTCAATTAGTGCCGGATTCAACACGACATCAGGGTGATACACATGGCGCGGACGAAGAGCGACGGCGGACCCAGCATGGCGGACATGGTGCGGGCCGCGATCCAGGAACTGGGGCCCGCCGCGAAGCCGGGGCCGATCCAGGAATTCATCAAATCGAAATTCGAGAAAGACGTGTCGAAGATCATCATCTCGAATTACAAGTCTCAGATGAAGAAGAAGGGGGAACTCGGCAAGCGTCGCGGTCGGCCGCCGGGTTCGGGCAAGGCCGAGGGCGCGCCGGTGAAGGCGAGCGCGGGCGGCAAGGGAATCCAACTCGAGGATCTGGCCGCGGTGCGCGGCTTGGTCGGCCGTTTGGGCGCGAACCAAGTCCGCCAATTGGTCGATGTCCTTGCATAAGATGCGGGTGCCGGGCGAGTGGTGTAATGGCAGCCACCAGGGACTTAAAATCCCTTGCTTCGCAAGGAGCGTGCGGGTTCGAGTCCCGCCTCGCCCATCTTGATTCACTTTCGGCTCTCGGGCACGGTCCCTATCTGATGGGGCGAATATCGAGGGCCACGTTCGGAGATTCTCCGAGCGTGTAAGTTTCCAGCCGCAGTCGACAGCGGCCGCCCGGGAGTTCGGATTCCGCACGATTCGTCGCACTCTGCGTCGGAACCCACGTGTCCGCCACACGCTCGCCATTCACGAACAAGCGATTGCATCGGCCGGAGAAGACGGCGAATTCATATCGTCCCTTGGGCAACTCCAATTCCGTTTCCAGCACGACACCCAATGGTCCGGGCCGAAGAGCAGGCGGACGTTCATCGCTCAGCCGCGGTTCGACGCGTCGCTCCGAAGCGAGTGGAGCCCTGGCGAGCGCGGCCGACCATTCCGCGTCGGTCGGAACTGCCGAGTCGCTGTTGGAATCGACGATTCTCAGATCGAGATAGCGAATCTCCCACGTCGCCGAGGTGTCCCGGGCGAGTGTTTGAACTCCGCGGGAAGCCGCGGGATAGACCCACCATTCCGGACTCACTTTCCGGATCACCGGAACGAGTACGTAGGGCGGCAGATGAGCGTCGTCGAATTTGAAGCGAATGGGCGGCCCGCCGGATGGCGGCGTGAACTCGAACGCGGTGTCGGTGACTTTCGCCGCAAGGCTCGGATCGGAGGCGAATCGGGGTTGCTTGTCTCCGCGGGCTCGTTCGAACTTCACCTTGGCGCGGTCGGCCGCGATCTCGAAACCGACCGCGGGGCGGACCCAGCCGGGCGGCACCGAGGTCGTCACAAGCAGAGTCGCCGGCGAAGTGCCGCCCATCGGTGAAACGGCGACCGGCCCCAAGACGTTCCGAATCTCGTAAGCCCCGGAGCCGTCCACACGCACGCTCGACACTTCTTTCAGATCCGTTCGCTGTGGAATGTTCCTCGGCGAACGGGGCGGCACGGTTCGGGCGATGCGGAAGCCGGTGTCTCCGTAAACCTCCTCGGGATGCTTGAACTCCAAGACCGCCGTCCGATAGCCGACTCGTTGATGCAAGTGCGGCCTGGAGAAGCTGCCGCCGCGAAGAGCATACGGGGTGTCGAGCGTTCCCTGCCAATTCAGGCCATCATCCAGCAGGACGGAACCGAGCGGAGGCTTCGGCAGCGTATGGGGCCAACCGTGGCACCGTTCGAAGTTGTTCCCGATCACATCGAACAGCCCGAAGCCGTTCGGTTTCAGTCGGCCGACCGGTTCGCTGTGTTCCGAGGTGTTGCCCTGATGCCAAACATATTTGTTGAGCATCCGGACGTCCGCTCCATGGGGATAGCGGGTTCGGGTACCGGCGCGGGCGGCGAATTCCCATTCCGCTTCGGTGGGCAGGCGATAGCCCGTCCTGCTCAGGAAGTCCGGACGCGGGAGCCCGCGTCCGAAGAGAATCTCCGGGATCGGAGGGTAGCACTGCTGATCCTCGGGGAGGCCTTCCCGCTCGCCGAGCCAGCGGCAATAGCACAACGCGATGCGGTGCCGAACCAAGCCGACCGGGTGTTCGGGCCCCGGAAAGTACCGACTCGGGGCACCGCGGAACTCGAAGATCATCTGCCGCAGGTGTTGCTCGTACTCGATGCATGCGACACCGGCGACACTCCCGAGTGCCGCCGCCGACTGGCGACATCGCCCGTCCAGATCATCGAGCATCGACTGAAGATTCGCGACCGTCGTCTCGGTCGTCGCGATCGCGAAATCGCGCGGAATCAACTGCCGAACGCTCTCTTCGGAACGAAGCGGCGACCAGTCGCGGTGCCATTCCGAGGGCGGCGTGCCCGTGACCACTTCGCCCGGTTGACGGAGCACACTGAAGGTGATTCCCGCCGGGTTCACGAACCAATCGCGAGCCTCGTCCACGCGTGCCGCCGCCAAGCGGCGGTCGATCGCATCCAGCGGCCCGTCCCGCCCCAGTTGCCGCAATGTCCAGCGGCATGCAGCGTGAACGCCGGCGTCCGGATCGGCTTCATACAGGCCGACCATTCTCGACACGATCCCGTCGACGAGCCGGGGCGAGAGCCGGGCGGATCGATATTCGCCGAGCGTGAGCAGCAAAGCTTGTCGAACCGAAGGCGTTGTCTCGACTGCGAGTCGAGCCACGAGCAGGGCCGGATCGATTCCCGAGGCGGCTGCGGCGTGAATGAAGGATGTTCGCGCCCGGTCGTCGTCGCTCGCGGCCAGTAGGTCGTGAAGTTGGTGTCCGTGTCCGGTCGCCAGTAACGCGAGCGCGGCCCGCACCCGCCGTTCGGCCTTCGAGTCGGCTTCGTCCTCGGGGTCCACGTCGATTCCACGGACGCGCGGAGTCTTGAAGATCGCATGATTCCAACGGTGATCCTCCGCCAAGTGCGCGGTGAGCGGTTCTGCGGGAATCCTCGAACGCGGAGCGGCAGCGATCGCAGGAACCAATATGGCGGCCTGCCGCAGCGATCCGCGTTCCAGAAGGCGGACCAACTCCGGCGCATCGACCCGAAAGAGCGCCGCGAGCAAGCCGGTCGCCGCGTAGCCGGAGTCGCCCTCCGGGTTCTCCGTCATGGTTCGTTCGAGCGACGAGCGAAAGTGGTTCCGAACCGGAGCGAGAACGGTCGCCCAAGCGCCGATGTCGCCGGGTGAAAGCGAGCCGACAAGCGGGGACGTGAGATCCGCCGCGGTGCTCGGCCACTCCGGGTTTTGCGGATCCGCGTGCGCCAAGGCCGCGGCGCATCGTAATCGCAGGCCCAGATCTTCGTTCCCGTCCGCAACCTTGGCCCAGAATCGACCCGGATTCATTTTTGCGGCGGGCTGGAGCGCGGCGATCACCGGTGGAAGATCAATCGGTTGAATGGCTGGAAGCCCGTCGACCAGATAATCGACTGCGACCGGATCGCTTGACGCGAGAAAACATGCGGCGTTGAGCCGCGCCCGCGGAGCGGCGCCGGGATCCGAAAGCAGGCGGGCCAGATCCTCCGAGACCTCTCCGCGAAACGGTTCCAACGCGGACACGGCCGCAGCCACCTCCGATGGCGGCGCGGTTCGCAACTTCTCGGTCAAGGACGCAACTTGCTGAGCGCGTACGACTCGCGCGTTGCGCTCGATCAACCCCGCCGCCGTCGCGCTTAGAAGGACCAGCGAGAGAAGCACGACCGAGGCCACGGGATGCTTTCGGAACCAAAGATACGTGCGACGCAGACGGCTCACGGGCCTTGCGGTCACCGCGTCACCGTCCAAGAATCGGCGCAGATCGTCTGCCACCATCCCCGCGGAGGAATAGCGACGATACGGCTCCTTGTTCAGGCACTTCAAGCAGATCACTTCGAGATCGCGGGGCACGGCCGGATTCCGCGTTCGCGGCGACACCGGTTCCTCCGCCACGATCTTCTGCATCAACCCCCATGACTCTTCCGCATCGAAGGGCCGTGCCGCACACAGGCACTCGTACAGCATGACACCGAGAGCCCACACATCTGCCGCCGGCCCTGCAAGCTTGCCTTGGCCCTTGGCCTGCTCCGGAGCCATATAGGCGGGCGTTCCCATGACCGCCCCGGTGGCTGTGAGATCCAGCTCCGTGCCGCGTTTGGCGAGCCCGAAATCCGTCACTTTCGGTTCACCGGCGTCGTCGAACAGGACATTGCCCGGCTTGAGGTCGCGGTGAACGATTCCGGCGGAGTGGGCGGCTTGGACACCGCGGGCGACCTTCTCGAGAAGTGCGGCGGCGTCCCGGGACGCGATCCGTCCGCGCTTCAATCGGTCCGCGAGACTGCCACCGGGAAGGTACTCCATGCACAGGAATGCACCGGATCCACTGTTCCCGCATGCGAAGACTTGAACGACATTCGGATGCCGGACGGCGGCCAGTGACTCGGCTTCGCCCAGAAATCGGTGCAGGTCTCCGGAGCTCGCGCGGGCTCCGGAGAGAATCATTTTGAGCGCGACGAGCCGGTTCAGCCGCGGTTGCCGGGCCTTGTAGACGACACCCATCCCGCCCCGACCGAGTTCGTCGAGGATCTCGTACTCCTCGGCACGCTGCGCACCGGTTTCGACCCGGCGTCCTTGTGCGAGAAGCGTTTCGCTTCCCGCCGGATCGGGAAGTTCGGACAACAGGCCGAGAACGCGATCGAGCAGGTCCGGCCCACTCTTCGTTTCCGCAGCCGGGAGCGGATTCACGTGCGTGGCGGTGCGATGGGCGGCTTCGTGCAACCGCGTCGCCGGTTCATCCGGATTCGCATCCGCGGGAGAACTCATCGGGTGCCTTTCTCAGCTCGCACCACGCAGACACCGTCGAATTGATCCCGACTGATTCCAAGAAACGGAGTCCGCACACTGGCGCGCAGCAATTGTTCGGCAATTCATTGCGAATCCCACCGCGAGTGGAATTGAACGCATGGGTGATTGGATCTATTGATACCCCCGGCTTGCGCACGCGGCATCGCGTCGAAGCGGCTTAGCCCGCTCAGGCGGGTTCAGCCGTTCAAAACGACGCGAGGGTGAAGCCCGCGGTCGAACGCACCGATCCCGATCAAGTGGCCGTGTTCGCCGAACACGGCCGCTTCTCCGGAACCGGCGTGCGCCGCGATTGTCTGCCCTTGGCGGAACCGCTTCTCTTCGTCGCGCGTGAGCGACACCTGCGGCAACTCCGCCAGTGCGGCCGTCATCGGCTGCATGCGGGCTCGCGCTGCGTCGGGTCCAGTCTCGAGGGACACGCCGCCTTCCGCCAAGAACGGCCCCACCCGGGTGCGACGGAGCGTCTCCACCATGCTTCGCAAGGAGCGTGCGGGTTCGAGTCCCGCCTCGCCCAACTTGAAGTCGTGACGGGAAGAGACAGTAACGGGCAGATTGCGACCAAACTGCCTGGACGGGAATCGGTTATGTTCGCGGCAAGAAAAGGGCGAGTGGATCGTCGGAGCAAGGATGCTCCACGAGTTCGCTCGGGGCACCTCCCGGCGCTCGGGCTCCGCCTGACTCGCTCGGCCTACGCCCCCGTGCCGCGCAACTCGTCGACGATCGTCCCGCGCAGCACGCCTTCCAGTTTCGCCATTGCGCGAGCGACGTTGGCACCGTCGAGCACGCGGTGATCGTAGATGATCCGCACGTCGCACCCGCCGTCAGCCGCGATCACGCCGTAGTTCAGCAGGGTCGTCCACGGCGAGAGCGGGTGAAGCGACTCGGCGCCGAGACCGGAGTAGACCGACACCGCGAACGTCCCAGCGTAGTTCGCCCGCTGGCGGCCGATGTTCAGCACGAGCCACCACAGCAGCCGGCGGATGGGACGCGGGTAGCCAGCGACATTCAGAGCGCGGCGAAAGGTCTTCACCTCATCTACCGCGGCGGTGGCGGCGTACTTGAGGTCGTCGGCGAGTTGGCGAATCGACAGTGCGGCAGGATCCTTGATCCGGTAGCCGAAAACCGCCTTCTCGCCCCCGTAGTCGCGCTCGACCGTGATATTCGCGACACTCCCCGGGTACTCGTAGAGGTGAGGCCACGGGAGCTTGACGTACGCCCGGCGGAGTTCGGGCATGCCCGCCTCTGCGTCGGGAGCAGTATCTAAGCAGACTGCTATTACCCAAGTTGTCTCACCTCGCACAAGGTCACTTCTGCCTTGGGGTGTACCACTGGATTTTGGCAGCTGGTCCTTGATGAGCCGGCAGGATGACAGCGTACAACCGTTCCGGCTCAAGGGCCGGCTGTACGTCGCGTTCTGCAGGAGGCGCAGAGACGGGGATTCGGGTTGCTGCCGGGAATTGAGAACATTGAGCACCCCCTCTCTGCGGCGAACCGGAGGTGCTCAATGCGTGAAGCAGCTTCGCGCGATCAGCTTCCGATCAGTAATTCAAAAGTCGAAGCAGGGACGACACGTGATCCGAAGCGGCGCGGCTTGACCCGCTTCGCCCGCTCAGCCGGACTCAACCGTTCAAGACGACGCGCGGATGCAGGCCGCCATCGAATCCACCGATCCCGATCAAATCACCATGTTCGCCGAGCACGGCCGCTTCTCCGGAACCGGAGTGCGTCGCGATCATCTGCCCTTGGCGGAATCGTCTCTCCTCGTCAACGGTGAGCGACACCTGCGGCAACTCCGCCAATGCGGCCAGCATCGGCTGCAATCGGCTTCGCGCTTCATCGGGTCCAGTCTCGAGGGTCACGCCGAATTCCGCCGCGAACGGCCCCACCCGGGTGCGACGAAGTGATTCCACCATTCCGCCGACGCCCAGTTTCTCACCCAAATCGCGGGCCACGGAACGGATGTACGTTCCCTTCCCGCAGTCGATCGAGACATCGACGAACGGCCATTCATACTGCGTCAGTCGGATCGCGGTGATGGTTACGGCTCGGGGCGCGAGCGGCACGTTCTCGCCTTTGCGGGCCAAGTCGTGGGCGCGGCGACCGCCCACCTTCAACGCGGAGAACGCCGGCGGAAGTTGATCGATGGTGCCGATGAACTCGGCGATCGCCGCATCGAGTTGTTCACGGCTCGGCGGTGTCGCGGAGTGAACTTCGATTTCGCCGTCGGCGTCGTCCGTGGAACTGGTCGCACCGAGGCGAATGCGGGAATCATAGCTCTTCGGCATGGCCTGGATGCGATCGGCGAGCCGCGTGGCGGCACCGATGCAAACGACGAGCACGCCCGTGGCCAAGGGGTCCAGCGTGCCGGTGTGACCGATCTTCGTGCGCTTCGGGAACCACCGTTGGACGCGATTGAGTGCATCCCGCGAGGTCATGCCGCCGGGCTTGTCCAACACGAGGAAGCCGTTCATGGTGATTCGCCGCCGTCATTTCTTCGGGAAGAGACGGCCCGGGTTGCGGCTGAGTTCGGGGGTCTCGACTGGCGCGGGTTCGGTCGCCGCGGCCGGGGTCACCGGTGCGAGCGGCTCGCCCGGCACCGGTTCCGCGGGCTTCGGCCCGAAGATGCGGCCCGGCTGGCGGCTCAGCGGCGGCCGCACCGGCGCGTCCGGCTTCACTTCGCCGATCTCCTCATTCTGGAAATCCACACCGGCGGTCTCCAGATCCGTGGACCGCGTGCCCACGCGCTTCACCTCCACATTCGCCCGGATCAAGGCCGGGTCGTTGCGGGCGAAGGTGGCGAGTTGCTGCGCGGAGAAGATCGCCGGGATCGCATCGATCGCGACCGCGGCGGTGAGGCACTGCGCCGCGTCGGCCCGCTTCAGGAGTTCGACCGACTCCGCGTATCCGCCGCCGAGTTTGGCCAAGGTGGCGAGCACGGCAGAGGCGTCCGCCGGGCACTTCAATTCTTTCACCTCGGTGCCGCGGACGCCGCTGACGATGCGCGTCAGCTTCACCTCGGGCTCGGAGGCGGACATGGAAGCCGTGTAGTCCGGGCCGATGGGCAGCGTGAACGGGCCGTTGAACTTGACGCCGTCGCCGAAGAGCACGATCTCGGCGCGGCGATCAGTCGTCAGGTGGATCAAGCCGGGCGAGCCGGAGGCCACGCGGTGCAGCCACACGGACTGGTTGAGCAATTGGCCGGAGACGGCCGGGTTCGATTCGCTGGAGAGCCGCAAGGCGATGAACGCACCGTAGCGGAGGGCCGGATCGCTGCTGGCCATCAGATCCGCGAGGCGATCCGTGAACGCCGCATCATCCGACGCGGCGAGCGCCTTGAGGCACTGGGCGCGAAGCGCGGGGTGATCCTCGGCGAGCTTCGCGAGTTCGGCCGCGCCGTCCGTGTGGCCCAGATACGCGAGCGATTCCGCGGCTGCGAACCGGACCCATGGCGAAGTGTTGTTCAAGGCCACGCGCAAGGCCTGCCGCACGTTGGCACCCAATGCTTCGAGTTTGATCGCGGCCGTGATCGTCGTGGCGGGGTCGTGCAGTTCCTCTTCCAGTTTGCGTCGGTACACGCTGTCGGCACTCACGGGGTTGATCGGCACCTGCCGCGCCACGAGGAGGAAGCGGTGGTGGTTGTTCCGGTACGCGTACGGCACCGAGACGACGACGAGTTCTCGGGTCTTGGCCTCGGCGATCGGGCGGCTCGGATCGCCGTTGCCGTGGAACGCGGAGTTGATCCGCTCGGCCACGGTGGCCGCCATGCGGATGCTCTGGTCGCCCGGCTTCATCATGAAGTAGTAGGGCCGCGGTTGGGTGACCTTCCCGCCGCCCCAGATGCGGCCCGCCCGCAAGCTCGGTGCTTCGAGATCGTTCGCGGGGCGGGATTCCTTCGAATCGGAGACCATGGCGCCGGCCACGACCGGGCCTTCGGCCTTCGCCCACACGCTGCCGAGCACGAGGCCGCCTTCGGGCGTGCTCGCGCGGCCTTCTTTCGCCAGCGTCCGCAGGTTGCCCGTCGTGTCGAAGTCGCGGAGTTCGCACGCGAGCAGAACGCCGCCCTTCAGGCTTGTCGTATTGCTTCCTTCCGGCAGCGCGATCTGCACGTCGATCGCTTCGCCCTTGCGGGCGCCGGGCGGCACGATGGCCGACACGAGCACGAGCGATGTGGTCTTGTTCGGGTCGTCCAGCAATTCCTTCAGGTGTGTGAATCCTTGGGACTTCAGGCTTCCTTCAAGCATCTGCCGCCACGAGCCCGGCGGTGCCGACGAACCCGAACCCGGCGGCAGGCGGTAGACGAGGCCCACGCCGCTCACCATGACCGGGCCCATGTTGTCCGGCAGGGTCTTGGAGCCGACCGTGGCATACGGATCGGTGTCCACCGCTTCCTCGCCGCCGATCTGGCCGCGGTTCTGGCCTTTCGTGTCCTTGGCGGAGTCCAGGCAGCCGGTGAGCCCGAGTGCGAGGACGATGGACCATTGGCACGCGCGAACCATGACGGCTCCCCCCGGCCCGTAAGGGCCGCCCCCGATCCCGACTGCTGCGATTCGATTGGCCGCGGGACGATAACCGCCTCGTGCCGCCGGTCAAGGGAGAACTTCATGGAATCCGGGTGAATCGCGCGTGAAGCTGCGGAGAGTGCGAAGGCCGGTGAACTAGAATGACACCGATGCCGCGCGAATCCCTTCTCAATGTGCCCAATCTTCTCTCCGCCGTGCGGTTGCCGCTCGCGGTGCTGCTCTTCGTTTGCATCGTGGAACACCTTTGGCTCGTCGGGCTCGTCGTGTTCTCGGCGGCCTGCCTCACGGATTGGCTCGACGGCTGGTGGGCGCGGCGCTACGGGCCGCTCACGCTCGTCGGCCGCAACCTCGACCCGCTCGCGGACAAGGTGCTCGTGTGCGGGGCGTTCATTTATCTGCTGCCAGTCGAAGGCGCGGGCATCCGCCCGTGGATGGTCACGGTCGTGGTGTGCCGCGAACTCGTGGTGACCGGCATCCGCGGAATGGTGGAAGCCACCGGGAAGAAGTTCGGCGCGGATTGGTTCGGCAAGCTGAAGATGGTGCTGCAGTGCGCCGCGATCCTGGGTGTGCTCCTGATCGAATGGGGCCGGAACGGCGCGTTTGATGCGGCCCCATTCGAACCGGTTCAACTCGCGGTGCTGTGGTCGATGATCGCCGCCACCGTCGGCAGCGGCGCGCAGTACATCGTGAAAGCGGCGCGAATGCTCGCCTGAGGACCGCACGTCACTTCTTGGACTTGGGAAGGTATTTCTGCGGCTCGGGGTCGCTTACCACCTTGAGGAGTTCAAGCACGATGTCGTCGCTGGTCTTGCCTTCCGCCTGAGCTTGAAAGTTCGCACTCACACGGTGGCGCAGGACGGGCACGGCCGCCTTCTTGATGTCGTCCAGGGCCACGCTCGGGCGGCCGTCCATGGCGGCGAACGCCTGCCCGGCCCGCACGAGGAATTGGCCCGCACGCGGGCCCGCGCCCCAGTCCACGAGCCGCTTGATCATGTCCGGTGCGGTCGCGTCCTTGGGCCGCGTCGCCCGCACGAGCTTCACGATGAACTCGATCACGAAGCCCGGCACCTCGATCTTCCGCACCAGTTTCTGCCACGCGATGATGCGGTCGCCGGTGAGCACCTTCGTGATCTCCGGCTTGTCGTCCCGCGCGCTCATCGCCACGATCAAGCGTTCGTCGTCCGCGCTCGGATACTCCACCTTGATGTTGAACATGAAGCGGTCCAGCTGCGCTTCCGGCAGCGGGTACGTGCCTTCCTGTTCAATCGGGTTCTGCGTCGCGATCACGAAGAACGGCTCGGGCAGCTTCATCGTCTCCTGCCCGGCCGTGACCTGTCGTTCTTGCATGGCTTCGAGCAGGGCCGCTTGCGTCTTCGGCGGGGTGCGGTTGATTTCGTCCGCCAGCACCACGTTGGAGAAGATCGGCCCGCGGACGAAGCGGAACTCGCGCTTGCCGTCCGGCAGTTCATCGAGCACGGTGGTGCCGGTGATGTCCGAGGGCATGAGGTCCGGTGTGAACTGGATGCGCTTGAACTGCGTGGAGAGCACTTGACTGATGGTGCTGACCATGAGCGTCTTGGCGAGACCGGGCACGCCGACGAGCAGGCAGTGCCCGCGGGTGAAGATCGCGGCGAGGATCTGCTCGACGACTTCGCTTTGGCCCACGATGACGCGGCGAAGTTGGTCCAGCATCTGGGCGCGGTCCGCGGCGAACTGCGTGAGGTATTCGGTGAAGCGGTCTTGGGACACCGGCCGGCTCCTGGATCGCGCGGGGAGTGGAATTATACGAAGCGCGTCACTGTGGCAGCGCCTCCGGACGTGCGGCATCCGTCTTGTTGCGCAACCACGGGCGAGTTAAATAAGACAGGTTGCACAAGCGATCTCCTCCACACACCAGATCCATGAATCAGCATCCGCAATCCGCCTCCGATCGAGTCGCGATGCTTGGCGTGCTGTCGGCAGTGATGGTGTCGCTGGTCTTGTGGCGGGTGCTTCGAACCGATCCCGCGGACGATGCAAAGCCCGATCCGGTTCCGCCCGCGGCAGATGCGGCTTTCCCTGCTCCTCCTCCGTTCACGTCCTCGCCGTTCGCGAATGCGGACGACCCGGCTCGGTTCATCGGCACGGCCGGATGCGCGGAATGCCATCGACGGGAGCACTTGTCTTTCCTGCATTCCGCGCACGCGGAGGCACTCGGAGACATTCGAGCGAGCGAAGAGCCCCCGGACGGCGAGTTCATTCATGAAGCCTCGGGACGGCGTTATCGCGTGTATCGCGACGGCAAGACGCTGCGTCATCAGGAGACGCTGCGTACCGGCGACGGGCGGGAGATCGGCCGCGTCGACTTTCCGATCCGTTATCGAATCGGCTCGGGAAACTTCACCCGCACATACATCGTCGAGGTCGACGGCTTCCTGCACGAATCGCCGATCACATGGTACTCCCAAAAGAAGCGATGGGACCTGTCGCCCGGGTATGATGCCCCGTCTCATTCGTCGTTCGAGCGCGGGATCACGATGGAGTGCCTCGCCTGTCATGCCGGACGGGTGGAACCGGTCGGCGACAGCATCAGCAGATTGAACATCGTCGAACAGTCGATCGGATGCGAAAGCTGTCACGGCCCCGGATCGCTTCATCGCGACCGGCACCGTTCGAAGCAGTCGTCTCAGGATGACGATCGCACCATCGTTCATCCCGGAAAGCTGTCACGCGAGTTGCTCGAGTCCATCTGCGGGAACTGCCACCAGTCGGAGGCGACCTCATCGCTGATCCGCGGTCGCGGCCATGGCGACTTCCGCCCGGGCAGACCGCTTTCGGACTACCGTCTCGACTACCGGTTCGACACGGATGACGAGAAGATGACGGTGGTGGGACACATGGAGCAGCTGCGAAGAAGCAAGTGTTACCAAGCGACTCCGACGATGACGTGCCTGACGTGCCATCATCCGCACCCTCTTGGGAAGCAGCCTCGGGACGCGACGGAAGCCCGCCGCGGTCAATGCATGAGCTGCCACGATTCAGAAGCCTGCCGCGAAGCCCCTCCTCGCCGCCAAGCCAAGTCGGACGACTGCGTCTCCTGCCACATGCCGCGAGGCGACACCGACATCCCGCACGTCGCCTTCACCCACCATCGCATCGGCAAACACCCGATTGCGAGCCCGAAGCGATCGCCCCGAACTCCCGAACTTCTGCCGATCAATGACTTCGCGCGTGTGCCGGAACCGGACCGGCGGCGCGGGCTCGGCTTGGCTTACGCGTTCGCGAGCCAGCATCCCCCGTACGCCGAGCACACCGTCGGCTTTCGAAACCGCGCGATTGGACTGCTGGAACCGCTTCATCGGGAGGGTTTGCGCGACGATGAAATCTCAGCCGCTCTCGCCTCGCTCCTCCGGACTTCGGATCCGGAGCGGGCCTTGGAGTTCGCCCGGGAGGCGGCCCGAAGTACCGGTGTTCCTCCGGTGCCGCGAGCACCGGCGCGCGCCCAAGTCGGTATTCATGAACTCAAACTCGGCAATCTCACCGAGGCGGAGGCCGTCTTCAGGGAACTGGCGAAGTCGAGGCGGAATTCCAACGATTGCATATTGCTCGCGCAGATTCATCTTGCACGGGACGAACCCGAGAAAGCGATTCATGAACTGAAGCGGGCGCTGGATGTCCGGCCGTTCCGAGCTCCGATTCACTCGGGATTGGCCGACGCGTACCAGCGGTTGGGAGACCTGGAGCGAGCGCGTGAACATCGTGACAAGGCCGAATGGTTGAGCGCTCACAATCAGAACTGAGGCTCAGACCCGGCTCACGTCCGCGGTCTGGGCCGCCTGCCACTGCTCGACGGTGCCGATGGGCAGCCAATATTCCGCTTCCACCACTTCGAACCGACCCGCGGAAGCGAGTTGGCTCACGGCATCCGTGATCTCGTACTCATCCCGTGGCGAGAGCGGCAGTGTGAGATCGAACACCGACTTCGGGAACAGGTACGCGCCGATGTTCGCCAACTGCGGCGGCGTCAGCCCCTTCGGCTTCTCCACCACCTTCTCCAGCGAGCCGTCCAGCTTGCGAAACAGGATGCCGTAGCTCTCGGGTTCCCGGACGGCGTGTGAGAGGATGCCCATCGGCACCGCGGCGAGGCGGGCGATGTCCGCCCGGCCGATGAGATCGTCCCCGTTCAGCACCATGACGCGATCCGCGGAAATGGCGGACTTGCAACTCATGAGCGCGTCGCCGGTGCCGCGCGGCTCCGCCTGCCGCACCGTAGTCCAATTCTTCACATGGGGCTGCGTCGCGAGATAAGCGTCAATCTGCTCCGCGAGGTAATTCACGACGACGACCAACCGCTCGATCGGCGGCAGTGCTCCGATGATCCAGTCGAGAATGGGCCGCCCCTGCACCGGGAGCAGCGGCTTGGGAACGGTTTCGGTGTGCGGTCGCAGCCGCGTGCCTTTTCCTGCGGCAAGAATGATCGCATCCATGGAGCTAATCTATGCGACACGTGCTTGCGCGGCGGGCTCCGTGGTCGCCCCGTGGCGGCGCGATAAAACGTCATCGCTGCGCCCGCCCACACATTCCTTGCGATTCCATGTCCGACTCCTGTTGGTTGCCGTGGCGATCGGTGCGGCTCCCGCAGGTGCTCACCGCGTTCGCGCTGCTCATCGGCCTGCCGTTGTTCCTCCGGTCGCCCCCGTGGTGCGACATCACCCTGTACCAACTCGCCGCCCGCAATCTCCTCCACGGCGGCGTCCACTACCGCGATCTCTTCGACACCAACCTCCCCGGGTTCGTCTGGATCATGACGGCGATCTCGGCCGCGTTCGGCCCGAGCGTGTTCGCCTTGCGCGCGGTCGATCTCGGCATCGCGGCGGGTGTCGTGCTGCTTCTCGATCGCCTGGTCAAGGGCAGCGGTGCGCCCCCCGCCGCGCGCTGGTGGATGTTCGCCGGTGCCGCCGTGTTCTACCCGTTCACGAACGAATCAGCGCATGCGCAGCGCGACTTGTGGATGGCGTTGCCGGGGTTCGCCGCCGTCGTCGTGCGGTTGCGGCGCGGTACCGAGCACGCCGCGCGAGCCTCGATCCTCGAGGGAATGCTGTGGGGCTGCGGCGTGTGGCTGAAACCGCACATCGTGCCGATGGCCGCCGGCGTGTGGCTGCTCACCGCTTGGCGGCTCGCCAGCGGGCAACCGCGACCATGGCGGGCCGTAAGGCAAGACCTGCTCGGGAACATCCTCGGCGGGTTGATCGTCGCCGCGCCCGGTGTCGCGTGGCTGTACTTTTCCGGAGCCTGGGCGTCGTTCCTGGACGTATTCCAGAACTGGAACCCGCAGTACATGCAACTCGCCGAGAGCGAGTTCGACGACCGCTTGAAGGAAGAACTGCACTGGTTTCCGCCGTGGAGCCTCGGCCTGATCCCGACCGTGCCGTTGGCCCTGCTCTCCATTCTGGACATGGCGCCGTGGCGCAGCGCGAGCCGCGCGCCGGACTCGGGATGGGTCGGCCGCTGGTTGCCGCCGTGGATGTGGGACGCTCGCGCCACCGCCGATCAACGGTTCGTGCGCGGCGTCATCGCCGGGCTTTACCTGATCTGGGCCGTGCAGTCGTTCTTCGTCCAGCGGGCGTTCCTCTACGTTCACGTGCCCGAAACCCTGCTGATGATGGGGTTGTGGGCCGCGCACCGGTGGGCGCTCACGCCGCTCGTGCTCCTGTGGCTGCTCCTCAGCACGATCCTCGGCGCGGTCGCCAGCGAGCAACTTCAACTGATCGATACAAAGACGCGGGATCGTTACCTGCCCGTTCACCCGATCGCCCACTTGCAACGCCTTCGCCAGTGGCCCGCATGCTGGCGCACGAATCTCCGCGAAACGGAACGGTACGAACTGTACGATCGGCTTCGACTCATGCCGCCGCACGAGGCCGCGATCGGCTGGGGGGAACTGGCGGAAGTGGCTGCGTGGCTGCACGAAGAGGGCGTTGGCGACGGTGAAGTCCTTGCCTGGAACAACTCGCCGCATGCGGTGTATCTGCTGCTCGATCGCGAACCGGGCTTCCGCTTCATGCATGTGTACACGGCGTCGTCCATCAACTTCGACCACGATCCGAACACGGGCGGCCCGCAGGTGATGAAGGAGCTGCGGGCGGCGAAACGGGCACGGTTCGTCGTCAGCGACTTGCAATGGGTGGCGACCGTGCTCACGACCGACCCGGCGGAACAAGCCGTACTCATGGGCCCGCCGCACGATCCACCGCGGGATCTGCTCCCGACGACCATGCCGATGGTGGACGACTTTCCCTTCAACCAGCCAACGGTGTTCCGTTCGCGGAACGGTGCGGGCCGGTACGTGGTGCATCGCATCGTGACGCGCGAGGACACGCCGCGGCGGTGAAGTGCGTCGTCCCGGCAGTTTCGGCGGGATTCGCTCAACCCGGAGAACTGGGCGAACCGATGCTAAGGACGCGGCGTGGAAGAAGGCGGAGCCTTCCTCCACCTCGCCGACGGCAGTTCGCGCAGGGATGCGGCTGCCGGTGCGTCTGTCCCTCCCGCGCCGTCGCCGGGGTGGAACGCTTCACCGCGTTTGCCCCGGCGGCGGACCGGGCGACACACCGCCTATCACGGATGGTACCGATCATGCGTCGAATTTCGTTCCTGCTCGGCCTCACGCTTCTGGTCGCCTCGCTCGGCTGCAAGCACGTCGGCGGCAAGTGCGATTGCCAGTCCCACCCCGGCGACGCGGCCCCGCACACGATCACCAACCCGCACCCCTCGGCCCCCGTGCCCGGCACCCTGCCGCCCAAGGGCAACTGAATCCGCCGGCCGAGCCTCCGGCGGCCCGAGCCGCTGGAGGATTCGGCCATCGGGAGGGCAACCCCCGGTCCCGAACTCGAGTTCGACTCCAAAACCGCCACTCTCCTCTCGCCTCGAATCACGAGATCGGCCGTGCAGTGACGGTCGGCCCGGCGTGAAACCCGCGATCCCTTCGTGATTTCCCCTTTTCCACGGGCGGGCGGCACAAGATAATTCATCATCCGATCTTCGGAACGAGCCGGTTGCGCCCATGGGTTCGATGGCCTTCGCACTTCCGGCGACGTTGCCGCCGGCGGCGGACTCGCTGCTGCGGCTGGCGAGCTTCGCCGCCGGATACGACCATTCGCCCAGCCCCACGCGCGTCCGGATCGAGAACGGACTTCTCCACCTTTCGCGCGACACGGACGAAAGCGGCTCCCTCTTCCTGCCATGGCCGGTCGGATCGAACGGCGCGGTCGTCACCACCACGTCCACGTTGCGGGAGCGTGCGGCTCCGTATCGGTTGCTCGTCGAACTCGCCCGCGGCAAGGTGAACCAACTGCGCACGCAAACCGGCAAATGGCAGGGCATCGGCCTCGAAACTCCGCCCGAGTTCAATCTCGAACTCGCTGCAATCACGTCGCTCTTCGCCAAGGCGGCTCTCGAAGCGGAGGGGGCCCTCGCGGACGACTTCGCCGCCCAAGCGTTGCACCGGGCGCACCTCGCGTCGGATCGCCTCGCGCGGCTCTACATCGAGCAGGTGTTCGCCACTCGCCTCGAGGAGGAAGGCAAACTGCCGACGCGGCTCGCGGCACGGGTGCTCTCCGCTCCGGCCCAGTCGGACGAGTATCGCCGCACGTTCAACGCCGCCCGTATCGGCATCCGCTGGCGCGAAGTGGAGCCGGTTGAATCGACTTACAACTGGTCCACACTGGACATGGCCGTGGAGAGCGCCCGCCTCTCGGGGTTGCCGATCACCATCGGCCCGGTGATCGATCTCGCCCCCGGCATGACGCCCGCTTGGGCCGACGGGTGGCACGGCGACCTGCAGACGCAGGCCGCGTTCATGTGCGACTTCCTCGAAACGCTCATCAGCCGCTACAAGGACCACGTCCACCGGTGGGTGGTGTGCAGCGGCTTCAACCACGCGGACGGCGCCGGCCTCTCGGACGACGAACGCCTCCGCCTCATGCAGCGGCTCTTCGAATCCGCCCAGCAGATCGACTCGCAACTCGAACTGGTCCTCGGCGTCGCCCAGCCTTGGGGCGACTACATGACGCAAGAGGACCAGACGATCTCGCCGCTCTCGTTCGCGGACGACCTCATCCGCGCCGGGTTGAACGTCTCGGGAGTGGAACTGGAGTTCCGTTGCGGCACGACGCCGCGCGGCAGCCTGCCGCGGGATCTGCTCGATCTCTCGAAACAAATCGACATGTTCTCGCTGCTCGGGTTGCCGTTGGAGGTGCTGCTGAGTCATCCGGCTTCGGCCGCGCCGGACTTTGGTGCGCGCGAGCACGGCGAATCGCTGTGGGATGCCGCGTGGCCGAACGGGCCCACGTCCGAGGTCCAAGCCGATTGGGGAGCGGCGTTCGCCGCCATGGCGCTCTGCAAGCACGAGGTTCGCGCCGTGACGTGGGATCACTGGTCCGACGCGGACCCGCACATCGTTCCGTCCGGAGGGTTGGTCACAGCTTCCGGGAAGCTTCAACCGTTGCTCGCACGGCTGGAAGGGCTGCGGGCGAAATTCCTGGAGTAGCCGGCCGGCCGCTCACGGCTTGGTGCCGGGCCACTTCTCTTCGAGCAAGAGCGAAGACAACTCGGCGGCGGCCCGCCACGCTTCACCCAGCGAGCGGTTGTACTCCAACCGCGCCTCCGCGATGGCCCGTTGGGCCGCGATCACGCGCAGGTACTCGAACTGCCCGCCCTTGAATGCTTCCAGCGAGAGCTGGTAGGTTTCGGTGGCTTTCGGCAGGATCTCCTTGCGGTACAATTCCGCCCGCTTCACCGCGGCCGAGTACGTGCGGAACGCCGCCGCCGCCCGCTCGGCCAACGCGTTCTCCACCTTCCCCACGGACTGGATCGCCATACCGAGTTCCGCCTTCGCCGCGCGGATGTTTCCCTGATTGCGGTTCCACGACGGGATCGAAGCCGCGAGGCCCAACTGGAAATCGTGCGACTGGTTCTCGTATTGCCGGATGTAGCCGGTGTTGAAGTGGATGTTGGGGATCGGTTCGACCTCGGCCCGCCGCACGGCCGCTTGGGCGCGCTCGACGCCGACCTTCGCCGTACGCACAAGCGGATGCGAGGCGAGGATCGCCTCCATCGCGCGCTCCGGGTCGTACGGCGGCACGTCATGGAACGGCCCGGCGATCGCACCGACGGCCATCTTCGGATCGCCGATCAGGGCCGCGAGTCGCTTCCGCACCGCGGGCACTTCCTGCCGCGCGGCGTCGGCCTCCGCTTGGAATCGCGCGTACTCCACCTGCAACTGCACGAGATCGAGGCGGGCGATCTGCTTGTTCTCGAGCAACTTCTCGCCGTTCTTCACCGCTTCCGCGGCCAGTTTCACGAGTTCGTCGAGGATCGCGACCCGGTTTTCCAACGCGTACAGCTCGTAGAACGCGCCGCGCACGTCGCCGATCACGGCGTACCGTTCCGCGAGCAGGTCCAAGGTCGCTTGGTTGGCTTCGGTGGCGGCGACGGCTTGCGAAAGACTCAGCTTGCGAGCGGTGACGATCTCTTGCGTGAATTGCGGGAGGTTGAGGACGCCGCCTTGGCCGGTGCGGTCGCCGATTTCATCCCATTGGATGGCGAGCGTCGGGTTCGGGTACAAGCCGGCCTGCACGACCTTGCCTTGTGCGGCGTCGATGGCGAAGGCGGCGCGGGCCAGCCGAGGGTTTCGGTTCACAGCCACCGCAACGAGATCATCGACGACCACCGGCCCGGCCGGTGTGTCCGCCTGGAACGAGGCGGGCACGACGCCCGAAGGGGCGGGCGGCGCCGCAGCCGACGGCAGCGATGCGGGCGGGGTCAGCGCCAACTCCTCGGACGTCGCCGCGCACCCCGCGGCCAGCAATCCGGTGAGAGAGAACGGAATCCATGACTTCAGGTGAATCATCTCACCCTTCCGGGTTGCGGTTGAACTTCTGATACGGCAAGCGGATGCCCTGAACAAAGACCTGATCCGCACGCGGCACGTTGAGCGGCACGTTGAAGCCGAGTTGGCCCGCGTCCGTGGTCACGTCGTCCTGATCGACGCCGTCCCCGGAGACGCCGAAGCCGCCGATCAGGGCGGAAGAGCCGTCCGCGTTCGTGCGGTAGAGCGGGGCGCTGCCGGGGAAGAACACGATTCCGTTCTGGTTCAGCACGTTGGCCGTCTGATGGAAGTTGGTGCCGGGGTTGAACGAGTCGTAACCCACCACGCTCTGATAGGCCGAGGCGGGGAGCGGTGCGCCCGTGAGCAGCCCGGTCGTGCGGCTGGTGCCGAGCGGATCGTCGTTCAGTTGCGAGAACGGGCCGGGGTTCGTGCCATCGATGCCTTCCGGGAATCGCGGCAGACCCAAATAGCGGAACGTGCGGTTCGTGAAGGCCGTGCCCGGCGGCGCGTTCCCCACATGATCGATGGTCTGGTACTGGTTCGGGTCCGCGTAATACATCACATTGCGGGCCTTGGCCACGGCCACATCGATGGAGAAGATCGTGGCGTCCTTCTCGCGGTAAAGCCCGACCACGTTGCCGCTGCGATCCGTGACGGCGAATACGAACTTGGCGCGGCTGCCCTGCGGCAGGCGGATCGCGGCGCGGGTCAGGTTCGATTGCGCGATCGAATTCGCGATGATCGTTTCGACTTCCTTCTTGGTGATGCCGTCGCCGTCGTGGGGGTTGACCAGCCAGCCGTCCGGGGCGACGAATCCGCCGCGGGTGATGAGGTCGTCGCCGTCGCCGGGGATGTTGTTGGCACCCGCGCCGATGGCGATGTTCGCTCCGTCGTTCGGGTTGCCGCGGCCGACGCGGTTGCCCACGCCGAGCACGCGGTTCAAGCCTTCCGCGCCCCCTTGTCCGAAGATGTCGAGTGTGATGCCGACGAGATCGATGCGGCCGTTCGGCAGTCCGAATCCCGCGGGCAACGCCACACCGTTCAAGTCGTCCACGGGCGCGATTTGCACACCGCCCACGGAGACGCGCGTGCCGCCGACCGCGGCGTAAGCGATCCACTCCGCCTCGAGCGTGCGATCCGGCTTCGTCGGGTCGTAGGTGAAGCTGAGCGACGAGTTGGACTCGGTGGCGTAGCCGGTCTTGCCCGGGAAGAAGACACCGATGCCGCCGACGACTTGACCGTTCTTGTAGATCGGGATGCCGCCGGGGAGCGTGGCGATGCCGCGACTCTGCGCCCCCGGCATCAACCCGGACACCATGCCGAACGAATCCGGCGCGAACAGCCGCTTGCCGTCCGGCACGAACGCGGGATTGATGTTGAAGCGCTCGAGCAAGGGCACGTCGTCCGCCGTGCCCTTGATGCCGTCCGCGCCCGGATGCACGGACGAGTCGCGGTTCGTGTGCTCGATCTGGAAGAGATCGACCTGCGGCGTGAGGGCGATGCCCGGCGGGAAGTGGTTGCCGATGTTCACGGGCGCCACGTAGCCCGGCCCGCGCAGCGTGGAGTTCGGATCGGTGATGTTCGGGTTGGATTCGACTTCGCGCTGCGTGATCGTGGACTGGCTGATGAACTGCACGGTGCGGCTGGTGAGCGGCGCCTGGTCGTTGGCGAAGAACGCGCCGGTGCGGGCAAGCGAGACCGCACCGTCCACCGCGAACACGAGGTTGGCGACGTTGCCCGTGATGTTCGGATCGACTCCGCTCTCGACTCGCACGCCGAGAATGCGGCCGTTGCGATCCGTGATCGCGATGATGGCGTCCGTGCTGGCGGAGGCGGCTGCGGCGCGTTGCAGCAGCGTCTGCACCTCCGCATTGGTCAGCACCTCCTCCACCACGGGCTTCGCGAAGTCGTTCAGGATCTTGTCCGCGGGTCCGGGGAACACGACATCGGCTTCGCGCACCTTCAGCAGCACGTTCTGGCCGCCGTCCGCATTGAAGGTGTTGACGGCGGTGCCGCCGTTGAGCACGTCGTTGCCGGCGCCGCCGAGCATCACGGTGCTTCCGCCGCCGGCGACGATCTTGTCGTTGCCGCTGCCACCGGTGAACTGCACGGGCAGGTTCAGCGTAGGCGAGACGCGGAGTTGATCGTTCCCTTCGAAACCCAGGACGAGGATGTTGGTGACGCCGGCGGCCGGGACGCGCAGCGCGTCCGAAGTGCCGTCCCGGATCACGATCTCGCTTCCGCTCTGGAACAGGGTGATGCGGTCGTCGCCGCTGGTGCCCTCGACGGTGAGCAACCCGGCGGCCACGGCCGCGGTCGCGGGCACGTCGCGTGTCTCAAGCTCGTCGCAGTTCAGCATGGGCCCACTCCACCGAATCGCGGCTTCTCTCCTTATCGGCCGCACAACCGGCAGGGATTACCCATTCTTCCGGACCGTCACTTCCGGCATTTCCCTCATGATCGCACCACGAATCGCCGATGTGATGGGGGATACCGTGGAATCGGCTCAGGGAGCGGGATGCGAATCCTCCGCGAGATCGGGCTGGCGATCGCGACGGCGATGCTTCTGGCATCGACGGCCGCGGGCGGCGAGCCCCCGCAAGTCGGGCGTTTCGCGAAGGATGCGCAAGGGGCGTGGACCTTCACCCCGGCCGAGATCGTGCCCGCGGGCTTCTATGGCGAACGCCGCACCCAAGAAGGGCAGCTTCGTCGCGACGCGCTTGGAAACTGGGTGTTCAAATCCGAGGCGGAAGGCCGGCTCACGCGAACCGGCACGGGAAACTGGTCCTTCACGCCAAGCGTGACCCAAGCCGGGCTTCAACAGGATCCGCTGAACCGACTGCTCGAACCGAAGCAACCGAGCGGGCCGAGCGAGAACGCCGCGGACATGCTCAGCGCAGTCGTGTACGCCCCCACGCTCGGCTTCGCCGGGCCCAGCGGCGTGCTGCCACGCTCCGGCAACAACGACGAATACGACACGCTCGAAGACCGCTGGCGCATCGGCCTGCCCGCGTACGACCGCTACGGCCTCGGCCACCCGCGCGTCTTCGACTATCCGTTCCGCTTGGGAAGCATCACCGACCCGTACAACCAGAACGTGCTCAAAGGCGATTACCCCATCATCGGGCAGAGCACGTTCCTGAACGCGACCGGCACCCTCGCCATGATCAACGAGGGCCGCAACATCCCGACCGCGACCACGCCGTTCGAGAGCACCGCGCGGCCGTTCACGAACGAGTTCTTCGGCCGCTCCGGCCAGTACGTCCACAACGACCTCGCCACGTTGTCCTTCGATTTGTTCCATGGCGACGCTTCCTTCAAGCCCGCCGACTGGCGCGTGAAGACCACGGTCGCGGGGAACCTGAACATCCTCAGCGTGCAGGAACTCGCCGTGGTGAGCCCGGACGTGCGAAAGGGCACGATCCGCGAACGCACGTTCATCACGGCCCAGGAGTGGTTCGCCGAGTACAAGCTCGCGGACCTGAGCCCCGAATACGACTTCGTCTCGGTGCGGGCCGGTTCGCAGCCGTTCTCGTCCGACTTCCGCGGCTTCATCTACTCGGACATCAACCGCGGCGTCCGCTTCTTCGGCAACTTGGACGGCAACCGCACGCAGTACAACCTCGCGTACTTCCGCCAGTTGGAGAAAGACACGAACAGCCAGTTGAACACCTTCGACGACCGCAACCAGAACATCGTGATCGCGAACATCTACCGGCAGGACTTCCTGTTCCCCGGTTACACGGCCTCCGCCAGCGTGCATTACAACAACGACGGCCCGAGCGTGCAGTACGACAAGAACGGCTTCCTCGTGCGGCCGGATCCGGTGGGGGTGTTCCAGCCGCACCGCGTGGAAGTGGCGTACCTCGGCGTGGCCGGCGACGGCCACATCGGCCGTTACAACGTGAGCCACGCGAGCTACTGGGTGGTGGGCCGCGACAGCCGCAATCCGATCGCCGGCACGCCGCAGACCGTGAACGCGCAGATGTCCGCCCTTGAAATGAGCTACGACCGCGACTGGGCCCGCTTCCGTGTGTCCGGTTTCTACCAATCGGGCGACGGCAACCCGAACAACGGCGTCGCCACCGGCTTCGACGGCATCCTGGACCAGACGAACTTCGGCGGCGAGTTCTCGTACTTCCGCCGCCAGCGGCTCCCGCTCTTCGGGGTCGGGCTCGTGAACGACCAGAGCCTGTACACGAACCTGCGCTCCAGCCGCATCCAGGGCCAAAGCAACTTCGTGAACCCCGGCATGTGGCTGTTGAACATGGGGGCGGACTTCGACGTGACCCCGCGGTTGCGCCTCGTGAACAACGCGAACTACATGTGGTTCGACAAGACCGCGTCGCTGGAGACCTACACCTTCCAAGGCGACATCGCCCGCGACATCGGGCTGGACTTGAGCACGGGTTTCGAGTTCCGCCCGCGGCTGAACAACAACGCGATCATTCTGGGCGGCATCGCCGGGCTCGTGCCCGGCGGCGGCTTCCGCCAGCTTTACAACAAGAAGGATGCAAAGGTGCCGATCCTGCTGGACGGCTTCATCGAGATGGTGTTCACGTACTAGCCGAGCCCGACGCGCAAGCAAGGCTCCGTCTGCCCGAAGCGCCAGCAAGGCTTTATGCTCCCTTGCTGGCGCTTCGGGCTCGCGAAGTGTCACAGCGAGCCGCGGTAGCGGCGCAACTTCTCGCGGTAGGCCTTCGCGCGTTCGTCGTCGCCTTGCAGGCGGAAGACGTCCGAGAGGCGGGCGAGGGTCTTGATCACTTCGTCGCGGTCCTGGTTGTACACGACCTCCACCCACAGGAACTGCCACATCGCCTCACGCGGCTTCTCCTTGGCCAGATACAGTTCGCCCATCATGCCGAAGGCGGCGGCCAAGACTCCGGGATCCTTCGTTTTCGTCTTCGCGATCTCCGCCTCGATCGCCTTCACGCCTTCCTCGGGGTTCGCGGCGTCGCCGTGCTTCACGGCCAGCGCGTAGATGTTGAGGCGGTCCTTGGCCGGTCCGGCGGGGGCGACCTTCAGAGCGTCGTCGATCAGGCCGCGGGCCTCCGCCAGTTGGCGGCCGCGGATGCGCGTGTCGATCTCCTGCATCGCCGCTTCCAGCTTCAACTCGGCGGACAAGTCCGCCGCCTTCGCGATCTTGCCCCACGTGCGGGACGCCTCGTCGAAGTGGCGGCGTTCCTTGTCCCCGTCCTTCGTCGTTTCGGAGACTTGCAGCCGGGCGCAGGTGCTGCCCGCGGCGTACACTTCCCAGCCCGCCTTGTTACCGGTCAGGAATGTCTCGAGCAACTTGATCGCCTCGCCGGCCTTGGCTTGGGATTTCTCTTCCTCGGGCGTGTCGTCCGCGGCGCGAGCCGTGACATACGCGATTCGGAATTCGAGGTACTTGCGGGACTTGTCGCTGAGGCCCGTCTTCTTCGCCATGTCGGAGTGGAGAACCTTGGCCTTCTCCCATTCCCGCTTCGCTTCGAGGTTGGCGGGTTCGCGAGCCGTCTTCAGGTCCGCGGGGAGGTCCGCCGGAATCACGCGGACGAGATCGACCGCGGAGACGACGGCGGCCGTCTTCTTGTCCGGAGTCACGATCTGGTAACCGCCGGGGGCGGCTTTGAGCTCGCCGTCCACTTCCTTGATCTGGCCGTCCTTCTTGTCGCGGTAGTACACGCGATCCGACGTGGCGCCGGGTTGCCCGCGCCCGGTCGATTCGAGCAGCGTGAAGACAGTGGCGAGGAGAAGCCCCGCACAGAACGCGAATCGCAACATGTCGAAACCCCGGTGTGGTCCAAGCGGTGATGGGTGGCGTGCGCTCAGCCGTCCTTCCACTTCACGAACGCCTCCAAGGCATAATACTCGGGCAGGCCGAGCGCGTCATACGTCTTCGCAGTGGCGATGTTCCGTGCCTCGGAACGCTGCCAGAACTCGCGGCGATCCGTGCCGCCGGGGAACATCGCCTTGTCCTTCTGGCTCTGGTGGCGGAAGATCGATTGCTTCTTCTGCTCGAGCACGTCCGGGCTGATGGGCACGGCCATCTCCACTTCGTGCGGCTCCCATTCCTCCCACGCGCCCCGGTACAGCCACACGTCGAAGTGCTGCCCCTTCGCCCGCACCTGTCGCACCGCGGTGAAGATCGCCTCCGCACAGATGCGATGGGTGCCGTGCGGGTCGGACATTTCGCCCGCCACATAGATCTGGTCCGGTTTCAGCCGCTCGAGCAGGGCCACGATATCCGCGATGTCTTCCTTCTGAATCGGCTGCTTCTCCGCGGTACCGGTGCGATAGAAGCGGAGATCCATGAACTCGCACTGCTCGGCGGGGATGCCGCAAACCAACGCCGCGGCGCGGGCTTCGGTCGCCCGGATCAATCCCTTGATCTTCAGCACTTCGGGCGAGTCCGGTTGGCCCGGCTTCTTCGAGTTCAGGAAGTTCTCGACCCGCTGGCGGATGGTGCCGGCACTGCTCTGCTCCGCGGGTGTGCCGAACGCCGCGAGGAATTCCTCGACGTAGTCCATGAACCGCCGCGCGTCGTGGTCGAACACCGCGATGTTGCCGCTCGTCATGTACGCCACGTGGACCGTGTTCTTCTGCTGCACGAGGCGGATCATGGTGCCGCCCATGCTGATCACGTCGTCGTCCGGGTGCGGGCTGAACACGAGCACTTTCTTCGGGTCCTTCCCCGCGGGGTGCGGCGTGATCGTCGCCATGCGGTCCGCGAACACCTTCTCGCCGATGCGTTCGGCCGGGCCCTGTTCGCGGAGCAACTCGAAGAGGTGATGTTCGCGGAAGTCGTCGTCGTCGAGCTTCTGCAAACCCTTCTTCACGCCGAGGCTCAGCCCGACGACCGCCTTGCGGACCAGTTCCGGCGTCCATTCGCACGGCCCGACTTCCCACGGCCGCTTGATCGCGGTGAGTTCCGCCGCGGCGGCTTCATCGACCACCACGGTGGCGTCCGGGTGCTCCTGGAGGAAGCTGGCGGAGATGGCTTCGGTCGGTTGCTGCTCCACGGCCTTGGCCAGCACCGCGGCCTTGTGCTCGCCGAACGCCATGAGGAACACGCGGCGCGAATCGAGGATGCTGGCCACGCCCATCGTGATCGCCTGGTTCGGCACGTTCTCTTCGCCGAAGAAGCCGCCGCCCGCGTCGCGCCGCGTGATGCTGTCCAGCGTCACCATGCGGGTGCGGCTGTTCTTCGGGCTGCCGGGCTCGTTGAAGCCGATGTGCCCGGTGCGGCCGATGCCGAGCACCTGGATGTCGATGCCGCCCGCGGCCTTGATCTTGCGCTCGTAATCCGCGCAGAAGCCGTCCACTTCCTCCGGTGCGAGCGTGCCGTCCGGGATGTGGATGTTCTGCCAGCGGATGTTCACGTGGTTGAACAGCGTCTCGTGCATGAAGCGGAAGTAGGAGTGCGAATCCTCCTTCGGCATGGGGAAGTATTCGTCCAGGTTGAAGGTGACGACGTTCGAGAAGTCGAGGCCTTCATCCTTGTGGAGACGGATGAGTTCGCGATACAGGCCGACGGGCGTGCTGCCGGTCGCGAGGCCGAGCACGGTGGGCTTGTTCACCGCGTTGCGGGCGCGGATCAGCTTGTCGATCTCGCGGGCCACGTACTTCGAGGCGGCTCCGGCGCTGGAGAATCGGAGGACAGGCGTGCGGGTGTGCGGGACGGAATGCAGCGCGGCCATGGGTTCACTTCAACAGGAGTGCAGGGAAGAGGTGTTGTAGCGGAACGCGAAGCGGCGGACCCTTGCTATCATCAAGGTGTGGAGGCCAAGACCCTCCCCCGGCCCCTCCCCGAAACGGGGAGGGGAGAGATTCATGGACTCAAAGCCCCTCCCGCTTCGGGGAGGGGTTGGGGAGGGGTCGAGCGGCCCGCAAAGCTCGCACGCCTCCCAACAGACTGGGCGTTCGCTCGATGACGGACACGAGCTTCTTCTTTTCGACGCGGCCGGCGTACCCGTGGTCGGTGTACCCGGTGGGGCTGCCCGCGCTCGCGGTGGTCGCCGCGCTCATCGTGCTGTTCACGATCGGGACCTATCTCGGGCACCCGCAGGCCTCGCGCCGCCGCGTGCTTCTGGTCCTCACACTGCGGTTGCTCGCGCTCGCCGTCACGCTGCTCACCGCGATCCGCCCCAGCATCGGCTTCCAGGACGAACCCCGCATTCCGTCGGTGCTGCTGATCGGCGTCGATCTCTCCGAATCGATGACGATGAAGGACGAAGTGAACGGGCAGGCCCGCATCGATGCCGTGCGTCGCGCGATGGACCGCAGTCAGGGCGCGCTCGACGAACTGGCGAACGACCAGAACGTGCAAGTGAAGCTGTACGGATTCTCCTCGGCGGAGTTCAACGCCGAGACGAGCGTGTACGACGCCAAGCTTCCCGCGGACGGCAAGCGGTCCGATTACGGCACGTACCTGAACAAGACCTTCGAGAAGTGGCAGGGCGAGCGGTTCATCCGCGGGCACCTGCTGATCGGCGACGGCGCGGACAACGGAGCCGCGTTCGCGGCCGCAGGCGAGGCCGCCCGCTGGGGCAAGCGGTCGTGGCCGATCACCACCTTCACCGCCGGGCAAGAGGCGACCTCGGGCACTGCTCGCGATCTGCAAGTGGCCTCCGTGCAGTGCGACCCTTCGCCCGTGCCGCTGAAGAACGACCTCACCGTGGTGGCGCGGGTGAACGCGTACGGCTTCAAGGACACCCGCGTGAAGGCCCGCATCTACTTCAACGACGAATTGGTTCAGACCGAAGACGTGCTGCTGGCGAAGGAGAAGGACAACGAGGTGCGGATTCCCACGAAGGCGCCCGAGAAGCCCGGCGAATACAAGGTGCGAGTGGTGATCGGCCGCGAAGAAGGGGCCAACCTCGTGCCGCTCCCCGGCGAAGTGTCCGGGGCGAACAACCAGTCCGAGACGTACCTCACGGTGACCAAGGAAGGCGTCCGTGTCCTCATCATCGATCGCCTCCGCTGGGAAGAGACGCGACTCCGCGACGCGCTGCAATTGGAGAAGCGGTTCGACCTCTACCAAGTGATCCGCCAAAGTACGCTGCCGCCCACAGCCGACGAGAAGCAGTGGCTCGATCTCGACAACCAGGCCTACGACGCGATCATCATCGGCAATCTCTCGTTCGAGCAACTGCGCACGGCCCTGCCGGACGGTTCGCTGCCGACCAAGATCCTGGACCGCGTGGTGAACAAAGGGATGGGACTGATGTTCCTCGGCGGCGAAGCCGCATACCAAGGCTACCCCGCGCCGCCGCCCGGCGACCCGGAGAAACGCGAACTCGTGTTCGCCGATCTGCTGCCGGTCTCGCCGCTCGGCGGAATCCACGAAGACATTGAACCCGCGACCAAGGTGCAGAAGCCGTTTCAGACGGTGCCCACGGCCGCGGGCTTCACCGACCACGTGTTGCAGATCGACAAGAACGAAGCGACCGCCCGCCAACTGTGGGACAAGTTGAACACGAAGGACCGCTTCAAGACGAACCGCATCACCGGTTACAACAAGCTCGCCGTGCGCCGCGGCACCGTGTACGCGTACGCTTCCTCGGCCGACGCGCTTCGCCCCGCCGCGGCAGACGTCCAACTGCCGAAAGGCAGCGATCCGCTTCTCGTCGGCAACCAACTCGGCGTCGGCAACAAGGGCCGCGTGCTCGCCTTCGCCGGCTACGACACCTACCTCTGGCAGAAGCTCGGCCAACCCGAGAACAAGGACGGCGTGGAGATCCACAACCGTTTCTGGAAGCAGGTCGTGCTCTGGCTCGCGCATCAGGAGGAGGACGAAGGACAAGCCTATGCCCGACCCGAGTTCCGCCGCCTGGCCATCGGTTCGGACCAAACCGTGTGGGTCGGATTGAAGTCGCCGCAAGGCGGGGACGACCCCGCCGCCGAGTTCGAGGTGAAGATCCTTCCGCCGGGCCAGGAGGATGAATCCAAGGCGCCGAAGCAGACCGTGCTCAAAGGCACCAAGGACGGCAAGCCCGGGAACAAGGTGCTGTTCAAGCCGACAGTGGCGGGCGAGTACACGGTGGTGGTGAACGCGACGGGCAAGGGTGCGGACGGCCAACCGCAGAAGTTCCGCGGCACCGCACGCTTCATCGCCTACCCGGACGTGTCCGACGAGATGCTTCGCGTCGCGGCGGACCCGCAGTTCATGGAACGCATCGCAGTCGCCAGCGGCGGCAAGGCCCTGCGGTTGGAAGATCTCCCGGACTTTCTCAAGGAACTGAAGGGCCAGAAGATCGACACACTGAAGCCGAAGCCGCGTTACCTTCCCGATTGGCGACGGAACCACTCCAAGGGCTTCCTTCCGGCGTGGCTCGTGCTGTTCGTCGCGTTCTTGGGCGTGGAGTGGGGCTTGCGGCGGTATTGGGGCATGGTCTGATCAGGTTTTCAGTTCGGATGCGGACTTCCGGGCCGCCTCCACGATCTTCGATTCCCAATCCGCATCATGAGGCTTGAACGGGAACGTGACGCCCCGCGAACTGTTCACCACGGCGCCGAGACCGTTCGGAAGATACGCCGCTTTCACATCCGCAGCGGTGGCCCCTTGGGCCCCGTAGCCCGGCACCAGCAGCCACACCTTCGGCATGGCCGCGCGAAGCTCCGCGAGTTCGCGCGGGTGCGTCGCACCAACCACCGCCCCGACATCGCCGAGGTCGCATTCGCCGAGCGTCGATTCGTTCCAGTTTACCACCTCCGCGGCGACCTTGCGATACAGCGGCCGGCCCTCCACATTCAAATCCTGGAACAGTCCCGCGCCGGGGTTGCTCGTGCGCACCAGCACGAACACGCCGCGGCTCGCGGCTTTCGCGGCGTTCAGGAACGGCTCCACGGCGTCGCGGCCGAGATACGGGTTGATGGTCAGCGAGTCCGCATCCCATGTCGGGCCGAATGCCGCGTGTGCGTACGCTTCCGCGGTGCTGGCGATGTCGCCTCGCTTCGCATCCAGGATCGTGACGAAGCCCATGCTCTTGGCGGCGGCGAGCACGTTCTTCATCGCGTTCATTCCGGCGGGGCCGAGCAGTTCGAAGAACGCGGCCTGCGGCTTCACCACCGCCGAGAACGGCGCAACCAGTTCAAGAACTTTCAAACTGAAGACTTCGAATGCCCGCGCAGGATCGGAGTGTGCCGTGCGGATGGCGAGTGGCAGCGATTCCCACCGCGGATCGATCCCGACGCACAGCGGCCCCTTGCGGCGAACCGCCTCCGCCAACCGATCCGAAAACGCGACCGTCATGAGACGCCTTTCACGCATGGTCTGGTTAGCCCGACGCGCAAGCGAGGAATTCAATCCCTTGCTGCGCGTCGGGCTAACTATCAAAGAGGCAGAGGGCGGCGCTCGAAGGGCACGGTCTCCTCCAGCATCGCCGCCACGGCCAAGAGATCGTCTTCGCACCAATGCTCGCCGGTGAGTTGCACACTGAGCGGCATCCCGTCCGAACTCCAACCCACGGGCAGCGACACGGTGGGCAGCCCCGAGTAGCTCCACGGCGAGTTGAACGCCGGGTCGCCGGTCGTGTCCGCGGGCGGCGCGGCACCGATCGTGGCCGGCGTGATGAGCGTGTTCCACGGCTCCACGAACGTGCGTTCGATGTCCTCGCGGAACTGCCCGAGGTGCGCTTGGATCTTCGCGAATTGCGGGGCGGTGGTCGCGAGACCGCGTTCGATGAGTTTCGTGATCTGCGCGGGGTAATCGTCCGGATGCCGGCGGATGCGTTCGCCGTGGAACACGGCGGCTTCCACGGCCATGAGCGTATGGTGGAACTGCGGCACATCCGCGAACGTGGGCGGCAGCGGCAGCTTGTTCCACGCCCACCCCGCGGCGGCGGTCTTCTCGCGAACGCGGGCCAATGCCGCCTCCATCTCCGCGGAAACTTTGCCGGGCAGGAAGCCGGGCAGGTCCGCGAGGCGGCGGAACTTCGCGTTCAGTTCGCCTTCGTACCAGTGCGGCCGCGGCGCGGAGTCGTCGGCACCGGTGAGCGGTTGAAGCAGCAGCGAGAGATCGTGGACGCAGTTCGCCATGCAGCCGACGTGGTCCATGCTCGGAGCGAGCGGCATGACGCCGTCCACGCTGACGCGGTGGTAGCTGGGTTTGATGCTGTACACGCCGCAGAATGCGGCGGGCCGGGTGATCGATCCGCCGGTTTGGGATGCGAGCGCACCGAGGCACATGCCACAGGCCACGGCCGCCGCGGACCCGCTGGAACTTCCGCCCGGCGTGCGGTCGAGGTTCCACGGGTTGCGGGTCTTCGGCGGATCGAAACTGGCGTACGCCGTGGTCACCGTCTTGCCCAGGATCACGGCACCGGCCTGCCGCAATCGCGAGACCACCGTCGCATCTTTGCGGGCGACGCTGTGCGCCCACAGTTTCGACCCGCACCCGGTCGGCAAGTCGAACACGTCGATGATGTCCTTGATCCCGATCGGGATGCCGTGAAGCGGGCCGCGATCCTGCCCCGCCTTCAGCTCGGCGGTGAGCCGCTCCGCCTGCTCGCGGGCTCCTTCGCGATCCACGACGACCCACGCCCGCACCTGCGGTTCGTACCGGTCGATGTTGGCGAGGCACTGCTCGAGCAACTCCACCGGCGTGAGTGTTCCCGCACGCAGAAGTGCAGCGGCCTCGGTGATGGTCCGGGGCGATGTCATCGAACGTCCTCCGCGGCGGTCGTGCGTTGAGGTCCGAACCGGCGACGGAAGTCGCCGTACGGGCGGGGGTTCACCTCCGGCGACTTCCGTCGCCGGCTCGGAAACCCGCTTGCCGGCCATCGGTTCATCCTCACGACTTCGCGTCGTCGTTGAAGAGTTCGCTGATGGACTGGTCTTCATGGATGCGGCGGATGGCGTTCGCCAGCAGGGCCCCCACCGGGATCACCTTCACGTTGGGCAACTGCTTCTCGGCGGAGAGGGGGATGCTGTCCGTCACGGCGATTTGCTCGAGCCCCGCTTCGCGGAGGCGGTTGATCGCTTGGTCCACAAGAAGCCCGTGCGTGGCGCAGGCGTAGATCTTCTTCGCTCCGTGCTTGCGCGCGATCGCCGCCGCGTTCACCAAGCTGCCCGCCGTCGAGATCATGTCGTCGAAGATCACCACCGTCTTGCCCTCGACGGACGCTCCGATCAGGTGGGCCGCTTCGGTCTTGGTGGCGCTGCTGCGTCGCTTGTCCACCACGGCGATCTGCCCGCCGAGCGCTTGCTGGTACTTCAGGCTCTTCTTCACGTTGCCTTCGTCCGTGCTGAGCACCACGAGGTCGTCCTTCGGAATGTTCAACGAGCGGACGTATGCCGTCACTTCCTTGGAGGCGTACAAGTGATCCACGGGGATGTTGAAGAACCCTTGGATCTGGGCGGCGTGAAGATCGAGGCAGAGTACGCGATGGGCGCCGGCCGTGGTGAGCAGATCGGCCACGAGCTTGGCGCTGATGGGCACGCGGCCCATGTCCTTGCGGTCCTGCCGGGCGTAGCCGTAGTACGGGATCACGGCCGTGATACGGGCCGGGCTGGCACGCTTGAACGCGTCCAGCATGATCAGCAGTTCCATCGTGTGCTGATTCACGGGGGGTGAGGTGGGCTGCACGATGAACACGTCGCGGCCGCGCACGTCCTCATCGATTCGGACCATCGTTTCGCCGTCCGGGAACGTGCCGAGGTTGATGTTCCCGAGGGGGACGCCGAGATGTTTGGCGATGGATTCGGCCAAGGGCCGGTTCGCGCGCCCGCTGAAGATCTTCAGCTTGTGGGTGCTGCCAGTACCGATCACCGCCGCCCTCCGGAAAAACCGCCGCCCTGACGTGGTAAGTCATTATGGCGTTTCCATGAAGGGACGCCCAACAAGAAACGGGCGGGGCCGCCGGTTCACTCGGCTTTGAGCTCGGGGAAAACGTCGGCGGAGAGCTTGGCGGCACGCAGGAATTCGTGCAACCGCTTCTTCGCCTGGAACTTCACATTCGCGACTTGCTGCTCGGACACGCCGACGATCTCGGCCACATCCTTGTTCCCCGTGCCTTTCACGAAAAGCAACTCCAACACCATGATGCTGTTGTAATCGCCGCGGGTTCGCCATTCGGACACGATCGCGTGCAACGCGCGGCCGAGGGCCTCTTCTTCGCGCTCGCGGCGTTCCGAACTGCGGGCCAAGCTGGAGGCCGCGCGGGCCTTGCCGTCCGGGGAGCGGTCGAGCATGTCGTCGTCGTCCGCCCCGCCGCCGGGTGTGGCGGGGCGTCGGCCGATCCGCCGCAACGCGTCCGTCACCTTGTGCGACGCGATGGTGAACAGCCATGTCTGAAGGTCGCGGCGGTCGTCGTAGTTCGGCAGCGAGTTGTGGAAGCCGATGAACGTTTCCTGCACCACGTCGTCCACGGAAGCGTGATCGCGGAGCCGGCGGCGCACGTACGCCGAGAGCCGCCCCTGATAGCGGCGAAACAGTTCGTCCCATGCCGCGGAATCGCTCCGACGGATGCGCTGGACGAGCAGTTTGTCCGATTCGGTGGACATGGTTACTCGATGGCGGCGGCTGGCAGCGCGGCCGCGAGCCGTTTCTTTCCTTCGGCCGTGACCTTCGTGCCGCCGAGGTTCAAGCGACGGAGATGCTTCCACGTCGCGATCGTCTCGATGCTCGCGTCCGTCACGCCGGCGGAGTTCAGGGTCACTTCCTCGAGTGTATCCATGTTCGCGAGGAACTTCACGCCCGCATCGTCGAACACACCGACAACGAGTTGCAGTTTCCGGAGCTTCGGCAGCTTCGCGATCTGCTCGCAGGTCGCGTTGGATGCCGTCTTCTCGTACACGTCCAGTTCATAAAGCTCCTTCAACTCGCCGAGAAACGGCAGTCCGTTCGCCGTGGTGTCGTGGCTGGCGATGTGCAGTTGCCGCAGTTCTTTCAGGTTGGCGAGGTGCTTCAGGCCCGCGTCGGTCACGTTCGTGTGAACGATCTCCAGCCGGCGAAGGTTCTCCAACTTGCCGATCGCTTCGAGGCCTTCGTCCGATGCCGGGGTCGAGTGCAGGTTGATCGATTCGAGTTGCGTCATGCCGCCGAGGTGCTTGAAGCCGCTCCCGGTGATCTTCGACGCACAGATCACCATGCGCTTCATCTTCGTAAGCCCGGCGAGGTGCTCGAAGCCGCGGTCATCCACCGACGTGAGGCAGATGTTGAGGATCTCGAGGTTCTTCAGGTCCTTCAGGTGAACGAGGCCATCACTGGTAATCGCCGTGCCGGACAGTTCCAGCCGACGAAGCGATGGCATGAGCGGGATCCACTTGCCCAGCCAGGCGTTCGTGACGCGATCCTCATCCTTTTTCGGCACCGGCTTCGCGTGGCCGTCACTGCGTTCGTTCAGCACGACCTCGGTGAAACGGTTGAAGACCGCCAGAGATTCATCGCCTGCCACTTCGCGAAGCCAAGTCGGGGCATCGACTTCAAAAGTCGCCGTGCCGCCGAGTTTCTTAACTGCGTCGAGTTGCAGGTGCCGCGGTAGCTGAAAGCTGAGGATGTGCCGCTTGGGCAGGTCCGAAACAAGATGCTTGCGAAGCTCTGCATCTTTTATCGACTCGATCAGTGCGTTGTACTCCTTTTCCTTAACCAAGATCGCTTCCGACATGGCTTTCCGCACGGTCTCCGCTTCCGGGTGCGGCTTCAGCGGCAGCGTGTTCACCATGCGGAGCGGCTTCATCGGCTTGGCTGCGTGGCCCGCGAAGCCCTTCACGCCGAGCTTCGCATGGAACACGCCGGGCGGGTCGCCGGTGGTGCAGAAGATCTCGTCGTGGTTCGGGCCGCCGAAGGCGATGTTGCTCACCACCTTCGCCGGCACGTCGAGAAATGCGAGCGGCTTGCCCGCGGGGCTGAGCACCGTGATGCGGCCGGTCTTCGTCTCCGGCCGGTGGAAGTCCGCGACCCACAGGTTGCCGTCGGCGTCGAAGGCGCAGCCGTCGCCGCCGGAGCCGCCGAGATCGTAGAAGACCTCCGGCTTGCCGAGCAGGCTGCGATCGTCGGGCAACGCGTAGCGCAGGATCTTCTTCGACTGCGATTCGATCACGTAGAGGAACTTGCTCGCGGGATCGACATCGAGGCCGTTCGGAAACTTGAGGCCCCCGCCGATCATGTCCACGCGGCCATCGGGGCGCAGGCGGTAGATGCGGCCCACGGGAGTCTGCGGGGTCGAGCCTTCGGGATCGGTCCAGTAGATATTGCCGCGGGCGTCCACGGTCAGGTCGTTGAGGCTGCGCAGCGGCTGCATGTCGTGCCGGTCCGCGAGCACGCCGACCTTGCCCTCGGGGGACACGTCGAGGATCGCACGGTGCTTGTTGTCCGCGACGAGCAGGTGGCCGTCCGGCCGGAGCACGGTGCCCGCGGGGCCGATTTCGAGATACTTGTGAAGCTGCTTCTTCGCATCGACGCGGTAGAGCGCGCCGGAGCAGAAGAAGACTTCGCCGTCGCGCCACGTCGGGCCTTCCGAGTAACCCGGTGCGTCCGAGTACTTCTCGAACTTGACGCCGGCGAGTTTCTTCGCGAGATCCGTATCTTGGGCGTGGAGTTCCGCGCTCACGCGTTCCACATCGCCGAACACGCGCATGAGATTGCCGCCGAGCACCTTCAGGATCTGCTCCTTCGTGTACTTGCGGTTCAGCAACTCCTGCGTGAGGTTCGGATACTTGGACACGTCTTCCATTCCCTGCGGCACCTTCGTGATGCCGTCGAAGTCCGAGCCGATTCCGACGTGATCGATGCCCGCGATCTTCACGATGTGATCGATGTGATCCGCGATGGTCTTCACGTCCCCCGCGGGGAAGTCGTTCTCCTTCAGCCACGCGCGAAGGGCCTCCTTGTACTTCGCGTCGTCGTCCGGGAACTTCTTCTTCAATTCGCGGGACACGTCGAACATGCGGCTCATCGCGCGAGCGCCTTCCGGCACGATGAACCCGCTGAAGAAGTTCACCATCACCACGCCGCCGTTATCCTTCACCAACTTCAGCACGTCGTCCGGCACATTGCGCGGGTGATCGGCCACGGCCCGCGCCGAGGCGTGCGAGAAGATCACCGGCGCCTTCGTCACCTTGATCGCGGCCTTCATCGTGGCTGGCGACACGTGCGAAAGATCGACCATCATGCCGAGCCGGTTCATCTCCCGGACCACGTCTTCGCCGAACGCGGTAAGGCCTTTCGCCTTCGGATCGTCGGTCGCGGAGTCGGCCCACGCCAGCGATTCGGAATGCGTCAGCGTCATGTAGCGGACGCCGAGCTTGTGATAAGTGCGGAGCACTCCGAGCGAGTCCGAGATGCTGTGGCCGCCTTCGATCCCGATGAGGGATGCGATCTTGCCGCTCGTGCGAATGCGGCGGATGTCGTCCGTGCCCGTGGCGAACTCGAAGACATCCGGATAGCGGCGGCACAGTTCGTGAATCACGTCGATCTGTTCGAGCGTCATGCGGACGGCAGTGCCCTTGCGGCCGGTGTCCGCGGGCACGTATGCGGCCCAGAACTGGGCGCCGACGTTGCCTTGTTTCAATCGTGCGATGTCCGTGTGCAACTTCGGCTGCGGCTTGGTGAGGTCGATGTTGCGGAAGCTCGGGCCGTCTTTCTCGCGGAGGGCGTACGGCAGGTCGTTATGCCCGTCGATGAGCAACGCTTCGCGATGAATCGAGCGGGCTTGCTCGGAAACAGCGGGTTCCGCGGCCAACAACATCGGCACAAGCATTACGCACAATGCGGCGCGAAGCATGGCGGGTTCCTCGATCACTTGTCAGGTTCTCTTAGGGTGGCGGGCCCGCGAGTCGCTGCGCGAGCGGTTGCGGTCCGGCCCACCCTACTTCTTCAAGTTGTCCCAGAGAATCCCGAGGGCTTTCTTACCGCCTTCGACCAGTTGCTGGCCGAGTTTCTTGAACTGCTCCGCGCCGCCTTCCACGTGGAAGGCGCGGAGCATCGCCGCGCCGCGGGCGTCGTCCAGCTGGGCGGCCATGGCGGGAACCAAGTCTTCGGTGATGCCGGACGCTTCCCCCATGCGGGCGCATACCGGCACGGCCGCGACCACGCGGGAACCGAGTTGCTCATTCACGGCCGCGACGCACTCGCGGATGTTCGCTTCCTTCGGCCGCGGGCCGCTCCGCCAGTCGTACGGCGGGCTCCACTCGGCTTTCGGGCTGAGCAGATCGATCTGGTTCACCACGGCGAGCACCGGCGGCTTCTTCAACTGCGGTCGCTCCGCGAACCACGCGGTCAAGCGGTCCAGCAGGTCCACATCCGGCTTTCGGCCGGGATTCGTGGCGGATGTGACGAACAACACGAGGTCCGCATCGCGGGCCGCTTCCGCGGCGGCGGCGAACTCCGTCTCGTTCGCGCCGTCCTGCCCGTAACCGGACGTATCGAGCAGACTCAATGGCTGCCCGTCCGCGAACTTCACCTGATAGCGGATGCCGACGTGCGGCACGGGCAGTGCGTCCACGATGGCGGCGGGTTGCCCGACGAGTGCGTTCACCAAGCTGGACTTGCCCGCCTTCACCGGGCCGAGCACGGCGATGGACACCGCTTGCGGCGAAGGGGAGGGTACGGGGCCGGGCGTCACGGGCTCCGCCGGCGGCACGCCCTGCTGCCCGATGATCTCGCGGTACCGTTTCACCCCGACCTTCAGCCGCCCGCTGTTCATCTCGACGAGGTAATGCCCGAGTTGATGGATGAACGCGGTGTGGAACCAGAGCATCACATCGCCTTGGAGCTTCTCGAACAGTGTGTCCAGCCCGAAGCGCGATGCGGCCCAACGCGTGCCGGATTGCAACGGGTTGATGAGCACCGAACCGAGCCACATCGCGTTCTGACCCATGCGATAGTATTCGGTGGCTTTCTTCGCCGTTCGCAAATCCTGCACGCGGACGAGGTGCGAGCCCGGCACGTACTTCTGCACCAGCGCGTCGAGATCGGCGGAGGCGAGCTCCGCACACGCGAGCACTTCCGGGAGCGTGAGGTGGTCGAACGGCGTGAGCCCGCCGGGATGGTACGCTTTCGCCACCTGCTCCGCGAGATCGAGTGCGACATTGGCGTAGTGCCGCGGATTGCCGAGTTGCTCGGCGGTGATCGCGGTGTACGACTTCGCCTTGGCGTCCACTTTCTCCCACGCGAGCTTGTCGCGGTCGGTCCAATAGTTGGGCGGCGGAGCCGCGGTGTCCGGCAGGATCTGGCGGCCGCGCGTCCACCGCCATGCGAGCAGGTACGCGAGCCCGAAGGAGGCGAACATGGGCCACCACGCCCAGAACAGCCACCCGCGATCCCAGAGGTGGTAGCTGCCGGCGGCCGCAAGGAACAGCCACGGCGCGAGAAACAGCACGGCCACGATCGCGATTCGGGTCTTGGACATGCGTCACCAAGAGAACGGGCGATACTGACTTATTGAAGCCACGGACAGCCGATTGACCGCGCTCGGTTCGGCCGGTAGGCTCACGTCAGGAGATCGGACGATGCAATTCACTCTGCCGGAATCCGTCTTTCGCAAGGCCGAGCGCTTGGCGCAGGATCGCGGTTTCGCTTCGGTCGGCGAGTATGTGAGCGAACTCGTGGAACGGGACGATTCTGCCCCGCTTCCGAATCGATCGGCTGAACTGGAGGCCGCATTGATCACCGGCTTGGAGAGCGGGCCGCCCACGTTGATGACACGTGCGGACTGGGACGATCTCAAGCGGCGAGTGCAGGAGGTTCATGCGAGCCGGCTGGCGGCAACATGAGCGTTGCCAAGCGACCTCAGGCTCGGATCGACCTCGATGACATCGCCGCACACCTCGCGGTGAACGCCGGTGCGGATGTTGCCATTCGATTCCTCGAGGCCGTCGAGACCGTACTGGAGCAAATTGACGCCATGCCCGAATCCGGGGCTCCATTCGAATGCGACGACCCGCGGCTGAACGGGATCCGGCACATCTCGGTTCGCGGCTTCCGCAACCATTATGTCTTCTACTTCGTACGGCCGGCCGGCATCGATCTCGTTCGCGTCCTGCATGCGAAGCGCGATTTGAGCTCGATCCTGTCCGAGTGAGCCGCAACCTCACTGGAACGTCTTCTCGGCAGCGGCATATTGCTCGTGGTAGAACTTCTTCAGTTTCTGCGCGTCGGGCACGTGGCCTTCGCACACCTCCTGGTAGTAAAGGCAGAAGGCGCGGCCCAAGGCGTAAGTGCTGGCCCACGCCACGGCCGCGCCCGCCACCGAGCCCACGTACGGAATCAACTTCGCCACCTCGCGCACGGCCTGCCGCGCGAGCAACCCGATGCCCAGCGACGTTGCCACTTCCTTGAAGCGTTCGGCAGTCATCGGTTGGCCGTAGAGCTTCGCCAGTTGATGCACCATGCGGCTCTGGATGCCGGGCAGGATCACCAGATCCACGAACGGCACCGGCACCGCGCCCGCGCTCGCCGCCATCGAGCTATATGCGACGATAATCGGCAACGCGTGCCGGAGGTGAATGTCCTTCAAGGCGTCCGTCGCGTCCTTGAGGCGAAGCAGCGTTTGGCGGTACGCGCCGGGCAGGGCGTCGAGCAGGGCCCGCTTCAACGCGGGGCCGCCATAGTGCGGATCGGGGAAGCCGTCGTCCGCTTTGGTGAGATCGATCGGCACGCAATGATCGAACAGCCCCGCAAAAGCCCGCTTGTGCTCTTCGATGGAACGCCGGAGTGGTTCGGATGCCATCACCTCTTCGTACCTGGGATGCGGTTGCCGCGGGATCGCCTCGTTCAAGCACGTCACGCACAGGACTACGGGGCGGTGCGGGTTCGCGGCGCGGATCGGTTCCAGAGCGTGGCGGATGTTTCCTTGCGCGAAATCAGTCGCCTTCGCGGTCACGATCATCACGTGGGCTTGGGCGTCGAACGCGGCGATGTCCGCGGCCGGATCGTAACCCGGCTCGTCGACGCCGCGCGTGTCCAAAAACGTGAGCAGCGGGGCGTCCGCACTGGGGAACTTGTACTCGCGCGAAGTGCGGGTGCAGGGGCGGAACCCGCTGCCGACCGCGGCGTCGTCCGCCCCCGTGAGATACTTCACGATCGACGACTTGCCTGATTGCGTCTTGCCGAGCAGCCAGAACACGGGGCTCGGCGTCTTGGCGCGAAGCTCGGCCAAAGTCGCGTCCATGTCCGGCGGCGGTTCGTCGCCCACTACGAAGGCCCGCTTCACCTTGTTCCACCATCGCGACATCACCGCATCCCTTGCTCGCGCTGCGCGCTCGTGGATGTTGTATGGCCGCACGTACAATTCCTCCGATGGATGCCCACACGCTGGAACTGCTGCAATTCGATGCGATCCGGGAACGGCTCGCGGGGTACGCCGCGTCGTCGCTCGGGCGAGAACTGGCCCGGCAGATCGAACCCGGCACGGATCTCAGCACGATCCGCGCCGAAGTTTCGCTCGTCACCGAGATGTGCACCGCGCTCGGGCTCGGGCAGGCGCCGCCGTTCGCGGGGCTGCACGACGTGCGGCTCTTGGCCCGCCGCGCCGCCATCGGCACGATGCTCACCGCCGCGCAACTCCTCGAAGTGGGCGAAACGCTCGCCTGCACCGGCGCCATCTACCGCTACCGGATGCGGCTCGCGGAACATCTCGCCGGCCTGATCGAACTTCTCGGTGGAATCGAAGATCTCGGCTTGGTCGGCAAATCGATCGGCGGCTGCATCGACGGCCGCGGCCACGTTCTGGACATGGCCAGCCGCGACCTCGCCGCCGTCCGTGCGAAGCTCTTCGATCTCGATGAGAAGGTGAAGGCCGAGCTTCGGCGGCTTCTTCGCGACCCGAAGTTGCGTGAAATCCTGAGCTACCCGAACGCCACGGTCAGCGGCGATCACCACGTGCTGCCCGTGATGGCGAACCATCGCCACAAGGTGCCCGGCGTGGTGCATCGCGTAAGCGGCACTGGCGAAACCATCTTCGTGGAACCGGCGAGCATCGCGAACCTGAGCGCGGAGCGCGAGAGCCTCAAGGCCGAGGAAGACCGCGAGGTGAAACGTGTGCTGCGGCGGCTCTCGGGCGAGGTCGGCCGTGTGTCCCGCCCGCTGAGTTATGCGCTGGATGTGATCGCGAAACTCGACCTGATCACTGCGAAGGCCCGTTTCAGCCGCGACTTCAACATGTGGGCGCCCGATCTCAACGACGAGGGCCGTCTCTGGTTGCGGCAGGCCCGGCATCCATTGTTGGAAGCCATCTTTCGCAGCGAAGCGGAACCGAAGTCGGTCGTGCCGATCGACGTGCGGTTGGGGTACGGCTTCAACTTGCTCGTGATCACCGGGCCGAACACCGGCGGCAAGACGGTGGCACTCAAAACAACGGGTTTGCTCTGCCTCATGGCTCAGTGCGGCCTGCACATCCCGGCGGGCGAAGGTTCGCAAGTGCCCGTGTTCCAGCACATCCTCGCGGACATCGGCGACGAGCAGAGCCTGGAACAATCGCTGTCCACGTT
Organism: Gemmataceae bacterium; assembly: GCA_046350135.1. Taxonomy (GTDB): domain Bacteria; phylum Planctomycetota; class Planctomycetia; order Gemmatales; family Gemmataceae; genus Urbifossiella. Next base: position 164,735 of record JAXMBB010000006.1, read on the forward strand.
CAGTTCGCACATCTCGCGGATCGCCGCGATCTTCGGCATCGCCGACGACAAGTGCCTGATCCTCCTCGATGAACTCGGCGCGGGCACGGACCCCACCGAAGGTGCGGCGTTGGGCCGCGCGATCCTCGATCAACTCGATCGCACCGGCTGCCGGGCCATCGTCACCACGCACCTCGGGGACTTGAAGACCTATGCGTTCAACAACGAACGCGCGGAGAACGGCGCGGTCGAGTTCGACATCGAAACCATGCGGCCGACCTACCGCTTGCACATCGGTCAGTTCGGCATGAGCAACGCCCTGAAGATCGCGAAGCGGTTGAAGTTGCCGAAGGACTTGCTGAAGCGGGCGCACAAGTACCTGAAACGACGCAAGGGCAAGACCGGCGACCTCGCCCGGTTGCAGGAGCTTCGCGAGGAAGCGGAGAAGGCCCGCGAGCAGGCATTGGCCGCACAGCACGAAGCGGCCCGTGAGAAAGAAGAGTTCGAACGCAAGTCCGCGGCATTGCAACGCGAGGCGGATCAGCAGGCCGCCCTCCAGGAGCTGCGGGCGAACCTGAAGCCGAACGACGTGGTGCTGGTGTCGCGCTTCGATCGCACCGGCAAAGTGATGCGCGTGGACTCGCGGAAACAGACCGTGACCGTGAGCGTCGGAATCGGCCACTGGGAAGTGCCGTTCGACGAAGTCTTTCCGGCCACGCAATGAACCAAGCCCGCATTGCCGTGGTTCCGCCGCTCCGGTAGCCTCACGCTATCCTCACAACTCCGGCCGCTGACGCGTGCCGGCTCGCCAGGAGCGCATTCATGCGCCGCGCCGCAATCGCACTCCCCGCGTTCGTACTTCTGCTCTCCTTCGCCGACGCGCAGAAACCGGACGAACGCGTCGCCCCGGTAAAGGTTGAGAAGGGGCTGCAAGTCGAAGTGTGGGCCGCGGAGCCTCTGCTGAAGAACCCCGTCGCATTCTGCTTCGATGAAAAGGGCAACGCCTACGTCGCCGAGACGAACCGCGTGAATGCGGGCACTCCGGACACCCGCAGCTTCATGCACTGGCTGGACGAAGATCTCGCGTGCCGCACCGTGGCCGATCGCGTCGCCATGTACAAGAAGCACAAGTACGAAGGCCACGAGAAGAACGACGACATCGTTCGCAAAGTGTGGGACAGCACCGGCAGCGGCCGGGCGGACAAGAGCAGCGTGTTCTCGAAGGGGTACAACCAGCCGGCGGATGGCCTCGGTGCCGGCGTGCTCGCCCGCAAGGGGCAGGTCTATTTCACGAACATCCCCGATCTGTACGTTCTGAAGGACACCAAGGGCGAGAACGTCGCGGACGAGAAGAAGTCGCTGTTCACCGGGTTCGGCCTCTCCGTGCAGTTCGTCGGCCACGATCTGCACGGCCTGCGGATGGGGCCGGACGGCAAGCTATACTTCAGCATCGGTGACCGCGGCTTCAACGTGAAGACAAAAGAAGGCAAGCAACTCAGCTATCCGAACGAAGGCGCCGTGCTCCGCTGCGAGCCGGACGGTCGCAATCTCGAAGTCGTGCACCGCGGGCTTCGCAACCCGCAGGAGATCGCCTTCGACGATCACGGCAACCTCTTCACCTACGACAACAACTGCGACAGCGGCGACCGCGCCCGCTGGGTTTACATCGTCGAGGGCGGCGACAGCGGCTGGCGCGGCGGCTACCAGTACGGCACGCTCTACCACCCGCCCGGCGTGCCGCAGGGCAACCGCGGCCCGTGGAACGCCGAGAAGATCTGGCACACGCAAACCGACGATCGGCCAGCGTATGCACTGCCGCCGCTGCTCCACTTCGGCAACGGCCCGAGCGGCATCACGCACTACCCCGGCATCGGCCTGAACGAGAAGTACAAGGACCACTTCTTCGCCTGCGACTTCACCTCCAGCCCCGGCAACAGCGTGATCTGGGACGTGTCCATGAAGCCGAAGGGGGCGAGCTTCGAGTTGAACCCGCCGCAGCCGTTCGTGCGCGGCATCGTGCCCACGGACTGCGAGTTCGGCCCGGACGGCGCGTTCTACTGGTCGGACTGGGTCGGCGGCTGGGGCCATCCGCAGAAGGGCCGCATCTTCCGCCTCACCGACCCCGAGGCGATGAAGAACCCCGCGGTGGCGGAGGCGAAGAAACTGTTGGCCGAGGGCATGGAAAAGCGGACCGACGAGGAATTAGCGAAGCTGTTGGAGCATCCGCATTCGCAGGTACGGTTCGAGGCGCAGTATGAACTCGCGGATGTTGCGAGTGGTCGGCGAAAGCCGGCTGATTCTCAGGCGATTTTCGAGAACGTCGTGAAACAATCCAAGAACCGGCTTGCACGCTTGCACGCGATCTGGGGCCTTGGCCGGCTTCCAAGTCCGCAAGCCTTTGAGCACATGAACACACTTACGGCGTATGCCCAAGATGGAGATGCGGAACTCAGAGCGCAAGTATTCAAGGCCATGGGCAGCGGACGAATCGTCGAGAAGGAGCTTGAGCCCGTGCTGCTCAAGGGGCTGACGGACGGCGAGCCGCGTGTCAGGTACTTCGCTGCCATCGCTTTCGGTCGGATGCTCCCGGAGGTATTGGAACGGCTGCCTGCCTCCGAGCAAGCGCGATTCGCGCCGCTGTTCGAGCTTCTCAAAGCAAATAACGACCAAGATGCGTACCTACGCCACGCTGCCGTCATAGGCCTGACTGCCGCTACGAAGAATCCCGTCGATCTGTTCAACGCGTGGTCGCTTTCCAGGGACAAGTACGACACGCCCGCGGTGCGGCTCGGTGTGGTGCTCGCGTTGCGGCGGCACAAGTCCGAGAAGGTCGCCGAGTTCCTCGCGGACAGCGATCCCAAGATCGTGAACGAAGCCGCGATGGCCATCCATGATGAACGGATCACTGGGGCGTACGCGAAGCTGGCCGTGATGGCGGATCGCAACGGGCTCGCCAATCCGGTCGCGTATCGGTCCATCGCTGCGAACCACACGCTCGGAGCGAAGGAGAACGCGGAGCGGGTCGCGAAGATCGCCGCGAACGCGAGCTTTCCGGATCACATCCGCATCTTCGCGCTGAAGTTGCTCGCGACATGGAGCAGCCCGCCGCGCCGCGATCCGATCACCGGCCTGATTCACGACCTGCCGAAGCGTGACGCCGCGATCGCGACCGATGCGCTGAAGCCGGTGGTGGCCGGCATCTTCATCGGCTCCGACGCCGTGAGGAACGAAGCGGTGGCCGCTTCATCCAAGCTGGGGATGAAGGAAGTCGGCCCGCTGCTGCTCAAGGTGGTGAAGGACAACACCGCCACGGCCTCGGGCCGCGCGGACGCCCTGTACGCGCTCGCCGCGGTGAAAGATGCCGGGCTTTCGGGTGCGATCACCTATGCACTCGGTTCCGATCAGCCGAAGTTGCGTGCCGCCGGCGTGATCCTGCAAACCCGCGGTGCTCCCGCGGCCGCCACGCCCGGCCTGCTCAAGATGATCGAGGATCACACCGTTTCGATGCCTGAGAAGCAGGCCGCGTTCACGCTGCTCGGCACCGCACCCGAATCCGAGGACGTGGACAAGGCATTGGAGAAGTGGCTGAAGGTGGCCGCGGCCGGTGCCGAGCCGCCGTCGTTCTCCCTGGAAGTGATCGAGGCCGTCGAGGCCCGCGTGAAGTCGAAGACAAAACTGCACGTGCCGCTGAAGGAAGCCCAAGCTTCGTTCAACAAGGTGCGTTCGAGCCGCGACGACAAGTTGGCCGCGTGGTCCGAGGCGCTGGCGGGCGGCGACGCCGAGAAGGGCCGCGCGATCTTCCTGAACAACAACGCGGTGTATTGCGTGCGCTGCCACAAGCTCGAGGGCAACGGCGGCGAGGTGGGCCCGGCTCTGGACGGCATCGCGGGCGGCCCCATGCCCAAGAGCCGCCGCTACCTGCTCGAGTCGATCGCGCTGCCCAGCGCCCAGATCGCCAAGGGCTTCGAGACGGCCGTGCTCACGCTCGTGGACGGCCGTGTCGTCTCGGGCATCGTGAAGGAGGAGACGAAGAAGCAGGTGAAGCTGCTCACCGCGGAGGCGAAGGAGCTTGTGATCCCGGCCGAAGACATCGAATCGCGCCGCACCGGCCCATCCGCGATGCCGGACGACCTGCACAAGAAGCTGAGCCGCCGCGAACTCCGCGACGTGGTGGAGTTTCTGGTAAGTTTGAAGCAGGAGGCCAAGCGATGAGCAGCGTCATGGTGACCGATCCGGTCTGGGCCGAGGAGATTTCCTCGAAGCGCATCGGTACGGATGCGAATCGGTGGAACGAGATGTGGAACGGAGTGCTCGTCATGCCCACGCTCCCGAACAACCAGCATCAGGAAATTCAGAATCGGATTCAATTTGCCCTCACCGCGGCATTCGAGATGTCGGGCCGCGGCAAGGTGTTCGGTGGTGTCAACGTCACGGATACGGATGAAGGCTGGTTGCAGAACCACCGCTGTCCCGACGTGGTCCTGTATCTTCCCGAGAACCCCGCCGAGAATTGCGGGACGCACTGGGTCGGCGGTCCGGACTTCCTCGTCGAGATCATCAGCCCGGGCGATCTGACTTGGGACAAGCTCGAGTTTTATGCCGAGGTGGGCACGCGCGAGGTGCTCATCATCGATCGCAACCCGTGGAAGTTGGAACGCTACCAACTGCGGGATGGCGTTCTCGAACCCGCCGGGGAATCGGACCTGGCCAACCCCGCCGTGCTCACGAGCGCCGTGATGCCGCTCGCTTTCCAGCTTCGCGAAGGCCGTGATCGCCCCGCCATTCACATGACGCATACCGCCACCGGTCAAACGTGGACGGCCTGACATCGCCGACTTACAATTCGCACAGCCTCCCACCCGCATCCGGTGCCTCGTGAACAACACCTGCCCCACGTGCGGCGCGATTTACAACGTCGCGCCGAAGGACATCGGCCGCCGCATCAAGTGCAAGAAGTGCGGTTCGAGCCTTGAAGTGCGCGAGAGCGGCCTCGAAATCGAGGATCCGAACGCGCCGCCGCCCGTCACCGGGAAGCCGGTCGAGGAGGCGGATCTGGAGGAAGCCCCGAAGCGGAAGAAAGACCGCCGCCCGGCGGGCCCCGCGTTCAACCCGATGGAATTGCTCGGCAAAGCGGGCGGAATCCCGACCGTTCTCTTCGGCTTCGGCATCTTCATCATCCTGTTCACCGGTTTCCAGGAAGCCATCGGCAAGGCGAAGATCGACAAACGGACGGCGGCCATCGAGGAAGGCCAAGCCCGCATCAACGGCGATCAACGCCGCTACGACGAACTGAAGAACAAGACCAGCGCCGACGACGAAAAGATCAAACAGGCGAAAGAAAACTGGGAGAAGGAAAAGAAGGCGCTCGAAGAGGAGAAGCTCGTCTCGGAACTGGCGAACAAGCGAAGCGGATACCTGGATCGCTATGTGATGATGCTCGGGTTCCTGTTCATCGCGTTCGGGTGCATCGGTTACCTGATCGCGGACTACGGCTTGGTGCTGCGGATTGTCGCAGCGGTGATCCTGCTGTTCATGGTGATGGCGATGTTCAAGGCCACCGTGGGGCATTCGGTGGGCGCCGGAGCCGGGATCAACCTCGGTTGAATTCGTAAACTGATTCGCGACCCGCACCGGCGGAACGCCGGTGCGTTTTCTTTCCGGTGAGCCCCATGCCCGAGTCCGCGACCGATCTGTCTCCCAAGTACAAGCGCGTGCTGCTGAAGCTCAGTGGCGAAGCTTTCGGCTACGGCGGCGGCAAGCTCGGCATCAATTTGGACGAAACGCGCGCGATCGCCGAACAGATCCAGCGTGTGGCCGCCCGCGGCGTCCAACTCGCCATCGTGGTCGGCGGCGGCAACCTCCTCCGCGGGGCCCAGTTCACCGCCGGCGGCGAGACCATCAAGCCCGCCACCGCCGATTACATGGGCATGCTCGGCACCGTGATGAACGGCCTCGCACTCCAAGACACGCTCGAAAGCCTGAACGTGGAGACGCGGCTGCAAACCGCCGTGCGGATGGAAACGGTCGCGGAGCCGTACATCCGCCGCCGCGCCATCCGTCATCTCGAGAAGGGCCGCGTCGTGATCCTCGCCGGCGGCACCGGCAACCCCTTCGTGACGACGGACACCGCCGCCGCCCTCCGCGGCACCGAACTGGAAGCCCAAGTGGTGCTGAAGGCCACCAAGGTGGACGGCGTGTATAGCGCCGACCCCGAGATCAACGAGCACGCCGTGAAGTACGACAAGCTCACGTTCGATCGCGTGATCAAGGAAGACCTGCGGGTGATGGACATCGGCGCGTTCGAGATGTGCCGCCGGGCGAAGCTCTCGATCCTCGTCTTCAACTACAAGCAGGACCACGCGATCGAGAAGGCCATCGCGGGCCACCGCGTCGGCACCATCGTCGGCGGGTGATTCGGCGCCAAATCTTTCCGACCTCCGGGCGAAGTTCGAGCTATGTATCAGGTTGAACGGAACCGTGCGCCCAACGGGATGCGGAATGGCGGTGCTGACGTCTGAAACCGTGCTCGCCGATCTTCGGCGCCTGCCGCTGCTTTCACCCGAGCAGCTGGCCCGAGTCGAGACGGCCGCTGGCCGCCACGCACCGGGGCCGGAAAAGATCGTTAAGCGTCTCACGGACAAGGGTTGGATCACGCCCTTCCAAGCGGAAGTGCTGCTGAGCGGGAAGGGCGGCGGGCTCGCGTTCGGCCACTACGTGTTGCTCGCGCGGCTGGGCGAAGGCGGCATGGGGGCCGTGTTCAAGGCCCGCCACACGCGATTGGACCGGATCGACGCCGTGAAGGTGATCCGCCCCGACCGCGTCGCTTCGAAGCTGATCGCCAAGAGATTTCTCCGTGAGATTCAGCTCACCGCGGACCTCAATCACCCGCACATCATCAAGGCGTTGGACGCCGGTCAGGTCGGTTCGCAGCTCTACCTCGCCACCGAGTATGTGGCGGGCGAAGACCTGACCAAGACCGTGCACCGCGAAGGCGCACTCTCCGTGGCGGACGCGTGCCTCGTGATCTATCAAACGGCCCTCGCCCTGCGTCACATCAACGAGCGCGGCCTGATCCACCGCGACCTCAAGCCCTCGAACATTATGCGCGAGGAGAAGACCAATTCGGTCAAGCTCCTCGACCTTGGATTGTCCAACACGCTGCAAGAACTGCCCGCGTCCGATTCGCAGCCCGGGCACCTTACGCGGGACGGCGTGATGCTCGGCACGCCGGATTTCATGCCGCCGGAGCAGGCGCGCAACCCGCACGGCGTCGATATTCGCGCCGATCTCTACTCGCTCGGCTGCACGTTCTTCTACCTGCTCACCGGCCGCACCCCGTACAACGGATCGCCGGTGGAGAAGTTGCTGCACCATGCGACGTCGCCGATTCCGCCGCTGGTGTTGCCGCGCGGCCCCGCCCCGCCCGCGCTCGAAGCCATCGTCCGCAAGCTGATGGCGAAGCGCCCCGAAGATCGCCATCAGTCTCCGCAGGAACTCATCGACGAACTGCTGGCGCTGCGCCCGACCCACCCGGTTGTCGTGCCGACGAGCGGCGGCGAAGCCCCCGCATCCGGCACCACCGAGACGGTGGCCGAGTGGCAGTCCGAGTTCGAGTTGCTGATTGCGAACGAGCCGTCCAGCACAGGCGCGAACCCGATTGCGCGTGAGCCGCGTGCCACACTGCCGGCCCGCAGTGTGTGGTGGATGGTGGCGGCCGGCGGCCTCGTGGCGGCGTCGCTCGGGTTGTTCCTCGTGCTGCGGGGGAAGCCCGCGGCCGAGACGCCCGCCGCGCCGGAAACCGCCGCCGCTCCTGAAGATGCCGCCGATGAACTGAAGCTGCTCAAACAGGCGGTTGCGAATCCGAGCGAGAACAAGGAACAACTGCGAGCGCGGGTCTTGGCGTTCCGCGCGAAGAACATGCACACGCCGACGGGAGCGGCCGCAGCCGGGTTGCTCCGCAAGCTGCCCTCCCCGCTCGACCGGCTGGCCCCGATCAAGGAGGCCGAGCACGACGCCGCCACCGTTCGCATCGGTGAAGCGGACGGCACCGTCGCTTCCATCGCCTTCTCGCCCGCGGATGAGAAGTTGATCGTCACCCGCCGCGGCCGCCCGCCCGAAGAGTGGGAGTTGCCGTCGATCAAACCGACGAATCGTTACCGGAGCCTGACCGTTCGCGACGAGGGAATCGCAACGCTGTCCGCGGACGGGCGCGTCGTGCTCGCCGTGGATGGCGGTGTGCTCGCGGTGTGGTCCGACGGGACGATGAAGTCGCTGCCGATCGCCTCCGACCGGAAAGCGGAACACGCCGCGATCCTGCCGGACGGCAAGTCCGCCATCGTCGCCCTGGCGGACTCCGACGACCGCCTCGTGAAGGTGAGCCTGACCGACGGTTCGATCACGGGCCGTCTCGATCATCCGTCCGAGGGCGTCACCGGTCTTGCGATCGCGCCGGACGGTTCCGCATGCCTCGTGTTCGGCCCCGAGAACCTGATCCGTTCGCTGTCCGTGTCGAGCGGCAAGTTGCTCGGCGCGTTCGACACGCCGACGGGCGTCGAGTCCGAGCCCGCCGGGCTGTACGGCCCGGACGTGCAACGGCTCTATCTCGTCGGAGCGTTCCGTACGGCGGGCCGCTTCACCCACGGCAACCTCGTGCCGAATGCGGTCTACGAGGTGGCGCAGGAGAAGCCCAATCCGTTCCAGCCGCGAGCGGGCACGCAGGGGCGGCCGACGTGCATCGCCGTTTCCGCCGATGAAACGGCCGTGGCCGTCGGCACCCGCAGCGGCCGCCTGCACCTGTATTCCGCGTCGAGCGGCAAGGCTGTGCAGGAGTTCCGCTTCAAGGGCCGAGTCGCAGCACTCGCGTTCTCCACGCACGGCCGCGTGCTGGCCGTCGCACTGGCGGACGGTGCAGTGATGCTCCTGCCGCTCAAGGTCTGATCCGGACCGCGCGAATACAATTCCCTCGGTCCCCACCTTCGGATTTCCGACATGGCCGTTCGCGAACGCGTTCCCGTCACCGTGCTCACCGGCTTCCTCGGCGCGGGCAAGACCACGCTACTCAACCACATCCTCACCGCCGAACACGGCAAGCGCATCGCCGTGATCGAGAACGAATTCGGCGAAGTCGGTGTGGATCAGGACATCGTGATCCGCACCGAAGAGGAAATCTTCGAGATGAACAACGGGTGCATCTGCTGCACCGTGCGCGGGGATTTGATCCGCATCCTCGGCAACCTGATGAAGCGGCGCGACAAGTTCGATTACATCCTCGTCGAAACCACGGGCATGGCGGACCCCGGCCCGGTGGCGCAGACGTTCTTCATGGACGATGAAATCCAGCGCGCCGCGCGGCTGGACGGCATCGTCACCGTCGTCGACGCCAAGCACGTGGTGGAGCACTGGGGCAGCCACGAAGTGCAGGAGCAGATCGCCTTCGCAGACGTGATCCTGCTCAACAAGCTGGACCTGGTTTCCACCGAAGAGGTGGAGGAACTCGAGGGCCGCATCCGCGGCATGAATCCGACGGCGAAGATCCACCGCACGACGAAATCGATCGTGGAGATGGACAAGATCCTGAACGTGGGCGGGTTCAGCCTGGATCGCGCGCTCGAAGTGGACCCCAAGTTCATGGAGCCGGAGTATCCGTTCGTGTGGGGCGGCGTGTATCCGCTCTCCGCCGGGGTGCATGAACTGGTGATTCCGCCGCGCACGAAAAACGCGATCGCGTTGGCGGTGGTCGCGGCACCGAGCGCGGACGAGGCCGGACTGCTCGCGGCGGCGAAAGCCGGCGTCATCGCCTTCTCGGGAACGGAGCAACCGGTGCCGCCGGGCGGCACGGTCGGCGTGAACCGCGACCTGTTCAAGCTCGAGTTGCCGGAGGGCGAGGTGCGGTTCGAACTGGCCGCGGAGAAGCTCGGCGCGATCGCGTTGCTCTCGGGTTCCAACCTCGGCAAGATCGGCGTGCAGGTGCGGTCGCACGGGGCACCCGTGGCCCCGGCCGCGAGCCGCGGCTTCCACCACAGCCATACCCACTCGGATGTGAACTCCGTCGGGCTCACCATCCCCGGCGACTTGAACTCGAAGCGGCTCAACGCGTGGATCGGCGAACTGCTCCAGACGCGCGGCCCGGACATCTACCGCATGAAGGGCGTGCTCTCACTGAAGGGCGACCCGAAGCAGTTCGTGTTCCAAGGGGTTCACATGCTGATCGACGGCCGCCCCGGCCGCCCGTGGGGCAGCGACCCGCGCACGAACAAGCTCGTGTTCATCGGCCGCAACCTGAACCGCGCGGAACTGGAAGCCGGCTTCCGCCGGTGCCTCGCGTGATCAGCGTCGTGCGCCGAAGTTGCCGGGGGCGCCGAAGTTCGGCACGAACGCCGAGAGGATGTTGGGCACGATCATGAAGTTGACGCCGAAGTTGTTCACCAACGCGTTGTATGTGAAGCCGAGCGAGATCGTCATGTCCGAGCCGGTGCGGGCGATCGAGACGGTGTTCGAGAGCGCCGTCTGGATGCCGAAGTCGTAACTCACGCCGACGCTGGCGAAGTAGCGGTTGCTCAGTTGATACCCGAGCGCGGCGGTCACGGCCTTGCTGTTCAGCGGGTCCGTCTGGCGGTAGCCGATGTACACGTTCGTGCGGTCCGGACGGTCGAGGCTCACGCCGATGTTCCAGTAGTTGGCGCCGAAGTCGAACGGGTCGAACCAGCCGGACGACAGCACCGAGGTGCGGTCGCCGACGTTCCACAAGGCGCCGTATTCGAGGAAGGCGAACGGCTTGCCGTAGTTGTCGCGGTTCGCCTGCGGGAAGTACGAGGCGGTCACGTCGAAAGTGAGCCAATCGACGGTGTGCTCGAGGCCGGGGAAGCCACGCTTCGTCTGGAAGCGGTGCCGCATGCCGCCCTGCAGCACCTGCATGTCGTCCAGCGTGTCCACGCGGTTGTCCACGAGGCGGCGGATCGCATACTGCTGCTGGTTGAAGATCGGCGACGTGGCGAGCGCGAAGCCCGCCGCGCCGGGCACGATCGTGGTCTGCGCCGGGCGGATGTAGCGGTACGTGTAATCGGTGTTGTCGTCGTCGAGACGGTCCAGCAGCGGCAACGTGGACGAGGAGACGTTCGTTTCGCCGTAGAAGTAGTTGGCGGAGAACGTCATCTTGTGGTGCAGGCCGTGCAGGTTGAACAGTTCGCTGGAGACGCTTTCGTAGAGCCGCGAGAGCGGCAGGTTGGTGCGGATGCCGCCGCCGCCGTACACGCGGCCGGAGTCGTCCCCGTTCAGGTTGTTGCTGTAGTAGGTGAGATCGAGCACGCCGTACGGCACCGCCCGCACGGGTCCGAGATCGAACGGCACGCTCAGTTCCTGGTTCCAGTTCACGCGGGCCGTGTTCGTGCTTACATCCGTGGGCAGCACGGGGTACGGGATCACGCTGCTGGTGGAGAGCTGGGCGTAGCCCGCGCTGGCCCGCGAGTTGTACGAGAGCAGATCGAAGAACGATTGCCCGATCAGCGCGCCATCCACCTTCGGGAGCCACTCGGTGCGCGTCATCCAGTTCTGGCCCAGCCGCGGCAGCGCGAGCCCGCTGGCCCAGAAGTTGTCCCTCTGCCACGTGAGGTACGCGAATGTTTCCTGCGACGGCAGGAAGTCGAATTCCTGCTTGTAGTATTGCTCGAAGAAGTTCTGGTCGCTGAGGTATGCGACCTGTCCTTGGAAGTACGCGCCCTCGAAGACTTCCTGCTGGTGCCGCCAGAGGGCGCGACCGCGGGCGTTGGGGTGGGTCGGTTGCGGGCCGCGGTCGCCGCCGAGTTGGTCCAAGCCGCCGTCGCTGATGCCGTAAAGCCGGATGAGGCCTTCGCCCGGCGTGTAGCCGTCTTCACGCTTGGGGATGGAGTAGTAGTAATCGGTGCCGGCGGCGGGGCCGCGGTCGCTGAGGAAGTCGAGGTTCAGCGTCCACTTGTGCCCTTCGGGCGGGCGCAGCGCGAGGATCTTGTACATGTCCCAGGTGGTGTAGATCTGCGTGCCGAAGATGCGGTCCTGCCCGCCGCCGAGCCCGAGCAGCGGCCCGATCGGCTCGTTCAGGTCCGTGCGGACGTACGGCCAGTAGAAGAACGGAACGCCGTTCAGCCGGCCCACCGAGTTCCGCGCCGTCATGATGCGCTCGGTGCCGATCACGTCCTTGCCTTCCAAGTCCCGGTACGGGATGCCGAAGATGTTGGTGAGCGGCTTCGTTTCCTCGTGGAGCAGCACGCGGGAGGAATCGAACCGCAGGCCGGGATCGGCGGGCAGCTTGGTGCTGAAGCTCGAGCCGGAAAGCACTTCCCAGTTGTCCTTGTCCAGCCGGCGGATTTCGCGGCCGGTGAGGTGGATGCCGTCCGGGATGCGCGGGCTGCTCAGTTCCAGGTCCGCGGCCAGGGCGATGGCGCGGTTGTGGGCCACATCGTAGTAGATTTCCTTCGCGCGGAGCGTCTGCATGAACGAGTTGCCGTTCGCCCCCGGCGACACCGTGCGGATCACGCCGTTCCCGGAGAGGTAGACCTCCACTTCGCGCTTGGTCTCGTTGCCGGCTTCGAAGCCGGCGCCGGGGTTGTCCACCTTCTGCCCGCCGCGGATCCAGACCACCGCGTTGTCGGTCGCGAACTCGATTTCGGGTTGGTTGGCGCCGGGGCTCACATAGACGATCACGCCGCCGGTGTAGATGATGCGCTGCACGCCGTCCGGCAACTTCTCGCCGCTTTGGTTGTTGAGCCGGCCGTAGCGCGGGGCGAATCGGAAGTAGCGGCCGGGGTTCTGCGGCAGCGGGATCACCGCGCCGTCCGGCAGGGTGAAGTCCGCGGCGCGATTCGGGTCGGCGACGGGACGCTGGTAAGAGCGGCTGGGAACGAGCGGCGCGGGCGACACGGTGGACTCGGCATTCTGGGCGCGAACCCCCGCGGGCCACAGCATGGCCGCCACCATCCCCAGAACAAATGCCGACCGACGCCGCATCACGGCGCGCCTCCGCCCCCGGTATCTCTGCGCGAGTGCGGACCATAACGGGACGCGGGAACGAATCAAGCCGAAGCGGAAGCTTGCATCCGCCCGCGGCTTTGAGATAATCCCTTCACGGCCCACCCACCGAACCCACTCCGCGGAACGCTGCCGATGCACCGCTTCTTCCTGCCGCTCATCGCGGCGCTCCTTCTGCCGTTCGCACTCGTCGGGGCCGATTGGCCGCGCTTCCGCGGGCCCAACGGCACCGGCATCGCCGAGGGCACGCTTCCCGCGATCGATCCGAAGGCCGCCCTGTGGAAGGTTCCGGTCCCCGGACGCGGCGTGTCGTCCCCGATCATCGTCGGCGGCAAAGTGTTCCTCCAAGCCGCGACCGACGACGGCGCGAAGCGGCTCGTGATCTGCCTCGACGCCGCCACCGGCAAGGAACTCTGGTCCAAGAACGTGTTCGCGAAATCCGCCAAGACTCACCCCAAGAGCGGCATGGCCGCGGGCACGCCCGCCGCGGACGGCGAACGCGTCTTCTGCGTCTCGTGGGACGGCGAATCGCTCACGCTCTTCGCCTACGACTTCTCCGGGAAGCAACTCTGGTCGCAGCCGCTCGGCGGGTTCGTCTCGCAGCACGGCCCCGGCCACTCCCCGGCGATCCACAACGGCATCGTGTACGTCAGTGTGGATGAGGACGCGGACAAGGGCGGCAAAGCGATGCTGTTCGCCTTCGACGCCAAGACCGGCGAGAAGAAGTGGGCCGAACCGCGCAAGCCGCACCGTTCCAGCTACTCCACGCCGTTCGTGCTGGAACGCCCCGGCAAGCCCGCCGAGATCGTGCTCGGCACCACCACCGCGATTTCCAGCTACGAACCGGCCACCGGCAAGCTGCTCTGGTCGCATGCGATCGAGTGGCCGGCCGGGAAGATGCCGCTCCGCGTGGTCGGTTCCCCGGTGTACGCCAACGGCGTGATCATCTGTTACTGCGGCGACGGCGGCGGCGACCGCTACGCCATTGCCGTCGATCCTTCGGGCGACGCGCCGGCCAAGGTGTGGGAAGTGAAGAAGGGTCCGACACCGTATGTGCCCTGCATGATCGCCAAGGGCGACCTCGTGTACTGGATCGCGGACAACGGCATCCCCTGCTGTGCGGAGGCCAAGACCGGCAAGATGGTGTGGGACGAGGAACGCCTCACGACGAAAGACGTCACCGCCTCGCCGATCGTCGTCGGCAACGAGATGCTCATCTTCTCCGAGGACGGCAAGAGCTACGTGGTGAAGGCGGAGAAGAAGTTCGAACTGGTCCGCGAGTCGAGTTTGGGCGAGGGCGTGTTCGCGTCGCCGGCCATGGCCGACGGCAAGCTGTACGTCCGCGGTCTGAACCATCTTTATTGCTTCGGGAAGAAGTAGAATGGGGGCACCGGCTTCCAGCCGGCGCTTCTTCGTTCACGGATGACCACATGTCGGAACCAGTCTGGACCATCCGTGACTTGCTCGGTTGGACGACGGATTACTTGGCGAAGAAGGGGGCGTCGCCGTCCACGGCGCGGCTTGAAGCGCAGTTGCTCCTCGCCCACGTCCTCCGTTGCAAGAAGGTCGATCTGCTCGTCCGCTTCGAGGAGATCCCGCCCGAGCCGCAGCGCGCCGCCTTCCGCGAGCTGATCAAACGCCGCACGGACGGGTTGCCCGTCGCCTATCTCGTCGGTTCCCGCGAGTTCTACATGCTGGAATTCGAGGTGAGCCCGGCGGTGCTCGTGCCTCGGCCCGAGACGGAATCGCTCGTCGCCGAAGCCTTGCAACTCTTGAAGCCGCTCGCGGCGCCGATGGTGCTCGACCTCTGCACCGGGTCCGGGTGCATCGGTGTCAGCATCGCGCATCAGAAGACGGACGCCCGCGTCACCCTCGCGGATGTGTCGCCGGACGCATTGGACGTCGCCCGCCGGAACGCGAAGAAGCACGGCGTCGAATCGCGGCTGCAATTCCGCCAGGGCGATCTCTTCGCCGCGCTGCCCGCCGGCAGCCTGTTCGACGCGATCCTGTGCAATCCGCCGTACATCGCACCCGGCGAACTCGCGACCCTCGCGCCGGACGTGCGCGAACACGAACCTCGCTTGGCGTTGGACGGCGGCCCGGACGGCCTCGCGTTCTATCGCCGCCTCGCGGCCGATGCCGCCCGCCACCTCAATCCCGGCGGCGTCCTGCTGATGGAAATCGGTTCGACGCAAGAGGACGCGGTGCGCGCGATCTTCGCGGAGAAGCCGGAGTTCGAGATGAAGAGCGTCTTGAAGGACAGCGCCGGGCTGCCGCGCGTCGCGATCGTCCGGAAGAAGTGACCACCGTGCGGAGAGTACACGCGATGAAGAAGTCGTTCACCGGTTGGGTGCTGGGCTTGGCGCTGCTGGCCGCAGACTCGACAGCCCAACCGCCGGGCCAAGCCGAGCAGGCGGCCGCGAAGAAACTGTTCGATCGGCAAGCGATCGGCATCGAGGCCAAGTTGCAGGGGGAATACACGGGCACGGTCGGAGACAAACGAATCGGCGTCCAAGTGGTGGCACGGGGCGAGAAGTCGTTCCATGCGCTGGTGCTGGACGGAGGCTTGCCTGGCGACGGCTGGGACGGCGGGCGGTACGGCCTGTTGGAAAGCGGCCCCTTGGCGAACGGACGCATCGAGTTTCGCTCCCCGAGTGAAGTCGGGATGAAAGCGACCCTCGACGACACCGGCCTGACGCTCGAACGCGGGGATCGGAAGGTCGCGCTGAAGCGGGTGGAACGCCGGAGCGAAACCTTGGGGCGGCAACCACCCCGGGGCGCGATCGTGCTGTTCGGCGGTGAGAAACCGAACGTGGACGCGTTCGAGGAACGCAAGGACATCGAAGGGATGACCGCGCCGATGATGCTCGACGGGCACATGTTGGCGGGCGCCGTGACCAAGCGGAAATTCCGGGACTACACCCTGCATGTGGAGTTCATGACGGGTTGGGAACCGCAGAACATCCCGTGGCGCCGCGCGGACGCCGGCATCTACATGCTCTCCCGTTACGAGGTGGCCATCGGCGACAGCTTCGGCTTCGACTTCGACCTGTCCGGCGCCACGAGTCCGAACCGGCCCAAGCTGATCGAGGACGGCGGCAAGGCCTCGAAGTTCCCGGCCGCGAAAGGCAAGGGCGACCCGCGCGTGTGCGGAAGCGTCTTCACTTACCCGTGCAAGGTTCCGAACCCGTGCCTGCCGCCGCTCACATGGCAGACGCTCGACATCGAATTCACGGCGCCGCGCTTCGACGACGCCGGGAAGAAGAAGTCGAACGCGGTGATCTCCGTGAAGCTGAACGGGCACCCGACCGTGGACAAGCTGGAAGTGAAGGGCCCGACGCCGCACGGCTTCAAGGGCCCGGAGACCGCGGACGGCCCGATCTGGTTCGAGGCCTTCGGCCGTCGCGTGCTGTACCGCAACATCTGGGTGCTGGAGCGGCCGTGAGATCCGCAGCCAGACGGATCGAGCGGCAACTCATACACCTCCCGATGCAACGACGGACCTGCGGGGTGCGACATGGCGAATGAACTGGGCTTTGCACTGGTCGGATGCGGGATGATCGCGCGGTTCCACGCCAAGGCGATCGCGGAGATTCCCGGCACACGGATCGCCGCTCTGGTGAGTCGATCGCCGAGCGGCGCGGCAAAGCTGATCGAGGAAACGGGAATGCCGCCATGCCCGGCGTTCGCCACGCTCGAAGACGCATTGAAGGCTCCGGGCGTGGACGTGGTCGTGATCACGACGCCGAGCGGGGCGCACCTCGAACCGGCGGTGGCGGCTGCGGCCGCGGGCAAGCACGTCGTCGTCGAGAAACCGCTCGAGATCACCGGCCCGCGCTGCGAACGCATCATCGAAGCCTGCGACAAGCACCGCGTGAAGCTCTGCACCATCTTCCCCTCGCGGTTCGCCGATTCGAACATCACGCTGAAGGCGGCGGTGGACGCGGGCAAGTTCGGCCGCCTCACGCTCGGCGAAGCCAGCAACAAGTGGTGGCGCAGCCAGGCGTACTACGACGAGGGCGGCTGGAAGGGCACGCTCGCCTTGGACGGCGGCGGCGCCCTCATGAACCAAGCGATCCACAATGTCGATCTGCTGCTGTGGATGATGGGCCCGGCCACGCATGTGAGCGGGCTCACCGCGACACTCGCCCACGAGCGCATCGAAGTGGAAGACACGGCCGTGGCCGCGATCCGCTTCGCCAGCGGCGCGCTCGGCATGCTCGTCGGCACCACCAGCGTGCATCCCGGCTACCCGAAGCAGATCGCGGTCCACGGGGACAAAGGCTCCGCCGTGATCGAGCAGGAGGATGTGCTGAAGTGGGACTTCACTCCGGCCACGCCCGATGACGACGACGTCAAGAAGCGGTTCGCGGCGAAGGTGGGCGCGAGCGGCGGCGCGGCGGACCCCAAGGCCATCAGCCACGAAGGGCACCGCCGCCAACTCGCGGACTTCGTCGACGCCATTCGCGCGAACCGCGCTCCGAAGGTGGACGGCCGCGAGGGCAAGCGGGCCGTGGATCTGATCTGCGCCGTGTACGAAAGCAACCGCACCGGCCGCGTCGTCGAACTTTCCCGCCAATAATTCGCGGCGCGCGGCGAATGGAAGCCGTGCGGAAATCCCGAGGCCGGACGCCGAATCCATGCATGAATTCGATCTGATCCTGACCCTGACCGGCGCCTTGGCCGCCGCCCTCGCCCTCGGCTACATCACGCACCTGATCGGGCTCTCACCCATCGTGGGCTACCTGCTCGCGGGCATCGCCATCGGCCCGCACACGCCGGGCTTCGAAGCGGACCGGCACCTCGCCGAGCAGATGGCCGAGATCGGCGTCATCCTGCTGATGTTCGGCGTCGGGCTGCACTTCCACTTCGACGAACTCCTGGCGGTGAAGCGGATCGCGGTGCCGGGCGCGGTGGTGCAGAGCCTCGCGGCCACGGGACTCGGCGCGGTCGCGGCGTTGGCCTTCGGTTGGGGCTGGTCCGCCGGACTCGTGTACGGGCTCTCGCTCTCCGTCGCCAGCACCGTCGTGCTCACCCGCGTGCTCACGGACAACAACCACCTGCACACGCCGACCGGGCACATCGCCATCGGCTGGCTCGTGGTGGAAGACCTCTTCACCGTGTTCGTGCTGGTGCTGCTGCCGCCGTTGCTCGGCGGCGGCGACGTGGTGCGGTCCGTCGGCTTCGCCGCGCTCAAGATCGTCGCCTTGCTCGTCGTCGTGGTGCCGATCGGCGGGCGCGTCATCCCCGCGATCCTGAACCGCTTGGCCACGAGCGGCTCCCGCGAACTGTTCACCCTCGCGGTGTTGGTCATCGCGCTCGGCATCGCCGTCGGGTCGTCGCTGTTCTTCGGCGTGTCCATGGCGCTTGGCGCATTCCTCGCCGGCATGATTGTCGGCCGCAGCGACTTCAGCCTCCGCGCCGCCGCGGACGCGATCCCGATGCGGGACGCGTTCGCCGTGCTCTTCTTCGTCTCGGTCGGCATGCTCTTCGATCCGCGGTCGCTGATCGATTCGCCCGGCGCGGTGCTCGTCGCGCTGGCCATCGTGATGCTCGGCAAGCCGCTCGCCGCGATCGTGCTGGTGCTCGGGCTGCGCTATCCGGTGCGGGTCGCCTTCTCCGTGGCCGTGGCCCTCGGCCAGATCGGCGAGTTCTCCTTCATCTTGGCCGCGCTCGGCACCAAGCTGAAGGTGCTGCCCGAGGTGGCGACCAACGCACTGGTCGCGGCGGCGATCGTGTCCATCTCGCTCAACCCGATTCTGTACCGCGGTGTGCGGCGGTTCGAAGCGTGGCTCAGCAAGAAGCCGCGCGTGTGGAACCTGCTCACCGCACGCGTGGTGAAGCCGGCCGGGCCCGCACCCGCGCCGGAACAAGAGACGGACGCCCGCTTCCGCGCGGTCGTGATCGGCTACGGCCCCGTGGGACAGACGCTCGCGCGACTGCTGCGGGAGAACGGCATCCAGCCCACCATCATCGAGATGAATGTGGAGACGGTTCGCAAGCTGCGGGCCGAGGGGAAGGACGCCGTGTACGGCGATGCGAGCCACCCCGAGACACTGAAGTCCGCCGGGGTGCCGAACGCGGACACGCTCGTGATCAGTGCGTCCGGGTTGCACGGCGCGGAGGAAGTGGTGCGGCTGGCCCGCGAGATGAACCCGAATGTGCGGGTGCTGGCGCGGTCGGCGTACCTGCGAGAGCGGTCCGCATTGCGGAAGGCGGGAGCGGACGAGGTGTTCGCCGGGGAAGGCGAAGTGGCACTGGCGCTCACGGAATCCGTGATGCGGACGCTGGGCGCCTCGCCGGAGCAGATCGATCGCGAACGCGACCGCTTGCGGGCCGATTTCTTCGGCGACGCCAAGTAGATCAGCCGCCGCGCTTCTTGCGGGCCTTCTCCACGAAGCTGTCGTACTTCTCCTTCGTGGTGCGATCCATGCTGTCCCGCGCCTTGGTGAGTTCGTCGCGGGCCACCGTAAGTTCGGTGTTCAGCACTTCCACGCGGTGCTCCAGGCTCTGCACTTCCAAATCGACCAGTTCCTTCGCCAGGATGCGGAGTTGGTCTTCGATCGCCTTGCGGTCGTCGTCCTTCGGCGTGGCCAACTTCGCCACGAGCACGATCGCCTTGTTCTCCGCCTTCCAGATCTTCAGTTCGAGTTCGTACCGCTTCGGGTCTTCTTGCAGGTCCGCCAGCAGCTCCGTGACTTGGAAGGTCTCGCGGATTTGCAGTTCATATGCGGGGCGATTGCTCTTCTTGAGTTCGTCCAAGAGCGGCGCCTGCTCGGGGCAGTGCTTCTTGACGAAGTGCAGGGCAGCGGCCTCGCGCTCCTCGGTGAAGCGCGGCAGGACGTCCGCCGCGGGGATCGATGTGGTGCAGGCGAACAACAACACCGCGGCCGACAGCCGAACGAACATGGTTCGCTCCTACGGTTCGCGCGAATCGAAGCCCGTGGCCGGGCGGAGGTTCTTGAATCGATGATGAAGCTTGGCTTCGTCGTCGTGTGCTTTTTCGACGTGCTCGGGCGTGCTGAGTTCCGCCCAGATCTCGGCGGCCTTCCGCATGTCGTCCGGATCGACGGCCGGCGCGGGTTCCGGCTCCTCGGCACGAGCCACGGTGGCCGCCGGGACATGCGGCGCGGGGGCGACGACGGGAGCGGATGCCACCGGCGTCGCAGCCGGCTTGGGGGCCGCACTCCGATCGGCGACTTGCACGGCAAACAATGCCGCCGCCGCCACCGCACCGGCTCCGAGCCCGACCCACGCGGCCGGACTGAACCGCGACACCAGCCGGTCGCGAACCGCTCGGCGGAAGCCGCGGCCCGGTGACGGCGGATCCTGCTGCAACGCCGCGGCGGAGAGCCGCACGGCTTCCGAAAGGGCGTCGCGGGCCTGTTGATCCGCGGCGAGGCGTGATTCGAACGCGGCGGCCTCGCCGGGCGCGAGCGACCGGGCGGCGTAGCGCAGGGCCGTGGCTTCCAAAGCCAACGGTTCGTTCGCGCGGTCAGGCATGGCGAGCCTCCCACAGGTGTCGAAGGTTCCGCAGGCCGTCGTGCATCCGGGCCAACGCCGTGTTCAGCGGGCAACCCAACGCCGCCGCCACATCGCGAAACTTCTTCCCTTCAAACACCCGGGCCGAGAGAACGGCCCGCTGCGATTCGGGCAAAAGCAACAAGAGCTCGCGAAGGCGGCGGGCGTCGTCCGCCCGTTCCACCGTTTCCGGAGTCGGATCGACCAGCCCGAGCAGCACTGCGTCGTCCGCCTGCCGCGGCACCCGCTTCTCGCGCCGCTTCTGGAGCATGGCCTGCTGGTGGGCGACGGTGAAGATCCAGCCGCGGAACGAACCGGGATTCACGGCATCGGCGTGCCGCAGGGCTTGGACGAACGTTTCCTGCGTGGCGTCTTCCGCAGCGTGACGGTTCTTCAGGACGCCGAACAGGAAGCGGAACACCGGCCCTTCGTACCGTTCGAAAAGGGCGTCGAGCGCGGCGTCGTCCCCCGCGCGAAACCGCGCCAAGAGGTCGGTGTCGTCCGAACCGTTCGTCATCATCCTGCTCCTTGGAGTAGATTCTCGCGCGCCAAGCGGCAGGCTGCAAGTGACTTCAGTTCGCTGGCTCGATCGCGGTATCGGACGGCACGGCACGTTCCACCGGGCGCACCTGAACGGTGGGGCCGGCGATGTGGTGCAGCAGGTGCTTCGGCAGGTGGCAGCGGATCACCACTTCGTTCGATTCGTCGCGGAACTCTTGCCGGTAAATCTCCGCGTTCGCGTTGAGGAACGCCAGCACGCGGCCGTTGCCCGAATCGGTGACAATCTCCGCCTCGATGAAGTCCGCAGCGAGCGCGTCCATCACCGCCTCTTCGAGCAGGTCCAAGCCTTCCCGCGTGAGGCCGCTCACAGCCACCGAGCGCGGGTGCTGCGCCCGCAGGATGTGCAACTGCGAGCGGTCTTCCACGCGGTCGATCTTGTTCAGCACCAGGATCGTCGGCTTGTCGCGGCACTCGAGTTCCTCGAGCACGTTGTTCACGGCCGCGATGTGCTCCTCCGCCTGCGGGTTGCTCGCATCCACCACGTGAAGCAGCAGCTTGGCGTGACGCGCTTCCGAGAGCGTGGCCCGGAACGACGCCACGAGATGGTGGGGCAGGTCGCGGATGAAGCCGACCGTGTCCGAGAGCAGCACGCGGCCCCAGTCGCGGATGTGCCACTGCCGCGTCCGCGTGTCCAGTGTGGAGAACAACTGGTTCTTCACGTACACGTCCGCGCTGGTGAGCGAGTTCATCAGGTGCGATTTGCCGGCGTTCGTGTACCCGACCAGCGAGACGGTGTGCTCGCCGCTGCGGCTCTTCACCTCGCGGTCCTTGCGGGCCTGCACCTCGGCGAGCTTGTGCTTGAGGTCGCGGATGCGGTTGCCGACCAAGCGGCGGTCCACTTCGAGTTGCGTTTCGCCGGGGCCGCGGAGGCCGATGCCGCCACCCTTCTGCCGTGAAAGGTGCGTCCACATCTGCTTCAAGCGCGGCAGGGAGTATTCGAGTTGGGCGAGTTCCACCTGCAGCCGCGATTCGGCGGTGCGGGCGCGGGTGGCGAAGATGTCCAGGATCAGTTCGCTGCGGTCGAGCACCTTGACCCCGAGCGCTTTTTCCAGATTGCGGGCTTGCGCCGGGCCGAGATCGTTGTCGAAGATCACGACATCGGCGTCGTTCGTTTCAATCAGATCGTGAAGCTCGCCGACCTTGCCGGAGCCGATGTACGTGGCGAGGTGAACGTCGTGCCGCTTCTGGGTGAGTTCGCCGACGACGTGGGCGCCGGCGGTTTCGGCCAGCCCGCGGATCTCGTCGCACGGGTCCGGCCCGAAGGGCCGGTCCGGCAACGCCACGCTCACAAGCACGGCGCGTTCGCTGGAAACGGAGAGTTCATCGCGGTGGGTGTCGAATGCCTTGCTGATAAGTGCGGCCTCCTTCGGATGAATGCATCATACAAGCGGGGTCGAACCATGCTACAATCGGCGGAACCGCAAGGAACCTCTCCATGACTGCGACTGCTTCCCGCTTCATCGTGCGAGACCCGGCCGAAGTCGAACCGTGGGCCGAGACCTGCGGGCAGATCCGCTGCCTCGTCGAGGCCAAGGACGAAGCCGCCGCCGAAGTGCATCACGTGGTCATCGACCACGCCAAGCTGCACTACCACGCGAAGACGGACGAGTTCTATTACATTGTGGACGGCACCGGTTCGCTCGTGCTGGACGACGAAACGGTGCCGGTGAAGAAGGGAATGGTGGTTTACGTGCCGCGCGGCACGAAGCACAAGGCCGTGGGCGCGCTCACGGTGCTCACGATCTGCATTCCCCGCGGCGTAATGGACGACATTCACGAGTTGGAATGATATCCTGCCGTCATCCCTGTCGGAGTTACGCATGTTCATCCGCACGATGGTCGCCGGGTTGCTTCTCGCCGCGCCCGCGGGAGCCGGAGACGAAGCTCTCCTCGACGCAGTCGCCAGGGCCGGCAAGAACCGCGCCGAGATCGAGAAGGCGCTCGCGGATTCCCCCGCGGAGATGAAGCCGGGCATGCGGTTCCTCGTCGTCAACATGCCGGACGCGGACCTCGCCTCGCTCAAGGCGGACTTCTTGCTCGAGAACCTGAAGCTGGCCTACGCCGCCCGCGCCGAGATGCCGTGGGCCAAGGACATTCCGGAGGAGATCTTCCTCAACAACGTGCTGCCGTACGCGAACGTCAACGAATCCCGCGATCCGTGGCGCAAGGAACTGTACGACCTGTGCAAGCCGATCGTGAAGGACTGCAAGACGCCGGCGGAAGCCGCACAAAAGCTGAACGGCACGCTCTTCGAGAAGCTGAAGGTGAAGTACTCCACGGAGCGCAAGAAGGCGGACCAAAGCCCGCGGGAATCGATGGAAACGGGGAAGGCGTCGTGCACCGGGTTGTCGATCCTGCTGAGTGATGCATGCCGCAGCGTGTGCGTGCCGACGCGCATCGTGGGCACGCCGCTCTGGGCGAACAAGCGCGGCAATCACACGTGGGTCGAAATCTGGGACAAGCGATGGCGCTTCACCGGGGCGTGCGAGCCGGACCCCGCCGGCCTCGATCGCGGCTGGTTCGTCGGCGACGCGAGCCAGGCCAAGAAGGACGTCCGCGAGCACGCCATCTACGCATCCAGTTTCAAGAAGACGGACACGACCTTCCCGCTGGTCTGGGCGCCGGGGCGAAAGGATGTGTTCGCGGAGAACGTGACCGACCGCTATGCGGCGAAGGCGCCGCCGAAAGCGGATGCGGCGCGCGTCGCCGTGCGGGTGTGGTACGAAGGCAAGAAGGAACGCGCCGTGGCGAACGTGACGCTGACCGGCCCGAAGCAGGACCCGCTGGCGATCACGGGGAAGTCCCGCGGCGAGACTCACGACCTGAACGACATCCTTTCGTTCGAAGTGATCCCCGGCCGCGAATACGTGGTGAAGGTGGACGGCGTGGAGAAGACGTTCACGGTGGAGGCCGGCAAGGAACTGGTGCTGGAGCTCGAAGTGCCGCGCCCGAAGTGAGCCGCACGCGGTTCCCGGTTTGACGCGCAAGCCGATTCCTGCTAAACCGGTTGCATTGCGGGCCGGAGCGCGCCCGCCGCCTCTTCAAGGGATCAGGATGTCCACGCTGCTCGTCACCGGCGGGTGCGGCTTCATCGGCTCGAACTTCATCCGCCACCTGCTCGCCACCGATCCCAAGATCCGCATCGTCAACTTCGATTGCCTCACCTACGCGGGCAACCTCGCGAACACGAAGGACTACGACGGCGAGGTGCGCTACAAATTCGTGAAAGGCGACATCACGGATCGCGAGCAGGTCCGCGCTGCGATGCAGCGCGGCATCACGGATGTGATCCACTTCGCCGCCGAGAGCCACGTCGATCGCAGCATCCAGGATTCCGGCCCGTTCGTGCGCACGAACGTGCTCGGCACGCAGAACCTGCTCGACGCCGCCCGCGAGTTCAACATCCAAAAATACGTGCAAGTTTCGACGGATGAAGTCTACGGCTCGCTCGGCGACACCGGCTTGTTCACGGAAGAAACGCCCCTGCACCCGAACAGCCCGTACTCGGCGAGCAAGGCCGGCGGCGACCTGCTCGTGCAAGCGTATCAGCACACCTTCGGCATGAACGCCGTGATCACCCGCTGCTCGAACAACTACGGCCCGTATCAGTTCCCCGAGAAGCTCATCCCTCTGTTCGTCACCAACATCATGCGGAACGAGCAGGTGCCGGTGTACGGCGACGGCCAACAGGTGCGGGACTGGATCCACGTGATGGATCACTGCACGGGCGTGGAGGCCGCGTGGCGCAGCGGGAAGCCGGGCGAGGTGTACAACTTCGGCGGCCGCTGCGAGAAGACGAACCTCGACCTCACGACCACGCTGCTCGACCTGCTCGGCAAGCCGCACTCGCTCATCAAGTACGTGAAGGACCGCCCCGGCCACGACCGCCGCTACGCCATCGATTGCAGCAAGGCCGAGCGCGAACTCGGCTGGGCCCCGAAGTGGACCTTCGAGAAGGGCATCCGCCAGACCATCGATTGGTACGTGAAGAACACGGCGTGGACGGAAGGCATCCGCACGAAGGAATACCTGAAGTACTACGAGAAGCAGTACGGAGCGTGACGCTCGCCGATCCAGCGATTCGTAGGGTGGGCCGGACCGCGACCATTCGCGCAGCGATGGTCGCGGGAGGCCCACGTGCGAAACCGGTTGGCTGCCCCGCGTGGGCCTCCCGCGACTCCCGCGTTCGCGGCTATCGCGGTCCGGCCCACCCTATACGATTCAGCAGTACGGAGCCTGATACATGTCGATTCGCGGAGTGATTCTCGCCGGCGGGAAGGGAACCCGCATGGGCGAACTGACCAAGGTCACCAACAAGCACCTGCTGCCCGTCGGGCCGTGGCCGATGGTGTACCATCCGCTGAAGAAGCTCGTCGGTGCGGGGATGACGGACGTGCTGCTCGTGTCCGGCACCGAGCACATGGGCGATTTCGTCGAACTGCTCGGCTCCGGCACCACGTACAACTGCAGCCTCACCTATCGCGTGCAGGACCAGGCCGGCGGCATCGCCCAGGCGCTCGGCCTCGCCGAGCACTTCTGCATGGGCAGCCGCTCGTGCGTGCTGCTGGGGGACAACATCTTCCGCGATCCGCTGATCCCGTTCGTGGAGAAGGCGAACAGCCGGCCGGATTGGGCGTGGATCGGCCTGAAGAAGGTGCCGGACCCCGGCCGCTACGGAGTCGCCGAACTCAAGGGCGATCAAGTGGTCGGCATCGAGGAGAAACCGGAGAATCCGAAGAGCGACCTCGCGGTGGTCGGCATCTACATCTACCCGCCGGACGTGTTCAACCTGATCAAGACGTTGAAGCCCAGCCGCCGCGGCGAACTCGAAATCACGGACGTGAACAATCATTACCTGAAGCAGGGCCGCATGGGCTTCAGCACGCTCGACGGCTACTGGACCGACGCCGGCACGCTCGATTCGCTCGACTATGCGAACGAACTCGTGCGCAAGGATCCGCCCCGGTTTTGATCCCGACCGGATAGGATGAAGCGGGAGGGAACATGGCCGGTTCATCCATATCCGTCGGAAGTACGATTCGTCAGTGGCAGCCGATGTCGGTGACAATGAGCGACGAGGTACCGGCGTACCTCGGGAAGTACGAGCTATCGGAATCCGTACGTGAGCTTCGCACATTGGCCGGAACTGTCCTGCCGCCCGACAGCGAACTGGAATTGAGCTTGCGCCGCGACGGCGAGTCCGACGAAACTTGGCTCATCGTGCATCAGCGTATCCGCTCGCCCCGGAGTGAAGTTCTCGATCATCACAATCGACTGTTGGATCTCTGGATCGCAACGGCCGCCCCGGCCGCCCAGTACCGCATGCACTTCACATATGAAGCCCTCGGCGGAGCCTGACTCCGATGGAACCGTGGCACTTCATGCTCTTGGCCGAGCACTTGATCGCGAATTGCTGCAGTCCCGATCCGCATCCACGAGGCTCGGGCGCCAAGGCGGCGGAACTGCGCACCGCCATCAGTCGCTGCTACTATGCGACCTTCCTCACCTCCCGCGAACTCTTGAACGAACTGGGATACAAGGTCACGGAGACGGGTGCTTGCCACGCGATTGTTCGACGGGCCATGATCGAATCCCGCGACCCGCACCTCGCCCGCGCGGCGTCGTCTTACGCCACACTCGGGGAGTATCGGCGCAAGGCGGACTACGACATGGAGGACGCGGACGGCGAGTCTCTCGAGTATGCCCAAGACATGCTGCGGCAGTGCAAGAACGCGTACACTCAACTCATCACCGCTCTCCAGCGGATCAGACAGGACGAAGCCCACCTCTCGGTGCTCGTCAGCGCCATCGATGCGTGGGTCGCACGGGATGGCGAGAAGCAGATCTGGAAGGGATGAGCCGGCTCACCCCTTCGCCAAGGACCAGTCCTTGCGCTGGCGGCTGGAAGGGATGTTCAACATCTTGCGGTACTTGGTCACGGTGCGGCGGGCCACGGGGTAGCCCGCCGCGTTCAAGCTCTTCACCAGATCCTCGTCCGAAAGCGGGTTCGCCTTGTCCTCGTTGCCCACGAGTTCCATCAGCTTCTGCTTCATCACCTCGTAAGCCACTTCCTCGTGCGTCTGTTCGTTCACCTTGCCGCCGCCGAAGAACCGCTTCAGGCTGAACACGCCGCGCGGCGTCTGCACCCACTTCTCGTCCACCGCGCGGCTCACGGTGGTGACGTGAACCTTCACCTGGTCCGCGATCTGCTGCATCTTCAGCGGCTGGATATGCTCCGGGCCGTAATCGAGGAACGCCCGCTGGTGGTCGATGATCGCCCGCGTGACACGGAGCAGCGTGTTGCGGCGCTGCTCCACCGCGGACACGAGCCACTGCGCCGATTGCAGCGACTTGCGAAGCTTCTCCCGCGCCGCGTCGTCGAGATCCTTCGAGCGGTACAGCTCGAAGTACCGCTTGCTCACGCGGATGTTCGGCACCCAATCGTCCACGAGGCGGGCTTCGTAGTCGCCGCTGTCCGTGCGCTCCACGATCACGTCCGGGATCACGCGCTGGGTCACGGTCTCGGCGAACTTCAACCCCGGCTTCGGATCCAAGTGCTGCAGCGCGGCGATCGCCTCCTGGATCGCGGGGATCTCGAGCCGCGTCGCCTTCTGAATGAGCGGCAGGCGGTTCGCGCCGATGTCTTCCAAATGGTTCCGCACGAGGATGCGGAGCGTGTCGCGGTGCGGCGTGTCCGGCCCGATTTGCAGAAAGAGGCACTCGCGCAGGTCGCGGGCGCCCACGCCCGGCGGGTCCAGCTTCTGCACCACCGTGACCAGCGTGTCCTCCACCTGCTGCTCGGTCACGGGTTCGTCGAACGTGCCGGCGATCTCGGTGAGCGAGACGGGGTTGAACGCCTCGGCCGCGTCGTCGTCGTCCTTGCTGCGCGACTTGGTCCGCGTGCCGATGTACCCGGTGCGGTCCACATACGTGCAAATGTGCTTGGCGAGCTTCAGTTCGAACTCGTCCAGTTCCAACTCGCCGAGTTGCGAGGCGAGGTGGTCCTGAAGCGATTGCGGGCGGTCCTCCATGTTCGCCATCGCTTCGAGCTTGCGGTCGCCCTCCTCGGACATGGCGGCCCGGCTCATCCGGTGCTCTTCGTTGAAGTGATTGTCCCAATCCTTGTTCAACGCTTCGAGCCGGGAGAACTCGAGGTCGCCGGTGTCGTCGTGCTTGAGCGGGGCGTCCGGATTGAACTCCTTTTCCGGCCCGTCGTCCTGTTCGCCGAGCTTTTCTTTCTGTTCGAGGAACGGGTTCGATTGCAGCTCGGACTGGATCTTGGCTTGCAGGTCGATGACGGCGAGCTGCAGGATCTCCATGGACTGGATCATGCGCGGAGCCAGGATCATGCGCTGATCCATCCGCGCCGACAGGTCCATTCCGATCCGCATGCCGCTCATCCGGTTCCTTTCGTGAACACGCCAGCGTGTTAGAAACTGCGTCGACCTTCGAGTGCGTCCGCCAGCATCTGGGAATTCGCCAACTCCAAGCTCGAGCCGCTCGGCAGCCCGCGGGCGAGTCGCGTCACGGTCGCACCCGAGCCGCTGAGCAGATTCGAGGCGAACAGCGCGGTGCCGTCGCCTTCCAAAGTCGGGCTCGTGGCGAGGATCACTTCCTTCACCCCGCCGCGGCGGACGCGATCCAGCAGCGGCGTGAAGGCCAATCGATCCGGGCCGAAGCCGTCGAGCGGGGCCAAACGGCCGCCGAGCACGTGGTACAGGCCGCGGAAGCTGCCGGCCCGTTCGAACGCCGTCACGTCACGGGGCGTTTCGACGACGCAGATGATCGAGGCGTCGCGCCGCGGATCGGAGCACACCGGGCAGAGTTCGCGATCCGTGAGATTGAAGCACTCCTTGCACGGGTGCACGGTGTCGTAGACGGCCCGCAGGGCTTCCGAAAGCGCGACCGCGTGCTTGCGATCCCCGGCGAGCAGGAAGTGGGCGATCCGCTCGGCGCTTTTCGGCCCGATGCCGGGTAGCTCGGCCAACTCCTCGAGCAGGTTCTGGATCGCACCGCTGGCTTCCGACACGTTCGACTCCCTTGCTGGCGCGTCGGGCTCATCCTCAACCGAGGCCCGGGATGCCGCCCGCGCCGCCGAGCATACCGGGGGGCAGACCGATGTTCTGAGCCATCTTCGCGCTCTCGGCGGCGAGCAATTCGCGCACCTTCTGGAGCGCCTGGTTCGTCGCGGCGGCCACGAGATCTTCCAGCATCTCGCGGTCGTTCAGCGCCATCGCCTCTTCCGAGATGCGAACCGTTTGAATCTCCATGCGGCCGTTCACCTTCACGGTGACGTACCCCGCGCCGGCCGTGGCCTCGGCGGAGAGCGTGCCGATCTGGGCTTGGAACTTCTGGATCTCTTCCTGGATTTTGCCGCGGTTGCCCAGCAGGCTCATCATCGCGCCGAGCTTCTCGAACATGATCAGTCCTCGGGGTCGGGTGGCGGAGCATCCGCAATGTCGTCGTCGTCCGGCTCGGCGATCGCGGCCGGCACGGACGCGGGGTTGAAGCCCTCGTCCACATGCCAGATCTGCGCTCCGAGCGCCTGGGCCGCCTTCTGGAAGAAGGGCAGGCCTTGCAAGTGCCGCTTTCCGCGATCGCCAGCGGGGGCCGCAGCCATCGGGGCGCCATTGGCCGCAGGCCGGGCCACGGGCGGCGGCGGAGCCCCGCCCACCGCCTCGACCTTCACGATGCCCGGCTTCCCGGTCGCCTTCTTGAGCGCCTCGCCCAGCTTGAGCAGGTTCTGCTCGGTGCGGCACGACTCAATGGCGGTATTATAACTGGAGTGAAACCGAATTGCCAGTGAGTTTGGCCCGAAAATTGCAGGCGTAAGAGCACTCTTCAACTGCACCGCCAGCAGCGGCGACTTCTCGCTCAGATACTGACACATCCCCGCCCACACGCTTCCCAGCGTTTCCTCGGTCAAATCCTGAGCCGTAAGTTCCGCTGGAGCAACGATATGATTCGACTGGGGTCCGGCGTTAGCCGGTGCCGTCAGGTCGTTTTTTTTTGACGGATCGGCCGCCAGGACCGTCCGCGAGCTCGGTACGCTTGGGATGCCATTCTGGGCAACCGATTGCAGCAACTGGCCGACCGAGAGCAAATCTTCCAAGCGGCTCAGCCGCACGACGGCCATTTCGAGCAGAACTTCGCCATGGCTCGAACCCTTCATCCGGCCCTTGGTCGAAGCCCAGACGTCAAGCCCCGCCAAGATCGCATCGAGGCTGATCGAACCGGCCTGCTTCTTCACCGCTTCCACGACGTTGGGCGAGAGCGGCAACTCGTCCAAGTCGCTGCCCGCCTTCACGAGCATGAGCGCCCGCCAGTAATCAACCAGCTGGTCCACCAGTTCGCCGATCTGCAGGCCACGTTCGACCCATGTGCCGATCAGGTTCAGCCCGGCCTTTGCGTCCTTGTTCAGGATCGCGGTGGCGAGTTCGATCACGCGGTCGTCGCCGGCCGTGCCGAGCACCTGGTGAACGAACTCGACCGTGAGCTTGCCGGGTGCCGACGCGAGGAGTTGATCGAGGAGCGATTGCGAATCGCGCATCGAACCGGCGGCGCGGCGGGCGACCAGCTTCAACGCGTCGTCGTCCGCTTCGAGCTTCTCCCGCTTCACGATACTCTTCAACTGCTCGAAGATCTTCGCGGGGCCGACGTGGGCGAAGTCGAATCGCTGGCACCGCGACAGGATCGTGATCGGCAGCTTCTGCACTTCCGTGGTCGCGAGGATGAACTTCACATGGCTCGGCGGCTCTTCCAGCGTCTTGAGCAGCGCGTTGAACGCGCCCGTCGTGAGCATGTGGACTTCGTCGATGATGTAAATCTTGTAGCGTCCGCGGGTGGGTCGGAAGCCGACGTTCGCCCGCAGGTCGCGGATTTCATCCACCTTGTTGTTGCTCGCGCCGT
This sequence comes from Gemmataceae bacterium, assembly GCA_046350135.1. Classification (GTDB taxonomy): domain Bacteria; phylum Planctomycetota; class Planctomycetia; order Gemmatales; family Gemmataceae; genus Urbifossiella. The sequence continues at coordinate 195,704 of JAXMBB010000006.1, forward strand.
CGATCTCGAGCACGTCCACGTCCTGGCCTTCGGCGATGGCCTTGCAGCTTTCGCATTCGCCGCAAGGATTCGGGCCGGTGCCTTTCTCGCAGTTCAGCGCCTTGGCGAGGATGCGGGCCGCGCTCGTCTTGCCGACGCCGCGGGCCCCGGTGAACAGATACGCGTGGGCCACACGATCGGTGTTGAGCGCGTTCGTGAGCGCCTTCGCGACGTGTTCCTGCCCGATGAGTTCGGCGAACTGCTGCGGCCGGTATCGCCGCGCGACCACGGTGTATTCCGCGGGCGGCGCGTCCGGCGATGCAGCAGCGGCAGTCTTCTTCGCCATGCGGAAATGGTACGCCCGCCGCGGCGGGTCACAAGGTTGGAAGCGCCGCCCCGCCACTTCCCGTGACGACGTAACGACTTCCCGCTGCGCGAGCTGCGGATTGATCCGCCGATTGCGGCGACATTTCCCCCGTATCGCGTCCCATTCTCGATACCGCGGCCCGACCGTGCCGGTTCCACCGGTCGTAAGGTCCGTATTGACCCATTTTTACGCCGTTCTTAGAGTACACACTTGGCGCAGTCCCTCCTTGCCTCCGGACCCGGTATGCCCGCACAAGCCGAACTCAAGCCCAGCTTCATCGAACGGATCGGCGACGGATTCACCTCCTTCACCGAAGGCGTGATGGGGTTCGTCACCCGCATGCTCGGCGGGTCGTCCAGCGAACGCGTCACGAAGAGCCTGGGCTACTACCGTGCGAAGAACGCGGACGCACACACCGTGATCGCTGGCTCCATGCTGGCCAAGGTGAACGAGCTCGAATCGAAGATGCAGGCGCTGTCGGACGAGGAACTGAAGGCCCAGACGGCGTCCTTCCGCGAGCGCCTCGCCCAAGGGGCCACGCTCGATGATCTGCTGCCCGAGGCGTTCGCCGCCTGCCGCGAGGCCGGCCGCCGCACCAAGGGCATGCGCCACTACGACGTGCAGATCATCGGCGGCGCCGTGCTCCACGGGTACAAGACCGGCATGGGCGCCATCGCGGAGATGATGACGGGCGAAGGCAAGACGCTCGTCGCCACCCTTGCCGCGTACCTGAACGCGCTCGAGCAAAAGGGCGTTCACGTCATCACGGTGAACGACTACCTCGCCCGCCGCGACTGCGAGTGGATGCTCCCCGTTTACAACGCACTCGGCGTGACCGCGGCGTACATCCAGTCCGACATGGAGCCCGAGGATCGCCGCCGCGCCTACGAGTGCGACATCACCTACGGCACCAACTCGGAGTTCGGCTTCGACTACCTCCGCGACAACATGAAGATCGCCCGCCACGACGACGGCGGCTACCACCCGTACTACCGCCAGGTGCAGCGCATCCCGCTGAACTACGCGATCATCGACGAGGTGGACAACATCCTGATCGACGAAGCCCGCACGCCGCTCATCATCAGCGGCCCGGCGTTCTCGGACGCGAAGCGGTTCGCGGAGGCGGACAAAGTCGCGCGGTCCCTCGCCGAGATGGAACGCAAGGCCCGCAAGGAACTCGCCGAGTCCGGAGTCGTCGTCATCAGCGGCACCGAGGGCGACGGCCTTCCCTCGCTCTCGCCGCCGGACTTGGCCAAGGTCGATCCGCAGAACCCGCCGCCGAAGGGCGTGTACTTCGAGATCAAGGAGAAGGAACGCACCTGCCATCTCACGGACGCCGGCGTTCGCGAGGCGGAACTGCTCGCGGGGGTGGAAAGCTTCTACACCGCGGGCAACATGGAGTGGCCGCACCTCATCGACAACGCCTTGAAGGCGCACCACCTGTATCACCGCGACCGGCACTACATGATCGCGCCGGACCCCCGCGAACAGAACCAACTCGGCATCATCATCATCGACGAGTTCACCGGCCGCGCCATGTTCGGCCGCCAATGGTCGGACGGGCTTCACCAAGCCGTGGAAGCGAAGCACGGCAAGGAAGGCGTGCAGATCAAGCAGGAGACGCAGACGCTCGCCACCGTCACGCTGCAGAACTACTTCCGCCTCTACAAGAAGCTGGGCGGCATGACCGGCACCGCGATGACGGAATCGGCCGAGTTCTGGAAGATCTACAAGCTCGATGTCGTCGCCATCCCCGCGAACCGCGCCATGAAGCGCATCAACCACCGCGACCTCGTGTACCGCACGGACGCCGAGAAGTGGAACGCCGTGGTGAACGAGATCGAGGAGACGCACAAGAGCGGCCGCCCGGTGCTGATCGGCACCACGGACGTGGCAAAGAGCGAGAAGCTCTCGGGCATGCTCCGCCGCCGCGGCATCAAGCACGAACTGCTGAACGCGAAGCCCGAGAACGTGAGCCGCGAGGCGGAAATCGTGGCGCAAGCCGGCCGCATCGGCGCCGTCACCATCAGCACGAACATGGCCGGCCGCGGCACGGACATCATCCTCGGCGGCAACCCGGAAACGCTCGCGTGGGCGCGATTGAAGAACGAGAAGGACGCGGACGGCCGCCCGCTGTACCCCACGCGGCTCGAAGTGCCCAACGACATCTGGGCCAACATGATTCACGCGATCGAGAGCAAGGAGAAGATGAAGGAGGAAGGCCGCAAGGTGGCGGACATGGGCGGCCTCCACATCGTCGGCACCGAGCGGCACGAGAGCCGCCGCATCGACAACCAGCTGCGCGGTCGCGCCGGTCGGCAGGGCGACCCCGGTTCCTCCCGATTCTATCTCTCGCTTCAAGACGACCTCATGCGCCTGTTCGCCGGCGAGTGGGTGAGCAACGTCCTCACGCGGCTCGGCATGCAGGAAGGCGAAGCGATCGAATCCGGCATGGTGACCCGCCGCATCGAAAAAGCCCAGAAGAAGGTCGAGGAGCACCACTTCGACCAGCGCAAGAACCTGCTCGAATACGACGAGGTGATGGACTACCAGCGCAAGCGTGTGTACGGCGCCCGGCAGGAAGTGCTGGACGGCAAGAACCCGCGCGGCATGATCCTCGGCATGATCGCGGAGCAGGTGGTCGCGGCCGTGGACAAGTTCCTGGACGAGGATTACGGCCCCGCGAGTTTCGCCGAGTTCGCCTCGAACCGCCTCGGCGTCGAGTACTTCGCCGCCGAATTCCGCGGCGGGTACGACGACTCGTACCAGGCCGCCCTGAACAAGGCCTTGGATCAGGTTCCCACCGTGATCCAGGAACTCACCGAGGAGAACCTCAACCCGGACGAGGATCCCAGCGACTGGAAGTGGAGCGAGATGAGCCGCGCGCTCAACGCCCGCTACGGCCTCAAGACCACCGAGAAGGACCTGAAGAAGATCCCGCCCGAGGAACTGACCGAGAAGTTGGTGAAACAGGCGGAAGCGTCCGTGAGGGCCGTCGATCTCTCCGAAGGCAAGCGGTTCCTGACGCGCACTTACGGCGCGGAATCGCTCGCCGATTGGCTGCGGCAGAAGTTCGCCGTGAAGCTGCCGGTCGAAGACCTCACCTCGCGGACGGAACGCGAACTGAAGCAATACCTCGCGGCGAAGGTTCGCGAGGCGTACCGCAACAAGGACCTCGAGTTCCCGGTGCGCGTCGCGATGCAGCACCACATGAGCGACAAGCCGCAGCAGGGCGGCGGCCAGCGCTTCGATCGGGACGGGCTGTTGCAGTGGGCGCACGCCCGGCTCGGCGTCGCGCTCGCGTCCCAATCCGGCACGCAACCGGACGACCAGGCGGGCTTCTTCGCCGCGGCTCGCGCCGCGCTCGAGGCTGAAGGCTTCACGGAGGAGTTCGTCCGCACCGAGCCGCGCAGCCAGATCCGCGAAAAGCTGCTCGCCATCGCCCGGAAGGCGATGCCGGAGGCGGACCTCGAAGCCGTCGATGCCCGCGTGGACGACATCTTCAGCGGAGCCCGCACGGCCGAGGCCGAGGATGCGAAGGAACTCGCGGACTGGGCGAAGAGCGAACTCGGGTTGAACCTCGACGCCGCCAAGCTCACCGGACTCACCCGCGACGCGGCCCGCGACACCGTGCTCAACGCCTACGACGCCAAGTACCGCCCGGAAATGCACTCCGTGGAACGCGGCCTCGTGCTCGAACAACTCGATTCCGCATGGAAGACACACCTGCTCTCCATGGACAACCTGCGCAGCGGCGTCGGCCTTCGCGGCTACGCCCAGGAAGATCCGAAGATCGTGTACAAGCGCGAGGGCATGCGCGAATTCGACGCGATGTGGGTCGGCGTCCACGACCGCGTGACGGAAGCCGTGTTCCGCATGGAAGACTTGGGTGACGAGGAAGCCCAGATGGCCCTGTGGGCGGGGGCGCGGGCCACGCAGGAGGCGGCCATCTCGATCGCCCAAGCTCGCGCCGCCCAGGCGGATGCAGCTTCACAGACAACCAACGCCGGCGGCGAAGTGAAGAAGACCGAGCCGATCCGCAATACCGGCGCGAAGGTGAGCCGCAACGATCCCTGCCCCTGCGGCAGCGGCAAGAAGTACAAGAACTGCCACATGAAGCTCGAAGCCCGGACGTGATCCTTGGACGGGTTCTCCAGCATCCTGAAACGGCTCGAATCGGGCGGCGGGGCGACCACAAACGACCTGCTGCCGTTCGTGTACGCCGAACTCCGACGACTCGCGGACGAACAACTCCGCAACGAGAAGCCGGGCCTCACCTTGCAACCGACCGCCCTCATCCATGAGGCGTATCTGCGCCTGGCGGGTGACACGGCTTGGCGGAGCCGCGGCCACTTCTTCGCCGCGGCGGCGGAGGCGATGCGCCGCGTGCTCGTGGACCGGGCCCGCGAGAAGGGGGCGATCAAGCGCGGCGGCAACCTCGCGCGGGCGGAACTCCCGGATGTCGCCGCGGACGAATCCGACGATGAACTGCTGGCTTTGGACGAATCCCTGTCCCGCCTTGCCGCCGTCGATCCCGTCGCGGAACAACTCGTCAAGCTCCGCTACTTCGCCGGTCTGTCCGCATCCGAAGCCGCCACGCACCTCGGGATCGCAGAGCGAAGCGCGGGCCGGCTCTGGTCTTTCGCCCGCGCCTGGCTCCGCCGTGACATCGAAAAAGGCGGATGAAACTTGGCCGCGGTCGCGGCGGAATTCCGCACGGATGAATAAGCCGATCCTGCGGTGGTTCCGTGCGGGGTTCCGTCATGACCGAACGCGACATCTTCCTGGCGCTACTCGACATCCCGGATCGCGACGAACGCACGTCGTTTCTCGAAGAAGCGTGCGCCGGCCAGCCGGAACTCCGGGCGGGGGTCGAGGAACTGCTCGCCGCGCACGAGAGGTCCGGGAAGTTCCTGAACGAACGGGATGATCCGGACCGGACGATGGATTCGGCCGGACAATCCGATCTCGGCTTCCTCGATCCGCCGACGAAGCCCGGCTCGCTCGGCCGCCTCGGGCACTACGAGATCCTCGGGGTGCTCGGGCGCGGCGGATTCGGCATCGTCTTCAAGGCCTTCGACGACACCCTCCACCGGATCGTGGCGATCAAAGCGATGGCTCCGCATCTCGCCGCCACTTCGCCCCCGCGAAAGCGGTTTCTCGGCGAAGCCCGCGCGGTTGCCGCCATCAAGCATGAGAACGTCGTGTCTGTCTTCGCGGTGGAAGAGAAGCCGATCCCGTACCTCGTGATGGAGTTCGTCGCCGGTGATACGCTCCAGGCGCATCTGGACCGCACCGGACCGCTGGATCTGTCCGAGATCGTCTCGATCTCGAAGCAGATCGCGAAGGGCTTGGACGCGGCCCACACCACGGGGTTGATCCACCGCGACATCAAGCCGGCGAACATCCTGCTGGAATCCGGCCCGGAGTTGAAGGTGAAGCTCACGGACTTCGGGCTGGCGCGGGCCGCGGACGACGCCCAACTCGCGCAGAGCGGCGCAATCTGCGGCACGCCGATGTACATGTCTCCGGAACAGGCCCAAGGCAAACCTCTGGATGTCCGCTCGGATCTGTTCAGCTTGGGCAGCGTGATGTACGTGATGGCGAGCGGCCGCCCGCCGTTCCGTGCCGAGAGCACGCTCGCGGTGATGAAGCGGCTCGTGGACGACACGCCGCGGCCGATCCGCGAGATCGTGCCCAAGGTCCCCGAGTGGCTGTGCCGGGTGATCGGAAAGCTTCAAGCGAAGAACCCGGCCGACCGGTACGCCACGGCGAAGGACGTGGTCGCGGCGCTGGATGGCAGCGAGTCGGCGACCCCGTTCCCGAAACGACGCGTCGCCCGATCCGCAGCGGTCGCGGCGGCCATCCTGCTGCCGATTCTCGCGGGTGCGTTCGTCGTTTCGCAGAAGTGGCGGACGAAGGAGGAAACGACGGTCGAGAACCCGCCGGCGGTTGCGGTGAACGATGCGAAGCCGCCCGTGAAGGCAACGCCCGATCGCGGGGTGCAATACGCCGTCGGCGGTGCGTGGCAGTTGGAGAACGGCGAACTCGTGCAGCCGAAGGCGGAGCGGTCCATCATTCACTTCGGCGACCCGGCTTGGACCGACTACACGCTCGAAGTGGAAGGACGGTCGAAGAGCGGAGTGAAGGGCGGGCAAGGCCCGATGGTGCTGTTCCGGGTCGAAGATCCCTCCAACTTCCGCGAATTCGTGATCGGCGCCTACGGCGGCACGGCGACCGAGGCCACCTTTCACACCAACGGTCTGTGGGCCCGCGTGCCCGGCAGCTTCCTGCAAGTGCCGCATGAACACGACCGCTGGTACAAGATCCGGATCGAAGCCCGGGGGGCGAACATCGCTTGCTCGGTGGACGGAAAGACGGTGTTCACGCATGCCGGGGCATCGCACCGGCACGGCATGATCGGGCTCGCGACGTGGAACACCTCCATCCGATACCGCAACCTGAAGGTGACCGCTCTGGACGGCACCATGCTCTGGGAAGGCTTCCCGGACATCGGATCGCCGACGACTACGCTCGATTCGGATGCGGAACGCCGCGCGCTGCAGTGGGTGTTGTCGGTCGGCGGTTCCCTGGTCGTGCAGAATGCCGGCGGAACGCGTCGCCTCAAGGCCGGTGATTCCATCCCGGACGGTCCTTTTGAAGTCCGGGAACTCAACCTGCTCGAGGCCGCTTCGATCGATGACGCGTCCATCGAGAACCTGAAGGCGATCTCGAAGTTCACCGGCTCCCTGATCCTGATGAACAACCCGAAGTTCGGCGACGCCGGGTTGGCCAAACTCGCCGCCTACCCCGGGTTCGCAGGCATCGAGCACTTTCAGCTGACCGGCATGCACGCCGTCACTGAAGCCGGGTTCCGGTCCCTCACAGCATTCCCCAAGCTCACGACTCTCGCCTTGGGCGGCTCCGGCGTCACCGATGCCACGCTCGAAACCGTCGTCCGGAAGCGGCCCGAACTTCGCAATCTCCAATTGACCGGCCCCTTCACCGCGAAGGGAATCGCCGCGCTCGGCGAGTTGAAGTTGGAGAAACTCGGTCTGTACGAGTGCCACAAACTCGACGAGTCCGCCCTCGAAGCGCTCGCGTCCCTCGTGATCGAGCGGCTCGATATTTCGTTCACCCCGGTTTCGGATTCGGGGCTCGAGCGCCTTGCAAAGTGCAAGACCCTTCGCACAGTCACGTTCACCGGGTGCAACGTCCGGGCGGCCTCCCTGAAGCGGCCGCTGATGACGGATGCGGGTGTGCAGAAGCTGGCAGCGACGCGGCCGGACCTGCAAATCGAATCGGAAGGCAAGCGGATCCGTGCGCTGATCACCGACCCGACCGCCGGGCGACAGAAACTACCGCGGACTTTTCCGAGCGAATGACTCGGGATGCCGGCTCGCGACGCGCTTCTCGGGGTGAGAGACTTTCGATCTGCTGCCTTCGCTCGTCCTTGGTCCGGAAGACCATGAGAATGCGTGTCACTCCTTCACCGTGCCGTCCGGTAGCACTTCGAACGTGAGACCCGCGAGGAATTGCGGGTGCTTCCAGTCCTTCACCGAACCCTCGTTCCCTTCGGTGCGGGCGAGGTCGTTCCACATCCACGCTTCGCGCGAGTTCGCTCCGCGGTGGTGCACGAAGATTCCCCAAGCGAAGCACACTGCGAGCAGGGCGGCGGCCGCGACTCGCAGACGGGGCGATTCGGGCATCGCTCCCGCGGCCATCGCCGTCAGCAGCGCGAACCACGGCAGCAGATCGCAGTAGTAGCGCGGGCCGTACGCCCAGTTCGCGTGCCAACCCGTGAACGACGCGATCACCAGCGAGTGGGCGGCGAACGCGAGCCCGGCCGGAAGCAACAGGCCCGCGTCCGTCAGTCGCCTCCGCGCGCCGAGGAGCAGCCCGAGCACCACCACGAGGTACGGGCAGTACACGAGCAACCCGCGCGTGGGCGAGACCATGAGCCACGCGAAGCGGTTGCCGATCTCGCCGCCGTCCATCATGCCGGAGGAGTACACGGAGGGCGGCTGCACCGTGCCGAAGGTGGCGAGTGAGAATGCAACGAGGCCGGCGACCCACACGCTTCCCGCGAGCAGGGTGAATGCCAACACGCGGCGATGGTGCAGCGCGAGGTAAACGCCGATGGCCGCGGCCGAGAACAGCGCATGCTGCCGGCAGAACATGGCCCAGAACAGCGAAGTGCCGAGACCGAGCCCGAAGAGCAGATCCGATTTCCCCGTGCGGTTCGGCAGGCGCCGCAAGCCGACCAGCATCACGAGCGCCGCCGTGAGCCAGAACACCATCCATGTGTGCGACCAGAGCGAGCGGGCGAGGGTGCTGTACAGCGGCGAGCCGAACGCGAACCCGGCCGCGATCAGTGCGGCGGGAACGGGCCGAACGTAGAACCGCGCCAGCACGAAGAACAGCACGGCGATCAGGGCCGTGACCCGCGCGGCGATCCGCACTTGGATCAGGCCTTCCGCTTCGTAGCGCGGCACGCCCGCGGCGTCCATCGTGCTGCGGTCCTTCCACACGCAGTGGTACCAGACCCACGGCAGCGCGAGAAACGTGGAGCCCAGCGGATACCCGTAATGCACCTCGCCCGTGCCGCCGGACCGCACGAAGTGATACGGCAGGCCGTAGCCCGGGTTGAAGCCGGGGAGCGCGCTGGCATCGGCGGGAATGTGGCGACTCAGGTCGAGCGTGCCTTCCTTCAGAAGCACTTCGGCCGCGACCAACGAGTAGGTCGAATCGCACAGCTGCACGACGCCCGTGGCGGAGGTGTAGATCGCGTGCGACACGAACAGCAGCAGCAGAGCAAGGCTGCAGTCGAGCGCGAGCCGGGGCCTCACTCGGAATCTTCGGCGCGGAGCGGCGAGAACGGTCGCATTCATGCCGGGTTATCGCCCGGCCGGGCCCTGCGAATCAAGTCGACCCGCCCCTTGACGACGGCCGAACCGATCGGGTATTTTCACAGTTCATCGGGCGATCACGCGCCCGGACTCGCGTTTCAGTCTCGTGACATCTTGTACGCTTCGCCCAGCCGTTGGAGCGGTTCGGCGGGGTTCCTGCGCGGATGGGCCATGGCTCACCGTCGGTCTGGATATTCGCGCCTCGAATGGGGGATCGCGGGCCTCACGGTCGCGATCCTCGCGGGCCTGTGCGTCCCGGCGATCCAGAAGCTGCGGGCCGCATCGGATCGCACGCACTGCGCGAACAACCTGCGGTCGCTCGGCGGCGGCACGCGGTCGCACCACGAAGCCAAGGGGCACTTGCCGCGAGGCGGCGACCAAACCGATGGCGAGCGTGCCGCCCGGCGCGGCAAGGCTTGCCGCGAGCGAGAGTGGAGCTGGGCGTACCACCTCCTCCCCTATCTCGGCTTCGGCGAGATCCACGCGAACCCGGATGCGGACGCGGTGCGGGCGGCCGAGATCCCCGCCTTCTACTGCCGGGCACGTCGGAAATCCGGACGGCGGTGGAACGACCGCACCATGCTGGATTACGCGGCCAACGCCGGCACGCTGCCGGACGGCACCGACGGCGCAATCCAGCGCTCGACGGAGAAGCCGTTCACTTGGGGTGATTTCTCGGACGGCTTGGCCAGCACCTTGCTCTTGGCTGAGAAGCGGCTGAACGTCGCAGAGTTCGGCTCGGCCCCCGGTGACACCGAAGGATTCGCCACGCCGGGCTGGAACGACGGCTGCGAAGCCCACCGCTTCGGCACCCTCCCGCCCGCGCCGGACCTCGACAGTCCCGGAGATCTCCGTCCGTTCACCGAGTTCGGCTCGTCCCATCCCGGCGTCGTCCTGACGTTGTTCGCGGACGGAGCGGTCCGCACCATCCGCCACAGCGTGAACCCGGCCGTCTGGCGGCGCGCCTGCGTCCGCAACGATCATCAGAACTTCAACATCGCCGACTTGCAGTGAGGCGGCGCGTCAACGCTTCGGCCGCGCCTTGATGTCGAAGAGGCCGAAGATCTCGTCTTCGCTCAAGCCCATCGCCGCCGGCTTCTCCGCATTCGCCAGCAGGTCGTTGAACACCTGACGCTTGCGGTCCAGGATCGCCGCGATCTTCTTCTCGATCGTGTCCTCCGCGATGAACCGCGTGATCGTGACCGGCAGCTTCTGTCCGATGCGGTGCGCCCGATTGATCGCCTGGTCCTCGATCGCCGGGTTCCACCAGCGGTCGAACAGGAACACGTAGTTCGTGAACTGGAGATTCAGCCCCACGCTGCCGGTGCCGTAGCTCATGAGCAGCACGTGGCAGTCCGGGTCGTTCTTGAAGCGGTCGAGAATCGGCGTGCGCTCGGCCTGCGGAATGCGTCCGTGGTATTGCAGCGGGCCGAACTTCTCGACTGCGTCCGCGATGATCTGCAACGGCTCGACCCACTGCGAGAACACCAACGCCTTGCGGCCGCTCTCCGCCACCTCTTCCAAATCGGACTTCAACTGCTCCAGCTTCGAACTCTCGCCGGTGCGAGGATCGAAATTGCAGATCTGCTTCAACCGCATCACCAGTTGGAAGACGTGCTGCACGGTGATGGTTTCGCCCAGTTCATTGAGGTGGATCACGCCCTCGTCTTCCGCCAACTTGTAGGCCGCCTGCTGGGCCGGGCTCAACTCCAGGTCCAAGTCCTTGTACAGCCGCGGCGGCATGTCCGACTGCACGAGGTCTTTCGTCCGCCGCAGGATGCAGTCCGACGTGTACTGCGGAATCTTCCGCGGCGGCGTGCCCGAAGGGATCCGCTCCGGATCGACGAACGCGAACAGGTTCACCAAATCGTCCGGGTGGTTCTCGATGGGCGTGCCGCTGATCGCCCAACTGCGTTCCCGGCGGATCGAACGCACCACTTGGGCCGTCTTCGACTCCGCGTTCTTGATGCGCTGCGCCTCGTCGAGCACGACAACGTCGAAACTCACGCGGTCGTCCGCGGCCAGTTCCACGTCGCGCGTCAGCGTTTCATAGTTGATGAGCTTCAGCGGGCAGTTCGACGTGAGCCACGTGGTGCGGCGTTGCTCGAGCCCGCCTTCGAACGCCTCGAACGGCACGTCCGGCGCCCACGACTTCAACTCGCGGGCCCAGTTGTGCATCAGCGGCTTCGGACAGATGATCAGCCCCGTGCGGATCTGCCCTTGGTGGAAGAGCAACCGAAGGCTGAGGATGATCTGCGCCGTCTTGCCCAATCCCATTTCGTCCGCGAGCAGGGCGGAATGGCGCGGCATGAGGAAGGCGATGCCTTCAAGCTGATACGGGAACGGTTCGAACGGCACCTCAAGCTGGCGGCCGTCGAACAGGTGATCGAGCGGCGGTTGCAGGAGATAGAGCAACCGGTCCTTGAAGTGGACGGTCTCGGCGGTGGGCTTCGTGCGGATCGGCGGCTTCTTCTCCGCCTTCGCGGCATCGGGAAGTTGCGGCGCGTTCGGTCGTTCCGGTTGCGGTTCGCGGCTCACCTTCGGCGCGGCGATCTGCGGCGGCGCGGGGAACTTCCACCCCTCCGTGTTCACCGAGAAATCGAGTCGTCCCAGCGACCGCACCCACGGTGCGTCGCACAGCAGCCGCGATTCGCGCACGTTCGCTTCCAGCGGCCGCTCGAACCGCGGAATCGAGATGACGTCGAGAAAAGGCTGCTCCGTGCCGACGGTGCAAGTGAGGTCGCTGGACATGCTGCGGAAGCCTCCCGCTCTTCAGCCCGACGGGCTGGCACACCATAGCCCAGGGCAAGGGCGAAGCCCGCCGCCCTGGGGTGTTCCGGAGTCACGACGCAGCCTGAAAGGCTGCGACACGCCAACGCTCGAGTGTCGCAGCCTTTAAGGCTGCTCGACCGCATCGCATCAACCCAGGGCGTTGCCCTGGGCTATGTTGTCCCAGCCCCTCGGGCTGAAGCCACATCACGCGGCACGGTTCGCCACTCCCATCTTGCGGGCTTCGGCCACGGCCTCGCGGATCCGCTCGAACGGCTCGGCCAAGTCCACCGCCGGGTCCACGCCTTCCAATCGCGCCGCAATCACCGCTTCATCCGACGCGAACTTCGGCGACACGACGAGCGGCGCGCTGCTCCGCGGGTTCGAGAACGCGATCGCATCCGCCGGCGCGTCCTTCAGGATGCCGATCACGGGGATGTCCACACGGGACCGCAGCCCGAGCATCGCGGGGCAATCCGTGACGATCAGATCGGGGCGGATGCTGGTCTTCTCCACGAGCGCCTTCCCGATCACGTCCGCGTGCAGGTACTCGGCCATGGTGGGGCCGTAGAGCACGGTCTGCACGCGGTTCGGCTGCACCGCGGAGGTGAGCCGGAACTCCATCGGGCGGCCCCACGCGTTCGTCACGAGGTAGCCGCCGACCCAGCCGGTCGGTTCTTGGATCACAGTAAGAAACGCGAGAGCGACGCTGGCGGGAGGCGGGCGGTCGGTCACGGTGAGTCCCTGATCTGTGTTGGACAGCACAGTGATCGGCATGGCAGTCTGGGGGCTTTAGAGGGTTTCCCCGCCCTTCGGGCGCGACTTCGCCGCCGCGGCGGTTCACCCCGCGGAATCGCACCAAGCGGCGCGATCCGACCCCGCCGATCTCGTACTGTAGATTGAGAGTCCCGTTTTCGCGCGCGTCGGGATCGCCGCCGGTTGATGGATCGACACGTCGCTTGTCTCACACCCGCGGATTGACGGTTGTTCCGATTGTGCGGGTCGCGCAAAGCCTCCGGACAACGGAGGCTCCGACTGCGCCTTGTGGGATTTCCGCGGTGCGGTATTCGTAAAGGACGCGCCCATGCAGCTCACCTCCGCCACGCTCGAACTTTCTCGGGACGCCTTCCTCGACAACTTGGCCGCGTGCCGGGTGCTGAACGAGGACGAGGTGCGGGACGTCGTGTCGCAACATCCGGACGCGGACGCGCTCACGCTCGCACAGGCGTTTCTCGACGCCGGCTCGCTCACGGCCTACCAAATCGCCAGTATCTGCGACGGCTTCGGCCACGATCTGCGCATCGGCAACTACGACGTGCTGGACAAGCTCGGCGCGGGCGGCATGGGCACCGTGCTCAAGGCACGCCACCGCCGCATGAAGCGCATCGTCGCATTGAAGCTGCTCCTGCCGAAGTTCTGCGAGAACGAATCGTTCGTGAAGCGGTTCCAACGCGAAGTCGAGACCATCGCCAAGCTCGGCCACCCGAACATCGTGATGGCCTACGACGCGGACGAGTGCGACTCCGGGCATTTCCTCGTGATGGAGTTCGTGGACGGCCGCGACCTCGCCTCCACGATCGAGAAGTTCGGGCCGATGCATCCGACCGACGCCGTGGAATGCATCGTGCAGGCGGCGCGGGGCCTCGCCTACGCGCACGCGCTGAACGTGATCCACCGCGACATCAAGCCCGCGAACCTGCTCCGGGACAAGAACGGCACCGTGAAGGTGACGGACCTCGGCCTCGCGCGGCTGGCCGCGAGCGCGGACACGCAGCCGTCCACCGGGATCACGCAGGCGGGTTTCGTGCTCGGCACGCCGGATTACATGCCGCCCGAGCAAGCCGTCGATTCCTCCGACCTCGATCAACGGGCGGACATCTACAGCCTCGGCGCCACTCTCTTCCAGCTCGTCACCGGCAAGGTGATGTACCCCGGCAATTCGGTCATGTCCGTGTTGATGAAGCACCGCGAAGCGGAGATTCCGCCGCTCGCCGGCGCGCCGCCGGTGCTGGACGCGATCTTCCGCCGCATGGTGGCGAAGAAGCCGGAAGACCGCTACCAGACGATGAACGAAGTGATCGCCGCTCTCGAACCGTTGCTCGCGAGCAAGATCGAGACCGGCTCGCAGGCGATGGCGGAGACGGCGCCGATCTCCGTCTCCGACCTTCCGAACGCGTCACAACAGTGGTTCAAGACGGTGATCGTCGAACCGTCCCGCGTGCAAGCGGGGATCATGCGGAAGTACCTCGAAGCGCAGGACCTGACCGTGTCCGCGGTCGTGGGCACAGGGGCGGACGCGCTCGCCGCAGTGCGCCAGCACCAGCCGGACGCGGTGCTCTGTTCCTTCCACCTGTCGGACACCTCCGGGGTGGACTTGGCCGGCCTCATGCACGCCGAGTTGGCGGCGGCCGCTCCCGGCTTCGTGCTGGTGAGTTCCGAAGACGACGGCAGCAAGGCCGGCGCGATGAGCCGCCTCGCCCGCACCGTCATGCTGTTGAAGCCGTTCACGCCCGAGCAACTCGTGCTGTCGTTGAGTCTGGCCACGGGCAAGAAGCTGATCGCGAAGTCGCCCGACTCCTCGCTCGCGGGGATCCCGAACCTCAAGCCGGCGAAACGCGACCGGTCATCGCTCAAGGTGCTTGTCGTGGACGACAGCGCCGTCTGCCGCATCCACGAGAAGCAGGTGCTGGAGCAACTCGGATTCCGCACCTTCAGCGAGGCGTCCGACGGCGCCAACGCGATCGCCGCCGCCACCCGCGAACCGTTCGACCTGATCGTCACCGATTACAACATGCCGCTGATGGACGGCTTCGCCCTCGTCAGCTACTTGAAGCAGACCCCCGCGACGGCGAAAGTGCCGATCGTGATGGTGACCACCGAGACGGAACCGGCCGTGTTGGACCCCGTGCGGAAGCTCGGTGTCGCGGCCGTGTTCGAGAAGAGTTTCCCCAAGGAGGAAGTGAACGCGCTGATGGACCGGCTCTTCCCGTGAGCCCATGAACGACGTGATCCGCGAGTTTCTTCTCGAGACGCACGAGAATCTCGCCCAGCTCGACGCCGATCTCATCGCCCTGGAGAAGGATCCAGCCGGGCGGGATACGCTGGCCCGCGCGTTCCGTACGCTTCACACAGTAAAGGGCACGGCGGGGTTCCTGGGATATGTGAAACTGCAAGCCGTGGCCCACTCCGCGGAGCACTTGCTGAGCAAGCTCCGCGCCGGCGAACTCGCGTTCAATCAGCCGATCGCCACCGCTCTGCTCGGCGTCGTGGACGCCATCCGCCAAGTGCTCGCGGCCGTGGAAGTGGATGGCACCGAGGGCGCGGGCGAATACTCCGAACTGATCGCGGTTCTCGATGCATTGCGGGATGGCGTTCCGGCGAAACCGCCTCAAGCGGTTTCGACTCCGGGTGAGGGGGCGCTTGCCGGACCTCCTTCACAAGACCCCCTCACCCGCCGTGCTGTTGCTCCGCGCATCAGCACGGCGACCTCTCCCCCGCAAAGCCGGGGGCGAGGTGAAGAGCCGCCCCCACCTCCTCCCCCCGCGCCGCTCACGCCGGTTCCCGCGCCGTCGCTCATCGCTCCGCAGCCGGACGCGGAGCAGAAGGCTGCCGTCGCGGACACGTCGCTCCGCGTCGATGTCGGGCTTCTCGACAAGCTCATGACGCTCGTCGGCGAACTCGTGCTCGCCCGCAACCAGATCGTGCAGTTCAGTTCCTCGCAGGAGAACAGCGGCTTCCTCGGCACCGTGCAGCGGCTCAACCTGCTCACCTCCGAACTGCAAGCGAGCGTCATGAAGACGCGCATGCAGCCGATCGGCAACGTGTGGTCGAAGTTCCCGCGCGTCGTCCGCGATCTCGCCGTGGCTTGCGGCAAGAAAGTCCGTTTCGAGATGGAGGGCCAGGAAACGGAACTCGACAAGACGATCGTGGAATCGATCCGCGACCCGCTCACGCACATCGTCCGCAACGCCGTGGATCACGGCATCGAGAAGCCGGAGACTCGCACCGCCCGCGGCAAACCCGCCGAAGGCCGCCTTTCGCTTCGCGCCTACCACGAAGGCGGAAAGGTGCTGATCGAGATCGTGGACGACGGCGGCGGCATCGATCCCGTCCGCGTCCGCGACAAGGCCGTGCGCACGAAGCTGATCGCCGCCGAAGACGCGATGCGAATGTCGGAACGCGACCTCGTGAACCTCGTGTTCCTCCCCGGCTTCAGTACCGCCGAGCAAGTCACGCACTTCTCCGGCCGCGGCGTCGGCATGGATGTCGTCCGCACCAACGTCGAGAAGATCGGCGGCACCGTGGACTTGGAAAGCGTGCTCGGCCGCGGCACCACCGTGCGGATGAAGATTCCGCTCACGCTCGCCATCATCCCCGCCTTGACGGTCACTTCCGCCGGCGAACGGTTTTGCATCCCGCAGGTGAGCTTGGTCGAACTCGTCCACTTGGATGCGGAGGTGGCCGCAAAGGGGATCGAATCGATGCACGGGGCGCCGGTGTACCGCCTTCGCGGACACCTGCTGCCGATCGTGTACCTGGACGAGCAACTCGGCCTGCACTCGACCCGCGTCGCGGCGGACGGCGTGAACATCGTCGTGCTTCAAGCGGAAGACCGGCAGTTCGGCCTCGTCGTGGACGCGATCCACGACACGGAAGAGATCGTCGTCAAGCCGCTGCAGAAGCAGTTGAAGGGGATCGCGGTGTTCGCGGGAGCGACGATCATGGGCGACGGCCGCGTCGCGCTCATTCTCGACATTCTCGGTTTGGCTCATCGTTCGAGCGTGGTGAGCGGCGGCCGGGCCCGCGGGAGCGTGGAAAAGGAAACCGCGGCGGCGGAGACCGCCTCCGACCGCGAGTCGCTGTTGGTCTTCGTGGCGAACGGCGGGGAACGGATGGCGATCCCGCTCACGTGCGTCGCGCGGTTGGAGGAGTTCGCGGCCGCCGATCTCGAATGGGCCGGCACCCGCCGCGTGGTGCAGTACCGCGGCGAAATCCTGCCGCTGCTGGACACGTCGCGCGAACTGCGGCGGCTGGCCCGCGGCGGCCGCACCGGCCGCAAGGATCCCGCGCTTCCGATCGACCGCAAGACGCAAGTCGTGGTCTGCTCCGGGCTCGGCAAGCAAGTCGGCCTGATCGTGGACCGCATCGTGGACATCGCGGACGAGGCGATCGCATCCCGCCGCGCGGCGAACCGCCCCGGCGTGCGGTTCGTCGGCGTGGTGCAGGACAGCGTGACCGAATTCCCGGACGTGGACGCGCTCATCCGCGCGACCGAACCGAACACCGTTTCTTGAGGTGACGCGTCATCGTGGCCGACGGCGAGAACCAATTCTGCACGTTCTTCCTCCGCGACCTGTGCTTCGGGTTGGAGGTCACGCGCGTGCAGGAGATCATCCGGCACCAACCGATGACGCGGGTGCCGCTCGCGCCGCCCGTGGTGCGCGGCTTGATCAACCTCCGCGGGCAGATCGTGACCGCGCTCGATTTGCGCCGCCGGCTGGACTTCCCGGACCGCGGCGAAGACCTGCTTCCCGTGAACGTCGTGGTCCGCACCGGCGACGGAGCCGTGAGCCTGCTCGTGGACGAGATCGGCGACGTGCTCACCGTCCGCGAATCGGACTTCGAACACCCGCCCGAGACGCTCCGCGGCCCGGCCCGCGATCTGATCCGCGGCGCGTACAAGCTCGAGAACCGACTGCTCTTGATCCTCGACACCGACCGCGTGGTGAGCCTCGCCGCGCACAACACCCAATATCACCCGAACGAGACCGCATCATGAACGCCCCCGAATTGTCGTTGGACATGCTGAAGTCCACGCTGGACGACGTGCAGACGAACATCTTCATCGCCGATCCGAAGTTCACGCTCGTCTACGCGAACCGCCGCGCACTCGACACGCTGCGCAACATCGAGGAGGATCTCCGGGCCGCGTTCAATGTGGACGTGGACGGCATCCTCGGCAATTCGATCCACCTGTTCCACAAGGACAAGAAGCGGGTCGAGAAGATCCTGAAGAATCCGAAGGCGCTGCCCCACGCCGCCGAGTTCACCTTCGGCCGCATCACGTTCCAGACGAACATCAACTCGATCATGGTGGGCCGCGACACGGTCGGCTACGTGGTGAACTGGGAGGACGTGAGCAAGCAGCGCGAGATCGACCGCGAACAATCGCGGCTTTCCTCCATGCTCGAGAACGCCCCCACCAACGTGCTCATGGCGGATCGCGACCTCACGATCACGTACGTGAACCCGGCTTCGCTCAACACGTTGAAGAAGCTCGAGCAATACCTGCCGGTGAAGGCGGATCGCGTGTTCGGTTCCAGCATCGACATCTTCCACAAGAACCCCGAGCACCAGCGGAAGATCCTCGCGGACCCGCGGAACCTGCCGGTGCGGGCCAACATCAAGATCGGCCCGGAGACGGCGGACCTCCTCGTCACCGCGATCCTCGACAGCGAGGGGAACTACATCGGACCGATGGTGACGTGGGAACTGATCACCGAGAAGCTCGAATCGGAACGCAAGATCCAGGAAGCCGCGGAACGCGAACGGAAGCAGGCCGACGAACTGCGGCAGAAGGTGGACAGCATCCTCGACATCGTGAACGCCGCGAGCCGCGGCGACCTCACCCGCGAGATCGCGGTGAAGGGCGCGGATTCGATCGGGCAGATGGCGGAAGGGCTCGCGAAGTTCCTCGCGAACCTGCGCGGGAACGTCGGCAACATCGCGGAGATGGCTCAGAGCCTCGCCAGTGCGAGCCAGGAACTCACGGCCGTGAGCCAGCAGATGGCGTCCAACGCGGAGGAAACCGCGGCGCAGGCCAATGTCGCGTCCGCGGCCGCGGAGCAGGTGAGCCGCAACGTGACGACCGTGTCCACCGGGGCGGAGCAGATGGGGGCGAGCATCAAGGAGATCGCCAAGAGCGCGAACGAAGCGGCCCGCGTGGCCACGAGCGCGGTGAAGGTCGCGGAGAAGACGAACGCGACGGTCGCGAAACTCGGCGAAAGCAGTGCCGAGATCGGCAACGTCATCAAGGTGATCACGAGCATCGCCCAGCAGACGAACCTGCTCGCCTTGAACGCGACGATCGAAGCCGCCCGGGCCGGCGAGGCCGGCAAGGGCTTCGCCGTCGTCGCCAACGAGGTGAAGGAACTCGCGAAGCAGACGGCGAAGGCGACCGAGGACATCAGCCGCAAGATCGAGGCGATCCAGATGGACACCAAGGGGGCGGTGGAAGCCATCGCCCAGATCGGCACGATCATCAATCAGATCAACGACATCCAGAACACGATCGCGAGCGCGGTCGAGGAGCAGACGGCGACGACCGGCGAGATCACGCGGAACGTGACGGAGGCCGCAAAGGGAAGCAACGAGATCGCCCAGAACGTGACCGTGGTGGCCCACGCGGCCCGCGGCACCACCGAAGGCGCGGCGAACACCAAGAGTTCGGCGGACGAACTGTCCCGCCTCGCGGCCCAGCTTCAGACCTTGGTGTCGCAGTTCAAATATTGATGGAGGTTGAAATGCCGGCCGCTCATTTGCGGATCCGCGTCAGCGTGCCGGGCCGAACCGTGGCCGATCTCACGTTCCCCGCCGCGGCGGCGGAACGGATCGGCGATTTGGTGCCCGGCCCGGTTGCGGACCAATTGCGGGCGAAGGGGATCGACGCGGAATCCATCGGCCGCGACGCGGCGGACGCGGGCTTTCCTCGCGGCGAATTGTTCGCCACCGATGATGATGCGGGCAAGCGCGTCCGCGTGTGGCTGGAGTGATTCCCCGCCCGGCGTTCCCTGTCCTACACTTTCGGTGTCGCCCTGAAACGAGCCGCCCATGCGGGTCCTGGTCATCGATGATTCCCGCGCCGTCCGCGCGTTCATCCGGCCGATCCTCCTCGAGATGAACCTCGAGGTCATCGAAGCCGGGAACGGGCAGGAGGGGTTGGACCGCCTGCGCGATTATCCGGACACCGGCCTCGTGCTCGTGGATTGGAACATGCCGGTGATGGACGGGCTCGAGTTCATCCGGGCCGTGCGGGCCGACCGCGGCAACGACGCTCTCCGCATCGTGATGGTGACCACCGAGACCGAGAGCGAGCAGATGAATCGCGCCATGGCCGCCGGCGCGAACGAGTACGTGATGAAACCCTTCACCCGCGACGTGCTGATCGCCAAGCTCAGCCTCATGGATGTCTTCGGGGAGTGACATGGGGAAGATTCGCGTACTTGTCGTGGACGATTCGGTCGTCATCCGCCGCGCGGTGTCGGACGAACTCGGCGCGGATCCGGGCATCGAGGTGGTCGGGTCCGCGGCGAACGGGAAGATCGCGCTCGCGAAGCTGCCGCAAGTGTCCCCCGATCTCGTGATTCTGGACGTCGAGATGCCGGAGATGGACGGCCTCGCGACGCTGGCGGCGATCCGCAAGACGCACCCGCGGCTGCCGGTGATCATGTTCAGCGCACTCACGGAGCGCGGCGCGTCCGCCACCTTGGAGGCGCTCGCGCTCGGCGCTTCCGACTACTTCACGAAGCCGTCCGGCTCCGGCGGCTTGGAAGAATCCCGCCGCGTGATCCGGGAGGAGCTGATCCCGGAGATCAAGGAACTGTGCCGGCCGAAGCCGCCGGCCGTTCCGCCGCCGCCGTTCTCGCGCGCGGGCGAATCGACGGGCCGCGTGGATGCTGTCGTGATCGGCACGTCCACCGGCGGGCCGAACGCTCTCGCGGAGCTGTTCCCCGCGTTCTCCGCGTTGCCGGTGCCGCTGCTCATCGTGCAGCACATGCCGCCGATGTTCACCCGGCTGCTCGCGGAACGGCTCTCGAAGGGCTCGAAGATCCCCGCCGAGGAAGCGGAATCCGGCACCGTGATCGTTCCCGGCCGGGCGTACATCGCTCCGGGGAACTTCCACTTGCAAGTGGTGCGAGACGGCACGCACGTGCGGGCATTGTTGAATCAGGAGCCTCCGGAGAATTCGTGCCGCCCCGCGGCCGATCCGCTGTTCCGTTCCGCGGCGAAGGTGTACGGCCCGGGCTTGCTCGGCGTGGTGCTCACCGGCATGGGGCAGGACGGGCTGCGCGGGTGCGAAGCGATTCGCGAAGCGGGCGGCCGCGTGATCGCGCAGGACGAAGCCACGAGCGTGGTGTGGGGCATGCCGGGGGCCGTGGTGAAGGCGCGGTTGTCCGAACGGACACTTCCGCTCGGCATGATCGCGGGCGAGATCGAACGCCGCGTGACGGGGGGCCGCCCGTGAACCCCGCGGACTTCGCCCATGTCGTGAAGCTGCTCCAAGACCGCAGCGCGATCGCGCTCGAACCGGGCAAGGAGTACCTCGTCGAATCACGGCTGCTTCCGGTGGCCCGGCGGCACGGTCTCGCTTCGGTCGCGGAGTTCATCGCGAAGCTGCGCGAACCGGGCGTCAACGGCCTGCTCGACGAACTGGTCGAGGCGATGGTCACGACCGAGACTTCGTTCTTCCGCGACATCCATCCGTTCGAGGCGCTCAAGAAGACGGTGCTGCCGGAACTCATCGCCGCGCGGCGGAGCGAACGCAAGCTTGCGATCTGGTGCGCCGCCGCATCCAGCGGGCAGGAGCCGTACACGCTCGCGATGGTGCTGCGCGAGTGGTTCCCCGAACTGGCGACGTGGGACATCGTGTTGCAGGCGACGGACATTTCGAGCACGATGCTGGACCGCTGTCGCGAGGGCGTGTACTCGCAGATCGAAGTGAACCGCGGGCTCCCGGCCGCGTTGCTGGTGAAGTGGTTCAAGCAGGAGGGCAACCGCTGGCGCGTGGACGACTCGCTTCGCCGAATGATCGACTTCAAGCAATTGAACCTCGCGGGCCGGTGGCCGCCGATGCCGCCGTTCGACGTGATCTTCCTCCGCAACGTGATGATCTACTTCGAGCCGGCGATGAAGCGCGAAATCCTGGCGAGGATGGTCCGCAGCCTGCGCCCGGACGGCTACTTGGTGCTCGGCGGCGCGGAAACGACGCTCAACCTCAGCGACGCCTTCCAGCCGCGTGGATTCGCTGAAGTGGGGATACTATCGCCTCGTGCCGCGTTAGTACGGGCTGCATGACCCTCTCCCCGTTCGGAGAGGGTGGTTCACGAACTGCGAATGCAGTTCGTGAACCGGGTGAGGGGTTCTTTACGTTTCCAGGAGACGTCGACCCGCCTCACCCGCCGTGCCGATGCATGCGCATCGGCACGGCGATCTCTCCCCGGCGGGGAGAGGTGAGGACCCTGCGGAGACGTGACCGTGGACCGATCGGGAATCGAAGAGGCGGCCGCGGCCGCGGTGCAGACCGCGTTCGAGGAGTTGTGCCAGACGCCGGTCGTGCCTGCGGAAGCGGTCGCACCGGCCGGCGCCGTGGTGGCGACGATCGGGCTGAAGCGGACGCCGCCGGGAGTGCTGTGCCTCGCGTTCGCCCCGGCCGCGCTCGAGGCATTGGCCCGGCGCTACCTGCCCGAAGAACCGCCGAGCGAGGATCTGTGGCGCGACGCGGCCGGCGAGTTCGCCAACGTGATCGCCGGGCAGTTGAAGACGTGCCTGAAGGGCACGCCGTTCCACTTCGACCTCTCGACGCCGCAGGTGACGGACCGCCTGCCGCCGCTCGCCGATCCGATCGCGCTCGGCTTCGCGTGCGACGCCGGCTCCTTCTTGTTGAGCATCAGCCTGCCATGACACTCGTGATTCATCCGCCCGTGGAGCCGGATCGGCTCGAACGCATCACGGCGGCCGCAGCCGGAAGCATGGCCGTGGTGAACGCCGCGGACGAAGCTTCCGCACTCGCACGGATGCCAGAGGCGGACGCGTTCTTCGGCAAGATCACGCGGCCGTTGCTCGCCGCCGCGCCGAAACTGCGCTGGGTGCAAGCCGCGACCGCGAGCCTCGAACATTACATCTTCCCGGAATTGGTCGCCCACCCGTGCGTGCTCACGAACATGCGCGGGCTGTTCTCCGATGTGATCGCCGACCAAGTGATGGGGTACATCCTTTGCTTCGCCCGCAACCTGCACACATACGTGTTGCAGGCGGCGGCAGCGCGATGGGCCGCCGGTCGGCGGCGAAATCGCGCGAGTCGGGTTCGCAACCGGGCCGGGCGTCGTGAACGACATCGATCGCGCCCACCGGCACCTCGCCGATGCCACGCTCGGCATCGTGGGCTTCGGCGCAATCGGCCGCGAGATTGCAGAGCGCGCGTCCGCCTTCGGCATGCGCATCCTGGCCGTTGATCCGCATCCCGACAATCGCCCGACGGAAGTCGAGGGGTTGTGGCCGGTCGAAGAGTTACCGCGGTTGCTGGAGCAGAGCGACTTCGTGGCGATCGCCGCTCCGCACACGCCGCATACGGCCGGGATGTTCGGCCGCGAGCAGTTCCGGCAGATGAAGCCCGCGACGCAATCCTGATCAACATCGGCCGCGGGGCCATTGTGAGACTCGACGACTTGGTCGCGCGCTGGACGCGGGCGAGACGGCGGCGCGGCCTTGGACGTGTTCGAGATCGAGCCCTGCCGGCGGACCACCCCTTGTGGAAGATGCCGGGCCGCGTGATCCTCACGCCGCACGTGGCGGGCTATTCACCGCGCATCGCCGGCCGCCATCTCCAAGTGCTGCTCGACAACATCGGCCGCTTCCTCCACGGCGACGAGTTGCTCAACGTCGTGAACAGCGCCGCGAGTGGTATTGAAGAGTGGCGGTCCGGGTTTTGCGTTACTGATGGTCAGGAATGCAAAGACACCAGCCGGTCCGCTGGCACCTGTGACCCTCTCCCCGTTGGGGAGAGGGTTCGCGAACGGCGAATGCCGTTCGCGAACCGGGTGAGGGGCGGTTCGACGTGGCCGGTGTGACGTCGAACCGCTCACCCGCCGTGCCGATGCATGCGCATCGGCACGGCGACCTCTCCCCAGCGGGGAGAGGTGGGGCAAGTGCCCCTCCGAGGACGTCTTTGGAAACCTGACTGTCAGTAGCCGGACGCGCCAGCGACGGAGAATCATCCGTCGCTCATCGAAACGCGATACGGAACACCGTCCATCCATCGCGGCGTTCCCACGTCAGCTTCGCACCGTGGGCGTCGGCCGCCTGCTTCGCCACAGCCAAACCCAAGCCGATGCCTTCGGGCTTCCCCGTCACGAATGGCTCGAACAGCTTCGCGGCGATCTCCGGCGGCGGGCCGCTGCCGTTGTCCGACACTTCCACCACCGGGCCGTCAGCCACGATCACGCGGACGGTGCCGCTTGGTCCCGCCGCCTCCACCGCGTTCCCGACGATGTTCCCGAGCAGGTGGCTGAGTTGCGTCGCGTCGCCTTCGATCACCGCCGCGCCGCTCGGTTGCCATTCGAGTTGAATGCCCGCGTGCTGGCACTGCGGTTTGAGCAGGCTCACGGCTTGGTCCACGAGTTTCACCAAGTCGCAGGGTTGCTTCACGGCGTCGGGCGGCTTGCCGAGATCGAGGAACTGCCGCAGGTTCGCTTCGATTCGGGCCAGTTGACGAAGCGCGACCTGCAGCGGCTCCGGATCGGCGATTGCGTTCTCCGTGAGGAACACTTCCAATGCCAGCTTCGCGCCGGCCGCCGCATTGCGAAGCTGGTGTGCGAGCCCGCCGGAAAACTGCCCGAGCACGCGGAGCCGTTCGTTGCGTTGCGAGGCTTCCTGGAACTCGGCCAATCGGCGGGCCATGTCGTTCACGGACTTGTGAAGGTCGGTGAGTTCGTCGTCCGCGGAGGGGAGCGGCAGGGGGCGGAAGTCGCCGCCGGCGATGAGCCGCGTGCGGTGGTCGAGGTCGCGGATGCGGCGGACGACGCCGGTACCCAGTGCGAGCGCAAGCCCGATCGCGACGACACCGCCCACGAGGCCGAGCACGAGCGTGGGCCGCACCGCGTCGCGCACCGCGGTAAGCCGCAGCGATTCGGGGTACAGGATGTAGAGATCCCCGCCGTGATCCTGGTGCGGCACGCGGAGAGGCAGCCTCAGGCCGCGGTACTCGGCGCCACCGAGCACGACCGGCGGCCCGAGGCGGTGCTCCTCGCTCAAACTGGTGACGGGCAGGTCCGGCGGATCGGGCACGGGGCCGGGAAGCGTGTAAAGGGGGGGCCGGTCCGGGTGTATGAACAGGAACTCGGCCCCGGAGAAGCCCTTCATCGAATTCAGCACGGGCTGCGTGAGCGGGAAGGTGGGGGGCACGGTGAGCGTGGTGGCGACCGCGAACTGCTGCTCGGCGAGCCGGCGTTCCGCGGTGCGGGCGGCGTGGTCCGCGGCCCACCAGGTCGCGGCTGCGTCCCCGGCGAGGAGCAGCGTCAGCGGCAGCAGCAACCGGTATCGCAGCGAGAGCCGCATCGGCGGGCCCGTGTTACCCGTTGCGGCGGGTTCCGCGAAACGGTACGTTGATTCTTTATCACCCCGAGAGGTTCCGTCATGCGAGTCTTCTGTGCGGCCATGCTCGCACTTTCACTCGGCCTGTACTTCACGTACGAGCGCACGAACGCCGCCGTCGCCGACGATCCGGCCGCCAAGCTCAAGGAACAGAAGGCGAAGTTCACGGAGGAATTCGACGAACTGCTGAAGCGGTTCGAGAAGGCCGCCACGGTGGCGGACAAGAAGGGCATCCAAGCCGAGGCCAAGGAGCTGGCCACGATCACGGCCGAGAAGGTCCGCAAGATCGCAGAGATCGACCCGAAGAGCGACGCGGGCTTCGACGCCGCCTTGTTCGCGCTCAGCCGCTTGGTGGATGTCGGTGCCTCCGGCGCGGACATCGACAAGCTGTTCGCCATCGTGACGGAACACCACCTGAACAATCCGAAAGTGAAGGAGATGGTGCTGTCCGCGGGCCGCGCCGGCCCGAGCGGCGGCAAGTTCCTCGAAGCGGTGGCGGCCAAGTCCACGGACAAGCCCGTGAAGGCGATCGCACTGTACATCCTCGGCATGAGCGTCTCGTCGCAATCGGACGACGCCCGCAGCCCGAAGGAAGCCGACGAACTGGTGAAGAAGGCGGTCGAGTTCCTCGAGCGGGCCATCAAGGAATCGCCGGACACGAAGGTGGACGGTTCGACCATCAAGGAAGCGTGCGAGTCCGAAATCAAGCTGGTGAAGCTGCTCGCCGTCGGCAGCCCGCTTCCGGACGTGGGCGGCACCGAACTCCGCGACCAGAAGAAGCAAACGATCACCGGCATGAAGGGCAACGTGGTGCTGCTCGACATCTGGGCCACGTGGTGCGGGCCGTGCGTGTCCATGATCCCGCACGAGCGCGACCTCGTGGAGAAGCTCAAGAGCAAGCCGTTCAAGCTGATCAGCGTGAGCGTGGACGAGAAGAAGGACACGCTGGAGAAGTTCCTCACGAAGACGCCGATGCCGTGGACGCACTGGTGGGACAACGGGGAAGAGAACCCGATCGTCGAGAAGCTGAAGGTGCGCGGCTACCCGACGCTGTACCTGATCGATGCGAACGGCAAGATCCGCCGCAAGTGGACCGGCGTGCCGCAACCGCTGGACGACATCGACAAGTCGGTGGACGAGTTGCTGAAGGAAGCCGCGGCGAAGAGTTGATGGAAACCGACGCGCGACGGCGATCGATTGAAACGGGCCGGAAGCGTTCGCTTACGCTTCCGGCCCGTTCGCATTCCGCAACTGCTGCGCCGCGGTCTCCGGCGACACGGGATTCACGAAACACCCGGTGCCCCATTCCAGCCCTGCGGGCCGCGCCGTCCGCGGCATCACTTCGAAATGCCAGTGATAATGCGGCAACTCCGCGGATCGCAGCGGAGCCGCGTGGAGATACCAGTTGTACGCCGGCTCCGCGAGCACGCGATCGAGCGCGGCCACCAGTCGCTTCAGGAGCCCCGCCAACTCCGCGGCCAAGCCATCGCTCACATCTTCGTACCGGCTCGCGTGTCGCTTCGGCAGCACCCACGTCTCATGGCTGAACCGCGCGGCGTATGCCGCGAGCGCCACCAGATTCGGCGTCTCGGCCACGACGCGCACGTTCGCCGCCAGTTCCGCTTCGATCAACTCGCAGAACACGCAACGGCCGGCGCGCGTGAAGTGACGCAGCGATGAGGCCAACTCGTGCTCGATTTCGGACGGGATCAGCGGCATCGCCACGATCTGAGAGTGGCAGTGACCGAGCGACGCACCCGCCTCCGCACCCACGTTCTTGAACACGGACACGTATTGCAACGCGGGATCGGCCGCGAACGATTTCACCCGCTCGCGGTAAGCGATGAACACGTCGCGAAAGAGATCATCCGGCAGGAGCGCGGGATTCGCCACGTGCTCCGGCGACTCGATGACCACCTCATGCCGCCCGAATCCGGGCAGGAATTGAAAGAGTCCCGCATCCTCGGACTCGCCTGCGACCGCACGCACGGCGGGGTACATGTTCGGAACGACGCGGAGTTGCCATCCGGGCGAATCGGCCGCGGTGCCCGGCTCGCGGATGGCGAAGACTTCATGCGGTGTGTCGCACTCGCGGCCGACGCAGAACGGGCATGCGCGAGCTTCGAGCCCGACGCGGTGCCGCGGCTCCGCTCCTTCAAGCGCCATCGGCCGCCGCGAACGCTCCGGCGCGATCACGACCCACCGGCCGCTCACCGGATCGCGGCGGAACTCCGGGTTCATGGCGAACCCGGTTGCGTGACATACGTGATCCGCCATTCCGTGGACTTGTTCGTCTTCACATCCGTGGTCGCCACTTTCTCGGTGCCGGTGAACCAGGCACCGATGCGTTGGAAGATCGAGCCGTTGCCGACTTCGGTGACGGTCTTCACGTCCGACCCGGTGACGACTTCTTCTTCGCGAACGATGGCGGCGCGGTGCCCGTATTCGTCTTCGAGCAAGGAGAGTGCGTCGTCGCGGTGCTTGTAGTCCGGCACGGCGATGACACCGCCGTCCGGGCGGCGTTCGACGAACCGCGCGGACGACGTGCAGCCCGCGAGCAGCGACAACAGTGCGATGGAAAGAAGGGTTCGGTTCATGGCGGTTCCCCGGACCGGCTGCATAGCAACCCGCCGATCCTGGAGCAATCCGGATTCCGCCGCCGGAACAATCGTTCAAGTTTGCCCTGCTTCGCAGCCGATAACCGCTGCGGGGGACCACGCGCATGAGCGACGTGAAGGGGCTGCTCGAACGGATCTCGGCCTTCCGCCAGCGGTTGGAGGCGACGCCGCGCATCATTCCGGAAGCGATTCCGCTGGAAGGCGGCGATTCCGAGGTGCCGGCGGGCTTCCGCGATTCGCTGAAGCAGATCGCCGGGTCGGGGAACGTCGTCGAGGGGCCGCTGCCGCCGCTCACCGACCGCGCCCGCGAACTGCTCGGCACCGCCCAGACGTTACTGGCCCGGCAGAAGAAGTTCTCGCAGGATTCGTTCGTCGCCGGGCTCAACCGCAGCAAGGCGGCCGCGAACGACCCGCTGATCGCGTATCACCGCGAAACCACGGCCGTGCTCGATTGCGCGATCCGGCTCGCGCAGGCGTTCCCGGAATCGCCCAGCGTGCAGCTTCAATTGTGCGAAGGGCTGCACGGATTGCTCGCGCACGTGTCCGAGCGGTTGCTGGTGCAGGAACGCGCGCTCGGGTTGCGTCGCACGGATGAAGCGCGAATCGATCGCATCGCCGCCGTGTACTCGGCCATGCACCACTCGCAGGCCATCGGGTTGAACCCGGTCGCGGGGCTGGCGGAAGAGTTGCTCGAAGACGCCCGGCAGGCGAAGCCGCTCCGGTTCGTGGCCGCGGACCTGTTCTCGGCCCAGGCGTTCCCCGGCAGCGTGGAAACGACCGCGCCGGCCCGGCATCTTGCGGCCCACGCGGTGAACGTCGCCCAAGTCGTGGCCCGCATGACGCCGTACGATTTCGAATGGGCGAGCCGGCCGCTCGTCCCCGTGGTCGCGGCCCTGATGATGGACTGCGGCATGATGCGCGTGCCGCTCGCGGTGCTGGCCAAGGCCGATGCCTTGAACGCGGACGAACGCCGCCTCGTGGAAGGGCACGCAGTGTACGGCGCGGAACTGCTCAACCGCAACGCGAACGACGCCTCGGCGCTTTCGGCCGCGGTCGCCACGCACCACGAACGCTCGGACGGCACCGGCTATCCGTCCGGATTGAAGGGCACGGGCATTCCGTCGCTCGGCCGCATGCTCGCCGTCGCGGACACGTACACGGCACTCTGTTCGCCGCGCTCGTACCGCTCCGCCCAAGACACCCGCGCCGCCCTCACGGACGTGCTGCTGCTCGCCGAGCACGGCCAACTGGACAAAGACTTCGCCGAGTACCTCGTTCACCTGAACTTCTATCCGGTCGGCACGGTGGTCGAACTCACGGACGGCCGCGTCGGCTCCGTAGCGGCGAACCACGCGAACCGGCTCGACCCGCGGACGCAAACGCGGCCCATCGTCGCGGTCCTGGCGGACGCGGACGGCACGCTCCTGCCGCGCCCCGAACACGTGGACCTGGCCCAAGCGACCCGCTGCGGCATCCTGCGAACCGTGCCCGCGGAGCGTCGTCGCGAACTGCTCGCCCGCCGCCATCCGGATCTGGGATGAGAAGCTACTTCTCCGCGACCCGGCATCCGTGGTCGTCGTTCCTCTTCCTGCTGCCGCTGATCGCGGCCTATGAAGGCGGCGTGCTGTGGCTCGGCGGAGACCGCGCCGATCAGCTCCGCAACGGCGCCGACGCCTGGCTCCGCTGGGCGCTCGAAGCCTTCGGCGCCAACCACGTCCTGCTCGTGCCCGCGCTCCTCATCCTGTTGCTGCTCGCGTGGAGTTGGTGGCGCTGGATGGACCGCCCGGCCGATCCGGTGCGAACGTGGTTCGGCATGGCGTTCGAGAGCGGCGCGTGGGCGTTCGCGCTGTGGCAGTTCAGCCAGAACTTCGGCCCGCTCGTGGAGCGGCTCGGCATCACGCTGGAAATCACGATCCGCACCGCGACCGCGGCGAAGGCCGTCACGTTCATCGGCGCGGGAATCTACGAAGAAGTGATTTTCCGGCTCGGGCTCTTCACACTGCTGTTCTGGTTCCTGCGGCTGGTGTCGATCCCGCTGCTGTTCGCGGTGCTGATCGCGGCGATCGGGGCGGCGCTCGGCTTCGCCGCGGCCCACCACATCGGCCCGTACGGCGAAGCGATGAACCCGTATGTGTTCCTCTTCCGCGCCATCGCCGGGCTGTACTTCACGATGCTCTTCGTATGCCGCGGCTTCGGCATCGCGGTCGGAGCCCATGCCGGATACGATTTGCTCGTCGGGCTCACGGCCCAATGAGCCGCACAACTGGCAGTCAGACTTCCCGTTGCATCATCGGGACCGGCCTGAGCCTCCACCTCTCCCCGCTGGGAGAGGTCGCCGTGCTGATGCGACGAGCATCGGCACGGCGGGTGAGGGCCCCGGGTTGACGTCACACCGGAACGTCGACCAACTCTCACCCTCTCCCCGACGGGGAGAGGGTGAGAGTTGTTTCGCAGCCAAAACGGCTTGATTGGTTTTCAGGCTCTTGGCAAGCGAAACCGGCGACCAAGTGGTCGCCGGTTCGCGTTCGTCAGTTGTTGTTGCCCGCGGGCGGCGCGGGCGGCGGAGCGGTGAGATACTTCGCGGCCGCCTGATTGATGAAGTCGTCGGACACGTCGATCTTCGCGCGGTAGCCGGTGCGGCCGAAGAAGTCGCGGGCCGGCACGGTCTGTACCAGCTTGCCGGTCGCTTCGTCGCGGGCCGCCTTCATCGCGCCGATCAGCTTCGTCTTGGCTTCGAGGTTCGGATCGTTCGGCACCGGCACCGGGATGGCGCCGTCCACAAGGTAGCGGGTGCGCTCGGTGAGCTTGCCCACCCACTTCTGCGTCTTCAGGTCGAAGTACGCGTCCACCGGGATGCCCATCTTGTTCAAGTCGCGGACGAGGTTCTCGATGTCGTCGGTGCCGTCGCCGTTGAGGTCGAAGATGCCGACGAGGGCGATGTGGTCCGCCTGGCCCTTCCGCCACACGGAGTTGTACAGCAGGTCGCCGGGAAGCACGCGGTCGCGCACGTCGTCGTGCTCCGTCGTGATGCGGCACCGCGCCACGTCCGGCCCGATCACCTCGATCACTTCGATGGACGCCTTCGGCATGAACATCTCGGTCTCGCGGTAGATGCCCTTGTTGTCCGGGGCGCGGAACTTCATCATGCGCGAGACGCGGCCCTTCTGCGGGAAGTCGATCGGCAGCACGGTGAACGTGAGCCCGGCCTGCACGTGGGCGTTCGAGCCGAGATTGATCTCCACGATGTTGTCCGCGAGGCGGGCCGTGATCTTGCCCAGCGGCTCGTCGTAGGCGAACGGATCGGACTTCGGCTGCTTCGCCGTCAGCGTCACGATTTGATCGCGGAGCGCGGTGATGGCTTTGTCGCGGTTGAGGATGTCCAGCTTCATCGCTTCGATCTGGTCCTCGCGCTTCTGGATCTCCTTGCGGGTGGTCGCCTCGTTGTCCTGGTAGCGCTTCTTGGCGTCGTCCACTTCCTTCTGCTTCTCCGCGATCTTCATGTTGAACGTGTTGGGCAGGTCCGCGGCCTGCTTGTTGTAGGCGGCCTGCGAGGCGACGTACCCGGTGCGGGCGGTGTTGAGGTCGCCCACGTTCTTGTCGTAGGTGCCGCGTTCATCCACGATCGCCTTGGCGGAGAAGTTGCGGACCAGCGCCGCGCGGGCGGCCACATCCAGGATCGTGCGGCGCGGCAGCAGCGGCTGCTTGTTCGCATCCACGTCGCCCGGCCAGATGTCGAATTCGTTCGGGTTGAAGAGCGTGGTCGAATCGAACTTCGGCGGGGCGGCCCCGCCGGCGGCCAGCGCCTTCAGATAACGGTCCACCTCGGCATCGAACTTCGCCGCCGCGTCCGCCGTCACTTCCGAGCCGCGTTTCTTGAGCGCCTCGTTGATCTTCTTGATCTCGGCGTGGCCCTTGCTGCCTTCTTTCGCACCGTCCTGCACAAGCACGGTGTCCGATTCGTTGCCCGCCCCTTCCGGGATGCCCATGGCCACGCGGTAGATGCGGGCCAAGAGTTGCGCTTCGTCCCGCGCCGCCCGCATGTCCGTCACGTCCTTCTTGGCCGCGGTCACCGCCGCGTCCTTCACTTCTTGGTCCGAGAAGAGCACGTACACGAACACACCGAGGCCGATGGTGGTGACGATGAAGAACACCAGGGCGATGATCACCGGCATTCCTGCTTCTTTGGTCTGCTTCGCCTTTGCCATGGGGTGCCTCCGGGGCCGATGCGCAGCGCGGACGTGGGGTGCGGGAACGGACCTCTTCCTTGAGCATAAACGGCGGGTGCGGGCTGTCAACGCGAAAGGGATTCAGGGAAACCGCGACCGTGCCGCGTTCGGCGTGACAACCGGACCGCGCCGCCCGCACGACCGGCGCGGCACGCAGAAGCGGAATCCCCCCGGGAGCGCGGGCGTCCCGCCCGCGAGTAGAATGGCCGCACCGCTTCCGGAGCCTGCGATGCACCCGCACCGAATCGACGAGCCGGTGTCTTTCACCTCTCCCCCGCAGAGCCGGGGAGAGGTCGACGTGGAATCGCGGATGCGATTCCACGTCGGGTGAGGGGGCACGATGCGACTCCGCAACACCCCCTCACCGGAGTCGAAACCGCTAGTCGCGGTTTCGACCTCGACCTCTTCCCCCTTCAAAGCAAGGGGGAGAGGTGAAAGACCCGCCCGCGTCGCGGGTCTGATTCTCCTGACTCTCGCATTGGTTGCCGCGGATTGGCCGCAGTTCCACGGGCCGGGCCGCGACAACCAATCCGCCGAGACCGGCCTCAACTGGAACTGGCCTAAGGACGGGCCACCCGTTGCGTGGAAACTGGAGGCGGGCCAAGGCTGGGCCGGGCCGGTCGTCGCCGGCGAACGGCTCGTCTTCTTCCATCGCGTGGCGGACGACGAAGTCGTGCTCTGCCTCGACCCCGCCACCGGCAAGGAGAAGTGGAAGTTCGCGTACCGCACCCGCTACCGCGACGAGTTCGGTTTCGATGAAGGCCCGCGGTCCACTCCGTGCATCAGCGGCGAACGCGTCTTCACCCTCGGCGCCAACGGCGACCTGCACGCCCTCGAACTAGCCACGGGTAAGAAGCTCTGGTCCCGCAACCTGATCGCGGATTACGACGCGGGCAAGGGCTTTTTCGGCATCGCGTGCTCGCCACTCGTCGCAAGCGGAAACCTGCTCGTGAACGTGGGCGGGAAGGACGCCGGGATCGTGGCCTTCGATCCGGCCACCGGGCAGGAGAAGTGGAAGGCGGACACCGCGGCCGCGAGTTATTCCTCGCCGTCGCTCGCCCAGATCGGCGGAAAGACGCTCGCGCTCTTCCTCACGCGCGAAGGCTTGGTCGCACTCGACCCCGCGGACGGAAAGGTGGCTCACACGCACCCCTGGCGGCCACGGCTGAACGAGAGCGTGAACGCCGCCACCCCGCTTTCCTGGAATGGGGACATCTTCATCAGCGTCTCCTATGGTGCCGGCGCGATCCTGCTTCGCCCCAAGGGTGCGGAACTGGAAGAAGTCTGGAGCGGGGACAAATCGATGTCGTGCCAGTTCAACACGCCGGTGCGGGTCGGCGAGTACCTGTACGGAGCGCACGGCCGCGTGGACGCGAAGAACGTGGACCTGCGCTGCGTGGAGTGGAAGACGGGCGCGGTGAAGTGGTCGAAGCCGAAGTTCGGTTCGACCAGCCTGGTCGCGGTGGACGGCGGGTTGCTCGGCGTCGTGGAATCCGGCGAGATCGTGCGGTTCGAGGCGAGCCCGGAGGGGTACAAGGAGACGGCCCGTGCCGCGATCCTGGGCAGCCCCACCCGCGCGGCACCGGCCCTCGCCGACGGCCGGCTGTTCTTCCGCGACCCGAAGCAACTGGTGTGCGTGAAGCTGAAGTCGTGACGGAGAGGGCATCGACAGCGAGCGAACAACGCGCACCCTCTCCCCGCTGGGGAGAGGTGGCCGCGAACTGCGAATGC
Organism: Gemmataceae bacterium; assembly: GCA_046350135.1. GTDB lineage: Bacteria > Planctomycetota > Planctomycetia > Gemmatales > Gemmataceae > Urbifossiella. Next base: position 229,671 of record JAXMBB010000006.1, read on the forward strand.
AGTTCGCGAACCGGGTGAGGGGTGTTCGACGATTCCGGTCTGATGTCGAACCGCCCCTCACCCGCCGTGCCGATGCATTCGCATCAGCACGGCGACCTCTCCCCAGCGGGGAGAGGTGGGAGTGCCGTCGGCTCCCACAATGTCATTGGATGCTGGCCGCCAGTACACTCATTTGTCGGAGCCCCTCATCGTGTTCGTCGCCGGCCTGATTTTGTCGTTCGCCTTGCTCGCATTCGGCGTCGGAGCCACCCTGCGCCAGCGTCGCACATGGCTGCGCCTTCGCGAAGAACGCTTCCTTCCCACGGACGAGCGCGCGTACCTCCGCGGGCAGGTGCGTCGCCGGCTCGCCACTGCGGTCGCGGTCGCCGCGATCGGCGCGATGATCGGCGGGTCGTATCTCTCCGGGCACGAAGAACGCGCCACGCAGATCGCGGAACGCTCCCGTGAGGGCCCCGCCGCCGAGCCGCCTACCGACGACGACAAAGAGTTCGTCAAACGGTACGGTTACTTCTGGCTCACGATCCTCGTTCTCGTGTGCCTCGCCGTCACGTGTGCGATCTTCGACTTCTGGGCCACCCGCTGCTACTGGATGGCGCAGTACCGCATCATCCGGTCGGAACACGAGGCGAAGCTGCGCCGCGACCTCGCGGTGCACCGCCAGGCCAAGGAAAACGATCGCATGCCCGGATTGGGCCGCGCGAAGCCCGACGACGACACCGACGAGAACCCGCCCACCGGTTGAACATGATTCCCCGACGTGTCACCCTCCGCAACTTCCTCTCCTTCGGCGACGACGAGCAGGTCATCGACTTCACGGAGAACGAATCCCTGTGGATCCTCACGGGGCCGAACGGCGCAGGCAAATCCGCAGTGTTCGACGCGATCACGTACTGCCTGTTCGCGGAACACCGCGGCGGCAAGAGCGATTCCAAGAACCTCATCCGACACGGGGCGCCCGCGCTCCGCGTCTCGTTCGAGTTCTCGTTCGACGGCGCGATCTACCGCATCACCCGCACCCGCGGCACGAACGCCACCCAACGCGTCGAACAGAAATCCGGCGAAGAGTGGAGCCCCGTGCCGGGCGTGAACGGAGTGACTGAAACGAACGCGTGGGTGACGGGAACACTCGGCTTGGCGTACGAGGCGTTCACCAAGTCCGTGCTGCTGCGGCAGGGCGAGTCGGACGCGATCATCCTCGCAAAGGGCACCGAGCGGTTCGAGATGCTCAAGCGGATCATCGACATCGCGCGGTTCGAGAAACTGTCGGCCCGCATCAACGACGCGATGAAGGAACACCAAACGGAGTTAAGGTCGCTGCAGCAGCGGCGCGGAAATGCCGTGGAGGTGAAGCCGGAGGAAGTGGACGCGGCGAAGGCCGCACTCGAAGACTCGGAGACGGCGCGGCTCGCGGCTCAGGCCGCGGTGATCGAGGCGGGCAAGGCCGTGGAGCAGGCCAAGCAGTACGAAGCGCTTTCCGCCGAGTCGAAAGAACTGGATGCGAAGTTGGTGGACGCCGATGCCCGCGCGAAGCAGAAGAAGCAAATCGAAACGGATCATGCACGGCTACAAGAACTGAATGGCGTCCTTCCCAAGCTGAAGGACATCGCATCGGCCGCGGACCGCCTTCGCACTGCGGAAACGAAGCGGACCGCCGATACGGACGCCCTCGCCGACCTGGGCGAAATCCTGGCGGCGGACGCCGCTTCACTCGAAGCCACGAGAACGAAAGCCACCGAGCATCACGCCTCACGGGAGAAGCACGAACGCGACGCGGAGCGACTCCGCGCCGAGATTCCGCGCGAGGAACAATGCCTGTCCACGGCCGAGAACGTGGCCCGGCTGACCGAACGATTGAAGCAATACCCTCCGGATTTGGATCAACGCCTGGATGCGGCCCGCGAGTCGCTTCAGTCCGCGGATGCCGCCGGCGAAGCCGCCGCCACCGCGAAGGGTGAAGCCGACTCGCGATTGAAGCACCTCAAGCAACGGCAGAGGGATTTCAAATCGGTCGGAGCCACATGCTCGATGTGCGGGCAGGCCGTCACCGAGGCGCACGCTGCGGAGGAGAAAGCGAAGCTGACGCGGGAGACGGCGGCGGCCGAGAAGCAATCGGCGGACGCGGAACTCGCCGCGGCCACCGCTCGCAGCCTGAAGCAGAAGGCGAAGGCGGATGTCGATTCGCTCGCCGAGGACGTGAAGCAGCGCGACGAGGCCATGGCCGCGTTCTCTTCGCAGAAGGCGATGCTGGAGGGGTTGAAGGTCGCATGCGATCCTGCGGAACTGCGGGCGGCGTTGGCTGGGAAGCAGGACGCGGTCGCGGACCTCACCACGAAGGCGGCGGCCGATGCCGCGGCGGCCAAGGCCTCCGCCGATGCCGCGAAGTCGCTGGAAACCAAGCTGAAGAAGGCGACCGCGGAGCGCGACGCCCTGGCGGCTCGGCTTCGCGATCTCGAATCCGAATGGGTCGCGGCCCGGACCCTGCGCGACACACTGCTCGGCCAACTCGCACCCGAGTGGCACGGCGACTTGGATCTCGCGGCACTCACGACGGAACAATCCCGCTTGGAAGCGAGCGGCATCGCGGCCCGGTTCGCCGCGCTGCAATCGGATTCGGAGAACCAACAGGCATGGAAGGCGCGACGCGACGCGATCCGCGCCGAACTCGACAAACTGCCCGCGACACCGCTCGCCGACGCACAGCTCGCTTCCAACGCAGCCTCCGCGCGGTTCGCACAAGCCGGCGCGGCCCGCGATGCGGCACGGGCCGCGCTGGACGGCCTCGAACGCGCCGTTGCCGAGTTCGGCCGGCTGATCGCGGCCGTGAACGAAGCCGAGACCGCGTTCGAGCGGCACCGCAAACTCAACTTGTGGCTCGGCAAGGAAGGGCTGTTGCGCGAACTCGTCCGCGAGGCTGAACGCGAGATCGTCCATCACGCCCAAGAGACGCTTCGCAATCTCTCCAGCGGCGATCTGGAACTGGAACTGCAACCGCCGGACGAAGGCAAGGACGAGGCGCTGGTGCTGCTCGTGCGCCGGGCCGGGGACCCGGAGCCGATCCCCGTGCGGTTTCTTTCGGGCAGCCAGAAATTCCGCGTGGCGGTGGCGATCGCCGTGGCCATCGGCCGCTTCGCCGCCGGCCCCGCCGCCGCCAAACCGCTCGAAAGCGTCATCATCGACGAGGGGTTCGGCAGCCTCGACAAGGACGGACTCGCCGCGATGCGGGACGAATTGGAGAACCTGAAGAACTCGCAGGCGCTGCAGCGCGTGATCCTCGTGTCGCATCAGGAGGAGTTCACGAAGTCCTTCCCCGTGGGCTACCGCCTGCTCCCCGGCGAAGCCGGCACCGTGGCCACCCGGTTCCGGAACGACGGATGATTATCGAAGCGCCCGGAAGATCGCATCCGCGAACGCGACGGCGTGCTCCGGGCCGGACGCGGTGATGAGCTTGCCGTCGGCCAACACGCTCTTTTCCTCCCACGTCACGGGAAGCGATTCAAACGGCGGGTAGCGCCTCGTGCCCGGATGGGCCGCGACGGACTTGTTGTTCAACGCCCCATGAGCCGCGAGGGCGGACTGCCCCTCGCAGATCGCACACACGAGCGAACCCTGCTTGAGGAACTTGTCGATGACCGCGGCCGCGGCGTAGCGGCCCGGTCCGTTCCGCACGAACTCGGTGACGTCCTGACCCACGAACACTACGGCCTGGTACGACGACACGTCCATCTCCGGCCGCAACGGCAGGTCGGTCTCGATCGCATCGTTGCTCTTCGTCGGGAACGAGCGGCCGGGGCCTGCAGCGGTGAACACCTTCACGCCGTTCGCTTCAAGCCGCTTCCGCACGGGAAGGTAATCGTCCATCCACAATCCGCGCGACGGCAGGACGAACAGCACACGCGGCGCGGGCTTCGCCACGGGCGGAGTTGCGGGCGGGTTGTTCTTCGGCGGCGATGCGGGCGGTGGCGTGTCGTTCTTCGCGGATTCCTTCACCGGATCGTCCGGAAGAAAGCGACGGATCACCTTCACCGCGCCGCCGATGAGCAGGCCCATCACCACGACGGCGATCAGAGCACCGATCAACTTCTTCCGCTGCTCGCGGGCACGGCGCTGCTTCTTCCGGCTCGGCTTCTTCTCCCGCACGGGTTGCGGAGTTTCCAACTCCGTCTTGGACTCGAACCGGAAGTCCGCGCGGCTCGGCTTCACCACCACCGCCTCGACGATCTCGAAGGTCGGTGCGGGCGCGGGGGCCAAGGATCCTGCCGGCGGCGGAGTCGCCTCGACGCCCTTGGCGAATGGAGCGAGCGCGGCCGCGGCTTCCGCCGGCGTCGCATAGCGGTCCTGCGGGCGCTTCGCCATCAACTTCCCGAGCACGGACGCGAGCCCCTCCGGCAGATCGGGCCGGTGCTTCAACACCGAAACGGGCTCCTCCTCGGTGTGGGCCAGCAACTTGTCGATGAGCGTGGTCGCGCGGGCGAACGGCGTATGCCCCGTGAGCAGGAAGTAGAGCGTGCAGCCGAGCGAGTAGAGATCGGAGCGGATGTCCACCTTGTGCGAGTTCTTCGCCTGCTCCGGCGACAGGTAATCGGGCGTGCCCATGATCAGGTTCGGGGCGGTGGCCGCGTGCTTCGGCTTCTTGCCCGGTTCGCCGTCCGTCTCGATGTCCCGTGCGAGCCGCGCCAGGCCGAAGTCGAGAATCTTCACCTGCCCCTTGCGGGTCACGATCAGATTCTGCGGCTTGATGTCGCGATGCACCATGCCCTTGTCCGCGGCATGCTGCAGTCCTTGGGCCACCTGCCGGGCGAAGTGGGAGGCCATCGTGGCCGCCAACGGGCCGCGGCGGGCCACGAGGCGGTCCAAGCTGATGCCCTCCACGTACTCCATGACGAGGAAGTGGTTGCCGCCGGCTTCACCCGCGTCGTGCGAGATGACGATGTTCGGATGGTTCAACCGGCCCGCCGCGGTCACTTCCTGCTTGAAGCGGTCCACGGCAGCCGGGTTCGCGGTGAGGTGCGGGGCGAGCAGCTTGAGCGCGACGATGCGGCCCATCATCCGGTGCTCGGCCTTGAACACCACACCCATGCCGCCTTCACCCAGCTGATCGATGATGCGGTACGTCGCGTGGTTGGCGAGTTCCGGCGGAACGCTCGGGCTGAAGGCCACATCCGGCGGAGCAAAGTGGGCGTCGCTCACGGCCGGCGCCGGATTGGTTTGCTGAAGGATGCCGGGGTCGTGATCGGCGAGCGTCTTTTCGCCCCGGCCGCTGCCCAGAAACGCGCTGCAGGTGTCGCACGCGGACAGGTGCTCGGCCACGGCGACGCGCTCGGACGGCGGCAAGTCGCCCCGCCCGAAGGCGTTCAGCACGTCCGGTTCCGGGTGTTCGCTCACCGCCACAGCCGCGTCCTCGCGCAATGTCTCCGCTTCAACATGGCACGAATTCCTGCCAACGGGAAACGAAAAACCCCGCCCCGCGAGGACGGCTGTTCACGCATATCTGTCCATCAGCCGGGACACGGCGGCCTGGCATTCTCCAGCGATACGGCGGAAACCCTCGCCGATCCCGGCCGCTTCGCACACGCGGGACCAATAGCTGCGGGCGAGCTCCGCCATCCGGGGCCAGACCTGCAGGTTCAACGCGTTCGGCGGGCCCGGAGCGAACGGCCGCTCCACCACGTTCGCCCCCGTTGGCGCGAACACCATCGGGAGCATGTCGTACACCGGTGTCAGCACCAGGTCCAACTTCGGTGCCTCTTCGGTGAAGAAGCTCACGTTTCCGAAGTGCCGGTCCGTGTTCCCGATGAGTTCGCCGAACGCGTCCAAGCGGACCATCCTTCCCGCATCTTCCTCGCTCATCTGGAGCGCCGGTGCTTCGCGGATGCGGCGAGCGGCGCGGCTCCAACTGTCGAACGCTTCACCCAGGAAGTGGACGTTCACGGCATACAGCGAGATCGCACCCCGGCGGCCGCGCCGGCCGATTCGGTCGAAGCGTTCCACCTCGAGGAAGCGGATGCCGTCCAGGTCGAACCACTCGGAGCGGGCGGCGGGAATGCCGGCTTCGCGTAGCGTTTCCAAGGCGAGATGCTCGCAGACAAGCAGATCGCGCCAGCGATCCGCGGCCGCACCATCGCCGGCGGCGAACTTCACCAGCATGTGGCGATCTTCGGATCGGATCGCGAACTTGGGGTGCTCGCCGCCTGCGGACGAACCGGGCTGGACGACCGACGCGCCTCGGGCCAACTCCGGGTAGTCCATGCGACTGTACGACGGCGATGGCCCCGCGAGAAAGCGGTTGAGCGATTCCTCACCGAGGATCAGATTGCCGACGCAATCTTCGCCGTGCATCGCCAGTGCGAGCAGGTGGTGGTCGTCGCTCCAATCGCTGATGCGGCCCGGCAGCCGCAGTTCCGGATGAAGGGTGGGGAAGCCGCGGCCGATGTACCCCTGCGGCCGCATGTCTTCGAGGAACGGCGGCAACCCGGCGAAGTGCTGCCCGCCGCCGGATTGCCGTTCGAACCAGCATTCATCGCGAGCGAGGAAGTGCAGCGTGCCGTGCGGGTGCGGCCGCGCGGCTTCATCCACGCGGAACACCGGTGCCTCGCGACCGACATCTGCCACCTCCCGCGGCAGCGCGTAGCGTGTGGCCCTGGCCCGCCCGAACCGACGGACCCGCGACCCCGCTTCGCCCACCAAGCGCGAGAACACGGGCTGCGAGATTCCGAGTTCGCGCTGGATGTCCTCGCCACGCAGCAGCCCGCGCAGCCTCAGAATTTCCGTGAGCCGCTCCACTTCGCGCATGATAAAGAATCGATTTACGAATAGATACTATTGATGATAATGCGTCGTTTTGCATGTTAAATGGCTGAATCGAGAATAGAAATCCGAATCGATTACTTCCCGATGCAGAAGCGGCTGAAGATGCGGTCCAGCAAGTCGTTCGTGTAGACCGCGCCGACCATCTCGCCGAGATGCTGCAGCGCGCCGCGGAGAGCCAAGGCGAAGAGTTCCGCCGGCTCTTCAAACAACGCGTGGTGGTAGGCCAGTTGCAGTTCCTTCAGGCACGCGTCCACGTGGTGGCGGCAGCGACTCTGGCTCGGTGCCAGTGGCGGCCGCACCCACGAGACCGCCGCCTCCGCCAGCTCGGAACGCACCTCATCGATACCGTTCGGCCGCACCGTGGATGACGCGACGCCCTCGGTCGCGGCCCGCAGATCGCACTTCGTTTGCACCCGCAGGACCACCGCGGTCGTCCGGGCCAATCGTTCCGCGACCGACGGGGCGAACAGCGAACCCGCTTCGACGCACCACAACACGATGTCCGCGTGCTGGGATTGTTCCGCGCCGAGCCGCTGGGCTTGAACTTCGATCGTGCCCGCGGCGTCGGCCCAGCCTGCGGTGTCGATCAGTTCCACATTGATGCCGTCGAAGAGAAGCGACACCGCGAGGTAATCGCGCGTGGTGCCGGCTTCCGGGCTCACGAGTGCGGCCGCGTTCCCGGACAGGGCGTTGAACAGACTGCTCTTCCCGGCGTTCGGTTCGCCGACGAGCACGGCACGGAGCGGCCGGCCGCTCACGGTGCGGGCTTCCAACTGGCGGCGGAGGTTCTTCATCCGCGCGATCGCCTTCGTCACGCGGTCCAGCGTTTCATCCTTGCCGACGAACTCGATGTCCTCGTCCGCGAAGTCGAGCGCGGCTTCGGCGTCGGCCAAGAGGTTCAGCAGGTCGTCGCGAAGGCCGTGCAGCGGCTCGGTCACACCGCCCGCGAGTTGAGCGAGTGCGGTCTTCAGTTCGTTCTCGGAGGACGCTTCGATCACCGCATGCACGGCTTCGGCCTGCGGCAGATCCAGCTTTCCCGCGAGGAACGCCCGCAGCGTGAATTCCCCGGGGCCGGCCGGGCGTGCGCCAGCGTTCAAAATGTCCGCGATGAGCCGCTCGACGAGCGGCGGTGAGCCGAGCGTATGCAGTTCCACCAAGTCCTGCCCGGTGTACGATCGGGGTCGCCGGAAGAAGTACAAGTCCGCGGGGAGCGGCGAGAACACATCGGTGAGCCGCAGCGACACGGCCTCGAAGCGGCCCGGTGGCGGAAGTGCGGCGCCGAGCGCGGCGAGGATCGCTCCGCACTTCGCTCCGCTGATCCGCACGATGGCGCGCGGCGCCGCACCGGGCGCCGACGAAAGCGCAACAATCGTGTCGTCCGGGTGCGGCGCGTCGGTCGTCATGTTTTCAGTTTAGCCGCGAGGCGTATCATCACCCTGTCCCGTTTTCGCCCGGAGCCGCACGCACATGACCCCCCTCCAATCGCTCGTCGCCGCCGGCACCAAGCTCTGGCTCGATTCCGTGGACCCGGACGAGATCGCGAAGAACCGCGGGTTCGGCGCCACCGGCGCGACGTCCAACCCGATCATCATCGCGGACCTGCTCAAGACCGGCCGCTTCGACGCCCACGTGAAGACGTTCCTCGCCCAGGGGCTGGACGACGAAGCGGTGGCGTGGGCGATGACGGACAAGCTCGTGAAGGACGCCCAAGCCGTATTCGAGCCCGTGTGGGACGAAACGGAAGGCGACGACGGCTGGGTCAGCTTCGAGCTCGATCCGCTGCTTGAAGACGCAGCGTGCATGCTCACCGTGCAGGAGAAGGCCGCCCAGTACGCGAAGCTCGGCAAGAAGTGGTACGCGGGCCACAAGAACCGCATGATCAAGGTGCCGGCCACGCCCGGCGGCTTGGCCGCGCTCGAAGAACTCGTTGCGGCCGGCGTGTGCGTGAATGTGACGCTCATCTTCAGCGAGCGGCAATACTTCGCCGCGCGGGACGCCTGCTGGCGCGGCATCCAGAAGTGCCCGAACCGCGACGCGATCAAGACCGTTTACAGCATCTTCGTGAGCCGCTTGGACGTGTACACGGAGAAGGCGGTGCCCGAGTTGTCGCAATCCGCGCAGGGCATGGTGGGCATCGTGAACGCCAAGCGGATCTGGAAGCTGAATGCGGAGTTCTGGGCGGGCAAGGGGCTCAAGCGCAAGCAAGAGATGATCTTCGCGAGCACCGGCACGAAGAAGAAGGAAGATTCGCCGTGGAAGTACGTGGAGGCCTTCTCCGGCTCGGACATCGAGACGAACCCGCCGGCGACGAACAAGGCGGTTCAGAACAGCGGCTGGACCTTCGCCCGCAAGATCGACGAGCTGCCGAAGCCGAGCGTGCTCGAAGAGATCGACAAGAAAGTGGACATGAAGAAGCTCGAAGAGACCCTGATGGAGGAAGGGTTGGCGAAGTTCGCGGACCCGCAGAAAGCGTTGATCGCGCTCATCGGACAGAAGCGGGCGGCGTTGAAGTGACTTGGCGAGCCGGCACGCTTCAGCGGCCGGAGTTTCGGGGAGAATCTCATGACCACGGCCGATTTCGAAACGCTGCTGACGTTCATCCGCACGAAGACCAAGGGTTTGGTGGATGCGGTGGCCGCTCTGCCGGACCCGGCGGCGGCCCTTGCGTGGCAGCCGGGCCCCGGCCGCGCCAACATCGGCTGGCAACTCCTGCACATCGCCGCGACCGACGATCGCCACCTGAACGCTCGCATGAATCTCGGCGAACCGGCGAATCCGGATCTCGTGAAGCGCTATGCCGGAGGCAGCACACCGGACCAGAACCTGCCGAGCCTTGCCGAGATCACGGCGTACTTGGACGAACGGCGGGCCGCGATGCTGGCGCACCTGCGGTCGCTGAAAGATTCGGACTTGGCGAACAAGCCGAACGACAAGGCGCCGTGGGTTTACAACGAGTGGTTCCAAGTGCTCGCGTGGCACGAAGCGCACCACCACGGACAAGCCCACCTCACGTTGAACCTGTTCAAGAACAAGACGTGATCACAATTCGCGACCGGCGAGCCAACCGGTGCTCCACGCGGATTGGAAGTTGTACCCGCCGATCCATCCGTCCAAGTCCAGCACTTCGCCCGCGAAGTAGAGATTCGGGGCGAGCTTGCTTTGCATCGTGCGCGAGTCCACTTCCGCGAGGCTGACGCCGCCCGCGGTCACTTCCGCTTTCTCGAATCCGAGCGTGCCCTTCAACGGAATCCGCAGCCGCTTGATGTTCGACACCAGATTCGCGCGAATGGCCTTGCTCAGTTCACCAGCCCGCCGATCGACCGCCTGCCCGCACAGAAGCAGCAGTTGATCGCAGACCCGGCGCGGCAACTTCTCCGCAAGCACCCCCGCGAGTTGCTTCTTGCCCGAACTGAGGCTCTCGGTGCGGAGGAACTCGTCGAGCCATGAGTTCAGGAAGCGTCGGCAGCAGATCGACTTCAAGAACGAGTGATGCGGGTTTTCGGATGGCTGCTGACGGCGCGGCTCACATCGAGCGGGGCCGGCCCGGTGAGTCGAAGTGGGCGAAGAGCATCGACCCGCGCCGGAGGTGAGTGGTTTGTTCCTCATCAAGAACCTTGAGGTTCACATCGGGGAGCTGATGCCGCGTGAGATCGGCGACCACGCGCACCGTTACGGTGAGCGGCACGAGCGGACCGCTGGGGCAGATGGTGTGGCCGAGCCGTGCGGCCCACGCGTAGCCGTCGCCCGTGGTGCCGCACCCGGGGTACGATCGCCCGCCGGTGGTGATGAGGAGCTTCTCACAGGAGAGCGAGCGCGAAGTTGTGATGATTTGGAAGGAGCCCGACGCGCAAGCAAGGGTTGAACCCGCCCTTGCTTGCGCGTCGGGCTCGATCGCATTCACCGGTTCGCTCAAGCTCAGTGTCGCACCGCTGCGTTGCAGCCGCTTCAGGAGCGCATCCAACACGTCGACCGCGCGGTCGCTCACCGGGAAGATCTTGCCCGTCTCTTCGACCTTGGTGGCGACGCCTTCCGCGTGGAAGAACTCGAGCACGTCCGCGGGTCCGAACGCGGCGAGGGCCGAGTGCAGGAACTTGCCGTTGGGGCCGAACGCGGCGACGATGCCGCGGGCGTCGCAATCGTGGGTGATGTTGCAGCGCGTGCCGCCGGACATGAGGATCTTCACGCCGGGCTTCTTGCCCTTCTCGAGCAGCAACACCCGGCGGCCGCGTTCCGCGGCATGAATCGCGGCCATCAGCCCCGCCGCCCCGGCCCCCACGATGATGGCGTCGTAATCCGCCATCACTTTGTCCCGAGGCAGTACAAGACTTCTTCGCGTTTGCCGCCCTTCTTCACCGCGACCCGCATGTAGATGCGGCTGCCGCAGATCGTCGGCGTGGACATCATCTCATCGCCGAGCTTGTTCTCGCCGAGCAGTTCGAAGTCCGTCGGCGTCGCCTTGAAGAGGAACGTCTTGCCCGCCTCGTTGCTGGCGTAGACGAGATCACCCACGGGCACGGGCGTCGCGGTGAACGCGCCGCCGAGCGGCTCCTTCCAGACCTCCTGCCCCGAATCGCTCTTCCAGCACACCGCGAAGCCGTCGTCCGTCACGGCGAACAGGTGCCCCTGCCGCGTCCACATCGAGGGCACGTACACCCGCGTCTTGATCTCCCACGCGAGCTTGCCGGAACCGTCCGCGAAAAACGCGCTCACGTGGTTCTTCGGGTATCCGCCGCTGGTGAAAATGCGCTGGCCGTCCGTGATCGTGGAGGTGACACACTCTTCCGTGGAGCCCTTCGTTTCCCAGAACTCTTTGCCCGTGAGCGGGTCCAAGCTCGTCACCAGATTGCAACCGGTGATGATCAACTGATCCTTGCCGGCGACGTTCAGCACGATCGGCGACGTATAATTCGGCAACTTCGGCCGTGGCCGCGACCACACGATCTTGCCGCTCTCGCGCTCGAGCCCGGCGATCGCCCCCGTGGCCTTGTTGTCCGCCGTGACGAGCAGCAGATTCTTGTAGATCGCCGTGGACGGGCCGTATCCTTGGTGCAGCGTGTAGTCCGCCACTTTCGTCTGCCAGAGTCGCTTCCCGTCCACGCTCACGGCGGTGGCCCACACGGCGTTGTCGTTCACGAAGTTGACGAACACGCGTTCCCCATCGCAGGATGGCGTACACGAGGCGAACGACGCCTTGGCGTTCGGGTTGCCCTTGGGCACCACGTTGCCGCGATGCACTTCGTGCTTCCAGAGCTCGGCCCCGGTTTTGCGGTCGAAGCAGATCAGCCACTGCGATTCGTCCGCCGTCACGAGGAACACGCGATCGCCGACCACGATCGGCGAGCCGTGCCCGCGGCCCGGCACCGCCGCCTTCCAGAGCACGTTCTCGGTTTCGCTCCACTTCCGCGGCGGCGTCTGGCTCGGGTCGGCAAGCCCGTCGCGGTTCGGCCCGCGCCACATCGGCCAGTCGGCGGATTTGGGTTCGTCCGCCCGGACGGCGGGAACAACCGCCAGCATGGCGAACGCGATCAAGCTTCGGATCATGGCAGGCCCTCGGATTCCGAGTGAGTTTATCCCAAGCACTGGCACGCGGCGCGGATCGCGGATACTCTTTGCGAATCGCCACACTCCCGCCGGGACTCTATTCATGTCCACTGCCGCCGCCTCTCCCCGCACCGGCTGGGCCAGCCTCAAGGACCTCACCGGGTACCAGTGGTTCGTGTTCATCGTCTGTTGCCTGGCGTGGGACATGGACTGCATGGATCAGCAGCTGTTCGTGCTGGCCCGCCGCCCGGCCATGACCGATCTCGTGGCGAAGGTGGAGAAGGACGACCCCCGCGTGCCGGGGCAGACGGAGAAGTTGGCCGCCCAGGCGGAGAAGAGTGGCAAGCCCGCGCCGAAACCGGAACAAGTCGTCGCGTCGCTCCAAGCCTCGGACATCAGCGACGCCGCGACGTATGCCACATCGTTCTTCATGCTCGGTTGGGCGGTCGGCGGCATCGGCTTCGGCGTCGCCGGCGACCGCATCGGCCGGGTGAAAACGCTCATGGCCACCATCACGCTTTACTCGATGTTCACCGGCTTGAATGCGTTCTCGCACTCCACCACGGACTTCTACGCCTTCCGGTTCCTCACCGGCATGGGAGTCGGCGGCGCGTTCGCAGCCGCGGTCACACTGCTGGCGGACACGATGCCCAACAACGCCCGGCCGTTCATGCTCGGGTTGTTCCAGGCTTCGTCGGTGTTGGGCAACGTCACGGCCGCGCTGCTCTCGATGGGGTTCGGCTCGTTGCAGGAGCAGGGCGCGTTCAAGGACCTCTCGCTGTTCGGAATCGCCATGGTGCCGTGGCGCGTGATGTTCCTCGTCGGCGTGATCCCGGGCTTCCTCGTCGTGGTGGTGCAGGCCCGGCTGAAGGAGCCGGAACGCTGGCTGCAGATGCGCGCCTCGGGTGCCAAGAAAGCCGGCTCCTACGGCGAATTGCTCGGCGAACCGAAGTGGCGGAAGCACGCCCTGCTCGGTTTGATCCTCGCCTTGGCCGGCGTGATCGGCTTGTGGGGAATCGGCTTCTTCTCGCCGGACCTGCAGCAGTTCGTCGCCGAACCGCAGTACCGGGCCGAAGCCGCCGAGATCGTGAAGCAAAAGGGGCTCACCGGCGAAGAAGCGGTGAAAGAGACCACGCGTTACGTGAACGGGCAAAAGGCGAAGTGGGCCGGAGTCACCTCGCTGGTCCAGAACCTGGGCGCGTTCGTCGGCATCTTCGCGTTCAGCTTCGTCACAAGCCTTGTGGGGCGGCGGCTGTCGTTCGGGTTCTTCTTCATCACCGCGGGGCTGTCCACCGCCGGGGTGTTCCTCTTCCTCAATGAGTGGTCGGACATCTTCTGGATGATCCCGATGATGGGCTTCTTCCAGTTGGCGCTCTTCGGCGGGTACGCGATCTACCTGCCGGAGTTGTTCCCGACGCGGCTGCGCAGCACCGGCACGTCGTTTTGCTACAACGTGGGCCGCCTGATCGCGGCCGGCGGGCCGTTCGCGCTCGGCATGCTCACGAGCCAGGTCTTCGCCGGATACGAACAACCGTACCCGCTCCGCTACGCGGGCGTCGCCATGTGCAGCGTCTTCTTCCTCGGGTTGCTCGTGATCCCGTTCCTTCCGGAAACCAAGGACCAGCCTCTGCCGGATTGAGTCAAGACTCGAGCGGGGGACGTCAGTCCCCCGTGTCAAGAAGGACACGGGGGACTGACGTCCCCCGCTCGGTGTCCCTCGGCTTCATCACATCCACACGACCGCGCCCTTCCGGCCGCGGGCCGTTCCCCTACAATGACGCATTGCACCACGGCGACTCCCCCGACCGCGGCTTCGCCCCACACTCAACGCATCGGTACGCATGATCCGGAACGACATCCGCAACGTCGCCGTCATCGCTCACGTCGACCACGGCAAAACGACACTCGTCGATCAAATGCTGCGCCAGTCCGGCCTGTTCCGCACCGAGGAACTCGACAAACTCGTCGGCGGGCAGCACGGCCTCATCATGGACTCCAACGACCAGGAGCGCGAACGCGGCATCACCATCCTCGCCAAGAACTGCGGCATCCGCATCGGCGACGTGAAGGTGAACCTCATCGACACGCCGGGCCACGCCGACTTCGGCGGCGAAGTCGAACGCATCCTCAAGATGGCGGACGGCGCGTTCCTCCTCGTGGACGCCGCCGAAGGCCCGCTCCCGCAAACCCGCTTCGTGCTGAAGAAAGCCTTCGCCGTCGGCATCAAGCCGATCGTCGTCATCAACAAGATCGACCGACCGGACGCCCGCATCGGCGAAGTGCTGTCCCTCGTGTTCGACCTGTTCATCGAACTCGGGGCGACGGACGAGCAGGCGAACTTCCCGGTGATCTACGCCAGCGGCCGCGCCGGCATCGCCACCACCGATCTCGCCGTGGAACCGAAAGACCTTCGGCCGCTGTTCGACGCCATTTTGAACCACGTGCCCGGGCCGTACGTCGACGAAACGCAACCGCTCGCCATGCAGGTGATGGCGCTCTCGTACAGCGAGTTCGTCGGCAAGATCGTCGTCGGCCGCGTTTTCACCGGCAGCATCAAGAAGAACCAGAAGGTGTCCGTGGTTCGCCAGTCGGACGGCTCGAACTTCGGGGACACGGTCGTTCAATTGCTCGAGTTCGACCGCTTGGGCCGCAAGGAAGTGGACGAGATCCGCGCGGGCGACATCTGCTCCGTCGTGGGGTTGGACGAGGCCTCGATCGGCGACACGATCTGCGAGTTCGACCGGCCCCGCGCCCTGCCGCCGCTCACCATCGACGAACCCACGCTGGACATGATCTTCCGCGTGAACGATTCGCCCTTCGCCAGCAAGGAAGGCAAGCCGCTCACGAGCCGCGAACTGCGCGATCGATTGGACAAGGAACTTCAGCACAACGTGGCGCTGCGGGTGGCCCCGGGCGCGCGGGAAAGCGAGTTCATCGTGAGCGGCCGCGGATTGCTTCACCTCGGCGTGCTGCTCGAAACCATGCGCCGCGAAGGGGCGGAACTCGCCGTCGGCAAGCCGCGCGTGATCATCAAGGAGATCGACGGCCAGAAGCAGGAACCGTACGAGCACCTCGTCGTGGAGGTGCCGAACGAGCACCACAACGTGGTGATGAAGCTCGTGCTCGAGCGGCAGGGCGAGTTCCAGCGGATGGAGAGCCACCGCGGCATCACGCAAGTCGAGTTCTACGTTCCGGCCCGCTCGCTGATCGGCCTTCGCACGCGGATGCTCACCGCGACGCAGGGCACGGCCATGATGCACCATAACTTCCTGGAGTACCGGCCGGCCAAGGGCGCCCAGGCGGGCCGCTCCACCGGCGTGTACCTCTCGAAGAACACCGCCAAGGTCACGGCGTACTCGGTGGACGGCCTCGCGGGCACGCTCTTCGTCGCCCCCGGCGACGAAGTGTACGAAGGGCAGATCGTCGGCGAGCACGGCCGCGACAAAGACATGGTCGTGAACGTGACCGACCCGAAGCCGCTCACGAACATGCGGGCCTCCGGCAGCGACGCGAAGGCCGCGATCAAGCCGCCGCTCCGCTTCTCGATGGAAATGTCCTTGGAGTACATCGAGGACGACGAACTGGTCGAGATCACGCCGAAGTCCGTCCGCATGCGGAAGATCTGGCTGAAGGAAAACGACCGGAAGAAGATGGAACGCGGCCGGATGTAGCGGTTCTGACGCCGACCGCTCCGGTCGGCGTGACACTTCACCGATTCCCCCTTCACGCCCTCTCCGGGCCTCGCCGATGAACCGGACGACGGAATCGCGTGCCTCGCGCCGCATTCCGTCCTACGCTTTCGCATCGGGAGAATCCTCATGCAACCGCTTTCGCCGCTTGCCGTCGGTCGCGAATCGGAACCGAACGTGGAACTGCTCCGCCGCAACGGGTGGTCGGTGAACTCCGTCACCGGCCGGTACTGTGTGGCATGGCGCGGCCGGGATGAAGTGGTGTTCGAGTGGCGGGAAGAACACTGGGAACGCATCGGCGGCGGGGCCGCGGGCGAGAGTTGAGCGCAAGAAAAAAGCCGCCGGCCATCGGCCGGCGGCTCGTGTGTCGGACTTCACATCTCACCTGTTGGGGCCGCCCGAACCGAGCGGTCCGCCTTCCGTCTGGTTGATCTCTTCCTCCGAGTTGATGATGATCCGCGGCGTCACCATGATCATGATGTGCTGCGTTTCGCGCCCGATGCCGACGTTCTTGAACAGCCGGTTCAGGTACGGGATCTTGCTCAGGAACGGAGGGCCGAACTCGTTGCGGCCTTCACTCAGCTTCTTCAACCCGCCGAGCAGCACCGTGCCGCCGTCCGGGCACACGACCGTCGTCTGAATGTTCAACGTCGTGAACGCGGGCTGTTGCAGGAACTGCGTGAACGGGATCGGCACGCCCTGGCTGCCGCCCTCGAACACCGGCGTGATGAACGTGGTGACCGGGAACAGCGGCACTGTGGCGCCCGTCTGGGCCGCCAGCGTGATCGGCAGGTTGATGCGGACGAACCGGCGATCCGCGGACACCACCGCCTGGACGGTGATGTTGATCAGGCCGCCGAGGTTGAAGTCGCCGGGGCCGGGCAGGTTCTGGATCGTCGGCACGAACACCACCTGACCGTTCACCGAGTACACCTGCACGTCCGTCACGAAGAACTGCTGTTCGCCGATCAGCATCGTGGCCGTCTGGCCGTTGAACAGCGTGAGCTTCGGGGCCTGCATCACGTTCACGCGTCGGTCGCCCTGGGCGGCCTCCATGAACATGTAGACCTGGATGTCGTTGAGGAACGCGAGGCCGAGCGAGACGCCGCCGTTCGCGCCCGGGGTGTTCGGGTAGCCGCCGAACCCCGGGATCGCCCGGTTGAAGCTCGTGGCCCGGATCGGCACGTCCAAGTCCGGGGTGAAGGTGCCGGACGGCTGCAAGCCGAGCACGACGCCCTTGCTGTTGATGTCGTTCACGTACGGTTCGGGCCGGAACTGCTGGCTGGTGAGGGCCGGCTCGAACTTCGCCGTGTTCGTCTTCACGTTCATCGAGAAGTCCACACCCATTCGCTCGAACCACGTCTCGGAGAGCGAGATGATGCGGATCTCGACCGCGACCGCGAGGTCCTGCAGGCGGCGGAGGGCCTCCAACAAGTCCTGCACTTCGCGGATCACGTCCGCCGTCTGGTTGACGACGAGCGCGCCGCCCAAGTCGAAGTACTCGATGCGGCCGGGGCCGCCCTGCGAGTCCCACGAGAACGGGCGGACCATGCCGGTCACGAGCTTCATGAGTTGCTCGTGCTTGGTGCCCTTGTCGGAGGCGACGCTGGAGGATTGCGCCAGCGGGTTGTTCTGCAGGGTGCCGGAGCCGGTGCCGGGGTAGTTCCCGCCCGAGATGCCGACCGGCGAGCCGGTGCCCATCTGGGCGCCGTTGAGCGGGCTCGACGCGACTTGGCCGCCGTTCAGCCCGTTGGCCGGCAACAGGCCGCCGCTTCCGGGATAGATGCCGCTCGGCGGCCGCCCCGTCTTGGACAGGATCTTGTCGATGTTCGCGTACTCGGGCATCGCGAAGTTCGGGATCGGCGTCACGAGATCCGTGACGGAGAACACCTTGGTCACGAGCCGGCCCTTGGCCTTCTTCTGCGTCGTGATGCGGACGGTGTCGTACTCGATCACGAAGCTGAGGCCGGCCTTGTCCAGCACCACACCGAGCAGGTTCCGCACGGACACTTCGCCGAGTTGGTTCTCGGTGATGGGCTTGGCCGTGCTGATCTGTTCGCCTTCGAGCGCGGCCGTGTCCCACGAGAAGGGCAGGCCGGTGCTCGTGTGCAGCGTGGCGATCACCTCGGAGAGCGGCGTCTGGTTGAACTCCAGCTTCACGCGCTTGTCGAGGTTCAGTTCGATCTCGAATTCCTTGGGCGTGCGGCTGCGGAGGTAGGCGTCGTCGCCACGGCCGCGGCCCTTGGACTTCATCGTGCGTTCGATGTTGAACGCCAGCGGGTCCTCGGTGGTGACGAGCGGACCTTCTTTCTCCGCGTCCGTCAGCCCGCCGTAAACCATCCGTTCCTTGTCGTCCTTGAGCCGCTCCTGCTCTTTGACGCGGCGCGTGGTCTTGGCCATGTGGGCGAGCGCGGTGATCGCCGGATCATCCGGCTCGAGTTGCTTCGCTTGCAGGGCGACGCGTTCGGCCGTGGCGTAGTCGCCCTTCTTCACGAGTTCCTGGTACTGCCGCACGAGCTTGGACACTTCGCTCTTGCGCTGTTCGTCCGCCGCACCGCCGCGGCTGGCAACCAGTTCCTTCGCATCGCGGTTCTCGCGAACCAAACGCGCGGTCGCGTCCGCCTGCCCCTTCATCACCTTGAACATGTCCAGGCGGCTGTCGATGGGCCGGTTCAGCATCGCCACACGGGCCGAGTCCAGCCCCGAGGCCTGCACCTTGCTCTTGTAGTCCATCAGCATCTGGATCGCGACGTCCGTCTCACCCTTGCCGAAGGAGGCTTGGGCGTCCGTCTGCACCTTGAGGCCGTCCGTCCGCAGCTTCTGGAACGTGATCTGCCGCATGGAATCGGCTTGGTTGGCGAGGTTGTCCGCGGCCTTGGGCGTTCCACCGACGGTCGCGGTGCCGGGCACGCTCGGGATCGCGGGCGCCGGTTGCTGACCGGAGGCGAGCACCGTGCCGGACTTCTCGAGTTCCGCCTTGCACGTCGCAATCAGGGTTTCGCGCTGGGCCTTCATCTCCTTCGTGAGCAGGTTCGGATCGATGATCACGAGCACGCTGAGGGCGTGGCCGTAATCGCGGGTCTTGCACGCGGACGCGGCGGCCTCGAAGGACTTCTCCGCGTTGCGCTGCCGGGCCGAGAACACTTCGGCATCGATCTGGTTCAGCAGGCCCGTGGCTTCCTTCTCGACGCCACCGAGGTTGATCGCCTTCTGGGCCAGCCGAGTGGCCATCTCGAAGTCGCCCTTGCGGAACTCGAGCGTGGCCTTGTCCAGCATGTCGCGGCCGGTGAGCCCGGCGGGCGCAGCGATCGGCAGCATGCCCGGCGTGGGAACGTTGCTCACCACCGGTTCCGGCTTCACCATCGGAGCCGGGGTGACCGGCGGAGTTGGAACGTTATTCACTACCGGTTCCGGCTTCACCATCGGAGCCGGGGTGACCGGCGGAGTCGGAACGTTGCTCACCACCGGTTCCGGCTTCACCATCGGCGGGGCGGCCGGCGTCAACGGCTCCACGACCGGCGGAAGGCCGATGGTCGCGATGCCGGGCGGGGCGGGCGGCGCGACAGGAGCGCCCGACGCGGGGCCGAGCGGAATCACCTTCTCCACGCCGGCGACCGGCGCGAGGCCGTTCACCGGGATGCCGCCGAACTTGCCGTCCGAGGCCATCCGCAGTGCGGTCTTGGCTTCTTCGATCGGGCGCGGGAACAGGCTCAGCGCGAGGGCGATGTCATTCGCCGCGTTCAGGGCCGCGTCCGCCTTCGCGAAATCCTTCTTCGCGATCTTGGACTGTGCGTCCTTGAGCAGGCCGTCGATGGCCGTGGCTCCGCGGGCGTTGAGTTCCCGCAGCGCGAAATCCGGACTGGTTTCATCCGCACCGAAGGTCGCCTTCAATTCCACGGCGGCGGTGAGCTTCGCATGGGCGCCGGCGAAGTCGCCGTTGCCCGCGAGCACCTTGCCTTCGGCCATGAGCTTGATCGCGGCCGTCTTCTTCGCATCGTTGGCGTTGGTCGAAACGGGCGACGCGGGGCCCGCAGTCACGGGCGGCTTCACGCCTGCCGTCGGCGGCTTCACGCCGCTCGCGGGAACCACGGCCGACTTGGGGGCGACACCGCCCGCCGGCACCACGCCCGCGTTCATGATCATCTCGGGGCCGCTCTTGCTCGCGACCGAAACCGGCGGCGCGGGCAGCTTCATCTTGCCGCGGGCCGTCTCGATCTCCTTCACGAGCTTGTCCGGGCGGTCCGTGAAGTCCCACGCCGAGTACGAGCCGTGGAGCGAATCCGCGCGGCGAGCCATCTGCAGGGCCGAGTCCAAGTTGGCCGCCTTCTCGGCGTCGCTGGCCGCGGCCTTGTGAAGCAGCGCCTTGGCTTGCTTCACGAGCTGTTCCGCTTCGGCCTTTTGCGACTTGAGCACGGCCGCCTGCACGTCCTTGAGGAGCGCGTTGGGCGTGTCGTCGAAGAGGCCCCACTTGCCGGAGGCGTTGCTGGCCTCGGCACGGCGGGCGCAGTCTTGCGCGTCGTTGAACCGGCCTTCGCTCAGGGCCTTGCGGCCTTCCTTGAGCAGGGCCTTGTGATCGCCGCTGGCGGCCATCACCGGCCCGGCGGTCGTTTTGGTCTGGGGTGCCGTTCGTTGCTGGGCGATGGCGGCCGACCCCCCGGCCAGCACCGGGATCAGCAGCAACCGGGCTGCGATCCGCTTCCAGCTCCACTTCGTCGCCTGGAACACCATGGCCTCCTTCCTCCCCGCCTCGGAAACCCGTCGCGCGGCCCGGACATCCCCCGACATCCGACCGTACGGCGCCGGCCGCGGACATCGGCGAAGCCGAGTCCATGCGGGCCAGGGCCGCGAGCCCCCGCGCAGTGAGTGTGTGAGAAAGCGGGACGGCTATATCTCCGCATTTCCGGCCGGTCAAGCAAAAAGACTCAAGAGATGAGCGAAGTTCGGAAGCAAGTGCGGCCCGCGGGCGCGGACTGCGGACGACGAGTCAAACGGGGCAGACTGGGGGCCAAGATTTGCGCGAGTTCCCGACCCTGGAGTTCTTGGACTCCATTCACAAACGCTTGGAATCCAGCGTCTGATGGGGTAAAAGAGAACTATCCGCCCGAGCCGATTCCCGCCTGCGAGCCCGTCCCGACCATGATTTCCACCCAGCGAACGCGACCGTGCCCGGGACCGACGGGGCTCACCCGCCGGAACATGTTGCAGATCGGCACCATCGGCGCGTTGAACCTCGGCTTGCCGCAGGTGCTCGCCGCGAACGACAAGGCGGCGAAAGTCGGGGTCGCGCCGAAAGCCGATTCGTGCATCCTTGTGTTCCTCAACGGCGGCCCGAGCCACTTGGACATGTGGGACATGAAGCCGGACTTGCCGCAGGAGATGCGCAGCGAGTTCAAACCGATCCCGTCCGCGATTCCCAGCGTGCCGGTGTGCGAACACCTGCCGCGGCTCGCGAAGCGACTCGACAAATGCACGCTGGTGCGCTCCGTGAACCACCGCGAAGTGGCACACGCCCCCGCGGTGTACACGGCGATGACGGGCGTGCGCAGCAACGTGACGGCGGGATTGCTCGGGGCGAAAGCCACGGACCATCCCGCGGTCGGCTCGGTGGTGGGTTCGTTCCGCCCGCCGAAGGCGAACGTGATGCCGTACGTGCTGCTGCCGTATCACACGGCGGAAGGCGCGGGCGGCCCGCCGCAGCCCGGCTTCACCGGCGGCTGGATGGGCCGCACCAGCGACCCCTTCCTTGTGTTGCAAGGCGGCCCGCGGCCGGACAGCTTCAACATGCCCGCCCTCGTGCCCGGCGCGGGAATGACCACCGATCGCGTTCACGATCGCCTCGGTCTGCTTGGCGGCATGAACATCTCGAAGGGTGCTTCCGGCTCGGACATGACGCAGGAAATGGGTGCGTTGCAGGCCCGCGCCGCGGATTTGCTCACCTCGCCTGCCGCCCAACGCGCCTTTCAACTGGATCAGGAGCCGGCCCGTGTCCGCGACGCATACGGCCGCAACATCTACGGCCAAAGCATGCTGCTGGCCCGCCGCCTGGTGGAAGCCGGGACGCGGCTCACGTGCATCTCGTGGGCGCCGGACGCGAACGCCACATGGGACACGCACGGCGGCAACTTCGCCAAGCTCAAGAACCAACTGCTGCCGCCGTTCGACCAATCCTACGCATGCCTGCTGGACGACCTGAGCGACCGCGGGCTGTTGGAACGCACGCTCGTGGTGGTGATGGGCGAGATCGGCCGCACGCCGAAGATCAACGGTGCCGCGGGCCGCGACCACTGGGAATTCTGCTACACGGTGGTGTTCGCCGGCGGCGGCATGAAGGGCGGATTCGTGTACGGTTCGAGCGACCGCCGCGGGGCGTACCCGAGCACCAACCCCGTTTCCGCCGCGGACATCATCGCGACGATCTACCACTCGCTCGGCATCCCGGCCGACCAAGAGATCCGCGACCGCCAAGACCGCCCGGTACTCCTCGTGCCGGACGGCAATCCGATCCGCGATCTGTTCTCGTCGTGAGACCGACGCACTCCCGAGCGGGGGGCGTAAGCCCCCCGTGTCCCACTCGCAGACACGGGGGGCTTCCGCCCCCCGCTCGGGGGCATTGCACATACAGTAAGTATCGAATCTCACTTCAGCACGCGGACAGTCACCTTGCTGGGATGCTCCGCGTCGCGGTAGATGCGGTGCGTCGCCTTCTTGAAATCCTTTTCATCCGCCGTGTAGATGTTCGTGAACGTCTGCGGGTTGCGGTCCACGAGCGGGAACCACGTGCTTTGCACCTGCACCATAATGCGGTGGCCGGGCCGGAACGTGTGCAGCGAATCCGGCATCGTGAACTTGATGCGCGACACCTCGCCCGGCTTGAACGGCTCCGGCTTCTCGAAGCTGTTGCGATACTTCCCGCGGAACGGCTCGCCGCGCACGAGTTGCTGGTAGCCGCCCATCTTCACTTCGGTCGGGTTCGGGTTCGCATCCGGGAAGTCGTCCGGGTACACGTCGATCAGCTTCACGATGAAGTCCGCGTCGGTACCGGTGGTGCTCACCCACAGGTCCACTTCGATCGGCCCGGCGATGGTCGTGTCCTTGTCCAGCACCGGCGTCTGGTACACGAGCACGTCCGGCCGCGCCGCGGCGAATCGCTGGTCCGCCGTCATGTATTCGCGAGCCATGTTGATCACTGTCTTGCCGATGAACGGCACCGGTTTGGCGGGGTCCGAGACGAATTCGTCGAAACCCTCGGCTCCGTCCGTCGTTTCCAACGCACCGCCGGCCCGAAACGCGACCGCATGCGGTTTCGCCTGCGTCGGCGGCCACGCGTCGAACCGACGCCACACGTTCGTGCCGGTTTCGAACACCCACGCCTTTGGCACCTTGTTCTCACCCTTGCCCTTCAGGTGGAACTCGAAGAACGGGAACTCGATCTTTTCGCGGTAGAAGTCGCCGGTCTTCGCGTTGAACGAGACGTCGCCGAGCTTCTCGCACGCATCGCCATTCCACTGCCCGTGCGACCACGGCCCCATCACGAGGCTGTTGAACTTCGGCGGGCTGTTCGCCTCCGCGGCCTTGAACGTCTCCAAGGCACCGAACAGGTTCTCGGCGTCGAACCAGCCGCCGACCGTGAGCACCGCAGGCTTGATGTTCTTCACATGCTGCCGGATGTTCTTCGCCTTCCACCAATCGTCGTAGTTCGGGTGGCTCATCACCTCGTTCCAGAACGCCAGCGTGCCTTTGAAGTGTTTCGCGTCGGCGTTCTTGAGCGGCCCCATTTCGAGGAAGAACTTGTACCCGTCCGGCGTGCCGTGTTCGAACGGCAGGTACGGGTACTTCGTGGTGGGCTCCGGCCGCGGCTTGCCGAAGCGCGGCATGAAGTTGAACACATGCGGCAGGAACAACGCCCCGTTATGGTGCCAGTCGTCCCCGATGAACCAGTCCGTGACCGGGGCCTGCGGCGAGGAGGCCTTGAGCGCGGGGTGGGCATCGATCATCCCGGCCACGGTGTAGAAGCCGGGGTACGAGATGCCCCACTGCCCGACCTTGCCGTTGTGGCCCTTGATGTTCTTCAGCAGCCATTCGATCGTGTCGTACGTGTCGCTGCTCTCGTCGATTTCCTGGCCCTTCTTGTTCGGATTGTGCGGCCGCATGTCGATGAACGTCCCTTCGGACATCCACCGCCCGCGCACATCTTGTTCCACGAAGATGTAGCCGCTCTTCTGGTACGCGGGGCCGGGGCCGATGCGGTCCGGATACTTGTCCACGCCGTACGGAGCGCAGTCGTAAGGGGTGCGCTGCATGAGGATCGGGTAGGTCTGCGAATCGTCCTTCGGAATGAAAACGGTGGTGTGCAACTTCACGCCGTCCCGCATCGGCACTTTGAACTCGTACTTCGTGTAGTTGGCCTTCACCGAGTCCGGCTGCGCGAAGACGGGGGCGGGGTGCAGGAGCAGCGCGAGAAGCAGGGCTGTTCGTCGCATGGTCGAACCTCGGAGTGCTATCGCAAAACGTACTTGCCGGGGCGGGGTCGGTCCATAACATTCCATTTCCCCATTTGTGGAGACGGGTTTATGGCCACGCGAGGCGGCAAGGGTCGGCGGAAGGTCGGGCGAAAGAAGCGTCGCATGCGCGCCAAGATCCGCCACCGCAAGTGATTCCCGGCGGTATCCCGCCGCCTGAATCGTGTATACTTCAGCCATGCTCTCCATTTCCTTCGGCGGTGCCAAACTCCGCCGCAGCGTGTCGCTGGCCGTCAAAAGCCTTTGGCTGCACAAGCTCCGCTCGTTTCTGTCCGTTCTCGGCATCATCATCGGCACCTGTTCCGTCATCTCGCTCATGGCCTTCGGCGAAGGCTCCATGCGGGAGGCGCTGGCGGACATCAAGCGACAGGGCGCCACGAACATCATCGTGCGCAGCGTGAAGCCGCCGGACGATTCCGCGACCGCGACCAAAGGCTGGGTCACCGCCTACGGCCTCGTGAAGCGCGACTTGAAGCGTATGGAGACGCTCGGCGGCTCGATCAGTCGCGTCGTGCCCATGCGCATCTTCCCCACCGAGGCCCGCTATCTGGACCGCCTCGCCAATACCCGCGTGATCGGCACCGTGCCCGAGTACGCCGTGGTGAACAAACTCGAGATGTCCCGCGGGCGCTTCCTCATCGGCTCCGACGATCCGCGACCCGGCAGCGACGACGAAGACGACGACACGGAGATGAACGACAACCTGCAGATGCTCAACGTGTGCGTGCTCGGGGCCGAGGCCGCGGACAAGTTGTTCCCCTTCGAAGACCCCATCGACAAGATGGTGCAGATGAAGAGCATGCGGTTCCGCGTGGTCGGCGTGGTGAAAGACCGCATGCCGACCGGCGGCTCCGGCGGCAGCCTCGCCGCCGAAGACTACAACCGCGACATCTACATCCCGTTCAAGACGAGTACGGCCCGCTTCGGCGAAGTGATCTCCGTCCGCAGCGCGGGCGCCCGCATGAACGAGAAGGTGGACATCAGCCAAGTCACGCTCACGGTGGACGCGGAGGTGGACAGCCCCGCCGGCCGCAAGAAGGTGCAGGCCGTGGGCGACGAGATCAAGCGCATGCTCGAGCAGTATCACCCGAAGAAGGACTACGCGATCACCATCCCGCTGGACAAGCTCGAAGAGGCCGAGGTGTCGCAGAACCGCTTCACGAACCTGCTCGTGCTCATCGCATCGATCTCGCTGCTCGTGGGCGGCATAGGGATCATGAACATCATGCTGGCGACCGTGACGGAGCGCACCCGCGAGATCGGCATCCGCCGGGCGCTCGGCGCGAAGCGCAAGGACATCGTGATGCAGTTCCTCGTGGAAGCCGTGGTGCAGACGTGGATCGGCGGGCTGTGCGGGGTGATGCTCGGCTTGGGCATGGTGTTCGCCGTGCCCGCGGTGTGGGAGTGGCTGGCGAAGAAGAAATCACTGGCCGGCTGGTTCGCGAGCCCGACGCTGCCGGCCGAAGTGAACGTGCCTTCGATCTTCCTTTCGCTCGGCGTCTCGGTGTTCGTGGGCGTTGTGTTCGGGCTTTATCCCGCGTGGCGCGCCGCGAAGTTGGATCCGATCGAAGCCCTGCGGCACGATTGAGAAGAGCCGCATGATCGAGTCGGAAAAGCGAAGCTTCAGGGTTGTTGAGTTGTTCGCCGGACGCGTCAGTGACGGATACACATCCGTCGCTGACGCGTCCGGCTACGGACAGTCAGGTTTGCAATGACGTCCTCGGAGGGCCACTTGCCCCCGCCTCTCCCCGTTGGGGAGAGGTCGCCGTGCCGATGCGAATGCATCGGCACGGCGGGTGAGGGCGGCTCGATGTCACGCCGGACGCGTCAAACGCCCCTCACCCGGTTCGCGAACGGCATTCGCCGTTCGCGAACCACCCTCTCCCCAACGGGGAGAGGGTCATGGATGCCGGCGATCCGGCTGGTGTCTTTGCTTTGCGGACCATCAGTAACCCATTTGCTGCTTCGCCAATGCCTCGCGAAGTTGCGAATCCGTCGCTGGCGCGTCCGGCTAACCCGCTTACTACTTTGCCAACGCCTCGCAAAGCTGGTCCAAGTGCTTCGGCAGGCGGTTCCACGGGTTCAAGAGCTTCGGATCCTTCGGGTCGAACACCGCGTCCGTGACGTAGAACCACCGCGCGTACTTGCGGGCCATCCTCAACTGAGCGGCATCGATCTTCTCCGTGGAATGCAGCAGCACCGCCCGCGTGTGTGGCGGATAGTCCGAGTAGCCGCCGAACCAGTCCTGCTTGAGCGCCGACTCCTTGGGCCACGCGTTGTTCTCGTGAACGACGATCACATCGGCCGCGTCCGCCTCGAAGAACCGGCCGGGCGTGTCCGTGCCGGGGTTCGCCACCGTCGGCCACATCCCCGCGTTATGCGCATAGGTGTTCAGCGTCACTTGGTGCTTTACCGCCGTATCCGTGTTCTCGTAGAGCATCTCGTCGAAGAACGCGCCCTGGATCTTCGGGTACAGCTTCAACCAACGGTCGATGTCCGCCTTCACTTTTTCCACAGGCCGCTTGCCGTACTCGGTGGACACGTATCCGATCACGACGCAACCCGCACCGCGGAGCCGGTCGATCGCCTTCGTGTAGTTCGCGTCCACCTGCTCACCCGGGCCGGATGCGGGATTCACGATCACCCACATCGGCAGTGTTTCGTGGGTCCGCTTCAACTCGATGAGCCGGTTGAACTCGGGGTTCGTGTGGATGTTCGCGGGGTAGACGTACATCGGCACGAGCAGCCCGGACCGCTCTTGGGCGCGAGCGTGGAACTCCTGCGCGGCACGGCGTCGGTTCGCGCCGTCGTCCGCCGCCGCGAGGCTGACCGCCAGGGCGAGCACGAGCATCGGTCGAAGCATGATGTCACTTCTTCTTCAGTTGCTTGTCGAAGAATGCGAGGAGCGCCTTGTCCGCGGTCTCGGCGTCCTTGCCCTTGAAGCCGTGGCCTGCGCCTTCGAGTGTGAGCAGTTCCGCTTCCACGCCGCAGGCCTTGAGCCGGTCGATCATCCACACGGCCTGTTCGTGGGCCACGTACTTGTCTTCGGTGCCGTGAATGCAGAGCGTGGGGGCCGCGTTCGGCGTCACCCAGTTCAGCGGGCTGGAGCGGATGTGCTTCGCCCGGGCCGTGTCGAGATTGCCGCCAAGCCACAGCGGCAGCACCTCGGCCGCGTCCACGCTCTTGCCGTAGCTCTTGGTGAAGTCGCTCGGCCCGTACACGTTCACCACGCACGCCACCTTGCTGGAGAACTTCTCGTTCCCGCCGGTGCCTTCGAACTCTTTCACATCGGACGTGACGGCGAGGAACTGCGCGAGGTGCCCGCCCGCGGAGCCGCCGGTGGTGCCGATGCGGTCCGGATCGATCTTGTACTTCTCGGCGTTGGCGCGGGCCCAGCGCACGGCGGCCTTCACGTCGTGGATCGCGGCCGGGAACGGATGCTTCGGCGCGAGCCGGTAGCTCACGGTCATCGCGACGTATCCGTTCTGGGCGAGCTTGATGCAGAGGTTGTTGTACCCTTCGCGGGTGCCGGCGCGAAAGCCGCCACCGTGGATGCAGACGATCGCGGGGAACGGTCCGTCGCCGGTCTTCGGCCGGGCGAGGTTCAGCTGAAGATGCGTGTCCCCGGGGTTCGTGTACTCGATGCCGGGCTCGAAGATCACGTTGTCCGGCACGACGAGTTTCGGTTGCGCCGACGCGGCCGGCGCGAGTGCAAGGAGAAGCAACAGGGAGAGTCGCATGAAAAGCTCCAAGGCGAGCCGGCACGCGTCAGCGGCCGGAGTTTCACGATACGCGAGTGCTTCGGCCGCTGACGCGTGCCGGCTCGCCGACTAATCGACGGCCAACACGGATTCACCGAGTACATCCATTCGCGGTTCGATGCCCAAGCCCGGCGCGGTCGATGCCGCCATACGACCGTTCACACGCCTCGGCGCCCCGTCCGCGAAACTCACCGTGACATAGCTGTTGAAGTCCGTGGCGGTGAAGAACGTCTCCGGCGGGCAACTGTGGGCCAGATGCGCGATCGCGGCCGTCACGATGTCCCCGCCCCAGCTGTCTTCGAGCGTCATCGCGACCCCGAGCGAAGCGCACAGATCGCGGGCCTGCTTCGCCTTCGTGAGCCCGCCCATCTTGCTGATCTTGATGTTCACCACGTCCATCGCGCGGTCGGCGTGGCCGCGGAGCAATACATCGACGCAGTCGATCACTTCATCCAGCACGAACGGATGATCCGTGTGCCGCCGCACGGTGAGGCACTCCTCATAACTCAGGCAAGGCTGCTCGATGTACACGTCCACATCCCTCACGGCGCGGACCACGCGCAGGGCATCATGCATGCGCCAACCGGTGTTCGCATCCGCGACCAAGCGATCGCCGGGTTTCAGCTTCGAGGCGACGGCATGGATTCGCGCGATGTCCACGTCCGGATCGCCGCCGACCTTCAATTGGAAGCGCGTGTAACCTTCGGCGCGGTAGCCGGCCACCTTCGCGGCCATGGCGTCCGGGGTTTCCTGCGAGATGGCCCGGTACAGTGCAATGCTCTCGCCGTAGCGGCCGCCAAGCAGCGTGCACACGGGCAGTCCCGCGGCCTTGCCGAGCAGATCCCAGCACGCCATGTCCACGCCGGACTTCACGTAAGCGTGGCCCTTCAACGCCGCGTCCATGCGTCGGTTCAAGGCGCCGAGTTCGAGCGGGTTCTCGCCGAGGAGATGCGGGCCGAGTTCCCTCAGGCCTGCCCGCACGCCGTTTGCATATGCGGGCAGGTAGAACGGCCCGAGCGGGCAGACTTCACCCCAACCGGTGAGCCCGCTGTCGGTGTCGACGCGTACGACGGTGCTGTCGAAGACGGTGACGGACTTGCCGCCGGACCACTTGTAGTCGCCCTCGTGAAGCGGCAACTCGACTCGGTAAGCCGCGATTCGTTTGATTCGCATCGGGACATGATATTCCCGAACGAGGGATGTGAGTCCCCTTGTCCACAAGACACGGAGGGCTTGCGCCGCTCCGCTTGAGTGCGGAATCCTCACTCCGGATCGAGCGGGTAGCCGTCGTTGGCGCACGCCAGCTTCTGAAGTGCCGCGAGGCTGATGCTCTCTTTCAAACTGCGAACGGAACCGTCCCCCATGCAGACGTTGCAGATGCCGGGGTGGAAGCCGTAAAGTTCGCCTTGGTTCCACGCGTTGATCGTGAGGGCCGTCGGCACATCGGCGGCCGCGGAGACCTTGGCGGGCGTCCCGCCTGGCGCCAGCGGGCCGCGTGTGCCGGCACACACGATGTTGTTCGTTTCTTGAGCCCAGGCGCCGCGAATACCCCACGAACCGTCGTTGTACATCTTCCCCATGGACCACCCTTCGTTCCGAGCTCCGGATTCACCGAGCATGATGGTGTTGCTCAGGCCGTCGCCGGCGTGCAACATGTTGGTGGGGCGGTTGGCGGCGAGGACGGCGTTGTAGTTGCCCGGCGCGGTCAAGCCGAGGGCCGACCAAACGCCGGAATTGTTGTTGGCGCGGGTCACGGGCCAGTAGTCCCCGGTAGCCGGCCGCGAGGACGAACCGGGCGCGCCCGCCAAGTGCTCTCCGGGCGTCGACGGACACTCGAAAATCTTGATGCGGTAAAGCGTGGCCGGGCGGTTCGCTGGGTCATCCCAATCCAGCCGGAAGTTGTAGCCGCCGGGAACCGAACTCAGGACTTGGCCCTGTTCGATGTAGGGCAACATGATCGAGAGGAACCCGTGCCGCGTGTAGTGGGCACTGGCCGTGCCGTTCATGCCGACCCGCAGGAACGGATCCAGCCCGGGGAACGGCCCGCCGTTCCCGGGATTGTTCACGACGGCGGGCGGCAACGAGGCCTGAGTGCCCTCATAGTTGTGGACCGCGAGACCCAGTTGCTTCAGGTTGTTCTGGCACTTCGCACGACTGGCCGCCTCACGCACCTTTTGCACCGCCGGCAGCAACAGCCCGATCAGGATCGCGATAATCGCGATCACGACCAGCAACTCGATCAATGTGAATGCAGCACCGCGGCGGGTCGGAGTCATGGCAGCCTCGTGTCGGGACTATTATTGGTCACGTGAGGTCGCCGCGTCCAACGAGGAATCCGTGAAGATCGGATGTGAATCGCTTTTCCCGGCAGACAGCCGCAAACCCTTGGAATGAATCACCTTGAATCTCCAAGTCGGGTTCCGATTTCCCACGAGTTCCGTTCCCGGCGGGCGAACTACGAGATAGACGGGAGTGTCCATCCGATAAACGGGAGGAACGCCGCACGAACGGAGGAACTGCCATGACACTTCACCTGCGAAGCTGGCTCGGTCCGTTGGCGGCGACGTTGGCCCTGTCCGTGGTTTCGACTCCGGTGCTCGCGGCCGGCTGGAGCGTCCGTGGTGACGCGGCTCCGGTGCAGCGCAAGGAAACACTCTGGGGCCTCCCGCGCAACGATCCCGCGATCGCGATCGGAGCGATTGCCGCGGCCGCGGCCCTCTTCGTCGGCATCGCGTGGGTTGCGGCCCGCGTCGGCGACAAATCCTGACCGCACGGCCTCCGGCGGGCCGTTCCATATTTTGAACGTGTCCACCCGCCGGAGCCTCTCATGGCCGAATCTTCACCCGGCAATCCGAAGTTGCCGTCCGTCTCCGATCTCGAGGTGAAGGACGCGCACCTCATCTTTTCCGCGGTGTGGGACGACTTGCTCCAGAAGCGCGGGGCGGACAGAATGCGCTTCCCGCGCGAGTTCATCTGGCTCGGTGGAGCACCCGGCGCGGGCAAGGGCACGAACACGCCCTTCATCATGAAGGCCCGCGACATCACCGCCCCGCCCGTCGTCGTCAGTTCGCTCTTGGACAGCCCCGCCGCCCAAGTGCTGAAGAACGCCGGCCGCATGGTCGGCGACCGCGAAGTGATCGGCCTGCTTTTCGAGGAACTGCTCAAGCCCGAGTACCGGGACGGCGTGATCGTGGACGGTTTCCCCCGCACCCGCGTGCAGGTCGAATGCCTCAAGCGGTTCCACGACCAGATGCTCTCGCTGCACAAGGAACACCGCGGCACCCCGCTCGCGGACCAGTTCCCCAAGCCGCTCTTCCGCATCGCGATGCTCTATGTGAATGAAGACGTGAGCGTGGCCCGGCAACTCAAACGCGGCCAGGAAATCCGCGAGCACAACAAGCGCGTCCGCGAGAGCGGCGCCGGCTCGCTCAAGGAAGAACGCGTGACCGACCTCGATCCGGAACTCTGCCGCAAACGCTACAAGACGTACAAGGACACGACGTACGACGCGCTGCAATCCCTCCGCGACTTCTTCCACTACTACCACATCGACGCCGAGGGCGAACTGCCCGAGGTGCAGGAGAACATCCTCCGCGAGTTCGGATACCAGAGTTCGCTGGAACTGAGCCACGCGGTGTTCGACCGCATCCGGAACATCCCGCTGCCCTCGGAATTGAGGGCCCACGCCCGGCAGGATCTCGTGAAGCGGCTCGAAGCCTACGAGGAGGAGCAACACGACCTGTTCGAGAAAGTGGTGCGGTTGATCGAAGAGAAGATGATCCACATCGTGAAGGCGCACGCCCTCGCCGGCTTCGCACGGATCAACTCCGAGGACAAGCTGCTCGAAGATCCGCTGGCGCTGAAGATCCTCCTCGACGTGTTCTCCGAGCGCGGCTTCCACGCCACCGTGGACATCCAGCGGCTGGACGTACCGGAAACCTTCGACCTCAAGACCGGAGCGATCACATGCCGGGTGAAGAAGGTGTTCCGGATCGAAGTGCGGTTCCCGCCGTCCATCATCCGCCGCGGGCACTGAGCCTGGCCGCCAACGTCACCGCGTGAATCAAGCTGGACACGTCCGCTTCGCCTTTCCACGCGATGTCGAACGCCGTGCCGTGATCGACCGACGTGCGCACGATCGGCAGCCCGAGCGTCACATTCACCGCTTCGTCGAAGGCCAACGCCTTCAGCGGAATCAAACCCTGATCGTGATACATGCAGACGAACGCATCCGCCTCTTTACGGTGCTTCGGAAGAAACGCCGTGTCCGGCGGCAGCGGGCCGCTCGCATCGATGCCCTTCATGCGGGCCGCAGCGATCGCCGGCTCGATGATCCGTTCCTCTTCGCGATCGCCGAACAAGCCGTGCTCGCCGGCGTGCGGATTGAGCCCGCACACGAGCAACTTCGGCTGCTTCCCGCGGATCCGCCGCATCGCGTCGGCCGTGAGTTCGATCGTATCCAAGATGCGTTCGACGGTGAGCAGCGACGGCACTTCGCGATAGCCGACATGCACCGTCACCAAGCTGCACGTGATCTCCCGCGCGGTGAGCATCATGCAGCTGCGGGCCGCATTCGTGCGGCTGGCGAGAATCTCCGTGTGCCCGGGGAACGGAACGCCCGCCGCGTGCAGCGATTCCTTGTTGATCGGGCACGTGGCGATGGCATCGACCCGCCTCGCGAGTGCATCGTCGATGGCCGCAGTGAAATACCGGTAGGCCGCGGCCCCGCACGCGGCGGAAACGCGGCCGGGCGTGAATTCGCCCACGGACCCGAGATCGCGGAGGTCCTTGGCGTCCGGCAGCGGCCACCCGAGATGGTTCGCGACGCGGTGCAGCACCGCGGCATCGCCATATACGAGCGGCGTGCAGATCCGCCGCACGGCGGCATCCGCGAGCAACCGCAACGCCAGTTCCGGACCCACCCCGGCCGGATCGCCCATCGTCACCGCGATGCGTGGAAGCGACATTCCTCGATTCTATCAGCCGGCCAACCGGCCACCGGCCAACCGCACACACACTTGGCCACCAAGTGTCCAGTCACCGCAATTCGTTGCGAGCCGTTTGACTTTGCTCACCCGGAGTGTATCTGCGTGAGGAAACGCCTAAACTGTCCACATGCCCGACCGCCGC
The DNA here is from genome assembly GCA_046350135.1 of Gemmataceae bacterium. Lineage (GTDB taxonomy): Bacteria > Planctomycetota > Planctomycetia > Gemmatales > Gemmataceae > Urbifossiella. The sequence continues at coordinate 263,118 of JAXMBB010000006.1, forward strand.
ATCCCCGTGATCGACCTCTTCGCGGGGCGGCCCGCGTCCGGGAGTCACTCCTTCGCCGCCACGGTGTCGTAGAGCCCGATCTGCGTCAAGCCTTCGTGGCTTTCGATGCCCGTGTAGCGGAGCGAAGCATCCTCATACCGGCGGAATGCGAACACCGCCGCGTTCATCTGCTCCGTGTTGAACACCTTCAGCTTCACGAGCAGGTGGAAGTCCTTCACGGTCAGCCCGGTCACGGTGAGGAACAGCTTCGGCTCCAGCTTCGTGATCACGTCCTGAAGCGTGTTCTCGCGGAAGTCCGTGAGGTACATGAACGCCGGGATCCTCGTCGCGAACTTGATCAGTTTCTCCTGCACGAGCTTCCGCTTGTTCTTGAACTCTTTCTCCTCGGCGGAGAGTTCCTTCTTCTCCTTTTCGGTCAGTCCCTTTTCCTTCGCCTTGTTCTTGAGTGCCTTGATCTTCTCGCTCTTGTTGATGATCGTCTCGATGATGTTGTCGCCGAGGGCGCGCCAGCCCTCGATGCGTTCCACGGCCTCCATCGCCTCCGGGTTGTCGAGAATGCGTTTCAGCGTGCCGTTGTCCACGTTCACGAGCAGGGCGCTCTCCCACTTGCGGGCGAGGAGCGTGGCCGAGGTGCCCGCCATGGCGATGTCGAGGATGCCGCCGGCGTCGATTTGCGTCATGTTCGCGCCGTCGTACGCCAGCACCGGCAGAAAGCTCACCAGATCGCGCACCGCGTTCTCCGGGTTCGGCTCGTTCGGCGAAAGCCCGATGCCGTACTCGGAGAGTTGCCGCAGCGCGCGGGTCGGGGCGAAGTCGAACACGAAGCAGATCGGCTTGAGCACTTCCTCGCGGTGCGGGTCGTCGCCCTCCGGGTTTTTGATCGCCCACGGCGACTGCACGCGGAACGCGGACTGGAAGTAGGTCTCGGGGCTCTTCAAGTTCCGCAGCATGAGAATGGACGACCACTGCGGCACCGTCACGCCCGTGGTGAGTTTGCCGCAGGAAAGCGTGATCGTCTTGGTGTCGAACCCGCTGCCGATGGCCGCACGCACGGGCGGCAGCGCCTCCAGCCCGATCCCGGCTTCTGCCCCGGCCGCGACGATCACCTTGTAATCGTGCCAGAAGACGTTGTGCTTCTCCGCGAGCAGGTTCGCCATTGCACGGCAGGCCGCGACGTTCGGCAGGAACCAGAACGAGTGCTGCAGGTACGGCAGCAGCCGCGCGTCCGAATACGGGAACGGCGGCCGGGTGCCGGTCTTCAGATACTCCACTTCTTTGAGCAGGTATCCGCCGCGGATGATGTCCAGCCACTTCTGTACGTCGCTCTTGTGTTTGAACTGCGCCTTCTCGCCCGTGCCGCTCGCCTCGAAGAAGGCGTTCAGGTCGAACTCGTCGAACTCCCCATCGCTGGCGATCGCCAGAAGTTCATCCGGCATCCGGTACGTCAGCAACCGCATCTGCGGAAGCGCCCCGTACGGATTCCGCTTGTCCGGCTGCTTCACCGCGAAGGTCTCTTTCGCCCGCTGCTCGTCCGTGTATGTCCAGTTGAAGATCTGCTCCTCGATGAACTCGCCGGTGGAGAGCGCCCGGAACGGCGTGCCGGACATGTACAGGTACGCCCGCGTCGTGATCGGCAGGAACTCGATCTCCTGCTCCGAAAGCTCGCCCAAGTCCTCGTTCACGTCCTCCAGCCCGACCCCGTATTCGAGCTTCGTCTCCTTCTTGGCGACCGCATCATCCTCGCCCTCGAACAGTTCCTTCGCCGTGTCACGCCACGCCCCGAAGTGGTACTCGTCGAATACCACGAGATCCCAATTCAGCGTGTGAATCCACTCGTTCTTCGGCTTGATGTTGCCGGCCGGATCGCGGCCGAGCAGGTCCTGGAACGAACCGAAGTACACGAGCGGCTTCTTGTTGGACGCCTTGGACGGATCGCCCCCGGTGGACTTGGAGAAGTACTGCCAGCCGTCGAAGTCCGCGTGCGTCTTGAGGTCCGTCTCCCACGCATCTTCGACCGCGGGCTTGAACGTGACCACGAGCACGCGCTTGGCTTCGAGCTTCTTCGCGAGTTGGTACGCCGTGAACGTCTTGCCGAATCGCATCTTCGCGTTCCACAGGAACCGCGGCACGGCCTTCTTGTCCTCGGCCCAGATCGACTGGAAGTAATCGAACGTCTTCTTCACCGCCTCGGCCTGCTCCCGGCGCATCGGGAACGTCTCGTGATGAGTCCCGGTGAGGACCAACCCGGTGCGGAGTTCGGTGAGCACGGTTTGCACGTCCGCCACCGTGCAGCGCATCCATTCGAGTTGCGGGTTCTCGAACTTCTTCTTGCGAAGCGCGGCCCGCACCTCGTGATCGGTGAAGATCGTGCCGTCGTCCCGCTCGGCGGACTCGTCCAGCACGATGGTGTAGTTCTTGATGGCGGCGGTCTTGAGTTGCTCGGCGATCCGCTGCTTCACATCGCGTGTGGTCTGGCCCACCTTGAGCAGGCCCGCGTGCGCGGCATCCGCGATCGTGTAGGCGTAGATCCGCGGCCGCAGGACCGGCTTGGGTGTGAGGATCTCTTCGATGGGCTTGCTCATTCATGCGCTCGGTTTGGCCAGGATCACAGCCACGTCGCCGTAGATGGAGCCGATCAGGCCCCCAAGCTCATGTTCGATGTCTTCCGATTGGCCGAGCTTGCTCGTCCAATTCCCGTTCGGCAGTTGCCGTGCGGCATGTTTGGGAATGCCCGCTCGAGCGTAAATGGCGATCTTGAGGACGCCGGGTTCGAGATCCGGATTGGCGGAAGGAGCGAAGCCGAGGATGGCGAATGCCGCTTCGAAGGCCGGCAGCGTTTCTTGGCGCGGCACTCCAACGGGCCAATAGGAACAGCCCGCCGCATCGGGCCACCACCAGCGATCATCCTCTCCGGCCGCCCAACCGATGCAGTTGTAATCGGCCGTGGGCGAACTCGTGACGGCGTAGCCGGTGCCGGTCAATCCGGGAAAGGCGATCTCCAACGGATTCATGCGATCCATCCGTTGTCCGTTCCCCATTTCAGCCAGGCCGCCGTCATCGCCTTCATGCGGCCTTGATCCGCGGGATCGACGGGGTTTTCCCCCGTCAGGGCGGACAAGGCCCAGAACCAATGCCCCGGCTCACGCTGCATGTCGGAAAGGATCAGTGGAATGACCTGCGGGCCGAGACCGATGATGCGCTGGTACGCCGGGTGCGTGGCGATGGCCGTGGTCGAGGAGAGGTAGCGAGTGTCCTGCCGCCACTCGGTGGTGAGTGTACTGGTTCAGCCTGAATTGGAATTGTCGGGAGCAGTCGTTGGCGACAACGGGTGTGTTGGGATCGACTCATTTTCACAGTAGCACCGGTTTTCAATTCGGGGCGGCGTGGCGAGCGATTCGGCGACGTTCGCGAGCCTCCTCAAGCTTGCGGTCGCGTTCGGCGTGGATGGCGTCGCGACGTCCGGCGAGAACGTCGTGGGGCGTGACGTAGCCGATGGCGCTGTGCAAGCGGACGGCGTTGTAGTGGAGGATGAAGTTGTACTGCGCCCCTCGGACTGGGCGCAAAAAGTGGCATGGAGAGTGGGGGGCTCGACCAACAACACCCTTGGAAAACCGAAGACGGCCTACCAGCACCGTCGTTCGGGTTTCCGTCTTGGGGGTAATGTTCTCCATCGGCAATCGGTTCGCACACGCACCAGTTACTTCGACGCGTTCGACTTCATCCGCGTCCGCAGCCCGGCCTCAAACTCCGCAGGAGTCCGATAGTCCAATGCCGAGTGGATCCGCTTCCGCATGTACACGTCCTCCAGGAACCGACGAATCCGACGACGCGCATCGGCCAGGTCCGCGTACTCCGTCAACGACACTTCATTCTCCTTCAGCGTCCGCATGAAGCGCTCGCAGGCTCCGTTCTGCATCGGCTTGCCCTTCGCCGACGTGCTGATCGCGATGCCGTGCTGCTCCAGCTTCTCCACGTAGCCCTTCGCCATGTACTGCACGCCGTGATCGCTGTGATGAACCTGCGGAGCATCGTGCTTCGCCAACGCGCGGTCCAGAGCCCGATGCGTCAAGGCCGACGACAGGTCGCGATCCAGCCACCAGCCCCGAATCCCCCGGCTGTGCAGGTCGATGATCACCGCCAAGTACACGAACTCGCGGCCCAAATCGATGTACGTGATGTCCGCGGCCCAGACGTCGTTGAGCGTCGCGATCGCCCGGCTTTTCACGAGGTTCGGCCAGTCGCCGTGGTTCGGGCAGTACTCCGAGGTCGCCACGAACCGACGCACCTGGATCACCAGGTTCTCCTCGCGCATCAGCCGCCGCACCCGCTTGGCATTCACGTCGAACCCGCGGCGACGCAGTTCGCCGCGGATCATCCGATAACCGTAGCTCGGGAACTCCGCCGCGATCTTCACCACCGTCGCCCGCACGCCGTCGTCCAGCTCCGGAGCTGAGGTGTAGTAGAAACTGCTCCGTTCCATCTGAAGCAGGTCGCACAACAGTGGCGCGCCGAACTTGGCCTGATGCTTCCGAACCAGACGCCGCTTGGCGTCGAGCGTCAGGGAAGCATCGCCGAGAGCTTTTTTGCGGCGTCCAACTCCACGGCCTGACGGCCCACCAGTCGCTCCAGGTCGTCGAGACGCTGCTGCATCGCGTCGTCCGGCGTGGTGGACGAGAAGATGCAATGGGCCTGCTTGAGCAGTTGCTGCTTCCACCGGCTCACGACCGTGTCCGACAGCCGGTGCTGGCGGCACAACTCGGCCATCGTGCGGTCGCCACGCAACGCCGCGAGGGCGACCTTCGCCTTGAACTCCGGACTGAACTTCCGTGGCTTCGCCATGGGGCAACCTCTTCGACTTCAGGTTATCCCCACTCACCACCGCGCCCAGTTTTCAGGGCGCAGTACAAGTCCCCGACGACGCGACGGGCGTCTTCGGGTGTCAGGGGGGTCTTCACGCGGACGGCGTCGTGCTTCAAGGTGCGGTGGAATCGTTCGAGTTTGCCGTTGCTTTGGGGATAGTAGGGCGAGGTTTTGACGTGGGTCATGCCGCTGATGCGGATGAACTCCTTGAAGTCCTTGGCGAGGAACTGGGGTCCGTTGTCGGTGATGATCCGGGGCGTGACACCGGGGTGACACTCCTTGCCCTTCTGGATGATCTGTTCGATGTCGGCCTCGGTCATGCGTTCGCGGATGTCCCAGTGGACGATGGCGCGGCTGGCTCCGTCGAGGACGGAACACAGGTAGTGGAAGGTGCCGGCGATGTTGAGGTAGGAGACGTCGACGTGCCAGTGCTCGTGGGGCCGGAGGGGTTGCACGAAACCGGTTCCTTTCAAGCTGGTTTTGGGCTTCCAGCGTTGGAGAAGACCGGCTTGGGAGAGGACGCGGTAGACGGTGGCGGGCGAGCAGGCGACGATGTTGCGGTCGATCATCATGTAGGTGAGCCGCCGGTAGCCTTCGAGCGGGTATTGGTGGTGGAAGTCGATGATGGCTTTTCGTTCGGCGGCGGTGAGCCAGTGGTCGCGGGGCACGGCGCGTTGTGTTCGTTGGCCTTGCCGTAGCGGCTCTTTCCAGGTGTGGTAGGTGGACGGGGCCAGCCCGATCCAGCGGAGCAACCGGCCGGCGGTGAGGCCGGCCTTGACGCTCCAGGTGCGAACGAAGTCGACGATGGCGTCGCGGACATCCGGGGCAACCCACTGGCCGGTCAGGGTTCCCCAAGTTCTTTTTTAACTGGACGTGTTCCTCCAGGAGTTCGGAGAGCACCTCGTGTTTGCGTTGGAGCTTCTCTTCGAGGGCGGTGATTTTCTTGTCCTTGGCGTCGTCGGCGGCGGACTTGGCGCGGGTGGTCTCGAAGGCGGCGACGCCTTGCTCGAAGAAAATCTTCTGCCACTGGTAGAACTGCGAGACGGCGATGCCGGCCTCGGAGCAGACCTCGGAGACGGGTTGGCCTTCGAGCAGGTGTTTTCGCAGGATCGCGACCTTGGCGGCGGGCGGGAAATGCCTTCGTTCGGGCGTGCTCATGACGGACACTCCAGAGTGGAGTGTCGTCACCTCAGCCGCGCTCGTCAATTTCCAAGTTCAGCAGAGGCAGAACATGAGTTTGGCAAAAAGTGCGTCCAATTGTCTGGGTGGAGCGACGAGTGTCGTCATGGACCTTCTCCTTCCATGGATTCTACCTCAACTAACAAAGCGAGCCCAGCGATCGCGTAGGCGTAGATCCGCGGCCGCAGGACCGGCTTGGGCGTGAGGATTTCGTCGATGGGCTTACTCATCGCGGTCGCCCATCGGACGCACGATCTTCTCGATGAATGCGATCTCGCCTGCGGTGAGGCCGTACTTGGCGTAAAGAGCCTCATCCGTCCACTGTTTGTTCCACTTCTGCGTCGGCACGAATGTATAGACCTTGCGTGTCGTGTCCTGGGAAGGCTTGTGCAGAAGGATCAGAAGCCGAGTTAGGCGACACGAAAGATAGGACAACACGCTTTCTGCCTGACTCTTGGAGTCGAACGGACCGATGCAGAGGTATGTCTCGGAGGAAATGGAACCCGGCTCTCCGAGGAACGGAGTGCTGATGATTCTGTGAGGATAAGTGTCTCTGTTGCCGGTGCCTGGTGCGGCTCGGCCGATGTATACTTTCCACTTATCAATCAGGTCTTGGCCAGTTGTAATCTTGCTTCTGGCGATGTATCCCTTGCCGCCGTTCTGGTAAACGACCACATCGCCGGGTGACTTTGTAGGCTTGCCTTTGAAAAACGTTCGAAGTCCGAAGGGTCTCAGAGAGCTAACGAGCTTGTCGAATCGCTTTTCCTCAGGCAGTGCCAACGAGCGTGATTGAGCGTTTTCAACGGAAGCGACCTTCTTGAGTATCGACAACCCCTCATTGAAGCGGATAAATACGTCTGCGCCTTCTTCCAGCAGCTTGCGGGTGGCCGTTGATGGAGCCTCATCTTTGTAGTTCGTGGTAACGCGGCATGTGCCAGGGTTTTCACGATCCCAGAGAAAGAAGCAAACGCCTCCTTTAAGGCCCACCCCGGGAAAGACGTCGGCCGCGCTGAGATAGTCGTCAATGGAGCGTAGGCGGTTGTCAGCGAGCATGGCCTTCCTGAAATCATCAAGTTGCTTGCCGCCCGTAAACCAACGAGCGGGGATCACCATTGACAGGTAGCGCGGCTCCAACGCCTTGGCCTGCTCGACAAACTTGTCGTAGATTGGAGCGGCACTCGTTCCGTAGCCGCCGTCGTCCAACTGGTACGGTGGATTTCCCACGATCACGTCGAACTGCATCTTGCCTCCGAACAGCTCGCCGACCCGAGCTTTGATGTCGTCCGTGTGGATGAAGGCGTAGGCGTGGCTTTCCAAGTCTTCACCGCGGTTGAATGTCTCCTTACTCGCGCCGCAGTAATTGCACTTGTCCTTCTCCCAAGTGTGTTCCAACCGATCAAACCAGATGTTGCCGTCGTCCGTTGCGAACGCCTTGGCGATGGAGTGCTTGCCCTTGGCGTGCTTCGAGCAGTACACGCTTCGCCGCGCCAGCAGGCTCGTGAGGTGCGTGATGGCGATCCCGAACACCTGCTTCGTCAGAATATGATCGACGCGCTTCTGCAGGTCGGGAATCTCGGTTGCCAGCCCGCCCACGAGGCGGCGGGTGATTTCGCGGAGGAAGACGCCGGACTTGGTGCAGGGATCAAGGAAGCGGACGGTCTTGTTCGCCCAGATGTTCGCGCCGTTGTGGCCGGCGGCCCACGCTTCGGCCAGCGTGTCCAGCATGCGGTTGGCGAACTCGGGCGGCGTGAAGACTTCGTCGTTGGAGAGGTTGGCGATGCAGGTGAGCACGTCCGGATTGTGGCCGCGGAGCATGAACGAGGCTTGCAGGCTCATGGGGCCTCCTTCGCAGCGACGGCCAGTTCGCGGATCGTCATCGGCGGGTAGGTCTTCTCCGGAGTGAAAATCGCATCCTTGCCGAGTTCGGCAAACCAAGAACGGGTCTCGTTGCGGGCGGGCTGCTTGCTGAACTCCGCCGATCCGGTGAGGTTCTTGTAGCAGAAGTCGCGGCGCTGGAACTTCCCCTTCCCCAAGTAGCCCCACTCGGCAAAGGTGATCGGTTGGTCGTCCGCGGTGCGCATCTTCAGCGCGTCGCCGTGGACGAGGTTCTGCGAGAGCACGTAGGCCGCGGCGCGGTACAGTTCGTCGGTCTCGGTGAGTTCCAAGTGCATGGCGAAGATGTCGAGCATATTCGCGCGGCACTCGGCGATGTTGTCCGCGAGCAGTTCGATGCCGTAGATGCACATGAGGCCGAGCAGCGCGTAGTTCCGCCGCTCGAAGTCGGATTTGCCGTACTTGCGGTCCACGGCGTCGAGCTTGCGCTGCAGGACGCGGACGAGGAAGTTGCCGCTGCCGCACGCCGGTTCGAGGAAGCGGGAATCGATGCGCTCGGTTTCGTCCTTCACGAGGTCGAGCATCGCTTCGACGATGTTCGGCGGAGTGAAGACCTCCCCGTGATCGGCGACGCGGGCTTTGGATTTGATCAGGCTCATGGTCGATCGTTCGCGGAGGTCAACACACCGATTCCAGATAGTCGGCCATCACGCGCCGTAGTCGATGTCTTCGGGGTTGTCGATCTTGTTCGCCATGATGAACGCGCGGCGGCCTTCCACTTCTTCGCCCATCAGCGTGCGGAAGAGTTTCTCCGCCTCGGCCGCGTTCTCCATCGTCACCTTCATCATCGTCCGCTTCGCGGGGTCGAGCGTCGTCTCCCACAGTTCCTCGGGGTCCATTTCGCCCAAGCCCTTGAACCGCGTCACGGTGATGCCCTTCTCGCCGAACTGCTTGATGACCGCGACCAACTCGCGGAGGTGGACCAGTTCCTTCCGCACGCCGTCCCGCTCCATCACGAAACGCACGGCCGGGTCGCGGCCCGCGACGCGCGCCAACGGCAGCAGGTCCTTCAAGGTGAAGCCCGCATCGAGGAGTTTCTTCGCAGCGCGGTTGAGACCGCGCACTTCATGCCATTCGTCCAGCGTGTAGCGGGCGGCATCCTCGGCCGGCGTGCCGGACGAAACCGCGAGATCGTCCGCGTGGACGAGTTCCTTGCCGAGCGATTCCGCCTGCTTCTTGCGGAACTCCGTCACTTCCTCGTTCGAGAAGAACCAGTGGTCCTGCCCGGCGAAGCGGACGTGAAACATCGGGAACGCGCCGTCCTTGGCCTTGGACACGAACGCATCGAGGGACGAGCCGCGGCGTTCGAGGTTCATCGCGGCCGTGTCGATCTCGGTGAGCACGGGGATGAGTTGGGCCAGGGCGTCGCCGGTGATCGTGCGCGGGTTCTCGAGCAGCACGTTCAGCACGGTGTCCTTGAGGCCGCGTTCGTTCAGGATGCGGGCCATCTCTTCGCGCGTCTGGATGAAGCGGGCGACCTTCTTCTCCGTGAGCTTGAAGAGCGGCGGCCGCGACACGAACACGTGCCCTTCCTCCACGAGCTTCCGCATCTGACGGAAGAAGAATGTGAGGAGCAGCGTGCGGATGTGCTGGCCGTCCACGTCCGCATCCGTGAGGATCACGACTTTGCCGTAGCGCACCTTGCTGATGTCTTCGACGTTCTCGATGTCCACGCCGACGGCGGAGATGAGGGCGGCGATTTCCTTGTTGTTGAGCAGCTTCTCGAGGCGGGCCTTCTCGACGTTCAGCACTTTGCCGCGAAGCGGGAGCACGGCCTGGAACATGCGGTCGCGGCCGCTCTCGGCGGAGCCGCCGGCCGAATCGCCTTCCACGAGGAAGAGTTCGCTCTTGTCGCGTTCGCGGGTGGTGCAGTCGAAGAGTTTGCCGGGGAGGCCTCCGCCGCCGAGCAGCTTCTTGCGGTCGATGAGGGCGTCGCGGGCCTTCTTCGCCGCGATGCGGGCCTCGGCGGAGAGCATGATCTTCTTGCAGATCCGCGTCGCGTCCTTCGGATTCTTTTCGAGGTAATCCGTGAGGAATTCGTACACGACGCTGGCGACGATGCCGTCCACTTCCGGGTTGTTCAGCTTGATCTTGGTTTGCGATTCGAACAGCGGATCCGGGTGGCCGACGCAGATGACGGCGGTGAGGCCTTCGCGGAAGTCTTCGCCGCGCAGTTCGATGTTGTCCTTGAAGATGTTCTCTTTCTTGCCGTAGGCGTTGATCGCTTTCGTGACGCCGGCGCGGAAGCCGGAGAGGTGCGTGCCGCCGACGGGGTTGAACGCGCCGTTGGTGAAGCAACGCTCCACCTTTTCTTCGCCCGAGTTGTACTGGATCGCGACTTCGACATTGATTTTGAACTTCGGGTCGAGCGGATAATCGACTTCCTTCTGGATGTAGATCGGCGCGTGTTCGGGGGTTTCGCCGGTGTTCAGCCACACGACGTACTCGGCGATGCCGCCGTCGAACTTGTAGTGTTCGCTGCGGCCGTCGCGTTCGTCCGTGACGCTGATCGCGAGACCCTTGTTGAGGTAGGCGATTTCGCGGAAGCGATCGATGAGCGTCTCATAGGAGAATGTCAGATCGCCGAACATTTCGGGGTCCGGCTTGAAGGTGATGGTGGTGCCGGTGACGCCGGCGGGAGCCGGGCCGAGGTCTTGGAGTTCGCTGGAGGCGTAGCCGCGCTCGAACTCCATCTTGTACACGCGGCCGTCGCGGCGGACCTCGGCTTCGGCCCATTCGGAGAGCGCGGTCATGGCCTTGGCGCCCATGCCGTGCAACCCGATGGACATGCGGTACGCGTCGTTGTCGAACTTGCCGCTATTCCCGGCGACGGTCATCGCTTCTTCGAGCGCGGATTTGCCGGTGTCCTTCTTGATGCCGACGGGGATGCCGCGGCCGTCGTCCGCAATGGACGCCGAGCCGTCCTTGTGCAGCACGACGCGGATGTTCTTGCAGTATCCGGCGAGCGCTTCGTCCACGGAGTTGGAGACGATCTCATAGACGAGGTGGTGCAGCCCGGCGGACTGGGTGTTGCCGACGTACATGCCGGGGTTCTGCCGGATGTGCGCCGCGTCCTTGAGGGACTTCATGTTCTCTTCGGTGTACTGCGTGCTCATTATGTGAGGGTGTCCTTCGTTAAAGGTATTCGACGTGGTTCAGCATGTCGTCGGCGGTCTTGAGAATATGCAAGCCGGACAACTTCGATATGAGTTGGCCGATGGAATATTTCTGCTCCAATGCCCACACGATGCCGGCGTGAGATACGCCAGTGGAATTCAACACGAGATAATCGACATCGAATGTCACGATCATGCGTTTCTCGGACGTAGCGAAATCGAGTTGCTCGGGATCGTCCCAACCGAGGTGGCCCGCCTCCTTCGTCGTGAGGCAGTCGATGCCGACTCGGCGAAGCCCGCGAGCGATGGCAGGGTCCATGTGCTCGTCGAAGTAGTACTTGATCGCATCAGCCACCAAACTTCTCCCGAAGTTCGGGGTTCTTCGCGAGCGCTTCCTTCAGCTTGGATGGTTGTGTCTTGCCGAACTCGTCCCACTTCCGGGATTCTTCGAACGACGCTTCGATTTCTTCCTCGTGGTCCAGGTAGTAGGCCATCGCGGCATGAACATCGGCCTGCGTGATGGAAAAGCTCTCCGCGATATCCGCAGCGGAGCGCCCTTGGTGCTTGTACCAAACGACGATGTCCATCACGCGGATACGACGGCCCGCGATGCACGCCTTCCCGCCGCACACGCCGGGGGTCTTCGTGATGTGTTCGGTGCTGATGATGACCATGATCCGCCTCGCAAGCTACAGTTCGAGCCAGTCCATTAACGGCAGGCGATCCCCGGTATGAAGAAAGTACTCGACCGCTTTCAGCGCCACCGCGAACGGCACGATCGCTGAGTTCAGTACTTCGACTTCATCATTTCCTGAACTGATGAAGAACGTCGTGGTTTTGTCGGTCCCTGCCTCGCCCACAGATTGATAGCCCGCTTCCGACACTCTTGGAAAATGATGCACGCATGCCAAATCATCCTTCACCAAGACCGCCAGTTGAGGATACTCACTGTCGCCTCGTTTGATCCAGAAGCTATTGCATCCACGCGAATCCCGAACTCGCATCGCCTGAAATGCGTCCTTGATCGAATCCAAATCTCGCACGGCGTAAATGTCTGCCAACCGCGCGACACAGTGCAGTGATTGCCTCATGTATTTTACCACACGCCAGCTTTGAATTTCAGATCAGTCAGCGTGAGGCTCGGGAGCAGTTTCCGCAGTTTGCCGAGGAGGCTGCGCTTGTGGAATTGGGCCAGTTCCTGGAGCAGCACCGAGCCCTTCACTTCGATCTCCATGACACCGCGGCGGACGTTCATCACGCGGGTTTCTTTGAGCAGCTGCGGCCCAGCGGCCTCGGCCCACGCCCCTTCCAACTTGAGGCGGTCGTTCTTGCGGCCCCACCCGCGCGCGGCAAAGAGCTTGCCGAGGATGTCGCCCAGATTCTCCGGGCCTTTCTTGTCGTCCATGATGAATCACTCGAAGAACTCGACACCGCCGCGATCCCCTCCGAGGACTCCGGGTCGCGGCTAAACGGAATCGCTCACCCTGCCAGCGGCATCACGAGGTACTTGTACGTTTCGCCCACCTGGAACAGCGCGGGCTTGCTGCCGTCACTCAGCTCCAGTTGCACGGTCGGTTCGCCGTCGATCGCGCGGAGGAACTCGATCACGTACTGCGGGTCGAATGCGATCGTCACCGGCGAGCCGTCGTACTCCGGCAGCATCATCACCACTTCGCTGGAGCCGGTCTCGGCGCCGCGTGCCTTCATCGTGACCTTCCCGGCCTCGAAGCTCAAGTCCACCCGCTTGCTCTCGTCGTCCGTCATGATCGCGGCCTGACGCACCCGCGAGAGGAACGACTCCACCGGCAACGCGATCTTGATGTTCGCCTGCTTCCGAGTCTGGCTGATGATGTCGCGGTACGGAGGGTAGCGACCTTCCACGAGCCGCGTGTAGATCATCGCGCGTTCCGTCTGGAACATCGCTTCGTTCGGCCGCAAGGCCACGCGGATGAGTTCGCCATCGTCCGTGAGGTTGCGTTCGAGCAGGCTCATGGTCTTGGCCGGCACGAGGTGCGAGCCCTTGGTCGTGTCCGCAGGGCCGTGCAGCGTCGCGGGCCCTTCGCACACGGCAAGCCGCTTGCTGTCCGTGGCCACGAGGCGGGCTTGCTTGCCTTCCGCTTCCCACAGCACGCCGCTCAGCGCGAATCGCGTGCTGTCCTTCTTGTCCGCGGCGAACGACGTGCGGCGGATCATGCGGCGGAGATCGCCCGCGCTCACTTCGTGGTAGCGGTCGCCTTGGTCGAACGCGGGCAGATCCGGGAACTCGTTCACCGGGTAGCCGTTCATCTCGAAACGGCTGGTGCCGATCTTCACCTTCGCGCCGTCGTCGTTGGCGTCGATCGTCACGTCCGGATCCTGGCTCTCACGCAGGATCGAAGTGAGGTGTTGGATGGCGAGGATCGCCTCGCCGGCCTTCGCCACTTGCACACCGCGAAGCTCGTAGCGGATGCCCACTTCCATGTCCTGGGCGATGAGCGTGAGGCCGTCGTCCGCGGCCGTGGCCTTCACGTTGCTGAGGATCGGCTTGGTGGTGCGGGCGGCGACTGCGGCGGCGACTTGCTGGCACGCCGTGAGCAGGCTTTCCCGTGCGCACGTGATCTTCATGAGGTGCGTTCCGTGAATGGTTCGGTGCGTTCGTGTGGGATCAGTTTATGCTTTCATTCTTGAGTTTTAAACCAAAGCAGCAGTAGAAAGGCGAACGCGATTCGTGTCAGTGGAAGCGGCGCGTCGGGATCAGCTGCACACGTCTTGTAGCGGAGCTGAGCCGGGCCGGAAGCTGGGGAAAAGTGCTCGCGCGAATGGCGGCCAAGCGTCGGATCCGGTCGAAAGATTCCGGGGAATTGTTCGTGGCGTCGCGGAACGAAACCGCCGGTGACGACCGCTGCAAAACGACCGTCACCGGCGCGAGGAGTTATCCCCAGGGCTGCGAACATGCAGCTGTGTTCGAGCTCACTTCAGCTTCACTTCCTCCAAGATTCGCTTCACACGGTCGCGGTGCTCGGCGGGCAACTTCTCGATGGATTCCGCGTCCACCGTCTTGCGGCCTTCCGTCACCGCGATCTTCGTGGGCGTCACTTTGCCGTCCGCCACCGTGCCCTCGATGGACACCTTCACGCCGTCCTCCGCATACTCGATGCTCGCCTTGCCGTTCTGAACCTGCACGCTGATGCTCTTGCCCGCGCCGCGCGGGTTCAGGTCCGGCGGAACGGGGAAGGGCACTGGCTGCAAGCGGGGATTCAGTTCCGGCTGAATCGGCACGGGGATCGGAACGGCACGCGGCGGATCGACATCGCGACGTTGATCCAAATCCGCCAGTTGAACGCCCTTGGCTTCCTGCTTCTTGCCCTTGCGGTAGTAGACGATGTCCACCTTCTCGCCGGGCTTCATGCCTTGCACGGCGCGAACGAAACGGGTCGGATCGGTGCCCACGGGCCTGCCCGCGAACTCGACGATCACATCGCCCGCCTTCAGGCCCGCCTTCTCAGCTGCGGAATCGGGTACGATTTCGGCCGCCAGGATGCCGTTGCCCTCCGGCAGTTCAAAGCGTTCGATCATGGCCTCGGGCACTTCCTCGACACGGACGCCCAACCGTGAACCGCGGCCGGCCGGCACCACGGGCAGGATGTCGATGCGCGGGGGAATGAGCAGGCCGCGGCCGTTGGCGCCCAGCAGGTCCCGGGCCTGTTTCATGAGGCGTTCCGCCTCCGCGGGATCTTCCGCGCGAAGGAGCGCGGCCTTCAGCATGAGTTCCTGGGCCTTCTGCAGATTCTCCGCCATGCGGGGTTCGATGCCGGGGAATGGCACCGGTCGCGGCACGTCTTCGCGCGGGTTGCGGCGCGGATCGACCCGCGGCTCCGGGGGATCCTCCATCGGCTTCGGTCGCACCCATGCCTTGCCGGCCAACGCCTTTTCCAAGGCCTCGAGTTGCTTGCGAATCTCGTCCACGTTTTCGCCCTTGCGGGCGGCGTCTTCCACCGCTTTGCGAAGCTCCGCCAGTTCCGGCGGCGGGCCGACCCGCACGTCCTTCGGATCGATGGCGGGTTTGGCCTCTTCCACTTTCCTCGGTTCGTCCTTCTTGTCCTGGGCGAACCCGGTGCCATGCAGGGCCGCGGCCGCGGCGAACGAGGCAAGCCACCGTGAACATCGCATCATGGGTTTGCTCCTCCACGAGGTTTCTTCATTATTCTGTGCCGGGACACCGTGATCAATCGCGCTTTCCCGCAGGAAGTTACGAAGAAGTGACGGCACGGACCGGCTTTGCATCAATCGGCGGCGGCAATCGGCCGAAGAAACGGTGTTTCCACCGCGGGTTCCGTACATGGCTTCGCCCGATCACCCGCCCATCTTGTCCAAGTTCTGGTCGGCGCGCCCGCGGCACCCGTTCCGAGCGCTTCACAGTGCCGGAATCGCAGGCGTGGGGCTTTACGCGGTGGGTGCCGGGAGCTTGCTGGCTTTCCCGCAGCTCGGCGGTGCGGCGAAGGAATTGCTCCGCTGGGGGCTGATTCTCGGCCTCGCCGCGGCGTTCGCGATCGGCTACCGTGCACTGCAAATCGTTTCGGAATCCGCTCGCGCCCGCCGAATCGTCGTCGGGTATGCCGTGGCCCTGACTCTGGCCGCAGCATTCGTCCCCGCGTTCCAGTCCGATGATGTCTTGGTCTACGTCAACATCGGTTGGCAGCAGGCGGGTTACGGGGTGAACCCGTACGACGTGTTGCTCTATGAAATGCCGACCGGGCTGACGGATCCGATGTTCTGTCAGAAGTGGCAGTTCGTTCCTTGCTCGTACGGCTTCCTGTTTGCGATCGAGACGCACGCGGCCTGTACGATCAGCGGCCCCGACCATGCGACGGCCGTCTTCCTCATGAAGGCGATCGCCGCGTCGTGCTTCTTGTTGCTCGGCTGGGTGATCGGGATCGGCGGTCGCGCGGCCGGGCGGAGCACGCCGATTCGCGGGGTGTTCCTCGTCCTGTGGAACCCGCTGCTTCTGCTTCACGGCGTCTCGAACGCCCACAACGATCTGCAATTGGCGTTGGGCGTCGCGGTCGCGGTCGTCGGCTTCCTCCGCGGTCGCTGGCTGGTGATCTTTCCCGCACTCGCGGCCGCGGCGTTGGTCAAATACCTGTCGGTCGTCGTGGTACCGTTCTTCCTCGTCGCCTCGGTTCGCCGGTTCGGTTGGTGGCGAACCGCTGCCAGTTGCACCGCGGCCCTCGCCCTCGCCCTCGCCTGCTGGTGGCCCTATCGCGACGGCTTCGACGCCCGATACTTCTCGCGAATGGGCTCGAACCTCACGGCGATCCATAACTCGATCGCCTCGATCGCGACGTTCCCGCTCGAAGTCCTGCGCGTGAACGAGGCCGAGCACGGGTGGCTCTTCGCCGGCATCAAGTTGGCGTGCTGGAGCGCGTTCGCCGCGCTGGCCGGTTCGCTGCTGACGGCCCGCCTGCTCCGCCGCGGCGACGATGTACGCCACGACCTCGTGCGCGACAGTGTGTTGCTGCTGTTCGCAGTGCTGCTCGCGAGCCCGAAGTATCACGCCTGGTATCTCGGCATGGTGCTGCCGCTCGCCGTGTGGTTGCCCCGTGCCAGCCGGTTGCGCCAAGCGTTGCTTGCGGTCGGAGCCGCCAATCTGCTATCGTTCACGTTCGTGAACCAGACGCACCTGTTGAACGCCTTGGCGATGCTGGTGGCGCCCCTCGCTTGGGTGCTCCGCCGTCCGCAGGCCTTGCAGGGCACCGGAAGAACCGCGCTCCCGGCACGAACTCCCCATCCGCCCTCGCACGAAGAACCCGCAGGGACGGGTCGTTTCGCCCGCCGATTGCGCGAGTTTTGACGAACCCGTGCTGTATCGACACGCAGTCGCGGTATGATTGGCTGAAGACGGGGCCCGGACCTGTCGCAATCTTCCCCGCGGGGTGGACCCCGCGGCGAACCGGACGAGCGACGCGCGTGTGAGGGCGCGCGATCCGCACGACCGGCCGAACCGTTCACCGACCACACTCACGATCCAGCTTCGGGAGCCCGAATGGCGGACCGCACCTCCGACTCCGGCAACCGCAAACCCCCCGGCACGGCCGGCCGCAATCGCAACGCGTATTGCTCGTTCTGCCGCCGCTCGCATCGCGACGTCGGCCCGCTCGTGGAAGGCCCCGGCGACGTCTACATCTGCGGCGAGTGCATCGAACTCTGCCAGTCCATCATCGATCAGGAGAAGAAGCGGCGCGGCGGGCCCAAGGCCGCCACGTCCAACATCCCCTCCCCGCGCTCCATCAAGGAGCGGCTCGACCAGTACGTGATCGGGCAGCAGCGGGCGAAGAAGGTGCTCTCCGTCGCGGTGAACAACCACTACAAGCGGTTGAGCATGGGCGACTCCCGCGAGGTGGAAGTCGAGAAGAGCAACATCCTGTTGATCGGGCCGACCGGCTCGGGCAAGACGCTCT